>JAZUGT010000001.1:0-61387 GCA_045641365.1 Lachnospiraceae bacterium
TTTTCCATAAAAAAATCCCACACCACATTTTTGTGTGATGTGAGATTTCCTTAACTTAATGCCATTGGAGATATTCTGCTGGGCTTTTTTGTTTTGGCAACGAGGAAAATGCTTTGGGCTTGCCCAAAAGCAGTTGACGACTGCTAATCATAGCTGTAACTCGGGGGGCGTGTTGCATCTATATTATATCAATGCAATAAAAAAATATCTTGACACTCAAACTAATTCGATGTAATATCTGTTTAGAAAGTTTGAATATCAAACTATTTGAGAGTCAAAACAAAAGGAGAAAGAACATGTTAGAGAAAATCAAAGAAATTATCGAAGAGAAGCTTGGTTTAGATGGAGTTGAGATTACAGCAGCTACATCATTTAAGGAGGATCTTGAGGTTGATTCACTTGATCTTTTTGAGCTCGTAATGGCTCTTGAGGAAGAGTTCGGAACAGAGATTCCATCAGAGGATCTTGAGAACCTTAAGACTGTAGGTAGTGTTATTGACTATATTGAGGCTAAGAGCAAGTAAGAGATGATATAACTGCACACTGCTATTTCAGTGTGCAGTTAATTTTATCCGGATTGTCAGATTAATCGTTTTTATAGGTAGATGAGATGAAAACAAGAATAACAGAGTTATTAGGAATAGAATATCCGATTATTCAGGGTGGAATGGCCTGGGTAGCGGAGCACAATCTTGCAGCGGCAGTATCAAATGCAGGAGGTCTTGGAATAATAGGTGCAGCTTCAGCGCCAGCAGAAGTTGTAAGAGAAGAGATCAGAAAGTGTAAGGAACTTACTGATAAGCCATTTGGAGTAAATGTAATGCTGCTTAATCCGAATGCGGATGATGTAGCGAAAATAATAGTGGAAGAAGGGGTGAAGGTTGTTACCACAGGTGCAGGCTCACCTTCAAAATATATGAGTATGTGGAAAGAGGCGAATGTTAAGGTTATTCCGGTTGTTGCCTCTGTTGCTATGGCCAAAATGATGGAAAGAGCTGGAGCGGATGCAGTCGTTGCAGAAGGTATGGAAAGTGGTGGTCATATAGGATCCACAACAACAATGGCATTGCTGCCACAGGTTGTGGATGCTGTTGATATTCCTGTAATTGGTGCAGGAGGTATTGCTGATGGACGTGGTTTTGCAGCTGCAATAATGCTTGGTGCTTCGGCAGTTCAGATGGGAACACGTTTTGTTGTAGCAGATGAATCGATAGTTCATGACAATTACAAAGACAGACTGGTTAAGGCTTCTGATATAGATTCAGCGGTAACAGGTATGTCAACAGGACATCCTGTAAGATGTCTGAGAAATAAGATGACAAAGGAATATCTTAAGCTTGAAAAGTCGGGTGCTGACTTTATGGAGCTTGAGAAGCTTACTCTTGGAACACTTAGAATGGCTGTAATAGAAGGCGATGTTGTGAATGGAACAGTTATGGCAGGCCAGATTGCAGGACTTGTTAAGAAGAAAGAGTCATGCGTGGAGATTATTGAAGAGATCATGAATGATGCTACAAAGCTGTTGAATTCAGGAGGCAGATAATAATGGGTAAAATAGCGTTTGTTTTTCCTGGACAGGGTGCACAGTGTACCGGGATGGGAAAAGATTTCTATGAGACATATGATGTTGCAAGAGAAGTATATGATATCTCGAAAGAAGCAACAGGGCTTGACGTTGACAAGCTTTGTTTTGAAGAAGATGAGAGACTTAATATAACGGAGTACACACAGGCAGCACTTCTGACAACTGAGGTTGCCATACTTAAGGTAATTACTCAGATGGGTATAGGCTTCGATTATTGTGCCGGCCTCAGTCTGGGCGAATATGGAGCACTTGCTGCGACAGAAGTTATGGGTCTTGGAGATTTATTTAAGGTGATTAGACAGAGGGGCCTGTATATGCAGAATGCTTATCCAGTTGGAGGAGCGATGATGGCAGTGCTGGGACTCGATGCAGAAGTAATTGCAAAAATCTGTGATGAGACAGAAGGAATTGTATCGATAGCTAATGATAATTGCCCAGGACAGATAGTAATTACGGGTGAGGATAAGGCTGTTAAGGCAGCAGGAGAAACACTGCAGGCAGCAGGAGCCAGAAGATGTGTTCCTCTTAATGTCAGTGGCCCATTCCACTCAAAGCTGTTGGAGGGCGCAGGAGATGAATTGGCAGCAGTGCTTGAGGATATAGAGATTAGTTCACCAACAAAGCCATACATAAGCAATGTTACTGCGGATGTTGTGACTGACAGCAAAGATATAAAAGAACTGTTGTCTAAGCAGGTATCAAGTCCGGTAAGATTTAGGGAGTCAATACTTAAGTTAGTCGAACTTGGTGTAGATACATTTGTAGAGATTGGTCCTGGCAAGACACTTGCAGGCTTTGTAAAGAAGACTAACAGGGAACTTAAGGTCATCAATATTGAAAAGGTAGAAGATCTGGAAAAGTTGGCCGAATTAGCAGAATAGAAATAGGAGAAAATGATGTTAACAGGAAAAACAGCTCTGGTAACAGGAGCTTCCCGAGGCATAGGAAAGGGCATTTCGCTTGCACTGGCAAAAGAGGGAGCAACTGTTGTTGTCAACTATAACGGCTCAAAGGAACGAGCAATTCAGGTAGTAGATGAAATAGTAGCTAATGGTGGAAATGCAATTGCATATGGCTGTAATGTCTCTGATTATACAGAGTGTGAAGCAATGATGAAGGAACTGTTAGAACAGTTTGGTAAAATTGACATACTTGTCAATAATGCAGGAATAACAAGAGATAATCTAATCCTTAGAATGAGTGAACAGGATTATGATGATGTGCTTAATACCAATCTTAAGGGAACATTTAATACTATTAAGCACCTTACCAAGAACTTTGTTAAGTTAAGAGCTGGAAAAATAATAAATATTTCTTCAGTTTCAGGTGTTATGGGTAATGCAGGACAGTCTAATTATTCTGCATCTAAGGCGGGAATTATTGGACTTACCAAGAGTATTGCAAGAGAGCTAAGCAGCAGAAATGTCTGCGTAAATGCTGTGGCACCAGGATTTATAGAGACTGAGATGACAGGAAGTATGTCAGAAGATGTATTAAGTGCAGCAGTTAGCAATATTCCGCTTAAGAGAATCGGACAGATTGAGGATATTGCCAATATGGTTGTTTTTCTGGCAAGTAACAAGGCTGATTACATTACTGGACAGGTTATATGTGTTGACGGTGGAATGTCAATGTAGTCACTTTTGACATGACATTTTTTAAGGAGAATTTGGCTATGAAAAAGAGAGTCGTTGTAACAGGAATGGGAGCAATTACTCCGATTGGAAACGGAGTTGAAGAGTTCTTTGAAGGAATCAAGAATGAGAAGATTGGTTTTGCACCAATTACGTATTTTGATACAACAGAATACACAGCGAAAATTGCTGCACAGGTAAAGGACTTTGCTCCAGAGAAGTATATGGATAAGAAGGCAGCCAGAAGAATGGAACTTTTCTGTCAGTATGCAGTTGCAGCTACCAAGGAAGCCATGGAAGATGCAAAAATTGACATGGAAAAAGAAGACCCTTATATGGTTGGATGCTCGATTGGATGCGGAGTTGGAGCTTTACAGACAATTGAGAAGGAATATAAGACACTTCTTGAAAAGGGTCCGTCAAGAGTAAGTCCGATGATGGTGCCACTTATGATTACTAATATGGCAGCAGGTAATGTGAGTATTGCTTTCGGACTTAAGGGCAAGAACATCAACGTTGTAACGGCATGTGCAACTGGTACCAATTCCATCGGAGAGGCATTTAGAACTATTCAGTATGGCGATGCTGATATCATGGTTGCGGGTGGAACTGAGAGTTCAATTACTCCAATTGGAGTATCAGGCTTTTCAGCTCTTAAAGCATTATCAACAAGTGAAGATCCGACAAGATGTTCTATTCCATTTGATAAGGACAGAAGTGGATTTGTAATGGGAGAAGGCTCAGCTGTTGTTGTTTTAGAAGAGCTTGAACACGCACTTAAGCGTGGCGCTAAGATTTATGCCGAAGTCCTGGGATATGGTTGTTCAGCAGATGCATATCATATTACGTCTCCAGCGGAAGATGGAATGGGTGCGGCTACAGCTATGCTTAATGCTATAAAAGATGGTGGAATCGATAAGAGTGATCTCACCTATATTAATGCACATGGCACAAGCACACATCATAATGATCTTTTTGAGACAAGGGCAATTAAATTGGCCTTTGGTGATCATGCTAAAAATCTTAAGATCAATTCTACAAAATCGATGGTTGGACATCTTTTGGGTGCTGCAGGAGCAGTTGAATTTGTGGCATGTGTTAAGGAGATAGAAGAAGGCTTTATACATAGAACGGTTGGTCTTACTAATACGGAGGAAGAACTTGATCTTAACTATTGTATGTGCAGCTACAATGAAGAGGTTCCATATGCATTATCCAATTCTTTAGGATTTGGTGGTCATAACGCAAGTATTCTTGTGGGAAAGTATAAGGGGTAAATCATGTCAGTATATACAACAAAGGAGATAATGGACATCATTCCTCACAGACATCCATTTCTATTAATTGATACGATTGAGGAAGTCGTAACAGGTGAGAAGGCTGTAGGGAAAAAGTGTGTAAGTATGAATGAGCCATACTTTGCAGGACATTTCCCGGGTAATCCGGTAATGCCAGGGGTTCTTATTATTGAGGCGCTTGCGCAGGTTGGAGCAGTGGCTATGCTATCAATGCCGGAACTTCAGGGAAAAACTGCATACTTTGCAGGAATAGATAAGGCGAGATTCAGACAAAAGGTAGTACCAGGTGATGTGCTTATGCTTGAGACATCCATCATAAAGGTAAAAGGACCAATAGGAATTGGAAAAGCCGTAGCTACTGTAGAGGGTAAAAAGGTTTGTGAGGCAGAACTTACATTTGCCATAGGTTAATTGATTATGAATATGCTAAAGATAAGAAGAAGGCCGTTAACGAAGATAGAACTTAGAGATGCTTCTTTTGGACTGAATAATGTCGTTGTAGAAAAAGAGAACAGTGAAGCTCCTGCATCGGAGAATGTTAATAACGATGACACTTTGATTAAATGTCCTAAGTGTGGAAAGCTGGTTAGCAGAGAGCGAGTAGTTAAGCGCAAATATATCTGCTATGAGTGTGAAGGGTATTTCAGGGTAAGAACAAAGAACAGAATAAGGATGATTGCAGATCCGAACACTTTTGTTCCCTGGTTTGACACAACAGACATTACGAATCCACTTGGGTTTGACGGGTATGCAGAAAAGTTGAATAATCTCAAAATTGAGACGGGACTTGACGAAGCGGTTACCGTTGGTGAATGTACTGTCTTTGGAGAAAGAATATGTCTTGGCGTATGCGACTCAAGATTTATGATGGGTAGCATGGGTCACATAGTTGGTGAAAAGGTTACAGCAGCTATTGAAAGAGCAATTGAGAGAAAACTGCCAGTATTTTTGTTTTGCTGTTCTGGCGGAGCAAGAATGCAGGAAGGTATTGTTTCGCTTATGCAGATGGCAAAGACTTCTGCAGCGATCGAAAAATTAGGTGAGGCAGGACTTTTGTACTGTCCAATTTTAACTGATCCGACAACTGGTGGAGTAACGGCAAGCTTTGCAATGCTTGGTGATGTAATTATGGCTGAGCCAGGTGCATTAATTGGATTTGCAGGACCAAGAGTAATCAAACAGACAATTGGTCAGGATCTTCCTGTTGGTTTTCAGACAGCAGAATTCCTTGTTGAGCATGGGATTATAGATGGAATTGTGGAGAGGAAGAATCTCAGAAAAACAATATTTTTCCTAATTAAGTCTCACCAGAGTAAGGAAGGGTCATACGCGGCCTTTGGCAATCTTGAGTCAAGAAAGTATCTTACTGAAATTGTAAAAGAAAAGGCAGCTAAATCTGTAAAGAAGACTGCCTGGGAAAGAATTAAAGAGGTAAGAAGTGTTGACAGAGCAGGCTCAATTGAATATATTGAGGCGATTTTTGATAACTTTGTAGAGGCGCACGGAGACAGAGCATTTGGTGATGATCCTGCAATAACGGCCGGAATTGGTTTCATTGGAAGACAGGCTGTTACTGTAATTGCCGGTAACAAAGGAAGAAATATGAAAGAGTGTAAGGAGCATAATTTTGGTATGCCTATGCCAGAGGGTTATAGAAAGGCATTAAGGCTTATGAAGCAGGCTGAGAAGTTCAACAGGCCGATTATATGCTTTGTAAATACACCAGGTGCTTTTCCGGGAATCGAGGCTGAAGAAAGAGGTATGGGAGAATCTATTGCACGTAATCTTCTTGAAATGTCAGCTCTTAAGGTTCCGGTGTTATGTATTCTTATTGGTGAAGGTGGAAGTGGTGGAGCACTTGCAACGGCAGTTGGTAATGAAGTGTGGATGCTTGAAAATGCGACCTATTCAATTCTTTCGCCAGAGGGATTTGCTTCTATCTTATGGAAAGATGGATCAAGAGCAAAGGAAGCAAGTGAGATTATGAAGATCACTTCTGAGGATCTGTTTGAATTAAATGTAATTGACAGGATTATCCCAGAATATGGTGGAGCGGATGAGTCTACCAAGGATGCCATTGGCGGTTATATGAGAGAGCAGATATGCGAATTCCTAAGAAAGTATGATGGAATGAGAGGAAGAGATATCAGCGAGGAAAGATACAGAAGATTCCGCAAGTTTTAGGGTCAGAAATATGAAAAATAAAGAATTGAGGATTGGTAATCACGTTGCAAGAATCCCGGTAGTACAGGGTGGGATGGGCGTTGGAGTAAGCCTGTCGAGCCTTGCGGGAAATGTCGCTAAGTGTGGTGGAGTTGGTATAATATCTACAGCACAGATTGGATATAAGGAAGCGGACTTTGACAAGAATCCTATTGAGTGTAATCTTGCAACAATTAAAAAAGAGGTTGACAAGGCCAGGAAGATTGCAGGCGATGGAATAGTAGGTGTCAATATCATGGTCGCAACATCAAGATATGAAGATTATGTAAAGGCATCGGTCGACGCAGGGGTTGATATTATTATTTCTGGTGCCGGACTTCCAATGAATCTTCCAGAATTAGTTGCTGGTAGTCAGACGGCGATTGCTCCGATTGTTTCTACTGTAAAAGCCTATAGTCTTATCTCAAGATATTGGAAAAGGAAATATGACAGACTTCCTGATATGGTTGTGATTGAGGGACCTAAGGCAGGAGGGCACCTTGGCTTTACCAAGGAAGAACTTGAAGAAATAACTCCCGAAAAATATGATGAGGAGATTGTAGCAATCATTGATGCTGTTCATGCAACTGAGGAGGAATATGGTGCTTCTATTCCAGTTGTTGTGGGTGGTGGTGTATATGATCGAAAAGATTTTGACCATGTAATGGCACTTGGAGCAGATGGAGTACAGGTTGCAACCAGGTTTGTGACAACAGTAGAATGTGATGCAAGCGAAGCCTATAAGAATGCATATATTCAGGCAAAAGAGTCGGATATTATGATAATCAAAAGTCCTGTAGGTATGCCTGGAAGGGCAATACATAACAAGTTTATTGACAGAGTTGCTTCGGGAGAGAGATTTATGACAGGCTGCAGACAGTGCATTAAGACCTGTAATCCTTCAAAGATTCCATTCTGTATCACTACCGCGCTAATTAACGCTGTTGAGGGCAGGGTCGATGAAGGATTGATATTCTGTGGAAGTAATGCATACAGAGCGAAAGAAATAGAAACTGTAGCTAAGATAATGGAGGAGTTTGCATAATGAATATGCGAATAAAAGGTACTGGAAGCGCACTTCCTAAAAGAGTACTTTATAATGATGATATAGCTGAATGGGTGGAGACATCTGATGAATGGATAAAGGACAGAACAGGTATTGGAAGCAGACATATTTCGACAGGTGAGACACTTGTCTCCCTGGCAGCAGATGCGTGTAACGAAGCACTTACTTCTGCCAAAGTAAAGGCAGAGGATGTTGATATTATTATTCTTGCAACATGTTCACCTGAGGTTATGATTCCTTGTGTTGCATGTCAGGTACAGGATGTTATAGGAGCCTCCAATGCGGTTGCTTTTGATCTCAATGCGGCATGTTCAGGCTTTCTATTTGCGCTCAATACAGTTCATGCCTATCTGGCATCGGGAATATATAAAAATGCGCTTGTAGTGGGTGCAGAGGTTCTGTCAAAGATTATCGACTGGGAAGACAGAAATACATGTATTCTTTTCGGTGATGGTGCAGGTGCTGTATATGTTGAAGCCACAGAAGGTGATGATACTTACAGATTTGTTCAGCATGCGAATGGTTCTAAAGGATCTGTTCTTACATGTGCTACCAGAGATATTGTTAATCCTGTCTTTTCAAAGGATATGGGCAAAAAGTATGTTGATATGGATGGCAGGGAGATATTCAAATTTGCCGTAGGTCAGATACCGGTGTGTATTAATGAGGTGCTCGATAATGCCGGAACTACAATAGATGAGATTGATTATTTTATTCTGCATCAGGCCAATTACAGAATAATAACTTCCATAGCAAAGCGTCTTGGAAGAGACATGGACGCATTTCCGACTAATGTTGAGCGTGTTGGAAATATGTCTTCAGCATCTATTCCTGTGTTGCTTGATGAATGCAATAGAAAAGGAATGTTTAACGAAGGTGCCAAATTAGTCTTATCCGGATTTGGAGCAGGACTTACTTATGGTGCTACTATATTAAGTTGGTAGTGCAAAAAAGTGATGAGATTGATATAATTACAGAGTTAGGGATTAGTCGAGTTACAGAGAATAATAAATTAAGGAGCGATATATATGGCATATACAGGCAGAAACCTTAATGAGATGCTTGTGAATCTATTTAACCATGTTATGGATACTGAGTCGAAGGCAATAATTATCGACGAGTTTAAGGATATTACCAATAATGATATGCATATTATTGAAGCTGTTGGAATTAATGAGCAGCGGAATATGTCAGATATTGCAAAGAGACTGTCTGTAACTGTTGGTACGCTTACTACGAATATGAACGGACTTGAGAAAAAGGGGTACATAGTCAGACAGCGTTCTGATGAGGATAAAAGAGTCGTATATATTCTGCTTACTGACAAGGGAAAGAGCGCATTTTATCATCACAGAGACTTTCATAAGAACATGATAAAAGCTGTTGTGGTCGGTCTCAATGATGATGAGAAGAGACTTCTTTATGGGTGTCTCAAGAAGCTGGATGCTTTTTTCGAAAACTGTGACTGAATTTTGGTATTGCACTTTGCACAGATTGTGCTATATTATTCATACGATTTATATTTAATCGCCTGATGTATGTCAGGCGATTTGCATTTTTTTGTTATGGCAACGAGGAAAATGCTTTGGGCTTGCCCAAAAGCATTTGACGACTGCTAATCATAGATGTAACTCGCGGAGCGTGTTGCATCTATATGGAGTGAATTATGTGGGCTAGATTTAGGGATAAGTTTATCGGTGATGCAGCCTTTTACGAGCGGGTAATAAGGTTAGTTATTCCGATGATTATTCAGAACTTAATAACCAACGGAGTGAGTCTCCTTGACAATATTATGGTTGGGCAGATAGGAACAGAGCAGATGAGTGGTGTAGCAATTGTCAATCAGCTTATGTTTGTGTTCAACATAACGATTTTTGGAGGTGTATCAGGACCAGGAATATTTGGTGCGCAGTTCTATGGAAAGGGAGATCATGAAGGACAGAAGCAGACATTTAGGTTCAGATTACTGGAATGCCTTGCTATAACATTAATTGCGCTGTTTCTGTTCCTTAACTTTGATACAGAACTGATATCACTATATCTGAAAGATTCAGGAGGAGCAGGTAACATTGCACTTACAATGTATTATGGTAAGCAGTATCTTGCTGTTATGATATTCAGTCTGTTTCCATTTGCATTTGGACAGACATATGCTTCAGTTATCAGAGAATGTGGAGAGACTGTAGTCCCTATGATCAGTTCATTTTCAGCTGTAGGAATTAACCTTGTGCTTGACTATGGACTTATCTTCGGAAAGTTTGGACTGCCTCAGATGGGCGTTCAGGGAGCAGCTGTTGCAACAGTTGTTGCCAAGACTATTGAGGCACTTGTGGTCGTGATATGGGCTCACAGGAATACGCAGAAGAATAAGTATATCGTTGGACTTTTTAAAGGGTTCGCAATCTCTAAGGATCTTCTGATGCAGATGATAGTGAAGGGACTGCCACTTTTGGTTAATGAGTTCCTATGGGCAGCAGGTGTAGCAACTATATCCCAGTGCTATGCATACAGAGGCCTGGAAGTAGTGGCGGCCCAGAATATTGCAAGTACGATGAACAATCTGTTCAGTGTAGTATACATTCAGTTAGGTGCCTGTATAGCAATTATTGTTGGTCAGGCACTTGGAGCAGGAAAGCTGGACGAGGCCAAGGATCTTGATAATAAGCTGATATTCTTCAGCGTTACTTCCTGCATAGTAGTTGGAACAATGATGATTCCGGTGGCGAAGGTGTTCCCTTCCATATATAACACAGAGCAGTCTATCAAGGCGCTGGCAACGTATTTTATAACGATTCAGGCGCTGGTTATGCCGCTCTGGTCGTTTGCGCACTGTGCGTACTTTACGCTGCGTAGTGGTGGTAATACATGGACAACATTTATATTTGATTCATTATACACATGGATATTTATGATTCCGTTGGCATTTTGTCTTGCAAGATTTACATCACTCCCAATCATGCCACTTTTTGCCATAGTAAGCTTCTCAGACATTGTGAAGTGTATTATAGGTTTCATCTTCATAAGGAGTGGAACGTGGCTTCAGAATCTTGTTGCGGATGAATAGTGCGGGTGTGTATTGTATCCGCCCTGTCTTGTGTATCATTACCTTATGTGGTACTATATTAATATCTGCGCAGATGTTTAATGGATGCATAATTAGACTGATTTAAGGACGGTTTGGAATGAAGAAGGCTTTAGTAATTGGTGCAGGTCCTGCGGGACTAACAGCAGCATATGAATTACTTGATAAGGGAAGCGATATCGAAGTTGTTGTGTTCGAAGAGAGTGAGCACATGGGAGGAATATCCAAGACTGTAACATACAAGGGCAATCGTATGGACATGGGTGGTCACAGATTCTTCTCCAAGGTTGACGAGGTCAATGAGTGGTGGGATAAGATGTTACCTATGCAGGCGGCTCCGGCAGCTGATTACAAGAAGCTTGAGGTTACTGTTCCGTTAGCTTCCAATGGTCCTGATCCTGATATGGAGGACAGAGCTATGCTCACTAGAAGAAGAGTATCAAGAATCTTCTTCAACAAGCATTTCTTTGACTATCCTATTAGTCTTAAGTTTGAGACTATTGCTAATATGGGATTCTTCACTACCATGCAGGTTGGATTCTCATATCTTGCAAGTATTATACATAAGAGAAAAGAGAACTCTCTTGAGGATTTCTATATTAATAGATTTGGTAAGAAGCTTTACAGTATGTTCTTCGAGAGATATACAGAGAATCTGTGGGGACGTCATCCAAGTGTTATTGCACCTGACTGGGGCTCACAGAGAGTTAAGGGATTGTCAATAGTGGCTATTCTTAAGGATATCTTCGGTAAGATGCTTCCTGGTAAGAAGAATCGTAAGGTTGAGACATCGCTGATTGAAGAGTTTAAGTATCCTAAGCTTGGACCTGGTCAGCTTTGGGATGTAACAGCTGAGGAGATAACTAAGAAGGGTGGAACAATTCTTAAGAATCACAGGGTTACAGGTGTGATTAAGGATGCGAATAATCACCTGACAGGAGTTAAGGTAGATACACCAGAAGGTGAGAAGATATTCGAAGGTGACTATATTATATCTTCAATGCCTGTTAAGGATCTTGTGGCTGGCATGAATGATGTTCCAGAGGATAAGAGAGCCATAGCCGATGGACTTCCATATAGAGATTATATTACTCTTGGAGTACTGGTTCCTAAGCTGCTTCTTCAGAATAAGACTAAGCTTAAGACTATTGGTGATATTATTCCTGATAACTGGGTATATGTTCATGATAAGGGAATTGAGATGGGTCGATTCCAGGTATATAATAACTGGTCTCCATATATGGTTAAGGATCTGGAGAATACAGTATGGGTAGGACTTGAGTACTTCTGCTACGAGGGTGACAAATGGTGGAATATGACTGAGGATGAATTTGCCAAGTTTGCGATTAATGATATGGTTAATCTCGGACTGATAGCAGATGCCTCAGAGGTAATAGATTATCATGAGGAGAAGGTTAAGAAGGCTTATCCTGCTTACTTCGATACATATAGTCAGATGGATGAACTGGTTGAGTATCTGTCAGCTATTGATAATCTGTACTGTGTAGGTCGTAATGGTCAGCACAGATATAACAATCTTGATCACTCAATGTGCACATCATTCGAGACTGTTAAGAACATTCTTAGTGGTACATCAGATAAGAGTAATATATGGTCTGTCAACACGGAGACAGAATATCACGAGAGTAAATAGCATTTTAAGAATATAATCCGCGACCTGTGTCGCGGATTTTTCTTCTTGTTACAGAGGGCATAATATGTCAGGAATTAGGAACAAGTCATATGAAATGGATATGTGTAATGGTCCATTGCTAGGCAAGATATTATTGTTCACGTTGCCATTAATGGCATCAGGAATTCTGCAGCTTTTATTCAATGCGGCAGATATGGTGGTGGCAGGAAGATGGGCTGGAAGTGTTGCGCTTGGTGCAGTTGGTGCGACAGCGCCTCTTATCAATCTGCTAATTAATGTATTTATGGGATTGTCAGTTGGTGCTAACGTGGCAATAGCCCACTTCTATGGTGCCAGAAGAGAGGATGAAGTAGCTGATACTGTAAGAACTACAATGGGGTTAGCGCTTGTCAGCGGATTTGTGCTGGTTATAATAGGAGTTCTGTTAGCAAGTCCATTGCTTACACTGATGGGGACACCAGAAGAGGTCCTGCCTCATTCAGTAACATACATGAAGATATTCTTTCTTGGTATGCCGGCAACACTTGTATATAACTTTGGTGCCGCTGTATTAAGAGCAATAGGAGACACAAGGAGACCGCTATATTATCTGTCAGCTGCAGGTGTAATCAATATAGGTCTTAATATGATATTTGTTATCATTATGGGAATGGGAGTCGCAGGTGTAGCATGGGCGACAATTATATCGCAGACCATTTCAGCAGCTCTTGTAGTCAGGGCCCTGGTCAAAAGCGATGGAGCCATTCATCTTGATATACAGAAGATTACCCTGAGCAGGGATAAGGTAATCAGAATAGCGCAGGTGGGACTTCCAGCAGGATTGCAGGGGGCAATATTCGCTATTTCCAATGTGTTAATTCAGTCATCAGTCAATTCCTTTGGTGCAATTGCAGTTGCAGGTAATACTGCGAGTGGTAATATTGAAGGATTCGTATACAATGCGATGAATTCATATCATCAGACTGCAATCAGCTTTGCTGGTCAGAATATGGGAGCACGAAAGTATAAGAGAGTTCATAAGACGCTCTGGTTATGCCTTATGTGTGTCACGGTGACAGGTCTTGTTATGGGTGGGCTTGCGACACTATTTGGTCATCAGTTGATTTCTCTGTATGTTAACAGTTCTGAGGTGGCAGCAGCTGAAGTAATCGATTTTGCCTATAAGAGAATTGTGGTTATTATGATGACATACTTCCTGTGCGGAATAATGGATTCGGTTGTGGGAGTACTTAGAGGAATGGGTTATTCAATTATGCCTATGATTGTGTCACTGCTTGGTGCTTGCGCATTTAGAATTGTATGGATTTTTACCATCTTCAGAATAATTCACACCCCAAGATGCCTGTATGTGTCATATCCGATATCGTGGGCACTTACTTTTACAGTACACATGATCTGTTTCTATACAGTGGCATGGCCAAGAATTAAGAGACTAAGGTCTCAGGGAGGTTCAGATGAAGAGTAGAAGAGAGACGGCGATGGAATTGTTCCTTCAGGGATATACATGTGCCCAGTCTGTAGTTATAGCATTTGAAGACATTCTGCCACTTGACAGAAAGATGCTCGCGAGGGTATCAAGTTCCTTTGGCGGAGGAATGGGCAGACTAAGAGAGGTCTGTGGAACAGTAAGCGGGATGTTTATTGTAATTGGAATTCTTCAGGGCTTTGATACGGACATGCCGGGTGAAGCAAAGGCTGCACATTATGCAAAAGTGCAGGAACTTGCACACAGATTCGAAGCTAAGAATGGTTCGATTGTATGTCGCGAACTGTTGGGACTTGATGTAAAGCGAGAGGCTCCAGTTCCCGAGGAGCGCACAGCAGAGTATTATAAAAAGAGACCCTGCAAGGAACTGGTGGGATCAGCGGCAGAGATACTTGAGGGATATCTGATTGAAGAAGGACTGATTGGATGAGTGTTAAGGAGTTGTCTCTAAGAATCCGCGATTTTGCCGGAAGATATAAGGATGAATTACTTGTTGCAATAACAATATTTATAATCTTTGCTATTCTGGGAGCCTTTGATATTAACTGTCCTATCAGACTGGTTACGGGAGTATCCTGTGCGGGATGCGGAATGACTCGTGCCTGGCTGGCAGCTCTTAGATTGGATTTTGCAGAAGCTTTTAGTTTTCATCCGCTTTTTCCTGTAATGATACCGGCAGTACTTCTGTTTATAATCAGGAAGAAGATGCCGAAGTGGCTTCCGACCGTGTTGGCTGCAGTATTTCTGATTCTGTTTACGGTAGTATATATGTACAGGCTAATGGACAGCACAGATGCTATTGTTGTATTTGAGCCTCGAAGTGGTCTGATTGGTAGATTATATGAGATATATTTTTCATGTTGATGTTAATAGTGCATTTCTGTCGTGGACAGCAGTTCACAGGATAAGAGAACTGGGTGAGACAGAAGATATAAGGGAGATTCCTTCAATCATTGGCGGGGATGAGGAAGCAAGACACGGAATTGTATTAGCCAAGTCTGTTCCTTGCAAGAAGTATGGGATAGAGACAGCGGAGCCTGTGGCTATAGCGAGACGCAAGTGCCCGGGACTTAGAGTTTTTCCATCGGATTATCAGTTATACAAGAGATATTCGCATGATTTTATGGCAATTCTTCATAAGTATTCTGATAATGTCATCCAGTATAGTATAGATGAGGCATGGATGGTATTGGATGGATATGATGATGTCTATGGTGATATGGTTGAATTTGCCTATAAGCTTAAGGACGAGATCAAGGAGACACTTGGATTTACCGTTAATGTAGGTGTATCAACGCAGTTTATTCTTGCCAAGATGGCAGGAGATTTCAGCAAGCCGGATAAGGTACATACTCTTTTTGAGGAGGAGAGGCAGTCAAAGATGTGGCCACTTCCTGTATCTGATCTGCTATACGCAGGCAAGGCTATGACTAAGAGTATGCGAACACTTGGGATAGTCACAATTGGTGATCTGGTTCATGCCAATCGGGATGTGATTGAGAGGAATCTTGGAAAGTTCGGTGCAGCTCTGTATGATTATGCATGTGGAGAGGATATATCGCCTGAAGGCTGGATGGATATGACTCAGAAGGGGTATGGTAATAGTACAACAACGCCTGAAGATACCGAGGACTGGGATACAGCGAAGAGCATTCTGATGAAGTTATCTGAACAGGTATGTAGCAGACTTCGACGTGATGAGGTATATGCAACCTGTGTGAGCGTGTCGACCAGATATTCAGACTTCTCTCATATAGGTAAGCAGATGACAATATCTGTGCCAACTAACAGCACTACGGATATATATGAGCACGCATGCGAGCTTTTGGGAATCACCTGGGATGGAAAGCGTCCAATAAGGCAGCTTGGTATAAGAGTGACTAAGGTTACAGACGCCAGATATGAGCAGTTATCGATTTTTGATATACAGTCACCGGATACCTCGGATAATGCAGGTTCTGGTGAAGGTGATATGGAGATGAAAGCTAAGCGGGAGCAGGCTGATCTGGCAATGGATGAATTGCGTAAGAAGCTTGGTAAGAATGCTGTAATAAGGGGCAATCAATTAAAGAAAGAATAGAAGGCCACTGTGATTTCACAGTGGCTTTTTCGTTCTGTCTCGATGCATAGAATAATACCATTTTGCAATAGCAGTTCCTATTATTATGATGTAACCGATAACACTTAGTATATCAGGAATCTGATCTAAGAAGAGGAATCCAAGTGCTGCTGTGAATAGAACAATAGAGTAGTCATATACCGAAATCTCCTTGGCGGGTGCATTAGCATAAGCCTTTGTTATGAAAATCTGTCCGCCTGCAGCAGCAAGTCCGGTAAGAATAAGCATCATCCATTGATATGAGGACATTGGTGCATAGTTCAGCATAAGATTAGGCGTAAGTAACAGAGTTGTAAATCCCGAGAAAAAGGCAACAACTATCATACTGTTCTCACCTCTGATACCAAGCTTTCTTACATAGGCATATGCGATGCCGGCACCAAGACCTCCGAGTACACCTGCCACAGCAGGAATTGTATCGGGTGAAAGAGATGGCTTAACGACAAACAATGTCCCAATGAAGGCACATATTACAGCGAGCCACTCGTATCTGTTGGCAACTTCGTTCAGTATCCATATTGAGAAGATTATGGCGAAAAAGGGCGATAGCTTATTAAGTATCGCTGCGTCGGATATAGACAGGTTATCAACTGCATAGAAGTTGCATATCATACCAAGTCCGCCGGCAAGTGAACGCGCAAAAAGATATTTCGTATTGCCTTTACCTATCCTGAAAGGAGTCTTAGTTCGCCAAAGCGAAAAGATTGCAATTAGCATTGCGAAGAAATTGCGGAAGAAACACTTCTGCATTGTAGGTACATCGCCAGTCAGTCTGATGAAAAGATTCATCAGAGCAAAACAAAATGCAGATATTATTATATATATAATTCCTAACTTGTAATTAGATTTGTTCATATACAGACCCTATATCAACTGTTTTTGACTACTTCTATGTATTTTATCACTATATTACAAGAAAGTGTATTTGTTGTTAAAGATGTGTTGATTTTAGGAGGGGACGAACAATCTACCATCTTGAGAAGATTGTTAGCGAGACGGGAGAACTTGTCGATGACGGACTTCACGAAATATTCGTTAATACTTCAGTTGACGACGGTTCAATTATTGCAGATTTGATGAAATGCTTTATGACGAAAAATGTAGATAATCCTCGATTTCCAAGATTATCAGCAGAAGTTACTGCACTTAAGACTACAGAAAGAGGTGTATCAGTAATGTGCGAAGTGATGGAAAAATATATGGCTGAAAGTAGAGCTGAAGGAAAAACTGAAGGAAAGCTTGAATGAGAATCGAATAAAACAGAGACTACGAAAAAATCATAGTCTCTGTTAGTGTTTTATTTTAGTGTCTGCTTATATTCGCATATTTGAAGCATCGAAGCTATATGTTCATTAAAAAATGACTCCAAATCAGCAAAACCGGCAACATAGTAGTGTTGACTGTTGCATTCTAAGAAGTCACCATTTGTAAATCCAAAAGAGGAAGAACTCTCTGATACAATAGCTCTATTATAATCCACAGAGCAAGTACCATCTCCTAATACAGTGACATCATCATAGCTACCATACCAATAGTATGTAATAGGCCCATCATGAGTATCAATTGTAATCTCATATACATAGTATAGTCTATTATAGAACCCTCCAAACATATTTTCTTTTAGAACTAATAAGTAGTTTCCCAATAACTCAAATTTGCGAACAGCATTCTTATTTTCCCAATAGTCTGCAACATGTACTAATCACGCAGCCATATTTCTCTACAAAAGTGTCAACAGAGCCAGAAATAGATGCAGTTACAACAACATCATCGCCAACATTAAGGATATTTGTTTTGTCGGAATTGAAAGTTATATATTGCATTTCAGGTTTGGTATAATCTGGAGTGATGGTTATGGTCCCATTTGGAGCAATACCATCAAATTCTATTGTTACAAATTGAAAGGGATCAAAAGTATCTACTTCTCTTGTTCATTTTGGGTGGTGAAATTCTCCTGAAAAGAAGGTGCACCATTACTTCCATCAAATTCTTCCATGATTGTAAATTGCTTACTAATTTCATCATACCATGCAGCATGGACCAAACCACATAAAAGTGGGAAGAATGCAATTAAAATAACATAGTATATGAAAAATAATAGTGAAAACAGAGTTCCTATTATTTTCACATTGCTTAGCAATAGTAGAATAACTAGAATTCCAAAAGAACAAAGTGTAATTAATAAGTCACATGCGAACATATTCCATTTATAACCATCTGTTCTTTTACGAGATTCTTCTGTGATATCAATGGCAGAAATATCCGGGTTTTCTCTCATTAAATATGGCACAAAGCAGAATTCATACCATCTGATTAAATAGAAGACAATTCCTGCAATTGGAATCAGTCTCCAAAGCAAGCAAACAAGTCTGTACCAAGCCATTCCTGCAAAAGATTTTTTTATGTTTCGAAAACCTTCAAAGAGCTGCCTTGAAGAAACATCTAATCCTCTATACCCATCAAGATATACCCAACTCATTCCAAGTTTGAGAATTAATATACTTATAACAGATATACCCAAAACAGGACCGCCAAGGATTAGTGAAATCACCATTAATAGACTTGATAATAGAGATAATCCCCACAATTTTATTGGCTTTTCCATCATTTTTGAAAAAGCTCTTCTTAATATTTCACTAATCATTCTATACCTCCATACAAATAGAATTATAAGTAGAACAGTTATTTAAAATAATCCGTATTCTTGCATCATTCCTAAAAGACTAATAAAAATCATTACGCACAAAATGAGTGCTAAAATTGTAACACAAAAGAAAGAACGAGCAAAATTTCTAAGATTTATGTTTTTGGTACCGCCAAAGGCAAATATCAGTAAGCATATAAAACCAATGACTGGAATGGCAAAAAGAACCTGGTAACCAAAATATCCCCACATTGAAATTGGTGTGTAATCGAAGTTGGGATCCATATTATTTGTTGAACGAATTTCCATAATTAATCTCCTTATTTTAGTTTAGAAAGTCAAGACATTGATATATGATGGCAGATATAATACCAAGAAGTATTCCAGCCATACTGCAAATCATGCCAGCTTTCCCTATAAGATTTTTACGATGTTTATATCCAAAGAATGACAGGATGATACCTATAATTCCGAAGACAATGCCAAGTGGAGAGAAAAAATCAATTACGATTGCGCATATACCACTTGTTAAGCCTAATGTATGTGCAGCACTTGCTTCACGCAATGGTGGCAGTTCTTTTGATTTTTCTATCAAATCATCCCTTTCAAGCACTTCCTGATAGTATTTCTGAAAATAAGATTCTTCCATTCTACGCACTCCTGAAAAAGAAAATCTAGTTTTTTAAGTTGTTTATGGCATCAACAACAGCATTTGTCTGAGCCTCTGCAACCTGTCTATTGTTAGTATCAACCATTCTGTTATGAATAATTGTGCTAATCATGTTTTCTGCCTGCTCGGCCTTCCCTTTTTCAAAAATTAGAAATGGAATATAGTACTGTTTCCCGGCTGTAGTTTCAACGAGCAATTCTGTTTTGAATGCAGGAATTGCTATAGATAAGCCAATCAGAATGAAAATAAGTGCTCCAATAAGTGTATCTCCTAGTGAAGAGAGTCCTAAAATGGTAATAATTACACCAATGATGAGTGTTCCAATTTTCAATCTAAAACTAGAAGCAACCGATGCAATTTGCTCTACAGGTATATTCTCCTTATGTGATCCTAGAGGAATAATACCGAAAATAGTATTTGGCACCTTGAATTTTAGGAAATTTTGCTCTGTAGTAATTTCCCCCTTGAGATAAAAAGTTAAGAGCCCTGTCATGTAGTTAATTGTGTTCATGTTTTACCTCCTCCTCATTGAACATTTTTACTTTGGCATAATGCCACTACTGCGAATTATACTCAATATATTGAGTATAGTCAAGATTGTAGTAATGTTAAAATCTTCGCGTAGTATGCGCTTTGACAAAGGACTCATATTATGATTTCATATAAGCCTTTTTACAATACCCTCTTTAAAAGAGGGATAACTGAATATGAGTTGATATTCAAGTTCGGTTTATCTGCTAATACAATTCATAGGATGAAACATGGTGAGGCTATTACGACAAAGATGATAGATACGTTATGTTTTATTCTTGATTGTGAAGTGGAGGACATTATCGAGCATAGAAAGGACCAATAGTTGATTTGTTAATGCGTTAAGTATAATTCTTAGGAGGGTTTTTTATGAGTTTTACAAGAGCAGAGCTTAAGGCTCAGGCTAAAGAGCAGCTTGCAGGAAACGTATGGATGCTTTTCCTCATCGAGCTTGTTGCTAGCGTAATCGTAAGCGCATCTTCATGCGTTGCAGGTATTGGTGTTATCTTTATTGGTTATCCTGTACTTTTTGGTGCATCTGTATGTGTATATATGAATGTAACATACGGTGACAAGCCAGCTGTAGAGATGATTTTCGAGCCATTCAAGAAGTTTTATTGGAAGGCAATCGGTATCATTCTTGTAGAAGCTATCTTGATCTGTCTTTGGTCATGTCTCTTCTGCATTCCTGGTATCATCAAGACTTATTCTTACTCTCAGGCACTTAATATTCTGAATGAGAATCCAGATATGAGCGTTATGGATTGTATTACAGAGAGTAGAAGAATGATGGACGGACACAAGATGGATCTCTTTATCCTTGGTCTTTCATTCATCCCTTGGATTCTTCTTACATGTGTAACATGTGGTATTGCAGGTATCTATGTATATCCATATATTTCACTTACAGAGATGAACTTCTATCATAGAATCAAGGGTGGCGCTGAGACAGTTGCATAATAATCTGTTTTATTAGCTACAGAAGCTGAGTAAAGTATCAACTTTACTCAGCTTTTTTTTATGATTATCTCGAAAAAAGTATTTACATTTTGCGTATACTGGTTTATAATCTGTTCCATACCCTTAATTCATACATATTGCGTGCGTTGTTAGCACATATTAGTTTGAACCTAGGGGGTAATATATGTTTATTTCAGATAGAGATAATAGTCATTATGAGTCCCGAAAGGGACTCATTTTTTCGTTATGCAGAAGAATTGTAACAGGCGTAATGGTTATATCAATTGCAGTTGCGGCCGTTTTTGCATCATATTGTATTGATGAGAAGCAGGGAGCATACGCGATGGAGGATTCACCGGAGGGAATGTATCCGAGTGGACAGGAATTAGAACAGAAGGAGATTGAAGAACAGAGTGAATCTGAGGTGCAGAGTGAATCTGAGTCGCAGAGTGCATCTGCCGAACAAAAGGAATCCGAGGAATGCTCAGAAGAGGCCGAAGAATCGAAGGAATATGTGGGTCAGGATGAGACGGCCGAACAGGGCGATAGTGACGATCCAGATGACAGTACCGGGCAGGAAGCACCAGAAGAACAGGAGCCATTACCTAAGGAATGGGATGAGCCTGTAATAATCAGATCAATGGTAAGGGGTGAGAAGTACACTGACCCTATTGTAGCATTTGAAGGCAGTAGTAATACTGTCACTGCAACTGCTCCGGCGGTATCAAAGACGGTTAATATCAGACATATTCATACTGGTAATGCAAGCGGAGGTGGCTGCTATGGCAAGCTCTGTACAGAGATGGAAGAATATGAGGTTAACTGTAAGGGAACTTTATATTACTGGAGTGCACTGGGAACATCGCAGTGTACTGTCTGTGGAGCATCGTATACTGGTAACAGGGATGGACAATCCTGTCCGCACTCACATATGGAGCAGCGTGAGAACTCATATTATGAGATGGATTGTAATAAGGATGAAAGCAGTGTAACTGGAACGTTCACAGTGACTCTTGATACAAAGGACTGGACTAAGAAGGTCACCTCTGTGGCAAGCTATAAGTCGACCAATGGTCTGAAAGTGCAGAACCCGGCTTTTAGCCTGAATGGAACAGAGTATTCCAATGCAACCAAGGCGATTACCAAGAATGGTACATATGAGTTTGCACTTAGAACTGATTCAAATTCGCGTGCATCAGATGCAAAGATAACTATGAAGGTGAGCAATATAGACAATACTCCACCGACAGCCAAGGATGTATATCTGTCTGCAGTCACATGGACTAATAAGTCGATGAAGTTCTCGCTGCTTAATGCTAAGGACCTTCAGGAGGATGGTACACCAGGCTCTGGGCTGGCTGAAGAAGCCTATTCATTCGATAAGGGAAAGACATGGACCAGTTCTAATACAACATGGTATGACGAGAATGGAACATACAGCATATATGTAAGAGATGCTGTTGGTAATATTCTGGATTTTCGTCAGAGGATTGCTTATATTGATAAGGTCAATCCCAGTATAAGATCAGTTGAGTATGACCCGGCAATAACTTCAACGGGAGTTGAACTAAGGATTACAGCTGATGATCTGGATGACAGTGGAACTAAGGGATCGGGAATAGCAACGCAAGGTTATTCTTTTGATGGAGGACAGACATGGTCGGCCTCTCCTGCTTATTATGTGACTGAGAATGGTACGGTTGAGATTGCTGTCAGAGATGTGGCAGGTAATATTACATATGATGAAGTTGTAATAAGCAACATAGATGACAGGGCACCTGTTATGACACATACCATTAATCCGGAAGGATGGACTAACTCAGATGTTGATATTGTTTTTTCGGCTGAAGACTACAATCTTAATGGAAATCAGGGATCTGGATTGCCGGAAGACTGCTTTAGCTTTGATGGAGAAGAATGGACAAGCGATAATTCACTAACGGTAAGCGAAAATGGATTACATGTCGCACAGGTCAGAGACAGGGCAGGCAGAATAGCAGAAGAACAGGTGGAGATAACCAACATAGACAAGACACCTCCGACATTAAGTATTGAAAAGAGAATTAATCAGTCTGGAAAAGAGGTCTCTGTATATGTGGAAGCTCAGGATGCTGAGTCGGGAATAGATCTTGACAGCATACGCTGGGATAGAGGAGAAGATAGCTGGAATAGTGGAATAATTAATGTAACAGAGAATGGTACATATAGTGTTTCGGTGAGCGATATCGCGGGGAATACAACATCTGAAGAAGTAGAGATTACAGAGATTGTTAAGGATATACCGGGTGGTGATAAGCCTCTCCCACCAGGACCGACACCGCCTACATCAGATGTACCAGATATTCCGGACGTTCCAGACACTCCGTCAGATCAGCCGCCTTCTGTTGATGTGCCAATAATAGATGAGGATGAACCTCTGATTCCCGATGCTCCTGTCTATGATGGCAGAGTGACGCCTGGGAGAACGCCAGAGGCGGAAGAGGTAGCAGAGTCAGGTAAGTCAATAGAGGAGATATCTGTTGGGAATGACAAAAAGTTATCTTCCGGTTTAACATCTGTTAGCAGAGAAGCTAAGAAGAAAAAGGGACTGATCGCTAGATTTCTGGATCTTGAATTGTGGCAGCAGCTGCTTTTGATACTGTTACTTTTACTAATTGTAGCGCTTTTAGGCCTTCTTCTTATTATATGGTACAGAAGTGTGTCATTATTTAATAATATAGATGACAGACGTCAGCGCTTCATAAGTGTTAAGTGGATATCCGTTTCGGACGGCAGATTCTATGTAAAAGTGCGACGTGAGGAGTGGGAAAGGTGCGAGACTACGCAGTTTACCTTTGTATTCTCATGGCTGTTTCTTATAATGCACAAGGGAGATGATGTATGCTTTGAATTTCCTGACGATCAGGTAAGACTTGAACACATTAGCAGAAGCGTTATGGTTACAATTCGATAGATTATTAGAATCGCCATACTATAATAGTATGGCGATTTTGTTGTCTGAGTGTTACAATATAGAGATATATGATGAGTTAGGAAGGTCATATTTTTAGAATCACAATTGCTTAGGAAAGGAGATCATCGCCTTAACGATGAGATGAAATATATGAGCTGGGAAGACAAGGTTAAAAAAGTAGTTCCATATGTTCCAGGAGAACAGCCTAAAAATAAGGTAATCAAGCTTAATACCAACGAGAATCCTTATCCGCCATCAGCAAAGGTAAAGGAGGCATTAAAGAATTTTGATATTGATAAGCTGAGACTCTATCCGGACGTAAATGGTGGAGTGCTTCGTGATAAGTTATCAGAAGTCTATAAAGTACCTCAGGAGAATATATTTGTTGGCGTAGGAAGTGATGATGTTCTGGCAGTTGCATTCCTGACTTTTTTTGCAAGTGGTAAGCCTATACTTTTTCCTGACATAACATATTCGTTTTACGATGTCTGGGCTGACCTTTATGGAATTCCATATGAGACAGTTCCACTTGACGACAACTTCAGAATTAAGAAGGAAGACTATTATAGGGATAATGGAGGAATTGTAATTCCGAATCCTAACGCGCCTACAGGAGTAGAGAAGAGCATATCTGACCTTGAGGATATACTTAAGAATAACAGTGAGCAGGTTGTTATAATTGATGAAGCGTATGTGGATTTTGGCGCAAAATCAATGCTTCCTTTAATTGATAAGTATGATAATCTTCTTGTGGTTCAGACTTTCTCCAAGTCACGTAGCATGGCCGGAGCAAGAATAGGAATGGCATTTGGATCTACGAAGCTTATCTCATATATGAATGACGTAAAGTTCTCTATTAATTCATATACAATGAACTGTCTTACGACTACAGTCGGAACAGCTATGCTTGAAGATGATGAATACTTTAATGAGACAGTTAATAAGGTTATCGCAACAAGAGAGCGTACCAAAGCAGAGCTTACCAGATTAGGATTCGTTTTTCCGGATAGCAAGAGTAATTTTATATTTGCATCACACAAGAGTGTTCCTGCAAAAAAGATTTTTGAAGCGGCCAGAGAGGCAGGTATATACTTAAGATGGTGGGGCAAGGAAAAAATTGATAACCATCTTAGAATATCCATAGGAACAGATGATGAGATGGATGCACTCTTTGCTTTCCTAGAAGAATTTCTTAACCAATAGAGGAGTATTGATATTGAAGGACTCGGTAGAAGCATATTCTGATTTTGCGTCAGTATATGACATTTTTATGGATGAGACACCTTATGATGCCTGGTGTGAATACATAGTAAAGACATTAAGGGACAATGGAATTAGTGATGGACTCGTTCTTGATCTTGGATGTGGTACTGGTATTATGACAAGAATGCTGAGTAGCCGTGGCTATGATATGATTGGCGTCGATGTGTCCGAAGAGATGCTGGCAATAGCGCGAAATGCTGAATTTCAAGCGCTTGATGAACTTGATGACAGCGGTGTCATAGATTATGACACTAGCGTCAGTACGCAGGATGATACATATTCCGGCGAAGAGTATTCTACAGACGGAGAATTATCTGATGGAGACTATGATGATATTCTCTATCTTTGCCAGGACATGAGAGAATTCGAATTATATGGAACAGTTGCCGCTGTTGTCTGTATCTGTGATTCGATTAATTATCTTACACAGGAGGAAGATGTTGTTAATACATTCCGACTGGTCAACAATTATCTTGATCCGGCAGGTGTTTTTATATTTGATTTCAATACAGTCTATAAGTATGAGCAGGTAATCGGTAATACTACCATAGCTGAGAACAGGGATGACTGTAGCTTTATATGGGACAACTATTATCATAAGGACAGTCATATCAACGAATATGATCTGACATTGTTCATTGGTGATTGTGAAGATGAACAGGGGCAGATTCTATACAGGAAGACGTGCGAGACGCATTATCAGAGGGGATATACACCAGAAGAGATGAAGCGCATGGTTACGGAAGCCGGTCTTGAAGTTATAGATATGGTGGATGCAGATACGCTTACTGAAGTGACGGATAGAAGCGAGAGAGTATATATAATATCCCGAGAATGTACTAAGTAGAAAGAGGAGCGATTTATGAGTGATTATATTGTTAGAGCAACAGCTGCAGGTGCGAATATAAGAGCATTTGCTGCATATACACTTGATACGGTTGAGACAGCGCGACAGAAGCATGGTCTTAGCCCAGTTGCCAGTGCTGCACTTGGAAGACTGCTTACAGGTGGTGCGATGATGGGAAGCATGCTCAAGAATGATCAGGATCTTCTCACATTGCAGATAGCCGGAGATGGCCCGATTAAGAATGTTATTGTGACGGCAGATGGTCTGGGTAATGTCAAGGGATTTGTTGGTAACCCTGAAGTTATGCTGCCACCAAGTCCGCTCGGAAAGCTCGATGTAGGAGGCTCTATTGGTAACGGAGTACTCACAGTTATTAAGGATATGGGGCTGAAGGAACCATATGCAGGTCAGGTTGAACTTCAGACAGGAGAGATTGCAGAAGACCTTACATATTATTTCGCAACATCTGAGCAGGTTCCGTCATGTGTCGGGCTCGGTGTCCTGATGAATAGAGATGATGCAACTGTTAAGCAGGCAGGTGGTTTCATTGTGCAGCTGATGCCTTTTGCATCCGATGAAGCTATTGCAAAGCTTGAGGAGAATATTCAGAAGATTGATTCTGTAACCAAGATGTTAGATGATGGAAAGACACCTGAGCAGATACTAGAGACACTTTTAGAAGGTCTTGATCCAGAATTCACTGACAGGCAGGAAGTGCGATTCGCATGTAACTGTAGTCGTGAAAGAATTGAGAAGGCGCTAATCAGTGTGGGTAGTAAAGAACTCCAGTCGATGATTGATGATGGAGAGCCTATAACAATGAACTGTCATTTCTGCAATACGGATTATACCTTTGAGATTCCTGAGATAGAGATGTTACTTAAGAAAGCAAAATAATGGAGAGATAATAATGTCAGATTCAGGTTCGGTGAGGGAAGAGATTAAGGAACAGACACTTAAGGTTGTCAATGAGCGTACTTTCAAGCAGAAAGTAAGTTACTTTTTCTTTTATTACAAGTTTCATATTGTTGCATTTGTAATTATTCTGGCTGTCATAATCAATATAGTTCATACAATTGCGAACAAAAAGGTACCATATCTTCAGGTCGCAATGGTTAATGCATACCAGTCGGTTGATTATGATGCTTTTTTTGAGGAGTATCAGAGTACACTGGATTACGATACCAATAAGATGAAGTGCTCTATTGACCCAACATATATCATTGCTACAGACCCAGAGAAGCAGAATGGTTTTGATACACAGGCAATTCAGAGAATATTCTATGCTACAGCTTCGGGCAAGATTGATGTCTTAATTGCAGATGAGTATAACTTTAAATGGATGGCAGAAAGCGGATATTTTAAGAATTTTGATGAGATTCTTAACGAAGAACAGAGGGAAAAGTATTCTGGATTGCTGCTGAACTGTAAGGTTAGCAGTAATGCTGATCTTGTTGATGAGATTTCGGGAATTGAGGTGGATGCAGCCAGGGTACTTAAGGATGGAAACTGGTATCCGGATGGTAAGGTGTATGTTGGAATTGTAATGGAATCCGAAAGAATAGATGCGTCCATGGATTTTATTGAGTATTTGTTTAATTAATTTTTATATGATGAGTACAATTTTGTTATGGAATTGTAATAACAATAGGTACTTTTATCCTCTTGAATTATGAACTTTCATATATTAGAATTAATCTAATATACATTTTTAGATATCGTGGAGAAATATACGGATTATGAATGAACATATTGAATTGATTGTGCCTGCCAGAGGGGCACTTGTTAGTCGAATATTAAGTGTTGTTCTTGCTGCAATTGCGGTGTTGGCTGGTCTTTTGGTATTTCTTACTGCGAATGTTCTCATTCTGCTAATAGCTATAGCTTTTGGAGTGGGGGCATATTTTTGTTCGCAGAGGACTAGCATAGAGTATGAATATTCACTGACGATGAGTGAGATGGATGTGGATATAATATTCAACAAGCAGTCGCGAAAGCATCTGATTACACTTGATTTGTCCAAGATGGAGGTCTGTGCGCCAATGGGATCTTATCATCTTGATGAGTATAAGAACAGAAATTGTAAGACTGTAGATTATAGTTCGGGCATTCCAGAGAACGATGGTGCCAAGTATGTTATGTACTACAGTGGAGATACAAGATATATTCTTGAGCCAGATGAGAGACTGGTCAATGCGTTCTATAACATCGCACCAAGAAAGGTGTTTAAAGACTAGGTAATTATTAACTTATATACATTAGGAGGTAGAGATGGGACAGATTATTAAGGAAGGCATTACATTTGATGACGTTTTACTGATACCGGCTTATGCCAATGTGGTACCAAATTCAATCGATGTATCAACTATGCTTACTAAGAAGATTAAGCTTAACATTCCTATCATGAGTGCAGGAATGGATACTGTTACAGAGCATAGAATGGCTATTGCTATGGCTCGTCAGGGTGGAATTGGAATTATTCATAAGAATATGACAATTGAAGAGCAGGCAGATGAAGTTGATAAGGTTAAGAGATCAGAGAACGGAGTAATTACAGATCCTTTTTCACTGTCACCAGAGCATACTCTTAAGGACGCAGATGAGTTGATGGGAAAGTTCCGTATATCAGGAGTTCCAATTACAGAAGGTAAGAAGCTTGTTGGTATTATTACTAACCGTGATCTTAAGTTTGAGACAGATTTCTCTAAGAAGATTAAGGAGTCAATGACAAGCGAAGGCCTTATTACAGCTAAGGAAGGCATAACTCTCGAGGAGGCTAAGCAGATACTTGCAAAGGCTCGTAAGGAGAAGCTTCCAATCGTTGATGATGATTATAACCTCAAGGGACTTATTACAATTAAGGATATTGAGAAGACAATAAAGTATCCACTTGCTGCAAAGGATAGTCAGGGAAGACTGTTATGTGGTGCAGCAATTGGAATTACAGCTAATGTGCTTGAGCGAGTTGAAGCACTTGTAAAGGCTAAGGTAGATGTGGTTGTACTTGATTCAGCACATGGACATAGTGAGAATGTAATTAAGTGCCTTAAGATGATTAAGGAGCATTATCCAGATCTCCAGGTTATTGCTGGTAACGTAGCAACTGGTGAAGGAACAAAGGATCTTATAGAAGCAGGTGCAGATGCTGTTAAGGTTGGTATGGGACCAGGTTCCATCTGTACTACAAGAATCGTAGCAGGTATTGGAGTTCCTCAGATTTCAGCTGTCATGGATGCATATGAGGTTGCTAAGGAGTATGGTGTTCCTGTAATTGCAGATGGAGGAATTAAGTATTCAGGTGATGTAACCAAGGCAATTGCAGCAGGTGCTAATGTCTGTATGATGGGAAGTATGTTTGCTGGATGTGAAGAAAGCCCAGGAGCATTCGAGCTTTATCAGGGACGTAAGTATAAGGTATACAGAGGTATGGGTTCAATTGCAGGTATGGAGAACGGAAGTAAGGACAGATATTTCCAGTCTAATGCAAAGAAGCTTGTACCAGAAGGTGTTGAAGGTCGAGTTGCATATAAGGGATACGTTGAGGATACTGTATTCCAGCTTCTTGGAGGTCTTCGTTCCGGAATGGGTTATTGTGGTGTGAAGAGCATAGATGAGCTTAAGGAGAACGGAAGGTTTGTTAAGATTACAGCAGCTTCTCTGAAGGAAAGTCATCCACATGGCATTCATATCACTAAGGAAGCACCAAATTATAGTATTGACGCATAATTATTTAGCAGGGGCAGGATTAGAATGATTGGAAGTAATCTTATAGTACCAACAGATGATGATCGTGTTGTTAGATTCTTTAGAAAGTTTAGCGACTCGGCCAATGTCTATGTGTGCAGTTATGATTATTATGGCAAGATGATTAACGATTTTACAGCATCTGAGGGTGAACTTCAGGTGCTTAATCGTTATGTATCAGAAGAGTTAAGACAGGATATTTTCACAAGATTATCGCTTGATAGTATTGAGGATCAGATTGTGGAGAATACAACGTCGCCGAATGTAAAGATTGCTGCAACAGCACTTAAGTTCGAGGGGCATATAAGAGAAGTCTGGTTCTGTCTTGGTATTATCGCTGATGGTGGTTTGGATTCGATTGAACCAGATCTTATTGGATGTAAGAAGAAGACTACTTTTAACCAGTTCCTCAAAGCTGTTGATACGATGCGTGAGATAGGTAACTATCGCATTGGGGCAGAGCTTTCACTTGCACAGTATGAGGAGGAAAGCAGAAAGTCGATTTTCTCAGCAAGAGAATTGTCTGAAAGTCTTAGACGTGTTGAAGCTCTTACAGAGATACTTAAGTATCTGGAGAGTGACAAGCCGGTTGAGAAGGTTATGGAAGAGTTTCTGTCCATAACGGCGCAGTATCTTAATGTTGGACAGGCTTACATTCTCAAGACAAAGGATTCACCGCTTCCGGTTATGGATGTTATGGCCCAGTTCTGCAAGGCAGGAGGTGTAGGCTTTGATAAGACATCCGGTGTGGACAGATTTACCTTTTTGGAGGGTAAGAAGCCGATAATTCTGTCTGCAGGAACGGCAGCACTTAATGATATTAAGGATTCGTGGCCAGGTCTTGGAGTAAGAGCAATCGTGTCAATGCCAATCTCAATAGGTCAGACTACCAATATGTATGCTACATATATTGAGAGTGCTACTGACCGTAACTGGAAGATTGAAGAGTTACAGTTTCTGAGTGACGCTGCCAGAGTAATGCAGAATATTCTTGAAAAGCGTGTTCAGAAGAATTCGCTTGCAAGTTCATATGCATCGCTTGAACAGATGCTTGAGCATGTTGGTTGTGCGATTATCGTTAATGATATCAATAATGGTAAGACGTTATTTCAGAATAAGATTATGAGGACAATGTTCCCTGGAGATACAAAAAGCAGTGAGATTGGAGACATAATCTGGGACAGAAACAAGTCTGAGCGCGATATCATAGAGTATTATGATTACGATTCAGGCAACTGGTACGAAGTGCATCGTAGTGACATAAGCTGGGTTGATGGCAGACCAGTTGTACTTTATGCAATCTATGATGTTACAGATAAGAAGAATTATCAGAGAAGAATAGAGCAGCAGGCATATACTGATTTCCTTACAGGTCTGCTTAATCGTATGTGTTGTGAGAGAGATCTTGCAAGGATAATAGATGAGGCCAAGAAGAGGGGCGAGACAGGAGCACTTATGTATCTCGACCTTGATGATTTCAAGCATGTTAATGATGGTCTTGGTCATCAGTATGGAGATGTACTTCTTAAGTCCATCGCAAGTGCGATGAGTAGTGTAAGAGGTATTGAAGAGAATTGTTACAGAATGGGTGGAGATGAGTTTGTAATTATTGTTCCGCCTAGAAGTTTCAAGTTCCTTGATGAGATAGTTGATAACATGAAGGCCATTTTTGCCAAGCCATGGTTCCTTAAGGATGCAGACTATTACTGTACAATGAGTATGGGTGTAGTTACATTCCCGGATGAAGGCGAAAATGTCGATGATCTTATCAAGAAGGCTGATATAGCGATGTATGAGGCCAAGAAGACTGGTAAGAATCGAGTGGCGAAGTATAACAGTAAGTCCCTTACAGAATCCAGCAAGCGTCTGAGCATGGAGAAAAATATGCGTGATGCTACTAATTCTGGATTTGGTGAGTTCCTTGTATACTATCAGCCAATAATTGATATATCCAGAAAGGGAACGCCTTGTACGGGTGCTGAGGCATTAATTAGATGGAATTCACAGCAGCTGGGATTTATTAGTCCATCCGACTTTATTCCGCTTGCGGAATATCTTGGACTTATCAATCCAATTGGAGATCATATTCTTAGGATGGCATGTCAGGAATGTAAGAAGTGGAATGATAATGGACATCCGGATTATAAGGTTAATGTCAATCTGTCAGTGGTACAGTTGATGCAGAATGATATTGTGGATATTGTTAAGCAGACGGTTGAGGAGACTGGAATCAATCCACGTAATCTTACACTTGAGGTTACAGAGAGTCTTGCAATTAATGATATGGACAGAATGAAGGGAATTCTGTCTGAGATTAGAGCTCTTGGTATAAGAATCGCTTTAGACGACTTTGGAACAGGATACTCATCACTTAATCATATTAGAGAGATTCCTCTCGATGTAATTAAGGTTGATCAGTCGTTTGTAAAGGAACTGGTTGAAGATGACTATTCAAAGTCATTTATCAAGATGGTAGGTGAGCTTGCAGGTGCGATCGGTGTAAGTATATGTGTAGAAGGAATAGAGACTGAGGAACAGTATAAAGTACTTGAAGGAATGAAGGTACGACTGATACAGGGTTACTATTTTGATAAGCCTATGACACGTGAAGAGTTTGAGGAGAAGTATATGTAAGAATTGTGGCAGTGCTGGTATATGCCACAAGAAGGTTACGTTGGAAGGGAGCGACGATGACCCTTAAGGAATTAGAGAAGTATAATACAGTAACTGTACAATGTCATGATAATCCGGATGCGGATGCACTCGCATCTGGATTTGCTATGTATAAGTATTTTTCGGAAAAAGGGAAAAAGACTAGATTTATATATAGCGGCAGATTCGAGATACAGAAGTCCAATCTAAAGCTGATGATTGAGAAACTGAATATTCCTGTCGAGTATACTCAGCCAGGGGATAAGCTTGAAGGTCTGTTAATTATGGTTGACTGTCAGTATGGCAATGGCAACGTAACAAGATTCGAGGCAGACGCAGTTGCAGTGATAGATCATCATCAGATTGAGATGGTTGAGAATGAGATGTGTGAGATTCATCCCGAACTAGGAAGCTGTTCGACGCTGTGCTGGAAGATGATGGTTGACGAGAAGTATGACTTCAAGGAACAGCGTGAGTTGGGAACAGCCCTGTTTTACGGCCTTTATACAGATACCAATGAGTTTTCGGAGATATACAATCCTGTTGATCTTGATATGAGAGACGGACTTACATATAATCGTAGTCTTATCACATTATTCAGGAATTCCAACATATCCCTGAGCGAGCTTGAGACGGCAGGTATAGCGCTTATTCGTAATATCTACAATGAGAATCATCGCTTTACAGTAATTAAGGCAGGTCCATGTGATCCTAATATACTTGGTGTAATAAGTGATTTTCTTCTTCAGGTTGATGGAGTTGATGTCTGTCTTGTATATAACGAGATTGCTGATGGATTTAAGCTGTCTGTAAGAAGCTGTATCAAGGAAGTAAAAGCTAATGAATTAGCTGATTATATATGCGAAGGTATAGGATCGGGTGGTGGTCACAAGGAGAAGGCTGGTGGTTTTATCAGTAAGTCCAAGTATGATACCAAGTATCCATGTATGCATTCAGAATCATATTTTGGAGACAGAATACATCAGTATTTTGAAGAGACTGAGGTAATGCTGGCTGCAGAGACAACGCTTGATACTACGGGCATGAAGATGTATGAGAAGAAAAAGCTTCCGGTAGGGTATGTAGTAGCAACAGATGTATTTCCACTAGATACACCTATTATAATCAGAACTATGGAGGGTGATGTTGAGCTTAAGATCTCTGAGGAACTGATTATCATGATCGGTGTTCGTGGAGAGATATATCCATCTGATAAAGAACGATTTAGCAGATCTTATCAGGCATTTGATGAACCTTACAGACTGGAAGATTCGCCGGTTAAGGCAACATATATGCCTAAGGTGACTAATAAGTATACGGGTGAGGTCAAGAGCATTACTTCGTTTGCCAGAAAGTGTATAAGCACAGGGCGTACACAGATATATGTTAAAGAATTAGATCATTATGTGAAGATATTCACTGAATGGGATCCTGAGTCATATATGCTGGGCAAGCCTGGAGATTATATCAGCGTCAGAACTGATAATGAGCATGATATATATGTGATTGAGCACTCGATACTGGGGTTGACCTATGATGAAGTGAAGTAGTAAGATTTATTATAATTATTGTAGTTAGGAAGGCAAGAATTAGATGAGTACTGAGAGTAAGAATTTCATTGAACAGATGATAGAGAAGGATCTTGCAGAGGGAATTTATGATACTGTCTGCACAAGATTTCCACCAGAGCCTAATGGATATCTTCATATTGGACATGCCAAGAGCATAATCTTAAACTATGGACTTGCAAAGCAGTATGGCGGAAAGTTCAATATGAGATTTGATGATAGTAATCCGACCAAGGAGAAGACAGAGTTTGTTGAGTCAATCAAGAAGGATATTGAGTGGCTTGGAGCAGACTGGGAGGATAGACTGTTCTTCGCATCTGACTATTTTGATCAGATGTATGAAGGCGCAATCAAGCTTATTAATAAGGGCAAGGCATATGTATCAGACCTCAATGCTGAGCAGATAAGAGAATACAGAGGAACACTTACTGAGCCAGGTAAGGATGACCCAAGTCGTGATCGTTCTGTTGAAGAGAATCTTGCTCTTTTTGAAGGCATGAAGAATGGCGAGTTCGAAGATGGCAGTAAGGTTCTTCGCGCTAAGATAGATATGTCATCTCCTAATATCAATATGAGAGATCCTGTTATCTATCGTGTTGCTCATATGACACATCACAATACAGGTGACAAGTGGTGCATCTATCCAATGTATGATTTTGCACATCCAATAGAGGATGCAATTGAAGGAATTACTAACTCTATATGTACACTTGAGTTTGAGGACCACAGACCTCTGGATGACTGGGTACTTATTGAGATTGGATATAAGGAAAGACCAGAGCAGGCTCCTAAGCAGACTGAGTTTGCTAAGATGTATCTTACCAACGTTGTGACAGGTAAGAGATATATCAAGAAGCTTGTCGAGGATGGTATTGTTGATGGCTGGGATGATCCTAGACTGGTGTCTATCGCAGCGCTTAGAAGACGTGGCTTCACACCAGAGTCTATTAAGCTTTTTGTTGAGCTTTGTGGTGTAAGCAAGAGTAATTCTTCTGTTGATTATGCAATGCTTGAGTATTGTATTAGAGAGGATCTTAAGCTTAAGAAGACAAGAGTTATGGCAGCCCTTGATCCAATTAAGCTTGTAATAGATAACTATCCTAAGGATCAGGTAGAGATGTTAGAGATTCCTAACAATCTTGAGAATGAGGAACTGGGTACAAGACAGGTTCCATTCAGTGGTGAGTTATATATAGAGCGTGATGACTTCATGGAAGAGCCACCACGTAAGTATTTCAGACTTTTCCCAGACAATGAAGTTCGTCTGATGAATGCATATTTTGTAAAATGTGTAGGTTACGAGAAGGATGAGAATGGCAATGTAACTGTAGTACACTGCACATATGATCCAGCCAGCAAGGGTGGTAACAGCCCAGATGGCCGTAAGGTTAAGGGTACAATTCACTGGGTATCAGCTGCTCAGGCAGTCAAGGCAGAATGCAGACTGTATGAGAATCTTGTGGATGAAGAGAAGGGTGTATACAACAAGGAAGATGGTAGTCTTAATCTCAATCCTAATTCAATTGAGATTAAGAAGGACTGCTATATAGAACCATATGTTAAGGGCGCAAAGGCCTTTGACAGCTTCCAGTTTGTAAGAAATGGCTTCTATTGTGTAGATTGTAAGGATAGTACTGATGATGCACTTGTATTTAACAGAATAGTTTCTCTCAAGAGCTCATTTGTATTACCTAAGAATAGTAATTAATATCTGTAGAGCACAGATATGGAGGTACAGGGTATGGATACTAATATTTTCGCTGGTCTTGAAGATCTTGGTCTGGGGGGACTGAGTGGTGCAAGCCTTTTCGATGATGGCAAGCCAAAGATGGAAGAGAAGAAGGATGCTGAAAAGCCGGAAGCTAAGGAAGAAGATATGCTTCTTGACAAGACACATGAGTGTCCCGTATGTTCCAACACATTCAAGAACAGAGCTTTGCGAACAGGTAAGGCCAGACTTATCGGAAGCGATATAGACCTTCGTTCGAGGTTTGAAGGGATTGAACCACTCAAGTATGATGTAATTTCATGTCCAAAGTGCGGATTTACAGCTCTTACGAGATTCTATAAGCCTTTGACACCTGTACAGAGAAAGAATGTACTTGATAAGGTTGCAGCCAATTATAAGCCTCAGACTGAGCCAGAGGGCGTATACTCATATGACGATGCAATTGCGAGATATAAGCTTGCTCTTGCCAATGCTGTAGTGAAGCCAGGTAAAGCAAGTGAAAAGGCATACATATGCCTTCGTGCAGGATGGCTGTGCAGAAGCTGGTATGAGGATTTAGAAGCTCAGGATAAGGCAGACGACGCTAAGGCTGTTCAGGCAAGAGCATTAGAAGGCGAGTTCCTCAAGAATGCATATGAGGGATTCATAGCAGCAAGGCAGAATGAGTCATTCCCAATGTGTGGAATGGATGAGTCGACAGTAGATTATATAATTGGAGCACTTGGAATGAAGCTTGGACATTATGAAGTTAGTGCCAAGATGATTGCCAGTCTGTTGGGATCTCAGGTAACAAGTCCTAGAATGAAGGATAAGGCACGAGATCTTAAGGAAGAAGTTGTTCGACTTATGAAAGCGTCTAAAGAATCTTAATTAGGTTAAATAAAAAAGATTGCATACAAGGAGTAGTCCTTTGTGCAATCTTTTTTATTAAAAGAAGTTCATATTATTCTCTTGGAAGAACAAGCTTGGTATAACTTCTCTTCACAGGTTCATGTCTTACCCAGTCCTTAGTGTCGCTATCAGTGCCAGACATATCGTCTGTAACTAGTAAAAAGCGGGTTATACAGTAAGCAAGGCTGGCGACAGTTGCTACAATGCCGATGATAATCAGCATTCTGCTAATAAACTTTCCCATATTGCATTCTCCCATCTGTTATACAATAACTTACGATAAAGATATAACTGTTATTATTCTACTCTTATTAGGAATAAAATACAAGATATTGTGCTTTAAAATGGTAAATCTTAAAAAAAATTAATAAATGTTGTATGTATGGCTTGACGTCCAATATAAATAAATATACTATATTATGAAGTGAATAATTAATGACTTCAAATGAAAGGGGTATTCTAATGAGTAATTCTGAAGAAAAGGCAGCAGTTTATGATGCCAAGACATTAGGAACAGGACGTGTGCTTGTACTTGGTCTTCAGCACATGTTTGCGATGTTTGGTGCTACAGTAGTAGTTCCTGCAATCACAGGACTTGATGTTGCTACAACGCTCTTATTTGCAGGCTTAGGAACATTACTGTTCCATCTGTTAACTAAGGGTAAGGTTCCTGCATTTTTAGGTTCATCTTTTGCATTTCTTGCAGGATATGCAGCAATAGCACCTAATGGTGAGAAGGAACTTCTTCCATATGCTTGCTTTGGTGTAGCATGTTCAGCACTTCTTTACTTGATTCTTGCAGCCTTAATTAAGGCATTCGGTTCAAGCAAGGTAATGAAGTATTTTCCACCAATTGTTACAGGACCAATTATTATTGCAATTGGACTTAATCTTTCATCATCAGCTATAGCTAACTGTTCAACCAGCTGGTGGGTAGCTATTATTGCTATTCTTGTTGTAGTTGTATGTAATATATGGGGCAAGGGAATGATTAAGATTATTCCTATCGTACTTGGCGTTATTGTTTCATATATCTGCGCAGCAGTTGCTGGACAGGTTGACTTTACACTTGTTAAGGAAGCTGCATGGATAGGTATTCCAGTATCATGGAATCAGACTGTATTTTCATTAATTGGTAAGGCAGATACATCTCTGCTTATTACTGCAGCGATTACAATCACTCCTATAGCTCTTGCGACAATGGTAGAGCATATTGGTGATGTATCAGCAATATCTTCAACAGTTGGTAAGAATTATATTAAGGATCCAGGACTTCACCGTACACTTGTCGGAGACGGTCTTGCTACAATGATTGCTTCACTTTTCGGTGCACCAGCTAATACAACTTATGGCGAGAATACAGGTGTTCTTACTCTTACAAGAGTATTTGATCCACTTGTAATCAGAATAGCTGCAATATTTGCAATTGTATTCTCATTCTGTCCAAAGCTTGCTGCTGTTATTACATGTATGCCAGCTGCAACAATGGGTGGTGTATCACTTGTATTATATGGTATGATTTCTGCAGTCGGTGTTCGTAATGTAGTTGAGAACAAGGTAGACTTTGGAAAGAGCCGTAATTCAATTATTGGAGCGCTCATCCTTGTTCTTTCAATTGGTATTAATTACTCTGCAGCAGGAGCAATCGCTTTTACAGTAGGAAGCATTACAATAAGCCTTTCAGGACTTGCTATTGGTTCACTTGTAGGTATTATCCTGAATGCTATTCTTCCAGGTAAGGATTACAATTTTGACGAAGAGTAAGCCACAGGGATGAATGTAGGATGGAATATAATTTATAGTCGGTAGATTTGATTTAACTGAGATAAGATATATTCAATAGATAAGGGGCAGAACATCTGTGTTCTGCCCCTTTTACTATGCGATAACCAGTGCTTTAATAACTCCTAAATAGTCAGCTATCTGTGCGTATAACTTGTCCGGATCAGGATCTGACGTGGACATATGCTTCTCGGTAAGTCCGGAAACGGTATACTGAATCATTGTCTCAAGATGAGCCATATCAATGCCGCTTCTAAGAGAAGGCAGGGTAACTGAATTCCTGAACTTGTTCATCGTGTCACTATACAGATTAATAGTTTCATCTGACTTTTCACGAATGGATACATTAGACTCTGTAATTGCGTGCTCGACAAACTGATGCATATATGGGTAGTTACGCAATACATTAAGCTTAGCTGACTCAAACTTCTCGTGATATGCAAAATAGTCCTTCTCGTCACCAATTACACGACTAAATTCATTAATAAGATATCTAACGCTATAGTCTAAAAGAAATGTGTACAGGCCTTCCTTGCTTTCGAAATAGTGGAATAGCAGTCCCTTGCTTATTCCGGCAGCTTTAACGATATCATCTGTACTCGCATGCTTATAGCCGTTTTTGGCAAACATCATTAGCGCTGCATTTATCATCTTATCCTGCTTTGCACTTGCAAGATCAAAAAACTTCTCGTTCATCTGGTGCCCCTTTACGTCGTAATCATCAGTTATAATATAGATTATTAACTAACTTAGTCAATGATACCAAAAAAAGACGTCTTTCTCAACCGCTACATCTAGTGTCTGAAAGTGTAATAACCGCAAGTAGTAATTGTAAAATATGTTATATATAGAAATTAAGCGGTGATAGACAATGGTTTATCAAGTGATAATATAAAAGAAATTAAGAGGGCTTGACTTTTAGGTATTCAATTGGTATTATTCTAAATATGAGCAACCGATTGCGCAACAATAGGAAAGGTTTCTAACGATGGAAAAAGTTGATTTGTATAGAGGAATAGGCGAATTAGTTAAATATGGAATTAATAAAGGCCTGATTCCGGCATCCGAAGAGTATTATTCAGTCAATATGTTACTGGATATCTATAAAGAAGATAGCTATGAAGAGGTAACTACAGCTGATGAACCGCTCGAAGAGATACTGCGGATTCTGCTTGATTATGCCATTGATAAGGGTATAATTGAGGACTCTGTTACTGAAAGAGATCTGTTTGATACGCGTCTGATGAATGCAATTACGCCCAGACCTGGAACTGTCATAGAGGAGTTTGGTAGGTTATATGGCGATTCGCCGGAAGCTGCAACTGACTGGTTCTATGAATTCTGTAAGGACACGGATTATATTAGAAGATATCGTGCTGTTAAAGACATTAGATGGAAACATAAGACTGAATTCGGAGAATTGGATGTAACAATTAATCTTGCCAAGCCAGAGAAGGACCCTAAGGCAATTGCGGCAGCATTATCTGCTGGATCGTCTTCATATCCAAAGTGTCAGCTTTGCATGCAGAATATGGGATATGCTGGAAGAATGAATCATCCAGCAAGACAGACCCATAGAATAATACCTGTTATGATTAATGGAGAGAACTGGGGATTTCAGTATAGTCCATATGGTTACTATAATGAGCACTGCATTCTTTTCAATGGTGAGCACGTTCCGATGGTAATTAATGAGAACTGTTTCAGGAAAATGTTTGATTTTATAGAGCAGTTCCCTCATTATATGCTTGGATCCAATGCAGATCTTCCTATAGTAGGAGGTTCAATACTTACTCATGACCATTACCAGGGAGGCAGATACGACTTTGCGATGGCCAAGGCCCCAGTAGAGAAGGAATTTACCATTTCTGGATTTGATGATATCAGTGCTGGAATTGTTAAATGGCCAATGTCGGTAATAAGACTTAAGGGTAAGAGCGTTGAGAGACTGGTCGAGGCGTCCGTGAGAGTACTCAATTCGTGGAGAGGTTATACAGATGAAGAGGCATTCATTTTTGCCGAAACTGATGGTGCTGTGCATAATACACTTAATCCAATAGTCAGAAAGAATGGTGATGAGTATATTATCGATCTGATACTTAGGAATAATATAACAACAACGGAACATCCGCTTGGAGTATATCATCCACATGCAGATCTTCATCATATTAAGAAGGAGAATATAGGAATCATTGAAGCCATGGGTCTTGCGATACTTCCTTCACGACTTGTTGGTGAACTTGCGGCAGTTAAGAAGGCAATACTCGCGGGAGATAATCTTGGTGATAACAGTTTGACACAGGCTCATGCTGAATGGGTAGAGGGCTTTGTTCACCGATATGACCATATTGATGAAGAGAATATCGATTTGATAATAGAAGATGAGGTTGGTGAAGTATTTCTCAGAGTGCTTGAGGATGCGGGCGTATTTAAGCGAAACGAGAGCGGAATGGCTGCATTCACAAGATTCTGTAATTCAATATAATACCCATATCATTTGCCCTTGCAGTCGTATGATTGCAGGGGCATCTGTGTTATAATGTAGTAGATAAAATGTTGTTGATCAATTGGAGAATGTGATGAGCGAGAAGTTATATACAATACCAATCAATGATGCTGTAAGTGCAGCCGATGAGTGCCCGTTTTGCTATATTGAGAGAAGTATCGAGCAGGATCTGATGGATTTTGTTCTTGGAAGCGGTTCTTCTTACATGGAGAGTGACGTTCGTGAGAAGACGGATAAGGCTGGGTTCTGCAGAGCACACTATAAGAAGATGTTTGATTATGGCAATACGCTTGGCAATGCATGGATTATGAAGACACATCTCAACGCCATAAGGAGCGAGGCTGATAAGGCATTTTCGCAGTATAAGCCCGGCATTAATGGTGTCAAGGCTATACTTAAGAAGAGTGAAGCAGGTGGAAGCAACTCGATTACTAGCTGGATACGAAAGAGGCAGGAGACTTGTTTCATCTGTGATGGCTTTAGAGATCATTATGACCGGTACATGAAGACTTTTTTCGATATGTATCATAAGGATAGCGAGTTTGCGGATAAGCTTAGGAAAAGTAAAGGATTCTGTCTTGTTCATTTCTCCGATATTATGGGCTATGCAGGCGACCATCTGTCTGAGAGTAAGCAGCAGGAATTTGCTGATACCTTTATTCCACTAATGAAGGGTCAGCTTGACAGACTGTATGAAGATGTTTCGTGGCTTATTGAGAAGTTTGATTATCAGAATAAGGATGCAGACTGGAAGAATAGTAAGGATGCACTTCAGAATTGTATGCAGAAGCTAAAAGGTGGGTATCCAGCGGATCCGGTATATAAGTCAAAGAGGTAGTAAAGAGGGGAAAAGATGTCACTTCAGCTAGTATTAGGTCCAAGTGGATCAGGGAAGAGTTCATATATTTATGATAGAGTAATTAAGACTGCGGCGGAGAATCCGAAGCAGTCTTATCTTGTAATTGTGCCGGATCAGTTCACGATGCAGACACAGGCAGATCTTGTAAGTCTGAGTAAGCAGGGGGGATATATGGTTAGCGCGGGAATCATGAATATTGATGTACTAAGTTTCTCGAGACTTGCGCATAGAATATTCGGTGAGACAGGTGGAGGCAGGCGGCCTGTACTCGATGATACCGGTAAAAATCTGATTCTGCGTAAGTGTGCATCAGATGTAAGAGAGCAGATACCATACCTTGCCGATAAGCTTGACAAGGCTGGATATATTCATGAAGTTAAGTCTGCAATCTCCGAATTTATGCAGTATGGGCTGGGAATTAATGATGTAAATGAGATAGCCGACTATGCAAAAGAGGGTAACAGAAAGGCATTGGAGAATAAGCTAAGGTGTCTTTCAGTCATATATGGAAGATTCAAAGAATACCTTAGCGAGAATTATATAACGACAGAAGAGACAATGGATATCCTTGCGAGTGAAATATACAAGTCCAGAATTACCAGGGATTGTGTCGTTGTATTTGATGGCTTTACTGGTTTTACTCCAATTCAGAATAAAGTTATTGGTGCATTAATGAGTGTTGCATCTGAAGTGATTGTAACAATTACAATGGATGAACCATTCGAGATGACCAATGGAGTCAATGAACAGTCGCTGTTTGCTTTTTCTGCAAAGACATATAGCAGTCTAAGAAGAATTGCAGACGACTGCGGATGTGAAATACTGGATGATTATATAATTGAGCCTGGAGCCCGGTTTGCAGATAACGCGGAATTACATTTTCTGGAAAGACACCTCTACAGATATGATGGGCTTTCATATAGTCATCGCGAGGCAGAAAGCAATGAAGAATATAGAAGTATTAGACTTGAGAATTACAGAAATATTAGCGAGGAAGTTCGGGGACTTATAAGTAACATACGTTATCTTACATGCGAGAAGAATGTAAGTTATATGGATATTGCAGTAATATCAGGTAATCTGTCAGCATATAGAAGTGAGATAGAGGAACAGTTTGATATTCATAATATCCCTGTATATATAGATGAGACGTCAGGAATCACAATGAATCCATTTGTTGAGTTTGTAAGGGCTGTACTTGATATGTATGTATCCAATTTTACATATGATTCTGTTTTTAGATATCTTCGAACCGGATTTAGTAGTCTTAATAGAGACGAGATCGACAAGTTGGAGAACTATGTGATCGAGACTGGTATACGTGGTCAGAAAGCATATAGAACTATGTTTACACGTAAGACCGAGGCTATGAAGAGAGCGGAAAGATATTTCGAAAAGAATAGGGGATCGTCAGATGAAGTCTCTCCAGTCCTTGAGATGATTAATGAGATTAATAATATCAGGGCTACAATGATGGGGGATATTGAGACACTTGTGTCACTGCACATTGACTCTAATAGTCAAGATAAGGCATCTGTTTTTGTCAAAGCAATTTATGGTCTGCTTACAGATATAGACGCAGCTGGTAAGCTTGAGGAATACAGGCAACTTTTTGCTGATATGAATGACTTTAGCAGAGAGAAGGAATATGCTCAGATATATAAGAAGACTATGAATATGTTTGAGCAGATATACAGCCTTATAGGCGATGAGGTTATGTCGTTAGAGGAGTTTGCCCGTATTATAGATGCTGGTTTTGATGAACTTAAGATAGGAACTATTCCATTAAGTGTCGACAGGATAATCGTAGGCGATATGGAGAGAACAAGGCTTAAGCCGGTTAAATACCTGTTTTTCCTGGGACTTAACGATGGCTGGGTTCCAAAATCAGGTGGAAAGGGCGGTATTATTTCGGATGCAGAAAGGGAATTTCTCGTTGAATCAGGTAGAGAACTTGCACCATCGCCACGTCAGCAGATGTATATAGATCGCTTCTATCTGTATCTTAATCTTACCAAGCCTTCAGAGGGACTGTTTCTGTCATATATATCTATGGATTCAGAGTCAAAGGCAATGAGGCCGTCTTACATGGTCGAGCAGATTGGCAAAATGTTCCCAGGCATTGGGGAAAACAATAAAATATCAAGCGATATCAATAGAATTGAATCGATGTCGGATGCAAGACTTAAGCTTGCTGAACTCCTTAGGCGATACGCGGAAGGTGCCAATCATGGTGAAATGGGTAATGAACTTAAGCTGATGACAGATTTCTTTACGGCAAGTCATAACATGGAATTTCTTGAAAAAATGTTAAATAATGCATTTTTCAGATATAGAGGAAAGTATCTGGATGAGCGTATAGCCGGACTATTATATGGCGTTACGATGTATGGAAGTATAAGCCGAATGGAGAAGTTTGCCACATGTGCATATGCTTACTTTTTAAAGTATGGTCTTTCTCTTGAAGAAAGAAGAGAATATGGCCTTGAAAAGACTGACTTAGGTAATATTTATCACGGAGTTCTTGATATCTTTATAGACAAGCTTGAAAAGAATGGCGCTGACTGGTTTAACTTCTCTGATGAACTTGCAAGGCAGCTTGTGGACGAAGCTGTTGAGGAAGAGGCAGCGAGATACACGGATGCATTACTTTTTGAGAATAACAAGAACAGATATATAGCAGACAGGATGAAATATGTCATGCTTCGAACAGTTAAGACACTGTCGTATCAGCTTCGTAATAGTGCATATGTTCCAATTGATTACGAGATGGACTTCGTGGCTGAGAAGAATCTGGATGTTATTAACGTTGCGCTTGATGAACCAGAAAAGCTCAGGTTAAGAGGTAAGATTGACAGACTGGATGCGGATGTTCGTGACGACAAGGTATATGTTAAGGTTGTTGATTATAAGTCAAGCTCAAAGGATTTTAGTCTTATGAGCTTCTATAAAGGGGTACAGCTTCAGATGGTTGTATACCTCGAGGCTGCGCTTGATGCAGCAAGAAAGCGCTATCCAGGGAAGGAAGCTGTTCCTGCAGCCCTTCTGTATTATCATATTGATGATCCTATTATTGAAGGTGAAAAAGCAATAAGCGATGAGGAGATAGAGGCGCATATCAGGAAGGCATTGAGAACCAAAGGTATAATCAGCGCGGACAGCGAAATTATATCAGGACTTGATAAAAGCGGCAATCAGAAGTCGGATATTATTCCAGTAGATTATCTTAAGGATGGCAGTTACAGTAAGTCCTCGGAGGTGACTGACCCGGAGAATATGCAGCTTCTTTCGGATTATGCAGGATATAAGATAAAGTCCATTGCAAAGGACATAATCGCTGGTAAGATTGCACTTAATCCTATCGAACTTAAGAATTCACCGTCGCAGGTTGTTATGGATTCTTGTGCATATTGTGATTATAAGCACGTGTGTGGATTCGATAAGCACATGCCAGGTTATCAGAAGGAAACAATAATGAAGATGGAGGAAGCTGATATTCTTAATGCGATGAAGAATGAATTGTCAGCAGATAGTGAATAGATGGCAGGTTTTAACGAAGAACAGCAGCAGGTTATAGATCTCAGGGATTGTAATATACTTGTATCTGCGGCTGCTGGATCAGGTAAGACTACAGTTTTGGTAGAGAGAATTATCAGGCGAATACTTGACCCGGTTGATCCAGTTAATATTGATGAGATGCTGGTATTGACGTATACCAACGCAGCAGCTGGTGAGATGAGAGAGAGGATTGGAAGGGCAATTAATCAGGCTTTGGAAGCAGATCCTCATAATGAGCATCTGCTTAAGCAGGTTGCTTTGATTTACAATGCTCAGATTACGACAATTGACAGCTTCTGTCTTAACATTTTGCGCAATAATTTTACTGAAATTGGTCTTGAACCCGGCTTCAGACCGGCATCTAACTCCGAGATTAAGTTCCTGGAGGAAGAGGTACTTGATGATGTTGTCGAAGAATTATTCGAAGCAGACGATATAGAGGGGTTAGAGGCATTTTTGGAGAGATTTGAGAGTAAGGACAGCATCTCTAAGATAAGAAACAGTATTAAACTTGTCTATGACGAGGTTCTTAAGGCGCCTTTTGTGCTTGACTGTATCGAAGAAAGACGCAGTGATTATAAGGTCTCATCTGTTGCTGATCTAAAGCAGGCTGAGTGGTTCTTAACCATGTTTGATACTATCAGGACGGAACTGGCTGAAGTGAATAATATGCTCGAAGGCTTTCATGATTTTATTCTTCAATATGGGCCGGAAGAGTATATTAAGACATACGAAGCAGATAAGCTTGTCATTGATGGATTATGCGAATGCAATGATTATGATGCATTGCGAGAGAGGGTTAACAATCTTGAATGGGTACGCATTGCTACGGCAAAAGGTTGTGATCCTGTGGATAAGGAGACTGCTAAGGGAATCAGAGACTCATATAAGAAGATCATTAAGGACGAGATTCAGGCGAGGCTTGCAATGTCCGCTGAAGATATTCTGTCTCTAATGAGTGGTACGGGTCAGGTTGTTGATACGCTGCTCACAATTGTGGAGAGATATTATAACAGGCTTGGTGATGCCAAGCGAAAGAAGGGTATAGTCACATTTGCTGATATGGAGCACATGGCACTTCAGATACTACTTAGGAAAAATGAAGCAGGTGAGTATGTGCCTACGCAGACAGCACTTGATTACAGGAAGATATACAAAGAAATAATGATAGATGAGTATCAGGATTCCAATGATACGCAGGAACTACTGCTTTCGGCTATTTCGACAGAATCTGAAGGTATCTACAATCGATTCATAGTTGGAGATATGAAGCAGAGTATATACCGATTCCGTAATGCCAAGCCGGAACTTTTCAAGAGCAAGTATGACGAGTACTCCAAAGAAGAGGGAAGCAGCTTAAGGAGAATCAATCTGTCAAAGAATTATAGAAGCAGAACATCTGTTATTGAATGTGTTAATGCGATTTTTGAGAAGATGATGGATTCGGACCTGGGTGGAATTGTATACGACGCGGACAGCAGACTATACTGTGCTGGTGATTTTGTTGATACACAGGAGAATGTGGCGGCTGAGCTTGTCCTTATGGAAGCAAGTTCAGATAGTGAATACAATAAGAGAGAGCAGGAAGCGCTGTTAATTGCACACAAGATTAAGTCTCTTGTGGGTAATTATCTTGTGATGAATGATACACGTACAGACATGAGACCATGTACATATCGCGACATGGTAATTCTTCTGCGAAGCGGAGCCGGATATGATGAGATTCTTAGAAGGATCATGGAGCAGGAGGGCGTTCCAGCATATATTACTTCTAAAAATGGTTATTTTGACGCTGTTGAGATTGTAAGTATACTTAATTACCTCGCGATACTAGATAATCCATACGTGGATATTCCGATGTATGGTACGTTGACAGGGTTGTTTGGTGAGTTTACCGAAGATGATATTGCACTGCTTAAGATTGTCAGGCCAGAAAGTTCTATTTATGAAGCAGTCAGATTCTGTTCTGAGGCGTCGAATATCGAGTCGGAGCGCAATGAAAGCATTGATAAGGAGAGGTATACACTGCTGTTGACGAAGTGCCAGCATTTTATTGACAGATACTGCCAATATAGAGACAAGGTTCCATATACGCCTATTCATAAGCTCATTAGAGAGATTCTTAAGGATCATAATTATATGGATAATATCATCTCAATGCCACTCGGTGAACAGAAGGCAGCCAACGTGCGAATGCTGCTGACCAAGGCAGAAAGCTTTGAAGAAGATGGTTTCAGAGGGCTGTTTCATTTTAACAGGTATATCGAGAATATTCATAGGTATGGCTCTGATGATGGGGATGCTGTTACTCTCGATGAGAATGCGGATGTCGTCAGAATCATGACGATGCATAAGAGTAAGGGACTTGAGTTTCCAATATGTATACTTGCAGGAATTGATAAGGAATTCAACACATCAGACTCAAAGGGAGAGATTATATTCCATGATAGACTGGGCATGGGACTTGATTACATTGATTCAAAGCGTAGAATTAAGATAAAGGATATCAGGAAGTCCTATATTGCCAAGCAGATAAAGCATGATGGACTTGCAGAAGAGATTCGTGTGCTTTATGTTGCGATGACACGTGCCAAGGAAAAAATGATAATGATTGCATGTGTCAATGACATAGAGAAGGAACTTGAGAAATCACAGGTAATTTCGCTTGGTGGTAACAGTTCGAGAAGTTCGCTGTCGCTTTTTGAGAGATCTGGCTGTAAGAATTATCTTGATATGATTTTAAAGAGCAGGGGAGATAATGACTGGAATGGTCAATTACAATTAACAGTTGAAGATTATTCAAATGTTATAAAAGATGAGATAGAGGATACGATTAGTTCAGAGGAATTAAAGAAGCAGTATCTAAGCTATTTGAGCAGTGATATAATCAATGAAGAAGCTGAGAAGATGATTGCAAGAATTACAAGGAAATATCCATTTGAGTATCTCAGCGGACTCTATCATAAGACAAGTGTTTCCGAACTTAAGATGGCGGCTATACACGATGCAATTCTTAATGGTAGTATGGAAGAAGTTCCTGACAGCTTTTTCAAGGTACATGAACCGGATGAGTATATACCGGACTTTGCAAGAGAAGAGGCTACAGAAGCTTCGGGTGCGGCCAGAGGAACTGCATATCATAGGGTTATGGAACTGATTGATTATGCTAATGTTGAGTATAGTAATCTGACGGAAGAATACATTCTGAACATGATGAAGAACTGCGTAGATAGCGGTGAGATCATGGAGGACGAGCTGGCTCTCGTATCAATTAAAAAAGTGAAGCATTTTCTTGAATCCGATCTTGGAAAGCGTATGGTTAATGCTGCAAAGAATAACAGGCTTTATCTTGAACAGCCTTTTGTATTGGGGATTCCAGCCAAAAGGCTTAGGGACGAATTGCCTGATGACAGAACTGTTATGATACAGGGAATAATAGACGTATTCTTCGAGGAAGACGACGGCATCGTCCTTATGGATTATAAGACCGATCATGTGAAGCAGGCACAGGAACTGATAGACAGATATATGACTCAGATTGATTATTACGACGAGGCCATTACACGCATAAGGGAGATAAAAGTTAAAGAACGATTAATTTATTCCTTTGCGCTTGAGGAGACAATTGAGCTATGAGTGATATGTTCAAAGCACTTGGAACCAGAATTGAAAGAGATGAAGCACGGGCAGATGGACTTATTACAAAGATAATACTGATTCTGGCTCCGCTTATTACATACCAGGTAATAAACTTTGCAGTACTCTATATTGTAGTATTTCTGACAAAAGTTATAGCCGATGAAAGTGCACTTGCGGCGGGATTTATGGCAGATTATTCAAAAGTAATATCTATAGTCACAACAATAATCTCAATGCTTATTACAGTAGCAGTACATATCGGAACAATAAGGTATGACAGGCCTGTAATATGTCGAAGGGATGAACCGGTGCGATGGATATCGCTTGTTATTCTATTGGGAGCGTCTGCTGCACTGTTTTTCAATGTTCTGTTTAGTATTACCGGTTTTACCTCTGTCAGTAAGACTGCTATAGAGGTAAGTGAGAGTCAGTTTTCACTGCCACTGGCAGTTGGAGTAATATACTATGGACTGCTAACACCACTTTTCGAAGAGATATTATTCAGACTGCTTATATATAACAGAATACGGCGTGAGTTTGGACTGTATGCAGGTTTAATACTCTGTCCGGTGCTTTTTGGACTGTATCATGGTAATATTGTGCAGGGAGTGTATGGCTTTATAATGGGATTAATTATATGCTGGGTATATGAGCGATATGGAAGCTTTATTTACCCATATATATTGCATTCTGCTGCAAATACATTTATATATATATTTGTAAGTGTTAACGTACTTAAGCAGATTGTGTCTGGCAAGGCTGGACTATTTGTGACAGGTGTAATTATGGTAGTCGCAATATGCTGCATAATAGGTTCAAGTGAAAAAGATTTAATAGATAAGAAGGAGAAGAAACGATGAGATATTCTTATAAGACAAGTGGAACATGTTCTCTTAAGATTGATTTTGATATTGAGAATGATGTTGTTAGTAATGTTGAGTTTACAGGTGGATGTAATGGCAATCTTAAGGCAATTTCCAAGCTGGTAGATGGTATGACAGTATCTCAGATTAATGAGAAGCTTGCAGGCAATACATGTGGAATGAGATCCACATCATGTGCTGACCAGCTTGCCAAGGCTGTTGTAGAAGCCTCAGCCAGCTGCTAGTATGTATTTAAGATTCGTTAGCAAGATAGGATAACTGTTCAGGTACGTATGCCTGAATATGTATTCCATTTTCAGTATATTCTTCACTGATTAATTCGCCTTTTTCGCGGATTTTCTGAATGATTCCTGCGTCAGAATACTGAATCGTGACATCTATCATGGTCTTATTCTGACGAAGCGTATCAATGAGCACTGATTTGAGTGTATCAAGTCCTTTGCCGGTAACAGCAGAGATATCAATGATTTGCGACGCATATTTATCACGATGGATTGGATCGACGTCGTCAAGGTCGCACTTGTTGAAGAGTGTTATAACCGGCTTTCCACTAATTCCAAGATCATTAAGCGTATTATATACGACTTCCATCTGTACATCTCTGTATGGGTTGGAGCTGTCAATAACATGAATGATAATATCAGCATACTTGGCCTCTTCAAGTGTGCTTTTGAAGGCCTCGATGAGGTGATGAGGAAGCTTATTAATAAAACCGACTGTATCAGTCAATAGAATGCTGGTTCCCGAATCAAGCTCAAGAGCGCGTGTTGTCGGATCGAGTGTTGCAAAGAGCTTATCTTCTGATAAAACTCTCGCATCCGTGAGTCTATTAAGAAGAGTAGACTTCCCGGCGTTGGTATATCCAACAATTGCGGCTACAGGAACATTATTACGAGATCTTCTTCCACGTGTAACTTCGCGATGATTTATAATATTGTTAAGTTCTGACTTAAGGAACGATATCCTGTTGCGTATAACACGCTTATCTGTCTCCAGCTTGGTCTCACCGGGACCACGAGTTCCTATACCACCACCAAGACGCGACATCATGGCGCCGTGTCCGGCGAGTCTTGTCAGAGAGTATCGTAGCTGTGCCAGTTCAACCTGTATCTTTCCCTCACTTGATGTTGCTCTACCAGCGAATATATCAAGTATAATCATTGTTCTGTCCATTACCTTGATATTAAGAATATCTTCGAGATTCTTCATCTGAGCTGGTGATAGTTCGTCATCTGTTACGATACCTGTAGCATCCCAGATATCTATAAAGCTACGAAGTTCTTCGATTTTGCCCTTGCCAAGGTATGTTCCTGGGTGGATTCTGTCCCTGGACTGTACAAGACGTCCAACAGTTACTGCACCAGCTGTAGATACGAGTTCTTCGAGTTCGTCCAGTGATTTATCAATATCCTCAGTGCCTGTAAGGACTCCGACGAGTATTACTCTCTCTATTTTTGATTCATTTGTAGTCATTTTTGAGCTTTGCAAGTCATTCTCCGTTTCTCACCAGCAAAATGCAGGAAAAAATGCAATAATCTGATTTGTCTATTTCATAATATATCATTCGAAGGGATTTTTGTATATCTTTTAAGCATTTCACACTATATATTGTATATGAATAAAATAACAGGCGTATGCATTAAGCATACGCCTAATTTATAAAGCTCAAATTTGCAACTCAAATCACATTGTCAGATTAGATTCTGACAGATTTCTGTAATTACAGAAGCTGAACACCCTTCTTCTCACAGGCATTCATTACATCCTCTGGCCAAAGTGAAGACTGCACTTCGCCGATATGTGCCTTTCTTAAGAAGAACATACATATACGTGACTGACCAATACCGCCGCCGATTGTATATGGAAGCTCCTTGTCAAGAATTGCCTTCTGGAAAGGAAGATTAGCTCTTTCTTCGCAACCTGCCTTCTTCAACTGCTCAGCAAGGGAATCCTCGTCAACTCTGATACCCATACTTGAGAGCTCAAGAGCAATATCAAGAACTGGATAATATACGATGATATCGGCGTTAAGTGCCCAGTCATCATAGTCTGGCGCACGTCCGTCGTGCTTCTCGCCTGATGCAAGAAGATCACCAATCTGCATGAGGCATACAGCACCCTTCTCTCTTGCAATGAGGTTCTCGCGTTCCTTGTGACTCTTGTCAGGATACATATCTTCAAGTTCCTGTGTTGTTATAAAGAAGATATCATGAGGAAGAATCTCCTCAATATAGTCGTACTTAATTGACATATACTTCTCTGTCTTACGGAGAACTTCATATATATTACGTACAGTCTCCTTAAGTGTATCAATTGTACGCTCTTCCTTAGTGATGATCTTCTCCCAATCCCACTGATCTACATATATAGAGTGGATATTGTCCGTATCTTCGTCTCTTCTTATGGCGCTCATATCTGTATAAAGGCCTTCGCCTGCATTAAAGCCATACTTCTTAAGAGCGAATCTCTTCCACTTTGCAAGAGAATGAACAATCTCAGCCTGAGCATCGTTCTGTTCCTTAATGCCAAAAGTTACTGGACGCTCAACACCGTTAAGATTATCGTTAAGACCTGAATCTGGTGTAACGAAAAGTGGAGCAGATACACGTAAAAGGTTCATTCTCTCAGCAAGAAGATTCTGAAAGAAATCTTTAACAGTCTTAATACCGACCTGTGTATCGTGCAGGTTGAGGGCTGAACTGTAACCGTCTGGAATGTTAATTGTGCCCATGGTGGCCTCCTTTAAAATTTATAGTTTTTTTAATACTTTGATATATTAGCACTTTAGATGTGCTACGGTCAATATAGACATTGAAATGCCCACTACTTATAATATAGGTGGTCTATTTTGACAGGCGGTGTATGGCACATAATTGGGAATAGCCATTTAGACATAGATAGTACTTTGCAGCGGTGAGATATATGAACGAAATCAGTATTTCAGTACGGGCACTCGTCGAATTTATCCTTCGTGAGGGCGATATTGACAACAGAAGAACGCATGCATCAGAAGCAGCAATGTTAGCTGGTGGCAGAATTCATCGCAAGATTCAGAAGGCTCAGGGTAGCGCATATCATAGCGAGGTTCCTTTAGAGTATACATTTATCAGCAAAAATGAGGACATTGCAATTATTCTTGATGGCAGAGCTGATGGAATAATTGAAGGCGAACCGGTAACTATCGATGAGATTAAGGGAACTTATAAGAGAATAGATAGGATTACAGAGCCAGTGGGTGTACATCTGGCACAGGCAAAGTGCTATGCATTCATGTATGCCAATGAATACGAACTGGAAAGCATTGATGTTCAGCTGACATATTGCAACCTGGATACCGAAGAAATAGTCAGATTCAATAATCTTTTTACATACGAAGAACTTGAAGGCTGGTTCACTGCGCTTATGGAAGAGTACGAGAAGTGGGCCAGAATGGAGATGGAGTGGAAGCAGATCAGGAATGTTTCTATTAGAGAACTGGAGTTTCCTTTCGAATACAGAAAGGGACAGAAGGAACTTGTAACGCACGTCTATCATACAATTGTGCATGGAAAGAAGCTCTTTATTGAAGCACCGACAGGTGTTGGTAAGACCATTTCGACAGTATTTCCTACAGTTAAGGCGATGGGTGAGGGCAAGGCTGAAAGGGTATTCTATCTAACTGCCAAGACGATAACCAGAACAGTTGCTGATAATACGTTTGAGATTCTGAGACAGAAGGCACTGAAGATTAAAAGCGTAATAATTACAGCCAAGGATAAGGCGTGCTTTAAAGAGGAGACAGACTGCAATCCGGAATACTGTGAGTTTGCCAGAGGACATTTCGATAGAATTAATGAGGCACTATATGCAATTCTGACGGAATGCGAGAATTATAATCGTGAGACCATAGAGGCGTATGCAATTAAATATCAGGTGTGTCCTTTTGAATTCTGCCTGGATATAAGCCTTTTTGCAGATGCGATTATATGTGATTACAATTACCTTTTTGATCCACATGTATATCTCAAGAGGTTCTTTGCAGAAGGCAAGACCGGTAAGAATATCTTCCTTATTGATGAGGCCCACAATCTGGTTGACCGCGGACGTTCAATGTACAGTGCAACGCTAGTTAAGGAAGACTTTATGGAACTTAAGAAAAGTGTGAAAGTCTATGATGGAACACTTGCAAAGCGCCTTGAGAAGTGCAATCACGAACTGTTGCTGCTTAAGAGGGAATGTGAAGGGCTTAACAGACTCTATTCCATAGAGCCCTTTGTCAGAGCATTGGAACGCCTGTACAGTGCTATGGAAAGCTATTTGGAGAATCACGATTCATCGCCTGTAAGAGATGAGGTTTTAGATTTCTATTTTGAAGTATCGCATTTTCTGTATATATATGAGCTCGTGAATGAGAAGTATATTATGTACAGCTTTTATCTTGATAATGGAGATTTTGCATTAAGATTATACTGTGTTGATCCATCAAGCAATCTCGCGGAGTGTATGAAGCGAGGAATAAGTAGCATTCTTTTTTCTGCAACGCTTCTTCCGATTCAGTATTACAAGGGACTTCTTGGCGGCACTGCGGATGATTACGAGGTATATGCGGACTCAACCTTTGATCCGTCCAGAAGGATGCTGTTCATTGCTGACAACGTTACAAGCAAGTATACGGAAAGAGGCGATGAGATGTATGAAAGAATTGCTGAATACATTAATGAGATTGTCAATGCAAAAGTAGGTAATTACATGGTGTTTCTACCTTCATACAGCTTTATGCGCGCAGTATGGGATGCCTATGAACAGAGATATGGTACTCAGTCCGACAATATAAAGTGTATTATACAGGATGATCATATGACCGAAGAGCAAAGAGAAGAGTTCCTTGAGCATTTTACAGGGGATAATGATACGGCGTACGTTGGTTTCTGTGTACTGGGAGGTATATTCAGCGAAGGAATCGATCTTAAGAATGATAGTCTTATTGGAGCGATCATAGTTGGAACAGGAATTCCGCTGGTCTGCAAGGAAAATGAACTCATCAAGGAATACTTCGATGAGAACGGTGACAACGGCATGCAGTATGCATATATTTATCCTGGATTTAACAAAGTACAACAAGCGGCTGGACGAGTAATAAGAACGCATGAAGATGCAGGCATTGTGGCGCTGCTCGACTACAGATTTAACTATTCTTCATATAGGGAACTTTTTCCGAGAGAGTGGAAGGGTGTTAAAAGGCTCGGTCTTGCGGAATTAAGAGAAGTCCTTGACAGCTTTTGGACAGGAATTTGATGCAATTTTCTGAAAAATGTGATAGTATTATATAGTACTTTTGTACGAGATTTATTATTGAATGGAGACAGGTATTATGTGGGCAAATGAATGTGTATTTTATCAGGTTTATCCGCTGGGATTATGTGGAGCACCTTTTGAGAATGATGGGAAGCTGGCAAGCAGTATTTTGAAGTTTGCTGATTGGATTCCACATCTTAATAAGCTTGGTGTCGGAGCAGTCTATTTCTCACCAATTTTCGAATCTGATACTCATGGCTATAATACAAGAGACTACCAGAAGATAGATGTAAGAATCGGAACTAATGAAGATTTCAAGGAATTGACAGGAAAGATGCATGATGCGGGAATACGTGTTGTTCTCGATGGCGTATTCAACCATGTGGGAAGAGGATTCTTTGCATTCCAGGATGTGCTTAAGAACAGATGGGAAAGCAGATACAAGGATTGGTTCTATATTAATTTTGATGGTAACTCTAACTATAATGATGGATTATGGTATGAAGGCTGGGAAGGCAAATTTGACCTTGTTAAGCTTAATCTTCGCAATGAAGAGGTTATTAATTATCTGCTAGAGAGTGTAAGCTTCTGGATTGATTATTTTGATATAGATGGAATCAGACTTGATGTGGCATATATGGTTGATCGTGACTTTATGAGAAGACTCAGAAGTCATTGTAATAGTAAGAAGGCGGACTTTTTCCTGGTAGGTGAGATGATTCACGGTAACTACAATGAACTTATATCGCCTGATATGCTTGATTCGGCAACAAATTACGAGTGTTACAAGGGCATGCATTCAAGCTTTAACAGCATGAATATGTTCGAGATTAATCATAGCTTACAGCGTCAGTTTGGTCCGGATCCATGGTGTCTGTATACAGGAAAGTGGTTGCTTTCATTTGTAGATAACCATGATGTATCAAGAATTGCAACGACACTTAACAACGAGAATCATCTTCCACTTATATTTGCGATGCTTATGGGAATGCCGGGCATCCCTTGTATATATTACGGAAGTGAGTGGGGAACCAAGGCAGACAAGAAGGATGGAGATCCAGGTCTCAGACCTGCATTTGACGCGCCTGAGTGGAATGATCTTACAGACCTGATTGCAGAGTACTCCAAGGTTCGTTCAAGTGAGAAGGCTCTTATGTTTGGAAGCTTCAGAAGTGCTTTCCTTACGAATAAGCAGTGTGTAATGGAGCGTGTCTGCGACGGAGAGAGAGTTCTTGTTGCAATTAATGCCGATGGATGTGATTTTGACGCACACTTTGACATTGGATGTGGCGAGTTGACCAATCTGGTCAGCGGAGAAAAGGTGCCTGTAAATGGACCACTTCACATGGCTCCATACAGCGCAGTATTCTATAAGGCATAGGAATAACATAACATATGGAATATTACTCATTAAGTAAGTTTCTGGTTCAGACATATGGTCGAAAGATATATAAGATAGCAATAGATGCAGGCTTTACATGTCCCAATCGTGATGGCACGGTTGGGACGAGAGGCTGCATTTTTTGTTCTGGTTATGGATCTGGCGACTTTACTCCAGGAAGAGAACTATCGATAACTGAGCAGATAGATGCAGGTAAGGCACTTGTAGCGGGTAAAATGCGTGGTTCTGAAGCTGACATGCCATCATATATCGCGTATTTCCAGGCATTTACGAACACATATGCCACGACTGAAGTACTGCGAGACAGATATATGGAGGCAGTTAACCATCCGGGTATTGTTGGTATATCGATAGCAACAAGGCCAGACTGCATAAGTGATGAAGTGCTTGATGTAATATCTAAGATTAACAGAATAAAGCCTGTGTGGGTTGAACTCGGGCTTCAGACAATTCATGAGAGAAGTGCTTCTTATATAAGAAGAGGATATGAACTTGAGGAGTATAATCGCGCTGTGGAGCGATTGTATGCTGCAGGCGTTCATATTGTTTCGCACATAATAATAGGACTCCCTGGGGAGTCAGTCGATGATATTCTTCGCACAGCTGATTACGTGGCGGGCTTGTCGCGTGGTCTTAATGATGGCAAAGAAGTAGCTATACCTGAATATACTTCGATAGAATCTTCTTATCATATAGATACAGAGATTCTTAGGAAGCATCGTTTTGGCGTGAAGCTACAGTTATTACATATTATAGAAGGAACAGATCTTGCAACAGAGTATAAGGCGGGAAAAGTGAGAGAGCTTGAACTGGAAGAATATGCCAGGATAGTAGTCGAAGCACTAAAGAAATTACCGGAATCAACGGTCATTCACAGGATTACGGGCGATGGTGCGAAGAGGACATTGATTGCACCAAAGTGGAGTGCCGATAAGAAGCGTGTACTTAATACTCTGAATAAAGCAATAGAAGAAGCGTGATTTGGGTTACATAATTAAGTAACATAATTGTATAAATTAACTATATAAATACAATAAATTGTATTGAATCCAGTACAAAGCTGACGTTTTACACAATATAATGTGGTACAAATAGAGGTCAATTGTGTATTGTGATGAAGATATGAACAAAATATGAACAAATACAAGGCAAAGTTACAAATTGTTCATAAAATGCTCAAAAACTATTTACATTTAAAAACATCTGGGCTATACTTCCAATTGTTGAAGGAAACGTAGATGCAGCTGCGTTTGTTTCATTGAGGAGAAAAAGAAAAAATTGGAGGTAATTATTATGAAGAGATTTGCAGTAGTTCTTGCAACAGCAATGGTAGCTGGTACAATGCTTGTAGCTTGTGGTTCTGAGGCAGCAGTTGAGGAAGTTGCTACAACAGAGGTTGCTACAGAGGCAGTAGTTGAGGAGACAACAGAGGCAGCTACAACAGAGGCAGTAGTTGAGGAGACAACAGAAGCAGCTACAACTGAGGAAGCAACAACTGAGGAAGCTACAACAGAAGCAGCTACAGAGACAGAGACAGCAACAGACGCTGAATAATCAGTACTAGTTCTGAACTTTGCTAGGCCAGGGAATATCCCTGGCCTTTTTTGTTATATCTGCGAATTTTATAATTTGTTTATAATTTTTGTGTTGACATACAATATTATATGGCGTATAACATTAGGTGTAAACAATATTATACGTCATATAATATTAGATGAAGATACAGAAAGGAGACGGTTTATGGTATTTAACACAGGAGCCGCACTCTTGGATGCAATAGTCTTAGCAGTTGTTGCAAAGGAACCTGACGGAACATATGGTTATAAGATAACGCAGGATGTTCGTACAGTAATTGAGTTATCCGAATCTACTCTATATCCAGTACTTAGGAGACTGCAGAAAGATGAGTGTCTTGAGACATATGATCAGCAGTTCAATGGAAGGAATAGAAGATATTACAAGATAACCGAGAGGGGAAGCGCACAACTTGGACTTTATAAGAGTGAATGGTTAAGTTATTCATCCAAGGTTACGGGGATTTTTGTAGGAAGATCAGATGAGAGGAGCGAAGTAAGTAATGGACAGATATGAATATATGAAGGAATTGGAAGAACTTTTACATGATATTTCTTCAGAAGAAAGGGATGACGCACTTGCATATTATAATGATTATTTTGATGCAGGCGGAGAAGAGAACGAACAGGCTACAATAGAATCACTTGGTGAGCCGGAAGCACTTGCAAGAACAATCAAGCTTGCAAGTGGAGATACAGTAATTGAAGATGGAGAGTTTACAGAGACAGGCTACAGCAGTGAATCAGTTGATGGTAACGCTGTTATGAATAGAACAGAGGTTGCAAAGCGTGGTTCAATTAACCTTAGCACAGGTACACTTATTCTTCTTATAATTGGTTGCGTCTTTGCTCTTCCAATTATTGGCCCAGTAGTACTTGGAATCCTGGGCGGACTTGTAGGATGTTTTGCAGCCTTTGTTGGAGTTGTAGTTGCAGTTGCGTGTGCATTCTTTGCAGTTGGAATAGCATGTGGACTGGGAGGAATTGTCGGTATCATCTATGGTGTTGGAAGCCTCTTTACAGCTGGTATGCCGGCGGGTTCGCTGTTAATAATCGGTGTTTCATCAATATCATTAGCAATTGGAATTGGAGTATTCACTTTGGCAGTATGGATTGCCACTAAGCTTATTCCACCAGCATTCAGGGCCGTTGTGGATGGATGTAAGAGCTTTATTGCATGGTTTAAGAAGATGCTTACAAGAAACAGACAGGAAGCAGATTTAGATGATTTGAAGTAAGAGGGATTAAAGATGAACAGAGGATTTAGAGTTACATTAATAACAATGGGATGCCTGCTTGGCATTGGAATTGCCCTGACCGTAATTGCAGCAGTAATGGGCGGTGGCGCACAGGCATATGCGATGGTAAGTGAAAGCGGTGAAGGATGGAGCATTGGCCTTGAGGACATAGGAATTCCTAAGAAAGTAGTAGGCAGTGACCTTAATAAGAATCATGATGAATTTAAGGGGGCTGAGAAGTTCTCTTTCAATTCGAATGATATTACCAGCCTGATGGTAGACTGCGCAGCGGTTGAGATTGACTTTGAAGAGGGCAGTGCTGACAAGATTACTGTGGATGCTGTTACAACTGGTAAGGTCAGATATCAGGTGTACACAGAAGGTAATGATCTTATGATCAGGAGTCGAATTGATAAGGTGAATCCTGGCAATAATGTACTTAAGCTTAGGATTGGTCTTCCTAAGGATAAGAAATATGAGTGCTTTAAGCTTGAGATGGCAGCAGGAAGCATAGAAGGCCCAGTCAATATCATCTGTGATACCTTTGATGTTGATATGGCAGCAGGTAAGATTAAGGTCTCAGGAATTAATACAAAGGATATGGATGTTGATATGGCAGCAGGTGAACTGGTACTTGATAATGTATATGCTGTTGATGCCAATATCGATGCTTCAATGGGGGAAGTTATTATCAACGGTGATGTATCAGGGGATCTCGATGCAGATCTGAGCATGGGAGACCTTACAATGACACTCGATAGTGCTGAGAATTCTCACAATTATAAGTGCGATTCTGGAGTGGGAAATCTTAGTGTGGGAAGCAGCATTCAGTCAAATTTTGCCGGTGACAGCCAGATAGACAATGGCTCAGATTCGGATTATAATATTTCATGTGCAATGGGTAATGTTACAATTAACTTTGCTAATAATAGGTAGAATATATTAAGGAGGATTAAGATATGAACAATGATAAGAGACTTACTAAGTCAGCTGTAGAGAGAATGATCTGTGGAGTATGTGGTGGAATCGCTGAGTACTTCAATGTAGATGTAACAGTAATTCGTGTACTTTGGGTTATTTTCACCCTCATGGGCGGTTCAGGAATTATCGCTTACATCATCGCAGCAATCATTATGCCAGAGGCATAGACTTTAGTATAAGAAGTCATTTGACTATTATACAGGATTACCTATTACTAATAGTGAATAGAGACTGCTTAACAGATAAGCTAAAGGGAGCGCGACAGCGCTCCCTTTCTTGATGACGATGAGAGTGCAGGCGGCATTGACAAAATACCGCTATTTTACTATAGTTTTATTAATAGTGTACTTTAGGTTAGCTATGCAAAATTGAGAGAATAAGGATGTAGAAGACATGAGTAAAGAATTAGCTAAGACCTATGATCCTAAGGGTATAGAGGATCGTATATATTCGAACTGGATGGAGAAGAAGTATTTCCACGCAGAAGTGGATCACTCAAAGACTCCATTTACTATAGTAATTCCACCACCAAACATCACAGGACAGCTCCATATGGGACATGCCCTTGATAATACGATGCAGGATATTCTTATAAGATATAAGCGTATGCAGGGATATAATGCATTGTGGCAGCCTGGAACAGACCATGCATCAATTGCTACTGAGGTTAAGATTATCGAGACACTCAAGAAGGAAGGTATCGATAAGGCGGATCTCGGAAGAGAGAAGTTCTTAGAGCGTGCATGGGACTGGAAGAAGGAGTACGGTGGAAGAATCATCAATCAGCTTAAGAAGCTTGGTTCTTCCTGTGATTGGGATCGTGAGAGATTCACAATGGATGAGGGCTGTAATAAGGCTGTAACAGAAGTATTCTGTAAGATGCATGAGAAGGGATGGATATATAAGGGCAGCAGAATTATTAACTGGTGTCCTGTATGTAACACATCTATTTCAGATGCAGAGGTTGAGTACGAGGAGCAGGCAGGTCATTTCTGGCATATTCAGTACCCGCTCGTAGACGAGAATGGCGAGCCAAGTAAGACAGAGTTCCTCACTTTTGCTACTACAAGAGCTGAGACAATGCTTGGTGATACTGCGGTTGCAGTTAATCC
>JAZUGT010000002.1:0-2834 GCA_045641365.1 Lachnospiraceae bacterium
CTCGATTGGTCTTCCGACCGGTATAATCCATTCTGTTACTTCCGCTGGTACAAAGATGGAAACCATCTCACCGGCTAGTCTGGAATATATATCCTCCTGAAGGGAGAATGGATCCATACTTTCACCACTCATATCTCTATATACACCTGTAGCTACAGAAAGAGCATACGGATTCTCATAGGCCTGTACATCGCCATCTACAACTAACTTATAATCCTTATGCATTCTGCCTGAGTGAGCCGCATCAGTAAGCACATACTTAATGCCCAATATGGAGTCTGCAGTCTGAGTATTATCGTGTCCATAATCTGCATACTGCTCGTCGTCATTGTATCCAAGGTTCTGTAGGAAAGTTCTTGCGTATGTCAGTCCCGCCATACTATAGTGAGTCACACCATTGTATGCATGCTGCATGCTGTCATTCTGCTGCCTTGGCGACCAGTTTTCAACTCTATAGAAACCTTCGTCCAATGCTTTTACCTGATTAACAGCATTAGCCATTGCTTCAGTTGTCTCTTCATATGAGGCCTGCGACTCTTCAATAAGGGATTCTGTTCTATATATGTATGCTGCATTAAGTCCAAGATCAGCAAACTGCATTATCATAATCAGAGCTGCCATTGCCAAGTGCATAATGCCCTTTTGACATATCTTCCACATAGAAAGAAGGGCAAATGTAGCAATAACTAAAGCAACATTAAGTCCTATTTTCCAGCTACTTACATACACATCTGGATGTCGGAGTACCCATGTCGCTATCACACCTGCTAATACTCCGGCTACAGCAAAACTACCTGCAGTTATACCCTTCTCAAATTCCTGTAACCCTCTACAAGCGCAGACGAGTAGGAGAAATACGCATATGATAGCTTCTCTATATGGATAATTCGTTATCTGAATTCCCGCATGCCATATCAGATTGAGTCTCTCGTATACAAAAGAAACTACAAACACTCCTAATAGCACGAGCATCGCAACCTTTTCTCTCCAAGGTGCTCTGCCATTGAGAATAAATAGCAATACAAGTATGGCTATAACTACACCACAGAATATCATAGGAGCTCCCCAATATATCTGCAGAGAATCATATGACATGGAAAACAGCTTGGATATAAGCTGACGTATTGTCAGGTTACTTACTACAAATCCACTTCCGAGCTCTTGAGCTTCCATTGGATTATTCTTTAGCTCCAGAAAAGCTGGTATAAGGAATACGGCATCTACCGCTGCACCAGCAACTGTTGCCATACCTAATCGGAATATTGCCTGAGAGGGCTCTTTCTCTTTTACAGCAAAGAGTCTCACCATAAACCACAACAGCACGAATATTAGCAGCATATATGCCACATAATAGTTGAGATATATTGTCACTGCTACAGATATAATATATCCTACCAGTTTGCCTTCCTTAAGCAGTCTCTCTGTCATCATCATAACTACTGGAATCATTATGATGGCATCCAGCCAGATAATATTCATGGCATTAGCGATGATAAAGCCACACAAACCATATGTAACTGAACATAGATATGCGCTCTTTCCACAATACTCCTGTAGGAATATATCCATGGTACAGCTTGCAAGCGACAACTTTAGTCCTATAACAATTGATATAGCAAGCGGAAGCTTAGAAGCTGGGAATAGTGCCACTATAAACAGGAATGGGCTTGTAAGATAGTATGTGAAAAATCCAAGTACGCCCGATCCCAAAGTTGTACTAAAGGAGTAGAATATATTATTCTCCCCAGATAATACTGACCTGAAATATGCGTAAAAATCCGCATACTGGCGCTTCATGTCATATACAATCCATGTATGGTTACCAAATGGAGTGATTCTGCATACCGCAAGCAGAATTACATACATACACAATGTAATCAAAAGTGCCACTATAGCATGTGGCATATTCAGTTTTACTTTTGTATTACTGTTTTTATCCATAGTTCTGCTTAACGCATACTCCTGTTAATCTCTCTTAAGTCACTCATGGCTTTTAGGCCAATTCTCACTATTTTTATTAGATTAATACTATTCTTTCCCGCCTGCCTTGGCCTAAAGGTAATAGGCTTGAATTCCATATCAATCTTTCTGAAACCATTTAGTTCATCTTCAGCCATTCTTGCGCATATTGCAGTCAGTGCCACATTGGTAAGATTGAACTCCTTTGGTACATACTTTATAGCCTCTTCCAGCACATCTGTACTCATAAGCCTGTATGGTGTGTTTACATCATCTACTCTTACGTCGAATACCATGCGTACCAGTGTCCTTACGACACCTGATATAATTCGCCTAGATAGTCCATCTTCTCTACTGATTCTGTTGCCTATGATAACATCCCTATATACTCTGGCTTTCCAGAATTCTTCGAACTCAGAAGCGAGTGTCTGGCCATCAGAATCCGTCTGGAACACATAGTCCGCTTTCTCCTGAATAGCATACTGATATCCAAAGTAGATACTTGAACCATGTCCACCATTATCCTTGGTTATAACTTCCAGATACTCCCTTTTAGTTACTTCTTTCTTCGCAATCTCCAGAGTATCATCCTTACTGCCATCATCTATGATAACCAGTCTCGATTTCCCATCTCCATTGTGGCTTTCAATCACTGGATACCATTCATCTATTATTCGCGCTATATTATCTGTCTCATTGTAAGCAGGTATTATGATATATAACGAATCATTCATCGTGTCCCTTTTATTTCCATCTTTGCCTCATGAACTCTCCTGGTTAATACAGGTGCCCATGTGAGCAGATTCAGATATACCTTATTCTTCTTTGTCAAATAAGGATTCTTAAGCATCTTAATATAGTTATCCCTAAGATAC
>JAZUGT010000003.1:0-10160 GCA_045641365.1 Lachnospiraceae bacterium
GATGATCCAATGGCAAAGATGTCTGAAGAGGATATAGCAGCATTGTTTGCCCAGGCAGGAGAAGCAGAGCCAGAGGCTGTCGATGCACCAGCAGAAGAGGCACCGGCAGTGGCAGATGATCCAATGGCAAAGATGTCTGAAGAGGATATAGCAGCGATGTTTGCCCAGGCAGGAGAAGCAGAGCCAGAGGCTGTCGAAGCACCAGCAGAAGAGGCACCGGCAGTGGCAGATGATCCACTGGCAAAGATGTCTGAAGAGGATATAGCAGCGATGTTTGCCCAGGCAGGAGAGGCTGAACCAGAACTTGTCGAAGCAGTGGGAGCTGAGCCTGCAGAACAGGTAGCAGATACTCAGGAGAGCAGTGGATCTACATCAATTGAAGATATAGATCTTGCGCAGCTTCTGAATGTTGATATGGATGAAGGTAATAAGATTCTTTCACCTGATGAGATTGCAGCAATGTTCAATGCAGTAGATGCTGCAACAGGTGGTGATAGTTCGTCTCCGGCAGAAGAGCCAGTGGAGGAATTGCCAGATATAGATGCTGTTGATCTGTCTGAACTTGTAAGTGCATCTGACGCAGAGGATATGAGTGCACTTGCTGAGGCAGAGGAGGTTCCAGCATCAGCGGAAGTAGTCGAATTGGCTGAACCAGAAGCAGTAGAAGAATTGGGTGCTCCTGAGATATCGGGACCAGACGACCTGCTAAGCGCGCTTATGAATGACAGTTCAATAGAAGAGCCGCTTGTAGAGCAGGAGATTGACATGAGCATGTCTGAAGAAGAGATTGATGCAATGCTCAATGCCGCAAGACAGACAGCTGCTGAACCTGAAGAGGTACTTGGAGATGATGATCTGTTTGCTTCATTAGCTCAGGCAGGGGATGAGGCATTGGGAGATATTCAGTCGATTCTTGACAGTGATGAGAATAACGAGGCTGTAGATGAGCAGGCTCTGATGGCAGCAACAGCAGAAGTGGATGTGGCTTCCAGTGTACTGGATGATTCTCAGCCAGAGGACCCAAAAGCAGCTAAGAAGGCGGCTAAAGCGGCAGCCAAAGCAGCCAAGAAGGAAGCTAAGGCAGCCAAGAAGAATAAGGCTACTGATCAGACAGAAGGCGGTACAGAAGGAGAGGCTTCAGATAAGAAGCCTGGATTCTTAGCAGGTCTTATGACTATGCTTACAGAGTCAGATGATGAGGAGGAAGAGGCAGCTTCAGCAGAGGGAGCTGTTGAGATAGGCGCAGACGGTGAGGCTTCACTTGTATCTGAGGAGAACAAGGAGATTATGGCCGAACTGGATAAGGAAAAGGGTAAGAAGAAAAAGGCCAAGAAGAAAAAGAAAGGCAAAAAGGGCGAAGAGGCATCTACCGAGGGCGGAGAAGGTGCAGCTGAAGGCGAAGTTGTCGAGAAAAAGAAGAAGAAAAAAGAGAAGAAGCCTAAGGCACCTAAGGTTCAGTCAGTTGATGATTCACCTGGATCACGCAAGAAACTTCCTAGAAAGCGCGTGAGAGCGACATTTGCTTTATGTCTTTCAATTCTCGCAGCAATTATGGTTGCGTGCTTCGGACTGACTCAGATTAATACACTTAGAAGTGCAAGATGGGCATTTGATAATCAGGATTACCAGACGGCATATGAAGACCTGTATGGAATGGAGCTTAAGGGCAATGATGCTCTTATCTATAACAAGTCAAGAACCATTCTTACAATGGATAGAAAGCTTAAGTCATACGAGAATTACAGACGTCTTGGAATGGAAGAGAAGGCGCTTGATGTCCTGCTCTCGGCAGTAAAGAACTATCCTGATATAAGAATGAAGGCCGAGGAATTTGGTGTTGAATCTCAGGTTGATTATATCTATTCACAGATTATCAGCTATCTTGGCGGATATGGTCTTTCTGAAGATGATGCAAAAGAGATTAATGCATACGAGAGCAAGGTTAAGTATACATCAAGGATTCGTTCTTTAGTAAACGGTACACCATTTACTTATGATGAGGATATTGCGGCAGAGGCACCAGTAGCAGTAAGTGAAGAGACTAATAGAAGTGTCGAAGATATTCTTCCTGAAGAGGCTGATTTCTTACCGGAGAATCCTCAGGATATATATGGAACAGAGGGTGAGATGTCCGATGCTTTATCTCCGATAGACTCAGCAGATGATGGAGCTGTTCCAGAGGCTGATGCTTCATCTGATATATCAGAAGGCAGAGAGATTCAGGCAGTAACTGAGGTAATTAGCAGATAGATTATGATAGCAATAATTGATTATGATGCAGGTAATATAAAGAGCGTAGAGAAGGCACTCGAGTCACTTGGAGCAGAGGTTACTGTTACAAGGGATGCGGATATTCTTCTTAAGGCTGATAAGGTGATTCTTCCCGGAGTTGGTGCTTTTGGCGATGCAATGGAGAAGCTTGAGACTTTTGGTCTTATTCCGGTAATAAGAAGCATTGTGGATAATGGAACACCATTTCTTGGCATATGTCTTGGCATGCAGGTTTTGTTTGATGAAAGCGAAGAAGCACAGGGTGTATCCGGACTTGGACTTCTGCCAGGAAAGATTGTTCGTTTTTCAGAGAGCCATGGACTTAAGATTCCACAGATTGGATGGAATGCATTAGAACTTCCTAATAGGGGAAGGCTGTTTGAGGGTATTGAAGAGGGTGCATTTGTATACTTTGTTCACTCTTATTATCTTAAGGCAGGTAATAGTGATGATGTTGTAGCAACAACATCATATGGAGATCTGGTTCATGCCGCAGTTGAGAGAGATAATGTATTTGGATGCCAGTTTCATCCAGAGAAGAGCTCATCAGTGGGACTTAGAATTCTTAAGAATTTTATTGAATTATAGGAAGAGAGTATGCATACAATCAGAGTAATTCCTTGTCTTGATGTTAATAATGGACGTGTGGTCAAGGGAGTTAATTTTGTTAATTTAAGAGATGCAGGTGATCCTGTGGAGATTGCGACAGCTTATGACGCAGCTGGAGCTGATGAAGTTGTCTTCTTAGATATAACCGCAAGTTCAGATGGGCGTAAGACAGTTGTAGATATGGTTCGACAGGTAGCAGCAAGGCTGTTTATTCCATTTACAGTTGGTGGTGGAATTAGAACTGTTGATGACTTCAAGGAGATCCTCAGAGAAGGTGCTGATAAGGTTGCAGTTAATTCCGCTGCCATTAAGAGACCTGAACTGATTAAGGAAGCGTCTGAGAAGTTTGGTAGCCAGTGTGTGGTAGTGGCAATTGATGCCAAGCGCAGAGTGGGTGCTGAAGGATGGACGATATATCTTAATGGTGGACGTGTTGATACAGGCATAGACTGTATAGAATGGGCTAAGCAAGCAGAAGAACTTGGCGCCGGTGAGATTCTTCTCACAAGTATGGATTGTGATGGAACAAAGGCTGGATTTGATGTAGAGCTTACAAGGGCTGTTTCAGATGCAGTTGGAATTCCTGTTATCGCTTCAGGCGGAGCAGGTGCACTTGAGCATTTCAGTGATGCTGTTATTGACGGTCATGCGGATGCAGTGCTGGCCGCATCATTATTTCATTACAAGGAACTTGAGATTAATGAAGTGAAGCAGCACCTGAGAGATAAGGGCATTGAAGTGAGATTATAGTGAGAGATAACAGCCCCATTAGATGGGGCTGTTATTGTATATGAAGGACAGGCGAATCAGGATTACCTGATGAAGAGGGAACAAGATGCAGATTACTAATGACTGGTTACCAGTTGTCAATGAAGAGTGTAAGAAGGAATACTATAAGAAGCTATACAACTTTGTTAAGCATGAGTATGAGACGAGGCTTATATATCCACCGAGCGATGATATTTTTAATGCTTTCCATATGACGCCTCTATCAGAGGTTAAAGTGCTGATTCTGGGACAGGATCCATATCATGAAGAGAATCAGGCGCATGGACTGTCATTCTCAGTGCCAGAATCACAGACTAAGATTCCTCCATCACTGCAAAATATATATAAGGAACTGCAGGATGATGTGGGCTGTTATATTCCTAATAATGGCTACCTGATTAAGTGGGCTGAGCAGGGGGTGCTTATGCTTAATACAGTGTTAACTGTACGTGCCGGAGCAGCCAACTCCCATAAGGGACAGGGATGGGAGCAGTTCACGGATGCGATAATCAGGGCAGTTAATGAGCAGGACAGGCCAATAGTATATATGCTATGGGGATCTCCGGCACAGACCAAGATTCCAATGCTTAATAATCCCAAGCATCTGATACTTAAGAGTGTGCATCCAAGCCCATTATCAGCTTACAGGGGATTCTTTGGATGTAAGCATTTCAGTAAGTGTAATGAGTTTCTTGTAAGCAATGGTCTTTCGCCGATTGACTGGCAGATAGATAATGTCAGACTCTAGGCAGTATGTGGTATGAGATATGACAGCCAGAATATATATTGCAAAACTGAATGGATTAGATGATATACATACATTTGAAGAAGCACGCAGCGAAGTAAGCACAGAGAGACAGAATAAGATTGACAGGATAGTGCATAATGAGGACAGGATAAGAAGCGCGGGGGCATATCTTCTGCTTAGGAGAATGCTTGCTGACAGAGGTGTTGATTACTCTGATACAAGAGAACTCCGGCTTACAAAGGGTGATAGTGGGAAGCCATTTTTGCAGGACTACCCGGAATTATTCTTCAATCTGTCTCACTCTGGTGACAGGGTAATGGGAATAATGTGTGACCACGAATGCGGGTGCGATGTTCAGCTGGCGAAGGGCTATAATGCGAAGGTTGCCAGAAGATTCTTTCATACCAGTGAATATGAGAGGATTGAAAGCGTGGGTGATATAGGAAAGCAGGAAGAACTGTTCAACAGGTACTGGACCTGTAAGGAGAGCTATATCAAGGCAACTGGCAGAGGGATGAGTGAAGGCCTTGACAGTGTGGTGATGGAACTGCCTGTCGTACCAGGAGAAGCGTTTGTGATTAAGGATGGTGAATACACGCTGCGCGAATTTAACATTCCACAAGAAAGTGGGGAGTACAATTATGCTGCATGCGTTCAAGGCTGTTGTGAAGACTTCAGGCTGATAACAGTTGATATTATCGATATTATTTCTGCTATAAAATATTGACAAGAAAAAGCGATAGTATCATAATATTTTAGTCGGTTAAAGTGATAAAACATTAATTGAGAGAACAATTTATATAATTAGGAGGTTCATTATGAGAATAGGTATTTTAGGATATGGTAACCTTGGTAAGGGTATTGAATGTGCCATAAAGCAGAACAAAGATTGCGAGCTTGCTGCAGTATTTACAAGACGTAATCCTTCAGATGTTAAGATTCTTACTGCAGGAGTTCCTGTATACAGTGTTGATGATATCGAGGCACATAAGGATGATATCGATGTACTTGTTCTCTGTGGAGGTAGTGCTACAGATCTTCCTAAGCAGACACCAGAGTACGCTAAGATGTTCAATGTAATCGACAGCTTTGATACACATGCACGTATTCCTGAGCACTATGCAGCTGTAGATGCAGCAGCTAAGGAGAGCGGACATACAGCACTTATCTCATGCGGATGGGATCCAGGTATGTTCTCACTTAACAGATTATATGCTAACTGTATTCTTCCAGAAGGAAGCGATTATACATTCTGGGGCAAGGGTGTATCTCAGGGTCATTCTGATGCTATCAGAAGAATTGATGGCGTTAAGGATGGTAAGCAGTATACAATTCCAGTTGACTCAGCTCTTGAAGCTGTTCGTAATGGTGAGAATCCAGAACTTACAACAAGACAGAAGCATACAAGAGAGTGCTTCGTAGTAGCTGAGGAAGGTGCTGATCTTGCTCGTATTGAGAATGAGATTAAGACAATGCCTAACTACTTCTCAGATTATGACACAACTGTTCATTTTATATCTGAAGAAGAACTTAAGGCTAATCACAGTGGTATTCCTCATGGTGGATTCGTATTCAGAACTGGTAAGACAGGCTGGGATAACGAGTACAACAATGTTATTGAGTATAGCCTTAAGCTTGATTCTAACCCAGCATTTACATCAAGCGTTCTTATTGCATATGCAAGAGCTGTATTCAGAATGAATAACGAGGGTATGAAGGGATGCAAGACTGTATTTGATGTTGCACCAGCATACTTAAGCCCACTTAGCGGAGACGAGATTAGAGCACACTTACTGTAATTTGAGGAACAGACATGAATTCATATATTGAGACAAGTAACTTTTTTAAGGGAAATGATATAGAGGAGGTAGCTAAGGAATATGGAACACCTCTATATGTATATAATGAAGACATTATCAGAAAGCACATGAAGGATGTTGCCGGAGTTATTACCAAGTATCCTTATACAGCCAACTATTCGGTTAAGGCTAATACTAACCTGAGCATTCTTAAGCTTGCTGTTGATGAAGGTATTAACTGTGATGCAATGAGTGTTGGAGAGATTAAGATTCTTCTCGCTGCAGGAATGCCTAAGGAGAGAATCTTCTTTGTACCTAACAATGTATCTGATGAAGAACTTACATATGCAATTAATGAAGGCATTATGACAAGTCTTGACAGCCTTGCACAGCTTAGAGCATTTGGAGAACTTGCACGTGGAAGAAGATGCGCTGTAAGAATCAATCCTGGTGTAGGTGCAGGTCATCATGAGAAGGTTATCACAGCTGGTAAGAAGACTAAGTTTGGTATTGCTGAAGCTGATATTGATGAGATATTTGAGATTGCTAAGGAATACGATCTTACAATTGCCGGAATCAATCAGCATATTGGATCACTTTTTATGGATCCACAGCCATATCTTGATGCTGTAGAGAATCTTCTTAGAATTGCTAGAAGATTCGAGAATCTTGAATTTATCGATTTTGGTGGCGGATATGGAATACCATACCATAAGCTTGATGGTGAGGCAGACTTCCCAATGGAAGACTTCAAGAAGAGACTTGAGCCAATCCTTGATGCGTTTGTTGCCGATTATGGCAAGGCACCACTCTTTAAGTCAGAGCCAGGAAGATACTGCGTAGCAGAAGGAAGTGTTATTCTCGGCAGAGTATATGCAACAAAGCAGAACTCAGGAACTGACTACGTTGGAACGGATGTTGGTATGAACGTACTTGTTCGTCCATCAATGTATGACTCATATCATGATATAGAGGTTGTGCGTGATGGCAAGGTAGTAGCAAGAGAAGATATGAAGACTGTAACTGTTGCCGGTAATATCTGTGAGTCAGGAGATCTTCTTGCAAAGGAGAGAGTACTTCCTAAGATGAGCAGAGGTGATCTTGTATGTGTACTTGATACAGGTGCATACGGATACAGCATGTGCTATCCATACAATTCAAGACCAAGGCCAGCCGAGGTTATGATCTGCAGTGATGGATCATGCAAGCTTATCAGAAGACGTGAGACAGTCGAAGATATTATGAGCTTATTCTAGGGACAGACCGTGAAGTGACTGGTGTTGCTTCACGGTTTTTATAATTGCTAATCTATTGCATTTTATCAGTCCGTGTGCTACACTAACCATTGTTCGCCGGCGTGTCGGAATGGCAGACGATGCAGACTCAAAATCTGTTGGGTGTATACCCGTGTGGGTTCAAGTCCCACCGCCGGCAGTACTTAGCCTCCTGTAGTTTGCAGGAGGCTTTATTATTAGAAATGGCCGTTTCTATGGCTGTTTGGCATATAGTTAATAATGAAAGGATATTATATGGATACAGGAGCAGTGATTCAGCTCATAGTTTTAGTCGTGCTGGTGCTATTATCAGCGTTCTTTTCATCTGCTGAGACTTCGCTTAGTACTATTTCTGAGATTAAGATCAGAAGTATGCTTGAAGATGGAGTCAGGGGGGCAAGGATACTTGATAAGGTTGAGTCCAACTACGGTAAGATGTTAAGTACCATTCTGATTGGTAATAATATTGTTAATATATCAGCTTCATCGCTTGCTACTACATTTACAATTAGTCTGTGGGGAGATGCATTCATCGGTTATACAACAGGAATTCTTACACTTGTAGTACTGCTGTGTGGCGAGATTGTTCCTAAGAATGCTGCCAAGATAAAGGCTGAGAGAATGGCACTTTTATATGCGCCAGTAATATATGGACTTATGTGGGCGCTCACTCCGGTAATATGGATGGTTGATCACATTGCCAAGGCAATAATGTGGCTGATTAGAATTGATCCTAATGAGAAGAGCAGCATTACTGAAGCTGAGCTGCGAACTTATGTGGATGCGAGTCATGAGGACGGTGTTATAGAATCCGAGGAAAAAGAGATGATTAACAATCTTTTTGATTTTTCTGACTCAGTAGCCAAGGAGATCATGATTCCTAACATTGACATGATTTGCGTAGAGGATTCGGCATCATATGATGAGATTATGGATATATTCAGAGGAAGCCTTTACACAAGATATCCAGTCTACAACGCCGAGCGAAGCAATATTATCGGACTTGTTAATATCAAGGATCTTATGTTGTGTCAGGATAAGAAAGCATTTCAGTTAAGTGATTTTATCCGTGATGGATACTATACATACGAGTTTAAGAAAACCTCTGATCTGCTCATAGAGATGAGGGAGACGACTAATAGTGTTGCCTTTGTTCTGAGTGAATATGGGGCATGTGTAGGTATGGTAACCCTGGAGGACCTTCTCGAAGAGATTGTAGGCGAGATTCGAGATGAGTATGACGAGGAAGAGAAGGAGTCAATTAAGAAGGTTGAGAAAAATGCCTATATAGTTGATGGAAGCAGGAAGCTCGATGACGTCAATGATGCAATTGGAACAGATCTTGACAGTGAGGATTATGATTCAATAGCAGGTCTTGTCTTAGAGCATCTTGACAGGATGCCGGAGATTGGGGATGAGGTTGAACTTGAATCAGGTATACGTCTTAAGGTTAATGAAGTTGACAAGAATCGTATTACCAAGGTAAGGGTTGTTATTCCTGAGAAGGAGGAGGCTGTTACTAATACAGATGAGGTCTAAAAAAGTCTTTTATTTGCAATACATATGTGGTATACTATTGCGATGGTTAGACTATGACTATTTTTATGGATAGGGAGGAAAAGTCATGAAGAAGAGTTCAGTAATCATATGGCTGTGCATATTACTTGCATTATTAGCAGGTGGTATCTATACAGTTTTATATGGATTGGACGCAGAGGGAACAGGTTCTGCTAAGAATATTAAGCAGGGACTTGATCTTGCAGGTGGTGTCAGCATCACATATCAGGTAGTTGGTGAAGAGAATCCAAGTAAGGAAGATATGGCTGATACAGTTTATAAGCTTCAGAAGCGTGTTGAGGGATACAGCACAGAAGCTTTGGTTTATTCAGAGGGTAATGATCGAATCAACATTGAGATACCTGGTGTATCTGATGCTAACTCGATTCTTGAGGATCTTGGTAAGCCTGGTTCACTTTATTTCATCAAGGAGACAGATGCAGAGGGTAATCTTAATTATGGCGCTGTAAGCCTTGGTGAAGATGGCGCTGGTTTTGCATATATGCTTGCCAAGGATATTGATACACTTATTGCTGATGGGGATGTAGTGCTTACAGGTACAGAGGTAGCTGATGCACAGGCTGGAAGCTATAAGGACAATATGAATAATCAGCAGTTTGTTGTAAGTCTTACATTTACTCCAGAGGGAAGTGAAAAGTTTGCTGATGCAACAACTGATGCATATTCAAAGGGTGAGTCAATTGGTATCTATTATGATGGAACAATTGTTAGTGCACCTAATGTAAATGAGCCAATTACTAATGGTCAGGCTCAGATCTCAGGTAACTTCACATACGAAGAGGCTGACAGACTTGCCAGCACAATCCGTATTGGTGGACTTAAGCTTGAGCTTGAAGAACTTCGTTCTAATGTAGTAGGTGCTCAGCTTGGTCAGGAAGCTATTAAGACAAGTCTTATGGCAGCAGCTATCGGATTTGGTATCGTAGCAGTATTCATGATTGCTGTTTACTGGTTACCAGGTTTTGCTTCTGTTATTGCACTTGCAATCTATACTGTACTTACTCTGCTTCTTCTTAGTGCATTCAATATAACACTTACACTTCCAGGTATTGCAGGTATTATTCTTTCAATCGGTATGGCAGTGGATGCAGACGTTATTATCTTTGCACGTAT
>JAZUGT010000004.1:0-8959 GCA_045641365.1 Lachnospiraceae bacterium
AATCTTATTATCAATCTCGTCAATTCCTTCAATATACATCTGTTTTCCTCCTACAGTGTCGGCTCTGTATGACTTAATTCTATATATGTATCTGACTTTTTGCAACACACCTGCTTCCGCATCGCAACCAGGTGTGTTACGTTATGTATGTTATTTTCTCTTATTCATTCCGTATCCAATGCCACCACCGATAACTCCGCCAACGATGTGCGCCATATTGGATATATTGTCCTTAATTGTAAGTCCCTCAACTATCTGCTGACCGATGAAGAAGAAGGCCACCAGGACAAAAGTGATTGGAATCTCACCTTCCTTAAAGCTTGTAAATGACGATAGCAGGATAAAGGCGAACACCACTCCGCTCGCACCGCACAATGCAACATCCGGAAAAAGTATGTAATTAACAATACTTGTTCCAACCGCTGTTACTGCAATCACAAGCAATAACATCCTGGACGAATACTTCTCTTCAAGCATTGGCCCTAGAAGCAACAGATAACTCATATTTCCGACAAAATGAGTCCATCCTGCATGTCCGAAGATATGTGTAAATGCCCTTACCCATGTCAAAGGTGAAGCAAGAGATGAATGATATGTCATGAATATAAGCCGCCCTGCCTTACCAAGTGTTAGATAGTTAAGCAGTGTTGCCACAAAAGACACCGCTACCAGACTAAGTACAACTGGCGCATTGAATGAAATTCTAAGCCTCTTCTTATTCATACACTCATCTCCCCTTTAATTCCTTACTCACGCTCACCTGACCACAAGCTATTCTTATGCCTATCTCTCCTTAAGCTTCTTAAGATACTCCTTCTTGAGTTCGTTAGATTCCTTGAGTCTTACTATCTCATCTTCAAGATGAGCCATATACTCTCTGGCAAGCTTTACTCCACCACGAACGGCAATGTCCTCATGAGCCTCAAGCTCCTGAAGCCAGCTTTCCAGCGAGTTCTTTCTTAGATCATTGTATGTGTTATCTTCCTGTACAAACATAGTATCTCCTACCGGATAGTGTGACAGAGGGACACTCCTCGTTACAAAAGAACCGTCCCAAAAACAGAGGGACACTCCTCGTGACAAAAGGACCGTCCCCAATACAGAGGGACACTCCTCGTTATAAAAGAACCGTCCCCAAAGAACCGTCCCTATAGCAGGGACGAAAGAATCGTCCCTATAGAGCGGGTACCAATCTTGTATGTTACCACCTTGGTTCCACCATACTGGCCTATTCCCTGGATTGTCAGACTTGCAGTTCCCTTGTTGACATTCTTCTTATAGCTTCCAGGTACTACAATGTAGTCCTCGCCGGCAGTAAGTGGCGTCTTGGCAGTTCCTATTGTTACAGTAATCTCTTCTGCCGTAGGACATATTGGCTTTCCTGTATATGTCTGGCGTGCAATCTTGGCTGTTACACCACTGATTAACTTCTTGGCAACGTTATAGCTTCCGACTACGCTTCCAGTATAATTGCTGTTCTCAGCCGCAGTAATTCTTACGAATACTCTTGTTCCGTCCTCTACAGATGCAGCTGTAATAGCTTCCGTACATTCTTCATCAATAAAGTACTCAAACTTCTTATTATAGTCAGTCTTAGCTACCAGCTTCTTGCCATCTGTATCAACTATAACTGCTGTAGTCTGCTTCCAGCTACCAGCCTTCTTCTTATCATTGACCTTATCTGCCAGTGTGACACTGAGACCATCTTCGATATTCTTTGGAGTGATATCGAAAGTCTTAGCTATTGTTCCCTTATAGTTACCCTTAAGCGTAATTGTAACTACAGGTGCAACTGACTTTCCAGTTATTGGATTAACTGCATCCTTAGATGCTACCTTCTTATTACGTGCGTATGCTAATGTATAATCCTTCTTCTCTGTAAGAACAACGCCATCAAATGTAACCTCTGGATGTGGCTTTGCACCACCCTTATCGAATGCTACTGAGATATCCTCTCCTCCATTAACCTCGATAAGACTCTCTTCTCCCTGAGGAATCTTTGATAGATCATATGGTGTGATCTTATACTGGAATGTCTTAGTTCCTGTATAAGCACCCTTTCCGGCTATTGTAACCTTTGCCTTACCCACATTGACATTATTAACATACTTCACCACTACATAATCATCACTTGTAAGAGGTGTTCCATCTGGCATTGCAAGAGACAGCTCGGGCTCATATGCCGTTCCATCATATACTCTTGCCGGAATGCTCTGTGTAAGCTTTACGTTCTTAATATTAGTTCCGACAATCTTAAATGTAGCAGTCTTACTTCCAATAAAGTCAGAATCTTCCTTGGCTGTTACAGTTACTGTTCCTGTACCAATCTCAATATTCTCTCCATAGGTTATATCGAACTGTGCTGTAACATTCTTTCCGCCATGCTTTACAACAATTCCCTCTGGGCAGATCTGTGAGCCCTTATACTTCTCATTGGCAATTGGAGCTATAGTAACTGAGCTTGCAAGCTTAAGAGTTGTTACCTGGAATTCGAAATCTGTACTTCCTGTATAATTATTAATTCCCTTAACAGTTACTGTATGTGTGCCTTCCTTATATGAGCTTACTTTCTGTTCACCATCGAATAACTGATAATCAGTATTAAGCACAAGTGTCCTTCCGCTATACTTTACAACCGGCTTAATCTTAATTGCTGAGCCTGTATAACGCACCAGTATATCTGCAACAGTAACATCACTAATATCTGCATGTGTAATATTGAATGTCTTCGTTACACTGCCTGCATAATTACCTGTACATGTCACTACTACAGCTGGAGCCTTGCTCGCATCACCTGCACTACCGACATTGATATTGTTCTTATATGATAAAGTATAATCCTTCTTAATCTTAAGCAGAGTCTTATTGTCATATACTCTTAATGCAGGTATGGTAATAGCCTTGCCTGTATACTCTGCATCTGGAATATTCATTGTCCAGATTCCATCAGGTACTGCTTCCGGAGACTCAAATAATGCTCTGTCTTCTTCAATAATATCGCCCCATGGATTCTCTTCTGGATCCGGATCTGGATCTGGATCTGGGTCGGGCTCTGGATCGGGCTCTGTCCTGGAAACAGTATATGAGCTCAATACAATTGTACTGTCTATATAACCTTCCTTGACTGCAAAAGCCTTAATTATCACATCATCATTAATCACGATAGGTTCGCTATAGAGATTATCATCTGATGCAACTGGATCTGTTCCATCTGTTGTATAGTATATTTTTGCACCTTCAACAGCTGACAGACTTACAGTATCACCCTTCTTAAGCTCTGTTCCTGACTCTACACTGAACTCAGGTGCAGGAAGTACATCAAGCTCACCTGCCTCATTAGCGAATATAAATTCAGAGAAGCCTGTTACTGCAAAAGTGATAGTCTTATTGTCTCCCTCTCCAGCAATCGTATATGCTAACTCCTTAGCGGAATCGCCATGAATATGGACAAGCTTAAGTGTATCATCGACAGTAATTCCTGCAGGAACCGGCATAGTAATCATTACTGGAACAGCAAGATCACCACTAACCTCTTCATCATCAATCGCAAGCTTAATATCAAGTACGACTGCATTCTCATATTCATCAGCAAGTTCAGTAGTATCGCTTACTTTGCTAATAGATACTTCAACCTTCTCATTGTCCTCTGTAGCATTAAGCACAGCACCGACAACTTCTATACTATCTGCATCTATTCCACACTCAGCAAGATCGTCTGAGACTGTTATTGTATTATTCTCATCCAGAATACCAATCTCTTCCTTATAGTCAGCCTCAAGAACTGCCATTCCCTCTCGGTCATCACCTTCTGCATCTGTTGCAAGCATATCTGCAAGACCAGCAGAAGTAAGCGAATCACCAGCATCACTAATTCTGCCTACAAGTTCATCTCTTACCTGCTTTGCAGTCTTGTCTTCCTCTGCATATGTAACTTCAACAGGCTTAACTGTAATTCCAGGAACGAATGCCTTACCGGTCATTCCAGTATTAATATAATAATATGTATCAGCTGCAGGATCTAACTCCGTAACCTGAAGGACTGAGACAGACTGAACCTTCTGTCCTGACTCTGAAAGTGCCTTCACAACTGAATAATCTCTGCCTTCCACAAGTCTTCTGTTACCGTCATATACCTGAACCTTGCAGTTGTCCGGATCAGTTCCACGTGCTATAACCTTCCATGAACTGTCAAGAGGCTTGAATACCTTCTTAGCATTGCTCTCCATGTTATAAGCAAGTGTATTATCACCAATACTGAAGTCAAAGCTCTTACAATCAACTTCAACAACAGCACTTTCTGAAAATGGAACTGTCATATAGTAAAAACCACCTGCTGTATCATCAGGAGTAAGCAGCTTGATATCATTCCTCAGCTTAATGGCATTGCCTGCCTTCATCGCATATGATGACGGGTCTGATGCATTTTTCTTCTCAAAAAGCCTGTTAAGCATAGTTGAAAAATCAATCAAAATATCATTACCCGCTGATATGTCTGCCTGGTTACACTTTAGTATTCCCGGATATCCCGTAACCTCAGAGGATATTGTAATATCCCCATCTGCATTCAGATATAGCTCATCAGCAGAGATGGTTGCTACACTTGAAGTGGCACTTGATGCCGTAATACTACCTCTGTGTGCTCTTACATCCAGCCTGTCACCCATAAATACAGATAGATTGGCTCCCAGTGTAATATCACCATTAACAGATTCCACAAGTGCCTTACATCCATACATACCGTCGCTCTGCATAAGGCTTACATTACTTCCTGTGGACATATTAATGTCTGAACCCGCAATTATCTGCGTATTACCTGCCACTGATACAGGATATCCTACACCAGTAATATCAATAGTATCTGCCGCCTTAATTATCAGATTCCGATTAGCAGACATAAGTGCACGTTCCTTGGACCAGCTGACATAATTAGCATGTGACTTAAGATCAACCTTTCCAGTCTTAGCCTCTATCTTAATATCATCAGCACATCCGGCTATAACGCCGCCACATTCAGCTATAATATCCTTATATGCAGACAATTCAATCTTGCCCTTCTTTGTCGTACCATTACCACCAAATAAAGGTGCATAGGATGAATCATTAACTACACATTTAATGCTTCCCGTCTTGGATGTAAGCACAACACTATCTGTTTCACCGGTAAAAAGATACTCATTGCCATCTAAAACGATATCCCCATTAGCAGTAATCTTAAGATCCTTTGCAGACGTGCAACGTCCATATGAACACTGTCCATTAATTATAAAGTCACCACCAACTGTAATATCAAGCTCATCTACCCAGAAGTCAGGTCTGCTTTCTATATATGTTATTTCCATATTACCAGCAACATTAAGTCGGCCATATGAGCGCATAGGCATCTGGTAATACACTCTATCCTGACTATACATGTCACCGACTGTGAACTCGCGTGGAACGTCAAATATTGCATATGAACTACCATATCCATACTCATTTCTTTGGGCCGCCCTAATAAAATCGCCCGTACACGTAATATCAAACCAGCAGTCAAAGGCTGATCCTCTAAGATTAGGGTCAACTACAACGCTGTTACACTTTTCGATACAGACCGGAGAATGAATCATTGCATATTGATCTCCTGTCTGACCACTAATATTAATATCTCCGTCAGTGACGAGGGTCAATGCGGCAACTTCATTATTAACATAGAACTTCTTATTCTCATAAAGTGCCCATTCTTCTATTGCGAGATCTCTTAACTGGCTATTGTCTATATCAATTCCATTCTTACCTTCTATATAGGCCTTAATAAATGAAATAGAACCACCATTTAAAGTCACCTTGTCAGTTGCAATAAGGCTTAGACTTCCCAAAGTGTATAAAACCTGACCATCACTGCTTGAATTGGCCTCTGCTAGTCCAAGACTAATATTGTTAGCCTTAATCTTAAATACAGAATCCTTATTATTAGAATATGTACCCACACTATATGCTGATGAATCTGACTCAGTTCCCACCTCCAGCTTCACATCACCTGTTGTAGATATATCGATATCTGACCAGTCAGCAAATAAAGCCCCCTCAGCTTTTAGCTTAAGTGTTCCTGTAAATCCTGAAGACTTAACTGTATCTCCCCTGAATAATGTCGATATCATAAGATCTGTCATCTGAAGAGTTCCGTCTCCGGCAAAAGTCAGCGAATTGAATACAAACGCGGGACTCCATCTTCCTGGTTCGTCAATTCTAACCGATTCGCCAGTACTCTCATCATATTCATAGTGATAATCATCCAACACATGTATATCATTAACAATAATGAGATTCTCACCACGAAGTTCAAGAGTCAGATTACCCTTGCCCGAGATGAATGATTCACCCATTTCCTTGAGTCGTATATTGAGGTCATCAAGAACAACTGTCTGCTCTACATAATCATCCACTACAATGATTGAATTATCGTTCTTAACCTCAAGCCTTCCAGTAAGGACAAGTGGCTCACCCTTTTCACATATAATATCGCCAGTCTCTGGATCTCCTACTCGAACTCCATCATTAGTTATATACAGTGAGTGGTTCTCTTCCTTCCATAGAAGATTGAGAAGTATCTTGCCATCGACCTTATATTCACTGGTATCTGAATCCTCTGCTCCAATTATCTTGCCAAAATCTTCTCTTGATACACCATACTTAACCTTAATCTTGGACGACGCATTGTAGTTATTCCAGAACTGACTCCATGACTGAGGTATATCTGCCTTCTCGCCTTCATAATATATTGTGCAAAGCAGATTAGTCTTTAAGAACGAACTCTCTGCATACGAAGAAGCCACAATGTCAGTAACAGTGGCTGGAATATATACTGCCTTGAGCGAGTTATCTTTCGCAAAGACATTCTCTTCAATTGTCTCAAGGCCATCATTCAGAACAACATATTCAAGATTCGAACAGCCACTGAAAGCATTCTTCCTTATCTTCTTAACACTGTCAGGCAGTACCACCTTCTTAACCGTGCTAATGTTATTAAAGATTCCCCCCGGAATCTCCTCTACCCCTGTTGGGATACTGATAGTCTCATCAGTCAGATCAATTCCATCTAAGTTATCCTTCCAATATAAGTAATCGTCATAACTTATATCATAGAAAGCCTTACATGTATTAGGTGCAAAATCAGAGAAAATTGAAAAATAGCTATCATATCCCCTATCATTTTTCCACACATGAGCCTCATCCTCGCAGAAGACCTTCAGATTCTCATAGAGATTTCCTCCAAAGAATGATCTACTATATTCATCTAACACTGTAACTACAGACTTTGGAATGTAGAAATACTTTATCGACTCACAATTATAGAACACATTCGAACCAAGTGTAGCCACCTTATCGCCAAGTTCAAGACCCTTTAATTTTCTACAGTTCTCAAAGGCACATTCTCCAATATATGTCACATTATCGCCTAATGTAACCGTCTCCAGGTTGGTACATCCTCGAAATGCATTAGTAGGTATCGAAGTAATACCATTTCCAATTGTAACAGTCCTGACTACAGTATTATTCTGGAATGCACCCGCAGGAAGTGATGTGATATCATCTGGTATTACAACATTCTCTGTAGCCGCAAAACTACGCCAGAACTTAAGTTCCTTCTTGCTTTGACCATAATATATATTACAATCGTATTTTCTGTATACAAAGTAGTAGCCACAATATGAGGATATTACACTCGGATATTCTTCTTCACAATATATATTCACACAATAATGAGGTGTCTCCGAACAATATATAATACTGTATTGTGGCGAATATATCTGGCTACCTCTTACACTCCTTGGAATATATATCATCTCCAAGTCCAGTGCATTCATGAATGCGTTCCCACCGATGTCGGTAACGGAATCTGGCACCCAGATCTCCTTAATCTTTTCCAAACCAGCAAAAGCATATGAACCAATCCTAGTCATACCCTCTGAGAGCGATAAATCGGTAATATCTGTAAGATACTCATTCCATGGGGTCTCAGATGCGCTGTTGTAATCATCCATTGCTCCTGATCCTGTAACCGAAAGCGTATACTTTGTATCATCTGTATCGCTTACTCTCAGCTCGTATCTCAGATTTGCACCACAGTTACCAGATAAGACTACACTTGGATCAGCAGCCTCCTCTGATTCAGACTCTGTCTCAGTCTCTGTCTCAGTCTCTGTCTCCTTGCTTGCCTCTTCCGTTGAAGACTCTGTCTCTTCACTTTCCTTAGTCGATTCTGTAGTGCCTTCCTCTTCTGATTCTGATGGCTCTTCATCCGTCATCGACTCTCCAACAGCTTCCATCTCCTGTACGCCTGCATCAATCTCAGCTGCCAGCGCATACATATTGGATGATGAGAAAACCATTGTCACTGACAATATGAATCCCAATGTCCTACCTAGTGTTCGCTTAATCATCTCGCCCCTCGCTCCTTGTGCCTTAATTATTAGTTGCTCAAATTGTTATCCTTGTTATTATAACGCATATCAGTCATTCTGTTATCATGAATCATGCACAATTTTTCATTTTTTCTCAATTGCATATAATCCTTAACTTACTATGCTGAAAAGCTCTTACACATTCCCTCAATCCATTCACGCTTCTTAATAACAGCAAGCCAGTCACCCGGTATACCTTCGTATCCATAATATAATCCGGCAAGCCCGCCTGCTATCGCAGCTACAGTATCTGTATCATCTCCAAGATTAGCTGCCTTAAGCATACAAGTCTTGTAAGAATCAGTGTTAATAAGGCACCACATAGCGGCTTCAATAGTATGAATCACATATCCTGATGTCCTGATACTGTCTTCAGCAGTGTCCTTAAATTCCTGCAGATGGAATAATCTGCCAAGATAAGCCCTTTCAGCCAGATTCCTTATATCCCGGCCATAATACTTTAGGCCCTCATCTATTCCTTCCTGCAATAATGTAAGCAGCGAAGTCTTACTGCCCTT
>JAZUGT010000005.1:0-33269 GCA_045641365.1 Lachnospiraceae bacterium
TATTATCAAGCTGCGTGTCATTCTTGACAGCCTTAAGCAGAGTTACTGGTGATATGCATCTCATAATGGAACCATCTGTAAGTTCACTTCCATATCCACGGCATATTGCATCATACAGATCATAGCTTACACTACTGTCATCAAGCATTGTCTTACCAAAGTATGGATACTCCTCCATAAAAGAGAGAACATCATTGTAGTCACAGGTAATAACCCGCTCATTGTTAAGCCCTATTCTTGTAATCTCTGGAAGTGCCCCAAGATTAACGAACAGGAATGCCTCATTCATCGTAATGAATGCATATGAAAAAGCAACCGGATTACATTCAACATCTGTGCCACGTATATTAAACAGCCACATGATATCATCAAGAGAACTGATGAATAACTGTTCGCAGGATTCCTCTTCCATCCTGTCTCTTACCTGACACAGCTTATCTGTATGACTAATTCCTGCATAAGCCAGATCATGCAGACCAATGCTGTTAAAGACTCTCTCCGGTCTGTTCTCCCACAGGTCGTATGTCAGATTAACCGATCTTAATATAATCCTATCAGTCTCGCATGAAGTCACTATTGATTCTATGTCCTTTTTAGAAAAAAGCATTCCATCAAACGCAATAACAACACTTCCGTCATATTCTTCAATTCTGTCCGCAAGATATTCTGAGATTCTAACACTGTCCGGCTCGCCCATCGTCATCATATCAATAGGCGCATCCTTAATCTCCTCCTGACACTGTATATAATATCTGCCATCAGTCCAAAGCTTCGCCTCATCTCTGGATATAAGTACAGTACCATTACTTCCGGTAAAGCCTGTTGCCCATTCTCTTTCCTTGTCGCAAGCGGCAGTATATTCAGAACCATGAGCATCTCTTGATCCAATAATATAGAAGTCAATACCTTCCTTAGACATCTTCTCTCTAATTAACTCTATATGATTCATTTCATTTCTCCCATATATAATTTACTATTGATAATTGTAGCATATATATTATTAACTTTCTGTAAATTTAATGCCCAATTTATTGATGAAAACGCTAATTTTTGATAAACTCAAACCCTACTGACCTGTAATAGCACAGTTAAAAGGGGTAATGGAGGTGCACTATGGATCACAATGTATATTCAATTGTCACGCCTGAGATAGTCGACTTATCAAGTCTGTCTAAGCAGGCCAATCTGATAAATTCAGAACTCTATGCAAGATATGATGTCAAGAGGGGCTTAAGAGATAACAATGGTAAAGGTGTTCTGACCGGACTTACGCATATTTCCGATGTTCGTGCCACCAGGATTGTTGATGGCGAGACGCTTCCAGATTACGGAACTCTCACATATCGTGGATACAATGTTAAGGACCTGTGCCGTGGTTTTTCCGGCAATCGTAAGTATGGCTTTGAAGAAGCAACATATCTTCTGCTATTCGGAGAGTTACCTGATGAGGCCAAGCTTAGGGAATTCTCAGATCTCTTAGGATATTACAGAAGTCTTCCTACAAGCTTTGTAAGAGATATAATCATGAAAGCACCAAGCAAGGATATGATGAATACTCTGGCAAGGAGCGTGCTTACACTCTACTCTTACGATGATTTTGCAGATGATGTAAGTCTTCCAAATGTATTAAGACAGTGTCTTCAGCTCATAAGCCTTTTTCCACTGCTTTCTATATACGGATATCATTCATATAAGCATTATCATGATGGTCAGAGCTTAATCATTCATCAGCCGGATCCATCCCTGTCAACTGCCGAGAATATTCTTCATATTCTTCGACCTGACAGTTCATATTCTGAGCTTGAAGCCAAGATTCTTGACGTGTGTCTTGTACTTCACATGGAGCATGGTGGTGGTAACAACTCATCATTCACAACCCATGTCGTCACTTCATCAATGACTGATACATATTCAGTTATCGCTGCAGCTATTGGTTCTCTCAAGGGGCCAAGACATGGTGGTGCTAATATCAAGGTTGTCCAGATGTTCAAGGATATCGAAGAGCATGTAAGTGACTGGACTAATGAAGATGAAGTTGCTGCATATCTTAAGAAGATTCTGGCCGGTGAAGCCTTTGATAACCAGGGACTTATATACGGAGTTGGTCATGCAATTTATTCCAAGTCAGACCCAAGAGCTGAAGTGCTTCGTTCATTCGTTGAGAGGCTTGCTATCGAGAAGGGATTTGAAAAAGAATATGCATTATACTCTATCGTTGAGAAGCTTGCTCCTGAGATAATCGCGGGCGAACGCAGGATGTACAAGGGTGTCTGCGTCAATGTAGACTTCTATTCAGGGCTTGTATATCATATGTTGGATCTTCCACTTGAGTTGTATACACCAATTTTTGCCATGGCAAGAATATCTGGCTGGTCTGCTCATCGAATGGAGGAACTTGCTAATAATGGTAAGATTATAAGACCTGCCTATAAGACATTATGTACTGATACGGAGTACATCCCAATCGAGAACAGATAATAGCCCAATAAGCATACGAAGTCAGACCTTATGGTCTGACTTCTTTTTTACATAATAAAAGTCCAGGCATACGCCTGGACCACATTGCATTCTATTAATTATCAGAACTCTTGCTAACTGAATCGACAGTATATTCTAAAGTCAGATCCATATTATCATACTTCTCCCGCCAGTTCTTCTTGACTCTTTCTGCAACCATACTGCCATTTTCATGGTTGGTATCCATCAGAATAACAACATACTGAGCATCCCCATACTTGGTTGCAACATCTCCTCTACGAAGAATCTTTCCGATGCAGGAATTAAGTTCGTCAAGTGCATCCATTCTCTCTTCATTAGTCATCGCACGACTTTCGCAACTGAGAGTATAGATTACAATCTGAACATCCTGTCTGGTTCGCTCAATACACCTTGAGACAAACTGATATATTCTCTTGAAGCCATCATAATGAACAGCATACGCTCCAGTTGCTCTCTTCGTCTCATTAATGTAAGCACGCAGTTCCTCAATGTCAATAACATTCTTCTCGCCACGATTGGCAATCGAGTAATCAACCTGCTCACCATAGAAGTGAAATCCCCTCTTACCATTCTGCTTAACATGATACAGGGCCTTATCAGCATTCATATATAGTGATTCGAATGTATCTCCATCAGAAGGAAATCTGGCAATACCAATTGATACTGAGACATCTCTGCTCTCTCTGACAACTCCGGTAAGTGCTTCTTCAACGCTTGCCAAGATCCTCTTCGCAATTATAGTAACTTCATCCTCAGAAACATCTTCTGCAATAAAGAGAACAAACTCATCTCCGCCAAGTCTGCAAAGCTTGGCCCCTTCATTAAGTTCAGCCTTGATAGCCTCGCTAAAGCGAACAAGAACTTCATCTCCAACAGCATGTCCAAATGTATCATTGACAGCTTTAAAATTATCCATATCAAGAAGCATAAATACAGCCCCAAGATCCGGCTCACTATCAAGCCTTCTTGAAAATCCGGAAATATAATTCTCAATATAATTCCTGTTCCAGAAACCTGTAAGAGCATCCTTGTTAGCAAATTTAACTAACTTATTGGCGCTGTCTCTGGTAAGAATCACCTTATCAATACGCGAACGCATCACAGCTGATGCCACATCAGCAGTGAAATAATCACCCGCGCCTGACTGTAGACACATTACTTCAAGATCATCCGACTTGATATCAGAAAGAATAATAAACGGAAGGTCATTAATCTCCGCATTACTGTTAACATCATTAATTAATGTCAGGCATTCCTCCTGATCTCCCCCTGTACAGATAATTACAGCATCTGCGTATGCAAAGTCTTCTGACTGTCTGCCGTACTCAGCAATCTCATAGTAGGCTTCAATATCAGACAGCCTGTCTGCAGCAGTCTGCCCTGCATTGCCTACAACAAATAATCTTCTCTTTTTCTCCATAAATCCCCTTTACCGTATGTAACCACCCCTAATTACATTACGTCCCACTTAGCAGACAACTACTTAAGGAAGTCCTTAACAGCCATCTCCATCTCGCTTATCTCAACAACCCTGTCATGCTTAACAGGAGCTGTTCTGATCTCTTCTACAGCTCTTGGAACTGCAACCTTTGACACCTCAGAGAGTCTGTCGCACATTGCAAAATCATCACCAGTAGCTGTCTCACCAATTGCCTTCATAACATTACCAACAAACTTAAACGGACTTGCTGTAGAGGCAATTACTGTCTTAGTTGTATCTCCTGTCTCCTTAAGATACTGATCATATACATAAGATGCTACAGCAGTATGTGTATCAATTACATATCCTGTATCCTTATATAACTCTTCAATTCTTGAAAGTGTCTGCTCTTCTGTAGCATATCCGCCATAGAAATCATCTAACTTTGACTTCATCTGGGCAGTAATCTCATACTTTCCTGTTGTATTAAGCTGCTTCATAAGCTCAGCATTCTTAGCAGAGTCCTCTCCTGCAATAATATAAATAAGCCTCTCAAGATTACTTGAAATAAGAATATCCATTGATGGAGAATTGGTAAGTGTAAATGCTCTGTTCTTGTCATATATGCCAGTCTTAAAGAAATCATATAATACCTTATTCTCATTGGAAGCACATATGAGCTTATTAACTGGAAGCCCCATATTCTTAGCAATATATGCAGCAAGAATATTACCAAAGTTACCAGTTGGAACAACGATATTAATCTTCTCATCCTTTGCAATCTTGCCTTCAGCAATTAATCTTGCATATGAGAATACATAGTATACAATCTGAGGAACAAGTCTTCCGATATTAATCGAATTAGCAGAAGAAAACTGGAATCCCTTAGCATCAAGCTCTGCCTTCAGTCCTTCATCGCCAAAGAGCTTCTTAACACCAGTCTGAGCATCATCAAAGTTACCCTTAATAGCTACAACACACGTATTATCACCAGCCTGTGTCACCATCTGTCTCTCCTGAATAAAGCTTACGCCTCCCTTAGGATAGAATACGATGATACGTGTACCAGGAACTGAATCAAAGCCTGCAAGTGCAGCCTTACCTGTATCTCCTGATGTAGCTGTAAGAATAACAATCTCATTCTTCACATTATTCTTCTTAGCTGCAGTAGTCATAAGATGTGGAAGAATTGAAAGCGCCATATCCTTAAATGCTATTGTTGCACCATGGAAAAGCTCTATATAATATGCACCCTTGGCTTCTGCAAGGGGAACAATCTCTTCACAGTCAAACTTCTCATCATATGCATTATTAATACAGTTCTTGAGCTCCTCTTCTGTAAAATCACTTAAGAACAGCTTCATAACTTCATAAGCAACTTCTCTATAATTCATCTTAGACAGTTCTTCCATGCTCACATCTAAAGAAGGTATCGAAGTAGGAAGGAAAAGTCCACCATCATCACTAAGTCCCTTAAGGATTGCCTGTGATGCTGTAACAACCTTACTGCTGTCTCTTGTACTCTTATACATGATATCCATAATTATCTCTCCTCATTACCTGTCATTTAACAAATTACCCACAATTATAGCACGATTAAATGGTGCATACAAGTGTACTAATGCCCCACTTTACGACTATCAGGCCCATTAACATTTATAATTTAGTATTTTATCCGATATTGACAGTTCAGAATAAATCTGCGCATACATTGATGCAGGAATCTCCTCAATATAATTCTGCTTAAAGGCTCTCTCGACCCCATTCTTTTCAAGAATATCTATGGCCTTGTTGACAGCAATTGCTGCATCAACCGCAGACTTATAATGTCCCACGATGTAATCACCATGAATGTGAATCTTAGCCTTATAACAAGGCTTACCACGTAAAGTCACATATTCGACTCCATGATATGCATTCATTACTTCAATATTCTCATATCTGTAATCATGACTGTCTCCATTAATGAACCGATAGTCTCTGCCCTCAACTGCATGACTCTTAATGCCATACCTGCCAACAATGGATATCTGCATCCCATAGTCAGCAACAAAGAGATGTCCGCCTCTTTTCATGATCTTATGTGATGAATAATAGAATAAGTCATCAATCGAAAACTTAAGTTCCTCATTTTTGCTAAGATAATATGAGAAATACTTCTTCCTGATATATATTGGCTTGGAAAAATAGATATCATTGTCACGGTAATTAATTAGTACAACCCACTTTTCAAAGGAAATCAGCATATCCTTCGAATAATCCATCAGATCAATAGATGGATTGGATACAATCAACTGGGCAAATCTGTACACACGATGTGCCGTCTCTTCATCATCATAACTGCCTAGCGAGATATGCTTCTTCTTGTAGTTAAAAGATGATCTGTAATACACTGCCCCATCCTTCTTAACTGCTCTATATACACCCGAAGGTGATTTCATAGTATTACTGATATCTTTCGTCATCTTACTGGTCCAGAATCCTTACTTTCCAATGCTATAACTGAAGAAGAGATTGATAATACACTAACCAATCTCTTCCTTCTTAAGTCTTTCATATTCATCATTAATTGCTTTGACAATCCCTTCATCCCCGCACATATTATCAGGATGAAAGATCTTAAGCAAATCTCTGTAACGCTTTCTAAGAGCCAGAGGATTAGATACACCCTTAAAGAAAAGCCCCATATCAACATCATCATAGCCGCCATAACTTCTATATCCAGAGCTCTGCCTTATACGTGAATTCTCATACTCACGCTTCTCCCTCTCAAACCGCTTTCTGTCGAGATCGAGCTGCATAAAGCCGTTCTGAAGTATAGACAGCTTCTTATCAAAGAACATGGTCTCCTCACGTAGCCTCTTGCGTTCTGCAAGAATGCTGCTGTTAAGCCTCTTCATATCTTCGTTAAACGTTCTGCGTTCTTCAATAAACTTATCGTATATGCGCTTCTGCTCTGCCATCTCTTCCTGAATACGATTCTGTTCAAGGAAAAGCCACTTCTTAAGCTCAAGCAGTTCTTCTGCCGTATAATCCTTATCTGCTGATATGAATTCTATCTTCTTATCATCAGCCATAGGCTAACACCTATTCTTCCTTCTCCGGAAATGCTATATCCTTAGCTGTATCGTCATCCGGCATATCTTCCTTCTTGGTAGCAATCTTATCAAGTACCTCTGGTACAAGATCTAAAATCTTGGTGAGTGAATCCTGATTCTTAACATTGACAAGCTTAGTATGGCCATCCTTAATCACAAGAACTGCACTTGGGCTCATCTTACCTGTTATACCGCCACCTGCGCCATTCTTCTTATCTGAGCTGTTACCACCAGCTGCAATTCCAAAAGATACATCAACAAGTGGAACAATGACAGTATCGCCAACTTCCTTAGCTTCGCCTACAACTGTCTTGGTTGAAAGCACACCATCCACATTCTTAAGTAAAGCTTCTATTGTATTACTAAAATTGCTCATAAATAATCCTTCCTGGTACAGATATCACTTCTGACCTCTGATAGTATAATAAAAATCTTTGCAATTCTTGTCAATCACAACAAGCAAAACATTCCATAGAACAGGCGCAAGTATTATACGTCCTCTGGCATATCCCTTAACTTCTAATACCTTATCATCGTAGACCGGATTAAGAACCAGTCCTCTTCCAAGATAAGTATAGAAAGCATTATACACACTCATTATCTGTGTAGTTGTATATGGATTTGTCAGTCCATACGTCACTACTATCTTAAGCTTCTTAGGCAAAACCGACTTAATCAGCCTGCCTGCCCGCTTTCTACAGGTATTGAACGCCTTCTTAGTCATATCAGCATTAAGAATCTCCACATACTTCATCAGGCTGTTATATCTATCCCGAAGCGAACTTCCTGACTTTTCTTCTGACTGTGTGTCTACGGCCTTATCTTCTAACTTCTTATCAGTTCCCGAATTCTCCGTCGCTTTAGCATCGGACTTCTTTTCGACAGACCCATGAGCTTCTGTAACTACTTCATCTAACTTCACATCAGCAGACTCATGAGGTTCGGTAGCCTTTTCATCTGACTTCACTTCAGCAGACTCATGAACTTCTGTAGTTACATTATCTGATTTCTTACCGGAAGCTCTACGCTCTTTCCTTGGCCTGTTAAGTAACTTATCTATTCTGATTCCGAACACGCGTATGATCAGTTCGCCATTCTCATTGTATCTAAAGACAATGCTCAGAATATGAAGAAGATATGTTACCTTCGCTTCAAAAATGACGTTCTTGTCATAACTTCCAGAAACTCTGTATCTTACAGGTACCAGAAGTATCAACAATGCAAGACCAACTACAACTCCAAGTACTGACAGAAGTATAATTCCAATTATTCTAAGTATTGTAATAAAGATTGCCAGCATTATCCAGTACTCATCCTTCCAATCAGATATGACTTCATATCATAACCACCAGTCGCATTAATAGTATCATTCAAAATCTGCTCTACCAGTTCAACACATCCCGACTCACTCTCAGAAAGTCCGACAACAGTCATACCTCTCCCATGAAGAGCTTTCTGCCTTAGCAGTGAATTGTGAAAATACTCCAGCTGGTCATCACCTTCATGTAAAGCAATTACATACAGACTTAAGCTTCCACTACCAGTCTTAAGCTTGCGCATGGCTTTCTTAATATCCTTAACATCCTCTGTAACATACAGATTATCAATAAAACTAATCCTGTTCATATTCTAATATACACCCATATAAGCGTCAATTATTCTCTTGGCTATTGGCACAGCATACTCTCCACCAGAGCCAATATTCTCAACAATTATTGTAACAGATATCTGAGGATTATCTACAGGTGCAAAACCTGTAAACCATGCATGAGAATCAAGCTTATCCTTATTAAACTCAGCTGAGCCAGTCTTACCGGCAGCAGTATAATATTCAGACTTAAGCTTACTACCTGTTCCCTCTTCAACTACACTGGTCATAAGTTCCTTAAGACTGCCTGCTTCAGTTGCAGTCATTAGTTCACCATATTCCTCGTCTTTATATTCCTTAATTATATTACCATCAGCATCTGTTATCCTGTCTAAAACTCTTGGCTTCATGAGTATGCCATCGTTAGCAATTGCATTGGTAATCATATTAAGCTGCACTGGTGTAATGCAGGCCTTACCCTGTCCAATACAGATCTGTGTAAGATCATCATCACTTATATTCCTGTTCATATCAATTGAGGCCACAGAATAATTATAGTCGAGTGGCAGCTTCTGATTGAACATTAATCCATCAAGTGTCTTAGCAAAAGAATCTCTGTCAAGACCAATACCTATATTGGCAAAAGAAGAATTACATGACTTGGCAAAAGATCTAAGGAAACTAACTTCACCATGAACTGAACCATGATAACAGCTTATATCAATATCGCCACTCCTGAATCTTCCATTGCAGACATATGAATAATTACTATAAGAGCCTTCATGCTCCCTTATATATTCCAAGGATGTAATAATCTTAAATGTTGATCCTGGTGGATATAAGCCCTGTGTTGCCCTGTTAAGAAGCACAGCGCTGCCAGAATCATTGACATAGCTGTCCCAATAGTTCGCCACGGTATTGGGATCAAAGTCTGGCTTACTGACCATAGCAAGAATCTCACCCGTTTTAACATTAGACACAACTACTGCGCCCCTGCATACTCCGAGCGAATCGGAAGCTATCTGCTGAAGCTTCGTATCAAAAGTTGTATATACATTGTTACCCGGATTCTTCCTTCCATCCATATCATTCTGAACCTTCTCACTAAGCGGAATATCAGAATTGATCAGATAATAGTTAGCCATACTCTCGACAGCTGTCTTGCCCTTAGTCGAGAAACCAACTGCATGTGCATAGAGATTGCCCATAGGATAATCTCGATACTCCTTGCCCTCATCATTAAGAAGTGTACTGGCAAGAATATTATTATCCCTGTCATAGATAATTCCCCTGGTATTCTCTGCTGCAAGAAGCTTCTGTCTGGAATTGTAGCTATTGGAAATCAGCTCCTGCTCATTGTCCTTAACATACAGAAGAAGATATGTAATGAGTCCTATGAACAGCATTCCAAATATAGCAACCGTAATCCAGCTTTCAATTGTACGTGGCTTATTCTTATTCCTTCTGCCCATATACACATCTCCACATCGCCTTAATAGTCATCATATTCATAATCACGCTCATCGTACTCATCGTCTTCATAGTACTCTTCGTCTTCGTACTCTTCGTCTCCATAGTACTCTTCATCATCGTACTCATCGTCTTCATAGTACTCTTCATCTTCGTACTCTTCATCCTCATAGTACTCTTCGTCCTCGTAATACTCCTCATTATTACTTCCAGAAGACTGCTTACGTTCATTGGCTTCAACCTTCTTAAGATACAGCTCATACTCATCCCTGTAACGGATAATCACACTCTGAACAATTGAAAAAAGTAGAACACTGGTTAGTACACTACTTCCACCATAGCTGACAAACGGAAGCGTAACACCAGTTAGCGGAATGAACTTAACACCACCGCCGACTGTAAGGAATACCTGGAAGATGTATATTACAGCACAGCCATATGCAATAAGTCTGTAGAACTTATTAATCCTGCACATACCTGTTCGCATCATTACCACAAAGCATGAGAAACATACAAGGAGCATACCTACTGCAAACAGTGCGCCCATCTCCTCTGCTACTGCTGAAAAGATAAAATCCGATTCAACAAATGGAATATCTCCAGGAACACCCTTACTTAATCCCATTCCAAAGAAGCTGCCGCAGCCAATTGCAAATAGCGACTGTGTTATCTGATAACCCTCTGAATCAATTACACTAAAAGGATCTCTGAATGCCTGGACTCTTACACGAACGTGACCAAACAGCTTATATCCAACGACTGATGCCGCTCCTCCTGCAAGTATTCCGCCAAGGAAAAATATGTAACTTCTGGTTGCAATGAAAAGCATAAAAAGATAAGCAATGAAGAATATCAATCCGCTTCCAAGGTCCTTGGAAATTACAAGAATAAGCACATGAGCTGCAGCTACAGCTGTGGTTATTATTATGTCCAGAAACGAACTCGCTTCTGACAGCATTGCCGCAATACAGAATACAAATATAAGCTTCACGAATTCGGACGGCTGAAGTGTTATCCCACCAATCGTATAAGAAATCTTACTTCCATGTGTCGCCTGTCCCAGAATCAGCACAATTAATAATGGAGCAATTCCAAGCGCAGCATATAACCACTGAAGTCTGTTAAGATATCTGAACTTTCTGATTATCATTGGAACGAACATTCCAATAACAATCGAGACAGTCACAATAACAAACTGTTTTATGGCCTTGGTAAAATCAATACGACTTAAGATTATGAATCCAATGCACAATAGAAACATCATATTATTAAGCAACAGCTTCTCAATATGCGGATACAGCATCGATGACAATGTCATTGCTGCAAACATGATAATAAGCATAAACACACTTAGAAACAGGTAATCCAACTCTCCCGTCTTAAGCATAAGTGTCATAAAGCTTATGACCATTATCAGTACCATATATATTCTCTGCCTTACATAGATATCAGCAGAACGGTGATAATTCTGACGTCTGACTTCATATATAACGCATTCCAGAACATATAGAAACATCAACGCAATATTCAGATATTTGGAAATCTCTGTGAAATAATAAAGCACGACCTAAACCAGTGTAACTACACTGCTCCCTTCTCAATATGTCCTGTAGTAAACTCACTAACAGGAAACTCCCTGCCTCTTTCATTATTGATATAATATGCAAGAATATCTCTTATTGTCGCATTATCTTCAACTGTAAACTCTAACTTATAATGCCTGTATCCTCGCTTCATTATATCATCAAAACGCTTATGATACGATGTTGGAACATTGTTAAAAAGTTCGCTATAACAGTGAAGACAGTTGTTATACACATACTGACTCTTTCTGTATCTGTCAAGAAGTCTGTATGTAAAGTCATTAACCCTTCCTGTACATTTACCAACAGTCTTTGCAATGCAGTTGGCGGAAATCATTAACGAAGTGTGTCCATATACAGGAATAATCAGATTCCTGTCACCAATATCATTAATTTCATGAAGACTCAGTTCAAGAGGTGCCACACATTCACCATACTTCGACAGAACGGAATGTGAACCTCTGTTCCATCCATATAATGTACTGTCACACACAATCCTGTTATTGAAGCCAATATCTTCTAAGAATTGCAATTCATCCAGATTATATACAATGGCACCATCTATATAACCAATGCTCTTAAGCGAATCTGCCAGTGCCTTCAGGTAATCATCATCACGCTTTCTGATGATTCTTGGAAGAACAAGAAATAGTTCCTTAATGCTTCCATCATTAATTCTGCGCTCAAGATATTCGGAATCAGCAGCACCAGAATATAACATATCATACGGCATACATAGTCTATCAATTACATATCCTTCAGTGGCCTTAAGCTGACCTGCACTACGAATAAATATATCAAATCTTACATCAGCATCTGCATCAGAACTGATGACATCAATACTTCTATCAGCATTAATATCACTCCGCTTATATTGCTTAAGCAGTTCATCTTTCAGCTTTTCAACAGCCGTACGCCTAAGTTCATTAATGGCACCCAGGGGAATGAAGCATTCCTCGTTCATATCAACTTCTATAGTATCCGCTTCAAATCCTGTTCCGCCAAGCTTCTTAAGCTGCTTAATGATATCAGCTTCTGTTACCGGCCTTTTGGTTGCTGCTTCAACTATACTTCCCTTAACACTGACAGTCATGTCTAATACTCTGACAACAAGTTCCATAGGCATCCCAACCTTCAGTCTGGCGCTCATGGACACCTTACATGAAGGCTCATCCTTAAGGAAACGTGCTTCAACAATCTGATCAGCTTCCTTCAGATGTGTATTATAAGACGGATTAAGTGCTGTAATCATATCTGCACCATTATGTCTATGATAATAGCCATCACATATGCCGCTTCTTAAGTACAGATGAGTTAATAATTCTCTGTCTTCTTCCGAGATATGTGTATTACCGCCTGCATAATATGCGTCAATGTACTTTCGATACAGCCCGGTTACACCTGCAACATAATACGGACTCTTAAGCCTTCCCTCGATTTTGAAGGAATCGATCCCTGCTTCAATCAAATCTGGTATATTATCAATAGTACATAGATCCTTCAGACTAAGTGGATATCTGATACTGTCTGAAGCAATACTCTTTCCATTATTATCTGTCACTGTATATGGTAATCTGCATGGTCCGGCGCATCTTCCCCTGTTACCACTTCTTCCTCCGAGGAATGAACTGAAAAGACACTGTCCCGAATATCCATAGCATAATGCTCCATGCACGAATGTCTCAATATCTAAAGATGTCTTATTCTTTATCTCTGTTATCTCTTCAAGTGACAATTCTCTTGCAGGAACAACACGCTTAATACCTTTTTCTTTTAGCAATAAAGCACTTCTATAATTGGTTACAGTCATCTGAGTACTTGCATGCAGTTCAAGTGAAGGAAATGAATCGCTCAAATAACCAATCAGTCCCAGATCCTGAATTATAATTCCATCAAGTCCCTCTTCATAAAGTGGCTTAAGGAATCCATAAATGCGGCTCCACTCACGCTCCTTAATCAGTGTGTTGAGCGTTAGAAAAACCTTTCTTCCATAAAGATGCGCGTAGTTAATTGCATCTACAATCTCTTCAGTTGTAAAATTAGTTGCGCTTGCTCTTGCCCCGAACTCCTTACCAGCAAGATATACCGCATCTGCCCCCGCTATAATAGCTGCTTTAAAGCATTCCATATCACCAGCAGGAGCCAGTAATTCAACTCTACTCATATCTTATCCTTATAGAAAAAGGGAATCTTGCGATTCCCTCATAGAACTATGTATTATATAACTACTTACTAAGATTCTTAATCTCAGCCTCTAACTGAATAATCTTACGATCCTTCTCAGCTGCCTCTTCCTTAAGTCCCTTAAGCTTCTTATCAAGATTCTCCATCTTCATCTGATTGTTAACAAGCTCATGCTTAAGGTCATATAACTCCTTCTCCTTGGCAGAAAGGTCTTCTTCCATAGCAATCAGCTGATTCTTAGCCTTAAAGAAATCATCCGCAATGTTAATCTGCATAAGAACATGCTGCATATCCATATTGGCTCTTCTAAAGCCCTCTACATGACTATATTCATTAATCTTACTATTGATATATGAAGCAATTCTCTGAAGATATTCTTCACTCTCATAACCGCAAAGCGTAAATACCTTGCCTCCAATAATTACTTCTGCATCTGTCTTAATTGCCATCAAACATCACCCTTTACTATCTACAACTATTCCCTCAATCTAGTTAATTATAACTGTCAATGCAGTCAAATGCAACTAAATTAATACTATCCGCGATCAGGAATACTAAGCCCCAGATGCCTGTATGCCTCATCTGTAACAACTCTTCCCTTAGGCGTCCTGTTAATAAAACCATTCATGAGCAGAAACGGCTCATATACATCTTCGATTGTACCGGAATCCTCACCTGTAGTCGCAGCAAGAGTATCAAGTCCAACCGGGCCACCATTAAACTTGTTAATTATAGTTAGAAGAATATTCCTGTCGGTTTTATCAAGTCCGATCTCATCCACCTCAAGAAGTCGCAAAACTTCATCAGCCACATTCTCGGTAATTGAACCATCAAATCTGACCTGAGCATAATCCCTGACTCTCCTGAGAAGTCGATTGGCAATTCTCGGAGTTCCTCTGCTTCTTCTTGCCATCTCAAATGCACCAGCATCATCGATATCAACTCCTAACTTGGCTGCAGAATTAAGAATAATCGTACATAACTCTTCTGCTGTGTAGAACTCAAGTCTGTGAATCATTCCAAATCGATCTCTAAGTGGTGCTGTAAGCATACCAGCCCTTGTAGTTGCTCCTATAAGAGTAAAAGCAGGAAGCTTTAATCTGTATGACCTCGCATCCGGTCCCGAGCCTGTAACAACATCTATGGCATGATCTTCCATTGCCGGATAGAGAACCTCCTCAACCTGACGGTTAAGTCTGTGAATCTCATCAACAAACAGAATGTCGCCATCCTTAAGCTTACTCAGTATTGCAGCAAGTTCACCAGGCTTTTCGATTGCAGGTCCTGACGTAATCTTGATGCTAACTCCCATCTCATTGGCAAGAATACATGCCAGTGTAGTCTTTCCAAGTCCGGGAGGACCATAAAGCAGAACATGGTCAAGGCTTTCATTTCTGCCCTTTGCGGCATCGATATACACCTTCATGGCATCCTTGACCTTCTCCTGTCCAATATAATCCTTAAGGAATTCAGGCCTTAATGTATTCTCATTACGAACATCATCATTATGAATATTTGTATCTAGAATCTTTCTTTCCATAGATTGTATTACTTATTATTAATGTAATTAACAAGACCTTCGCTATCGATAATCTTCTGCATAAATGCAGGGAATGGCTGTCCCTTGAAAGTTGTTCCCTTGGTTACATTGGTAATAATACCAGAGTCAAAGTCAACTTCAACCTCATCTCCATCTTCGATACCAGAAACAGCCTCTGGACACTCAACAATAGGAAGTCCGATATTAATTGAATTCCTATAGAATATACGAGCAAAAGTCTCAGCAATAACACAACTGATACCACATGCCTTAATAGCAATAGGAGCATGCTCTCTTGAAGATCCGCATCCAAAGTTCTTGCAGGCAACCATAATATCACCCTTGTTCATCTTATTAAGGAAATTGCTGTCAAGATCTTCCATACAGTGTGTTGCAAGCTCTGCAGGATCAGAACTGTTAAGATATCTTGCAGGAATAATAACATCTGTATCTACATTATCACCATATTTAATAACTTTTCCATGTGCACTCTTCATCTCTATACCTCCTGTGGACCAGCTATGCAGCCCTTAATCGCACTTGCAGCCGCAACAGCCGGACTTGCAAGATAAATCTCTGATGTAATATGACCCATTCTACCAATGAAGTTACGATTAGTTGTAGAAACACACTTCACGCCTTCAGCAAGCACGACCATATATCCACCAAGCCATGGTCCGCATGTAGGTGTACTAACAACACCACCTGCTTCGATAAATGTTCTAAGAAGTCCCTCTTCCATCGCCTCAAGATAGATCTGCTGTGTGCCTGGAATAACAATAAGTCTAATTCCATCTGCCACCTTGCGTCCCTTAAGGATAGATGCAGCAATTCTAAGATCGTCCATACGGCCATTAGTACATGAACCTATTACAACCTGATCGATTGCAATCTTCTCGCCAATCTCATCAATAGTCTTTGTATTCTCAGGAAGATGAGGAAATGCAACTGTAGGCTTAAGTGTACTAAGATCAATCTCATACACCTCATCATACTCAGCATCTGCATCTGCTTCATATACAACAGGCTTTCTGTCTGAGTGCTTTGCAATATAATCAAGGCACTTATCATCAACAGGAAAAATACCATTCTTTCCACCAGCTTCAATTGCCATATTGGCAATAGTGAATCTGTCATCCATAGAAAGATACTCTATTCCATCGCCAGTGAATTCCATTGACTTATATAATGCACCATCTACACCAATCATACCAATGATATGAAGGATAATATCCTTTCCACTAATCCACTCAGCCGGCTTATTCTTAAGTACAAACTTAATTGCAGCAGGAACCTTGAACCATGCCTTACCAGTTGCCATACCGGCAGCCATATCAGTACTTCCTACACCTGTTGAGAATGCACCAACAGCACCATATGTGCATGTATGTGAATCTGCACCGATAATCACATCACCAGCTATTGTAAGACCTTTCTCAGGTAAGAGCGCATGCTCAATTCCCATCTGTCCTACTTCAAAATAATTGGTAATCTCATTTTTTCTTGCAAATTCCCTTACACACTTACAGTGTTCAGCTGACTTGATATCCTTGTTTGGAACAAAATGATCAGGAACAAGTGCAATTTTATTCTTGTTAAAAACTCCCTGCACCTTCATCTTGTCCATCTCATGAATAGCAACAGGGCTTGTAATATCATTACCAAGAACCAGATCAAGATCTGCTTCAATAAGCTGGCCTGCCACAACAGACTCAAGACCTGCATGTGCAGCAAGTATCTTCTGTGTCATTGTCATACCCATTTTGAATATTCCTCCTATAATTCAATATATGTTTAATTCTATAACATTATTAACGATAACTAAAATAGATAATAATTATATTTATTATAACCTGTGCTTATGATATATTGTGTAGTATAAACAATACACATGCGAGGTATCCGATATGTTAAATAATCTTAATCTATATTACATTTTCTATGAAGTTGCCAAGGTCGGTAATATTTCTGGTGCCGCCAAGGAATTATTCATAAGCCAGCCAGCAATTTCCAAAGCAATATCCAAGCTTGAAGATAATCTTGGCGTTGTTCTCTTTAATAGAAGTTCCAGAGGCGTCTCACTCACAGACGAAGGATTAATCCTCTTTGAACAGGTTCATAATGCCTTTCTATGCATCCACAATGGTGAAGACAAGATTCGTCTGTCCAATGAACTTGGTATGGGCCATATCAGCATTGGTGTCAGCACATCACTCTGCAAGCATATACTACTTCCATCGCTGAAGCAGTTCACAGGTAACAATCCGCATATCAAGGTCTCCATCTCATGTCAGTCATCAACAGACACCATACATGCATTGGAAAATGGTCTCATCGACATAGGCGTGATTGGATATCCACAGAACCGACTCAGCCTCCAGTACAAGCCTCTTATGGAGATTCATGATGCCTTTGTAGCATCACCCAGCTACCTGCTTAACTTCGAAAAAAGATACGATAGTTCAATCGAGTCCATATTAAGCAATGCAACATTTATGATGTTAAACAAAGAGAACATTTCAAGAAAATATGTAGACTCAGCTCTGGCTGTTAACAATCTTCAAATCCAAAACATAATGGAAGTAACCAATCTGGATCTCTTAATCGAATTTGCCAAGACCGATCTTGGAATCAGTGCCGTAATAAGAGAATTTGTCAGTGAAGAACTGTCCAATGAAACTCTGACAGAACTCACACTATACTCCAATGCACCTGGCAGAGAGATTGGTATTGCCTATAGCGAAGCAAAGGCCAAGGACAATCCAGCAATTGGGCACTTTCTTGAAAGCTGCAACCTTGTGTAGTCTAGATCAGTTTCAATGCCTCGCCAATTATATCAGCCACATCAGAATCTGCGCCAATTTCAAGCTGATTAAGTGCCTTCATTGCATCACTGGCTGATACGCCAAGCGCTCCCAGTGCATCGCAGGCTTCTTTCTTAATCAGATTAGTCTCCTTACCTTCTGGCACTCTGACAGATGTACTGTTGATTGTTGCATCAAGCAGCCTGTCTGTTCCGACCTTATCCTTCAGATCAAGAATTATCCTTGCTGCAGTCTTGGCTCCTATTCCTGGCAGCTTTGATAATGTCTTACTATCCTGAGCAATTATTGCAACAACAAGATCATCTACACTTGCATGCGAAAGAATTGATATTGCAGCCTTAGGTCCTACTCCATTTACTTCCAGTAAAAGCTTGTAGAAATCAAGGCTCTCTTCATCAAGAAATCCATACAGAAGAAATGCATCCTCTCTTACGGCTGTATATGTGTATATCTTTACTTCAATCCCAGTAGTAAGTGACATAATATCACTCACAGGCATTATTATGTTATAGCCTATATTTCCAGTCTCGAGGACAATCGAATCACTCTTAATCTTTGCAATTTTCCCGATAAAATATGCATACATAGTGCTATCTCTCCTGACGCTTCTTATCAGTAACTATTCGTTATCTGTACACTTCTGTAATGCAAGTGTTCCAGTTCGTGCTACTTCAAGAATGCTTATTCCCTTAAGCATCTTAAGGAACATGGCTGTTCTCTCAGGAGTATCGCACACCTGAATAATCATCTGATTATTGCTCATGTCAACAATGCGTGCTCCCATAATATCGCAGTTCTCCATGATATCACGTCTGTTATTTCTGTTATACTTAACCTTAACAAGCATCAGTTCGAGGTTAATGCTCTTAATCTCATCAAAAGTCTTAACCTTAATAACATCTAACTTCTTATTAAGCTGCTTCTCAATCTGCTCTAATGTTCTGTCATCGCCGGAACTGACAATTGTTATACATGATACTTCGCTATCATCTGTCTCACCTACAGCAAGACTGTCAATATTATAACTTCTTCTTGAGAACAGGCCGGCAACCTTCATAAGCACACCGGATCTATTCTCTACAAGTACTGAATATATTCTCTTCATAATCTCTTCTCCGCACCAACTATCTTACTATATCCATAGGATCAATTATCGCCTCAAGAATGTAGCTCTCATCCTTTGCTAAGAACTTCTTAATCGCCTCATCTGCCTCATCCATATTCTTCACTCTTACAAATGGAATATCATAAGCACTTGAAAGCTTCTCGAGATCAGGATTGCCAGAAAGATCAACTACAGAATAGTGATCATTATATGTAAAATGCTGATACTCTCTTACCATACCAAGATAGCCATTAGTAAGTACAACAATCTTAACAGGCACCTTGTGCTGCTTTGCAGTCGCAAGCTCACACATACTCATCTGGAACGAACCATCTCCACAGACTGCAACAACCTGTCTCTCCGGTCTTCTCAACTTGGCTCCAATTGCTGCCGGGATCGAATAACCCATTGTACCCATTCCACCAGTTGTCATGAACTTACCTTCCTGAACGCAGACATTGTCACATGACCATATCTGATTCTGACCTACATCGGCAATATATATTGCATCCTTCTTCATTGAAGAGCTCAGTCTCTTAATGAATTCAGCAGGATCTACATACTTTGGATCAGGATTACGCTTTCTACTCATCTTCTCCTTATAATCATTGAGAGTTGCAATCCATTCACTATAGTCAGCTGTAAGCTCCATATCACACAGTTCGCCAAATATGGCCTTAGCATCACCAACAAGAGGAATTGTAGGTCCTGCATTTTTGCCGATCTCAGCTGTATCAATGTCGATATGGATAAGCACCTTATCCTTTGTAATAAGATCTGGCTGATTAACAGCTCGGTCAGCAACACGTGCTCCAACCATAATTAACAGATCTGATTCATTCATTGCTCTGTTGGCATATGCCTTTCCATTATTACCGACCATACCAAAGCACATAGGATGATTAGTTGGTACAACACCTATTCCCATCATTGTAGTAACAACTGGAATGCCATGCTTTTCAGCAAAATCAAGAAGTTCTTTGCGTCCCTTTCCTAAGAGTACACCGCCACCTGCACATATAATAGGTCTTTTTGCCTTAGAAAGCTCTGCAATAACCTTCTTAATCTGAATCGTATTACCCTTAGTAACAGGCTTATATGTTCTCATCGATACCTTTTCAGGATACTTAAATGACTTAACAGTTGCCTGCTGTACATCGATAGGCACATCAATAAGAACAGGTCCCTTTCTACCTGTACTTGCAACATGAAACGCTTCCTTGAATACTCTTGGCAGCTCTGAAGGATCCTTAACAAGATATGAATACTTTACGAATGACTCACATGCACCTGTAATATCCGCTTCCTGAAAAACGTCACTTCCTAAAAGTTCACTGTTAACCTGACCTGTAATACAGACCATAGGAATCGAATCAGCAAATGCTGTTGCAATTCCTGTTATCAGATTAGTTGCACCAGGACCGGATGTAACAGCACATACTCCTGGCTTGTCATTATTGCCAGAACGACTATATCCACTAGCTGCATGAGCCGAACTCTGCTCAGTTCTTACAAGAATACTTCTAATATCCGAGTCAAGAATACTATTATAAAAAGGAGCTATTGCAACACCCGGATAACCGAATATCTCCTTGATTCCTTCTGCCTCGAGGCATTTAACCATTATATCTGCACCGTTCATTATTATTCTCCTATCTCTTACCAAAAAGTCTTGCCAGTGGCTCAATAACCGCCTTCAAATCAGCAATTCCATCATTGAGTCCCTCAATATCTATACCATTAATCTTCTCCATTGCCACTGCCAGTTCATCTCCGCCAACAGTAACGAATGCCGAAACATCCTCTAATGTTGTCTGCGCCTGTCCAATTGCCTCTGACGCCTGCAATATTGTGGCATTGGCATTCTCCATTGTATCTCTGGCCACCTTAAGTGTCCTGATTGTACCAGGTACGACACATACCACACCTATAGCAATTACAAGCATCAGTGCGCATATGACTCGCTGATAGAACAGATGCTTCTTCTCTAACTTCTTAAGAGACTCTAAAAGTTCTGTCTGAACAGTCTCATTTTCAACTATTGATACTGCGTTACTATTCTCATTCATAATTCTTCCTCCTCTATATCTAGCTCAGAATATTGAGCAGCCTTTTACATGTCTTAACGCAGTCGGCTGCATCCTTGCTATATCCGTCGGCTTCGATCTCTTCAGCATACTCACTTGTTGTTACAGCACCGCCAATAATTACCTTAGACTTACAGCCTCTTGCCTTACACTCCTTTATTACCTCTTCCATCTCTTTCATTGTAGTTGTCATGAGTGCGGACAATGCAATTATATCAGCCTTGTTCTCTATTGCCGTATCAATAATAACATCTCTTGGAACGTCCTTACCAAGATCAATTACATTAAAACCATAATTCTTAAGCATTAGGGCAACCAGATTTTTGCCAATATCATGAATATCTCCAGCTACAGTTGCAATGACAACTGTATGTACCTCTCCACCTGAGTCCCCTGATGCAAGATGTGGCTCAAGTACCTCTATGGACATCTTCATCGTCTCAGCACTATTAATTAACTGTGGAAGGAAATACTTACCCTTTTCAAAAAGATCACCAACCTCATTAATTGCAGCAATAAGAATATCATTAAGCAGTTCTCTGGCATCAAATCCGGCATCAATACACGCTGTTGTTATTCCCTTGACTTCAGACTTCTTACCCTTTAAAACAGCCTGTCTTAACTGCTCCTTTTTATCTTCGGTTGAAGTATTATCAGTATTCGCACTGTTCTTGACCGCCAGACTCACACTTCCATTACCAGAAGCAACTCCAGCTTCAGCAAGGGCATTCATCCTCTCAATATACGCAAGGTCTGCTCCGCTCTTAGCCCTTAACAGATTGCAGGCTAAGGCCGTATTCATCAGCAGGTTCTGATTAGGGTTGGCAATCGCCATTGTAAGTCCTGCCTCGATAGCCATCGCTAAAAATGCAGCATTGATATATCCTCTCTCAGGAAGACCAAAAGATATATTGGATAATCCGCATGTTGTTGCATATCCATTAGCCTTACAGTATCTGATTGTCTCAAGTGTCTCTACTCCGGCATTAGGATTGGCTCCTACTGTTGCAACGAGGCCATCAACAATTATATCTTCCCTGGTAAATCCCATTGATAATGCCTTACTGCTTATCTTCTCAATTATATCTATCTTCTCCTCTATTGATCCAGGAAGTCCTGCATCTGACAATGGCAGCAGAATAAATGCCGCACCATACTTCTTTGCAATAGGCAGAAGATTATTAAACTTCTCGCTTTCATATGATATTGAATTAATCAGGGCCCTTCCAGGATATCTTCTGAGGGCAGCTTCAATAACATCTATATGACTTGAGTCGATACATAATGGGAGATTCGTTACTCCCTGAAGCTCATCGAGAACTCTAAGTAGCATAGACTTCTCATCAATACCACCCATACCCAGATTGACATCAAGAATCAGTGCTCCATTAGCCTCCTGATCTTCTGCAAATTCAAGTGCCCTTGATATATTGCCTTCACGCAGTTCAGCCTGAAATGCTTTCTTGCCTGTTGGATTAATTCTCTCACCAATTACAATAAATGCATCATCAAGTGTAAATTCAACAGTCTTTCTCTCACTGGTAAGACGATGAACATTAGGCCTCGTATCGACCACTCTGGTGACAGGCACATAATTCTTCTCTACTGTAGCCTTAATATACTCCGGGCTTGTTCCACAGCATCCACCAAGAATTGTTGCACCAGCATCAACAAGCAGCTTAATCTCATCAGCAAAATTCTCAGGTGTATTATTATATGCCGTCTCCCCATTCTCATCTAAGAAAGGAATTCCTGCATTAGGCTTTGCTATTATCGGAATATCACATACAAATGCCATCTTGGCAATTATATCAGCCATATCCTTAGGACCAGTTGAACAATTAGCACCAATTGCAGCTGCACCAAGATGTGACAGTACAACAGCAGCAGTCGCCGGATCAGTACCATATAGTGTTCTTCCATCCTCAGCAAAAGTAAGAGTACACATTACAGGGAGATCACATACCTCCTTGGCAGCAATAAGCGCAGCCCTTGTCTCCTGAAGACTCATCATTGTCTCTACAATCAGAAGATCAGCACCAGCCTTGTATAAAACTGTTATCTGTTCCTTGTATATATCAATTAAGTCCTCGAATTCCATTGGGCCCATTGGCTTAAGCATCTGGCCTGTCATAGTAATATCACCAGCTACATATACCTTGCGACCATCGGGTGCAGAGTCAGCAACTCTCTTTGCAACCGCTACAATAGTCTCATTAATCTCACTAAGTCGGTCCTCAAGGCCATATTCCGCAAGCTTAATTCTATTAGCAGTAAATGTTGGTGCATATATAATGTCAGATCCAGCCTGAACGTACTCTTCAAGTACACCAGTCAGTATGTCCTGGTTATTGACCAGCCACTCCTCTGGACATACACCCTGTGGAAGACCTCGCTTCTGAAGAACTGACCCCATAGCACCATCAAGATATACTATTCTTCCCTCTGTTAATATCTTAAATTCATCAATTTTCATTGTATCTATCCTTATGCATATAATCCATAGTATTATAACACAGTTTTTACTATATTTGATTATTCATTTAAAATATGATACATTACATTGGTATTTGTATAAAAATAATGGAGACTAATATGAAATATAGATTACTGATATTAGTTATTTCTGCATTATCCATATTCTACTGTGGTTGTGGACGAAGCGATGAATTGGACAGATATAATGAAGAAATGACCGATTTCACACAAAACATAGTTGGAATCAAGGAAAGTATCGAGAGTATTGACACTTCATCGGATGGCGCGTCAGACGAATTACTGCTTCTGCTCGATTCCATGAAGGATGAATTCCAGACACTTTCTGAACTTGAGGTCCCTCAGGAATTTGCTCCTAATGAAAGCCTTGCCGATGAAGCATATGAGTATATAACACAGGCTGTTGCAATGTATCATGAATATTATGATAGCGAAGCACCAGATGATAATACTCTTGATGCTGCCAATCAGAATTACGAACGCGCTTTAAAGCGAATCGAATATATCTCCTCTATTCTTCAGGGTGAACTTCCTACCGGCGAAGGTATTGAAGTAACTGAAGAAGATGCATATGGAATCACTCCGGTTACAGACGAAGCAGGCGATATTAATAATTAGTTTTAGATAATATCATATATAACAGTAAAAGACCTCGGAATAAACTCCGAGGTCTTCTCTATTATTAAGCTTATTATTCAATAGTTAGAATATCGACAAATCCAGTAATCTCAAAAACTTCCATGATTGATGGAGCAACCTTCTTAATCACCATACTGCCCTGCTTATTCATCACCTTCTGAGTTGCTAAAAGCACTCTTAGTCCGGCACTGGATACATATTCAAGCTTTTCAAAATCGAAGCAAAGCTCTGTACATCCATCAATAACATTCTTAAGTTCAGACTCAAGTTCTGGTGCAGTTGTAGTATCAAGTCTGCCAGAAAGTGAAATAGTTACAGCATTGCCATTCTTGTTAACGTCAATAGTCATACTATATCTCCTTTGGATTAATTGTTAATAAACTTCTCTTCTTCATTATTCCAGCTGTAGAGTGATCTAACTTCCTCTCCAACCTTCTCTGAAATATGCTCGCTTGCAAGCTTTCTCATTGCCTTAAAGTGAACCTGACGGCCAGCTGGTGACATATCAAGAAGGAATTCCTTAGCAAATGAACCATCCTGAATATCAGAAAGGATCTGCTTCATAGCCTTCTTTGTATCATCTGTAATAATCTTTGGTCCTGTAATATAATCACCATACTCAGCTGTATTAGAGATTGAATATCTCATTCCTGCAAAGCCTGACTGATAGATAAGGTCTACAATAAGTTTCATCTCATGAATACACTCAAAGTATGCATTACGTGGATCATATCCTGCCTCTACAAGTGTCTCAAAACCAGCCTGCATAAGTGCACATACACCACCACAAAGTACAGCCTGCTCACCAAAGAGGTCTGTCTCTGTCTCTGTACGGAATGTTGTCTCAAGAACACCAGCTCTTGCACCACCAATAGCGAGTGCATATGCAAGTGCCTTATCAAGAGCCTTGCCTGTAGCATCCTGATGTACAGCAACAAGACAAGGAACACCCTTACCTGCCTGGTACTCTGAACGTACTGTATGACCTGGTCCCTTAGGAGCGATCATAGTAACATCAACATCCTTTGGTGGGTTGATACATCCAAAGTGAATATTGAATCCGTGTGCAAACATAAGCATGTTGCCTGCCTCAAGATTTGGCTCAATATCATTCTTATACATATCAGCCTGAAGCTCATCATTGATAAGAATCATAATAATATCAGCCTTCTTTGCAGCCTCTGCAGCTGTATATACCTTAAAGCCCTGTGCCTCAGCCTTAGCCCATGACTTAGAGCCTTCATAAAGACCAATAATAACATCGCATCCTGACTCCTTAGCATTAAGTGCATGTGCGTGTCCCTGGCTACCATAACCGATTACTGCGATTGTCTTACCCTCAAGTACAGAGAGATTACAATCCTGCTGATAAAAAATCCTATTTGCCATTTTCATGACTCCTTCCTGTGATAAACACATAAATAATCTTTATTCTACATATAGCCCAGTATATGTATATTACTTTAATCAACAACTGGAGATACTATATCATCAGTACCTCTTCTTAATCCTGCAAGACCAGTTCTTGCAAGCTCCAGAATCTCATATCCATCAATAAGTCTAAGGAAAGCTTCAATCTTGCCCTGATTACCAGTCATCTCAATGATAAGACCTTCCTTGGAAACATCGATAATATTGGCTCTGAATACATCCGCAAGTGATATTAATCCAGGTCTGTCAGCTGCAGCTACCTTAACCTTGATAAGTGCAAGTTCTCTGTATACACTCATCTCAGGCTCAAGCTCTCTGATATCTCTGACATCTACAAGCTTCGCTACCTGCTTCTCAATCTGCTCAAGAACTTCATCATCACCTGTTGCAACAATTGTAATACGTGTGATATTAGGATCAGCTGTATCACCAGCTGTAATACTCTCGATATTATATCCTCTTCTTGAGAAAAGTCCGGAAATTCGACTAAGTACACCTGAATTATTCTCAACTAATAACTGAAATACTTTCTTCTTCATATCAAACCTCATCCTGATATCGTGGATTAACCCCACAATGCTTATTCTAGCAATACTGCCTAGCCTTGTCAATGTGGAGTTAATCATATAATTCCCTATTAAGTTCGTATTACATGTTAATAGTAACCTTTATTACAGATGATATATTATATGGATTACCAAAGCCATCATCGCCAACCTTGGCGTTATATCTGATATATGCAACTCTGTCGTTCTTTCCAGCTACAGATGTAATATATGCTTTATCCTCCTCTGAAAGATCACTAATAAGTACAAGACTCGTTCCATCCTCAGACAGTTCAAAGTAATCTGTAAAATCATTAGGTACACCACCTACATTGGCATTGAATATCTCTGTAAATGTTACACTTTCAATTAGCTTACCAGAGTACTTGAACTCAATATCCTTATACTCCTCTGTCTCTGCATCCTTAACTAGCTTGTACTTGGCCGTAATTGTAAGCTTACCCTTATTACCCTTTGGCTTAACAACCTTAAATACAACGCTAGAGGACTTCGCATCTGGTACAAATTCATCACCATCCATAGTTCCAAATGTTGCAACAACCTTATACTTTCCGGTTGCAAGAAGCGTATCATCAAATGTCATATCAACATTATAGACGCCCGTAGCTTCATCCTTTACAAGTGCAATTGGCTCGGAAGCATTAAGCTCTGCACTGGAAGCATAGAAATCTTCATATGCATCTGCTGTCTTAGCCACCCTTGATGCAGCCTCATCCATAGTAAGTACAACATACTTACCTTCTGGATCATATGTCCTGGTCTTCTTTATTACCAGACTGTTATTCTGAGTAGCACTTCCACCACTCTTAAGATTATTCTTAACAGTAACCTTTGGTCCTGCACTTGCAACAAAGTTGTCATTAGTTATCTTATAGACAATCTTATAATTCTCAGCAGTCTTAGGAAGTGCCTTATTAATAAGCGTCACAACTGCCGTCTTACCTGTGACAAGAAGCGTATACTCATTAGTTACCTTATTAGAGCTTATTATCTTACCATACTTATTAACAGATACCGTATAGTTAGTTATACTCTGAAGTTCTTCATATAAGCCATCAGTATCCTGCTTAACAGTCAGAGCGACCGGGGTATTCATATCACCCTTGAATGATGCTTCTAATGCACCCTCCTCAGATGTAAGTATATCTCCCTCTGCATTCTTAATTATCATAGCAAGCTTATCAGCCTTGTAGTATGCAGAATTAAGCGTCAATACCTTCTTCTTATTGCCGCCATCCTTTGTTACTGCTGTAAGCTTGATATTATTGGCTACAGCGTTACAGCTTAATGTATAGAACTTTCCGTCGCTCTTAACTGTAACTTTTTTGTCGGAAGACTTAAGTGTATAATCCGTTATCGGAATCTGATAACTCACAATATCACGCTCATAATACTCATCAAGAACAGGTGCACCCTTCTTGAATGCAACATATATTGCTCCATCAACGTCAGATGCAAGAATATCAGCCTTCGAAGCACTTGTTCCTAAAACCTTGTAGACTCTTCCTTCTCGGTCATACTTAAGAATCATCGCATTATCAATAACAATTGAAGCATCCGTTACTGTTATAAGCTGTGATTTTGCTGATACTTCATTACCAGCATAATCAGCTGCATAAGCAACTGCATAGAAAGATACTGGTCCTTTTTCAAGATTAAGCTTCTTATTAATCGTAATAGTAGCGCCTGATACAGTGATCATTCCATCAAGTTCCGATCCAACTACTGTATCATCTGCACCTTCTTCATCAGATACCTGTATCACCTTAGGCATAATCTCATTATCTTGCTCATCAAACAGCTTATATGTTACCTTCCTGCTCTTAGGTACTGTCTCACCATTATTATATATAACCCCTAATGATACAGTAGCCGCTGCAGAAGGCTTCTTAAATATCTGTGATGATGATGGTACAACTTCAAGAGAAGTAATTCCCTGTACAACATTGATTGTTATATATACAGGCTCAACATACATATTATTAGCTGTTACACTCTTGACTTCAATCTTATGAGTTCCAGGAGTTGTATTGGCTAATGCTGTTGCATGAATTATAGTATCATCAACATCAATGACAAGCGGATTCTCACAGTCTGTTACATCTTCAGCAACTACCTTCTTACATGTTACTCCACTTGCGAATCCTGCGGTAGCAATCGTAATATCTGACTGACCTGTATAGATATTCTTAACCTTTGTAGTAACAGTAGGCTTTAAGGCAAAAGTAGGATCAAGTGTTGAACCTGCAAGTTCTGAAGCTGAACCGGCATAATACAAGCTGCTGTCAGAATAATCAATGTCATCCAGTGTCACTCCGGCCTTAGTCTGGAAATAATCCACATAAAAGTCAAAGTCATACGCCCCACCACAGCCAGTCTCTACATCATTAAGCTTCATTCTGTAGGTCTGTGTAAAATTACGATCAATCCTTTCAATCTGAGCCTCAGTTGCATCATCTGGGTATTCAGGCCATTCGATAGGTACATATGCGTAAGTGACAGGAGTCACTACATGGCCGTCTCTCACTTCCTGACCCGACTTAAGTCCTGCTCTAATTCTGTAATACTGCTTACCACTTGCACATCTCCTGGCATTAGTTGCACCCTTAATGTTAAATGTTACAGATGTATCATCAGCAGACTTAATACTTACTGCCGACTTAACAATAGAATTAACATTGAAGTCAACCGTTGATACATTGATTGTTGCAAGTGGCTCAGCACTTCCATCTGCATAAAACTTAATCTTACCAGTTTTACCGCCTATATCTCCTGCTGATACTCGTAGATATGCGTTTCTCGCACCTGCCTGCTTCCTATCCCAAGACAGGCTGATGTATTCCCTCGTATTACCAAGTGCATCAGTATACGTATTCCCACCGTCGCTCTCATATTCAACCCGAAGACTATCCAGATTAGAATTAGTATTTGTGTACCTGGTAGTACGGTCAGCGGAAGCGCCAGAAAAAGGTACTATATTAAGTCTTCCATATGTATCTGCTGTAAGCTTAAGATCAGCTCTCTGATCACGATTGGCAGGGCTATAGCCAATTCCAGAACCTGTTACTTTAATTGCAGTCAGCGCAGTGACACGTCTAAGAATTAGTATCATAGATGTGCCATCTTCAAACTCAATCCTTGCCTTGCTAACACTTCTTGTCAGGTCAATGACAGGCTCACCATCATTCCAATAATTCTCCTCTGAATTGATCAGTACCCTGTCAACAGGTTCAGCAGGGAACCATGAGGCAAGATTAACCTCCTTAATCTTAATGCTCTCACCCGCACTTGTAGCCTGCAGCACATACTGTCCACCCTCAGGAATTCCATACTCGTATGTTGTCTGAGTTGCTTTTATCGGTGTAATTGCTTCCGATGTATCTGCATCAACAGGATATACATAAAGCTTCTTCTGACCATATGGTGCAATATCAACAGCGATATCTGAATAGATGTAGCAGTCCAGCTTTTTGCTGACGTTATTACACCTGTAAGAATCTGTGTGAGTTCCCTGAGTTACCTTGACATTTCCTACATAATATTCAGATATAGCATCCATATTAAGAATATAGTGCTTGCCATAATTCACATTATATGTAACTACTGTCTTATCTTCAGACTCTACACTTGATGCAGCCTGCATAGTTACACCTGTACCATCAGTAAGTATCACATCCTCTGTAGATGCTGTGGTATATGTAACAGTTAATGTCTGGCCAACTGTATCACCTGCACTGGATACATAGAGCATATTGATATCATCCTTAAGCATATCCGCATAGAACCAGTATGTACTTATGCTTGACTCAGGTTCACCAGTAACCGGCTCATATGAAACACATCCATAACTTGATGTCACACCTTCTGAATCGCACAGCAAAGTATTAATAACCTTGCCAGTTGGATGCTTTACAGTGAACTCTACCTTACTGACATTATATGGCACCAGGTAGTTGTCATTCTCAAGACTATCCCCATCTGTATCCCTCTCCACATCAATGGAAGGATTCGTAAAGTTAATCTCATAGCCTCGTGGATTAATTACTGTAAGATTCTGAGGGACTGGAACCGCTCTGACAGTTACAACTGTATCTTCCTTAGGGATGAACATATAATTGCCATCGTCCATAGGCGCAATAGCATCATCCTTCCTGCCTGTGAGCGATACATATTCTATATAATACCTATCACTGTCACTTGGATATGCACTGAAAGTTATAACATCACCTGCATCTGCCTTGAATTCTGTTATTCCCTCGTCGAGATATTCTCCTGCCAGGCTGACACTGCCTACATAGGAATTAAGACAGGCAAAAGACACATTAACAGACTTTCTTTCTACAATTTCTATGTTCTCAAAGGAATCAACATCGATGCTATAATAGCCTTCAACTTCACGATTAAGTAATTCCTTGAGTTCTCTACCCTCTTCATCAAGATATGTATAGTATACCCTGTACTTGTCAGGTTCAGATACTGCAAAGCGTACATAACCTGCTGAATATATCGTCAGTGTCTTCTTATCAGATGAAACATCATATACTCCCTCATCTGAATTAATATATGTAACAGTTGCTCCCTTAGGTATTGCAAACTGCTTTTTAACAGTATACTTCTTACCGTAGTAAAGCTTTCCATCCTTAATCTTAGAGGTATCAACAAGATATGCTGATGAAAAATCATCAAACGACTCCCTATATGCGTCAGAAGCCCCTAGTCCAGGTGCTGGAAGAGCTGTTAGTTCTATGCAGTCCTTAAGCTCCTTGTCATATGCGAGCACGCCCTTGCTATAACTATATTCATCGTTAACAACCCTAAAGTACAGAGGCTCGTCCTTGACATATTCATATACAACTTCCTGACTGCCATCCTCCGCAGTTTCAAGGCCATCCTTGTCATATACTCCAAATGAATACTGATTCGAAATATACTTAACCATTCTTACAGGAGACATTCCATATCCATCTTCAACAACTGGAAGATCTATCTTGACAGAGCTGACCTGACGTCCCTCTGCCCTGAATTCTCTATCCCCTGTTATTCTGTACTTATACTGATACTCCTCGCGCTCGGCATCATATACACATGCACCATCTTCTGCGAAAGTCGTCACACTCTTATAGGTAAGATCATACAAATAAGGTTTAATATCTGCTGAAGTTGTCTTGACCGCAAGCATAACCATACCAGAATTACTTACAGAATATACATTATTATCACCATCAATTCTGATACCATTCTGATATACATCAACACTGCTAATCAGATTATTAGCATCAGGCTGGATTGTAAGACTGTAATTCTGCTTTTCTATTGATGTTACATTGAGTGCTATTTCGGACACATTCATTGTATTCTTTATTGAAGCGCTATATTCCAGTGCATCAGCAGCAGAATCATAGCCTGTCAGAATACATTTTCCCCCACGTGAACCGTCATCATATGTAAAAGTATCAACAGTATAACCATCTGCGGTATATACAACCATCTTTCTGGCATATGTTGCTATACCTCTTTTATCTGTACCTGATGCTGTAATTGAAGCAATATTACTATCTGAAGTGATTGTAATTGCTTCACCTGATACGTCACCAGAAGCTGGCAAAATGACAACCTTTGAAATATTCGAATCAAGAGTAAACTTAAAGTCAACAGTAGGACTTGCATCCACCATGACCTCCTCTATCGATTCTGTCTCATCAGGCTCTGTGATGACAACTTCTTCTCCTTCAATTGTCACCTCTTCTATAGACTCCTCAAAAGTCTCCTCGAATGAAGCTTCTTCCGGTGAAGCCTCTTCTGTTATCTTCTCCTCAAATGTAGAACTTTCAGACACTTCTTCTGTCTCAGAAAGAACTTCAAGATACTCCTCTGCAGAAATATCATCATTAATCATTGCAAATGCCGTTGCAGCACTAAAGTCAGCCATACACATTGACAATGCAAGTGCCATCGACATTATCATTCTAAAAAACTTATTACGATTCATCCTTATTAACTCCCCTGGGATATTAATACAAAAATAAACTAACAGATTAATAAAACAGGCTGCCTTCGGATATCCGAAGACAGCCCTAAAAAAATTCAAAAGAATATTAGAACTTGCCAGCCTTAGCAGCTTCCTCGATAGAAACAGCTGTTGAAACTGTCATACCAACCATTGGGTTGTTACCAGCACCAATAAGACCCATCATCTCAACGTGTGCAGGTACTGATGAAGATCCAGCGAACTGTGCATCTGAATGCATACGTCCCATTGTATCTGTCATACCATAAGAAGCAGGACCTGCAGCCATGTTATCTGGGTGAAGTGTACGACCTGTACCACCACCTGAAGCAACTGAGAAGTACTTCTTACCAGCCTCAAGACGCTCCTTCTTGTATGTACCAGCAACTGGATGCTGGAATCTTGTAGGATTTGTAGAGTTACCTGTGATAGAAACGTCTACGTTCTCCTTCCACATGATTGCAACACCTTCACATACATCGTTAGCACCGTAGCAGTTAACCTTAGCACGTGGGCTGTTAGCATCCTTAGAGTAGCACTTACGTGAAACTTCCTTTACTGTATTTGTATATGGATCATACTCTGTCTCAACAAATGTAAATCCGTTGATACGAGAGATAATCTGTGCAGCGTCCTTACCAAGACCATTAAGGATAACTCTAAGTGGAGTCTTACGAACCTTGTTAGCCTTCTCAGCGATACCGATAGCACCTTCAGCTGCAGCGAATGAC
>JAZUGT010000006.1:0-6156 GCA_045641365.1 Lachnospiraceae bacterium
ACAGCTAATCTTCTTCGTACGGAAGGACTTAATGTTATTACTCTTCCTAAGACAATCGATAATGATCTCTATGGAACAGATATGACATTTGGTTTCCAGAGTGCTGTTAATATTGCAACTGACTGTATTGACTGTATTCATACAACAGCTGCATCACATGGAAGAATATTCATCGTTGAGGTAATGGGACATAAGGTTGGATATCTTACTCTTAATGCAGGAATGGCAGGTGGAGCAGATATTATTCTTATTCCTGAGATCCCATATGATATAGATAAGATTGTTGATGCTGTTAAGCAGCGTGAGAAGAACGGAAGCAGATTCACTATTATTGCTGTTGCAGAGGGTGCAATAAGCAAGGAAGATGCTAAGCTTAGCAAGAAGGAATATCAGAAGAAGCAGGAGAAGAGTAAGTTCCCTTCAGTTTCTTATGAGGTAGCTGCACGTATTCAGGAGAAGACAGGTCAGGAAGTAAGAGTTACTGTTCCTGGTCATACACAGAGAGGTGGCAGTCCATGTCCTTACGATCGTGTGTTTGCCAGCAGACTCGGAGCAGAAGCAGGTAAGCTGATTCTTGAGGGCGATTACGGATTTATGGTTGGATACAAGAACAGAGAGATTGTTAAGGTTCCACTTGAGGATGTGGCTGGAAAGCTTAAGACAATCGATCCTAACTCAACAATTATTCAGGAAGCTAAGATGTTAGGAATAAGTTTCGGAGATTAATCGGATGTCATATGTTGCATTGTATCGAAAGTTCCGTCCAGATAATTTTGCAGATGTTAAGGGACAGGAGCATATCGTTACAACACTTAAGAATCAAATTAAATCAGACAGGGTCGGACACGCATATCTGTTCTGCGGTACAAGAGGTACAGGAAAGACGACGGTTGCCAAGCTGTTCGCCAAGACAGTCAATTGTGAGAATCCCAAGGATGGTAATCCATGTGGAGAGTGTGCAAGCTGTAAGGCAATAGCGGCTGGTGCCAGCATGAGTGTAATAGAGATAGATGCTGCATCTAACAATGGTGTAGATAATATCAGAGAGATTATTGACGAAGTGGCATTTGCACCTGTTGATGGTAAGAAGAAGGTATATATAATCGACGAGGTACATATGCTTTCTATCGGTGCCTTTAATGCGCTACTTAAGACGCTTGAGGAGCCACCGGCATACTGCCTCTTTATTCTGGCGACAACAGATCCGCAGAAAGTACCGATTACCATCCTGTCGAGATGTCAGAGATATGACTTTAGACGAATTACAGTCGATACAATCGCAGACAGACTTGAGGAGCTGACCTCTATTGAGGGAGTGTCAGTTGAGCCACGTGCACTTAGATATATTGCTAAGGTTGCTGATGGTTCGATGAGAGATGCGCTTAGCCTTTTAGACCAGTGTATAGCTTTCCATTTTGGAGAGACACTTACGATGGATATGGTGCTCAACGTACTGGGAGCTGTCGATACGGCTGTATTTAGTACGCTTTTCAGGTATGTGGTTGATCAGGATGTGATAGGGTGTCTTAAGGTTCTTGAGGATGCGGTCATGTCAGGAAGAGAACTTATGCAGTTTGTTCTCGATTTCACCTGGTACCTGCGTAATATCCTTATTGTTAAGACAACTGATAATGCTACAGATGTACTGGATATCTCAAGTGAGAATCTTGAGAGACTTACCGAAGAAGCGACAATGTGTGATGTGCAGATAGTGATGAGATATATTAGAGTGTTCTCAGAACTGTCCAATTCAATGAGATATGCCAACAACAAGCGAATCATGGTCGAGATGGCCCTTATAAGACTCTGCAGACCGCAGATGGAGAGGGATGACGATTCTGTATTAGACAGAGTAAGAACGCTTGAAGATAAGCTTGAGAAGGGGGTGCCTGTAATGCAGGCCATGGCTCCCGGGATGTCGCAGACAGTAGCAGTAGAACCATTGCCCGTTAGAGAACTTCCTAAGGCACTGCCAGAGGATATTAAGAGTGTTATTAGTTCCTGGGCTAAAGTTGTCGGAAGTGCAGATGCTATGATTAAGTCTGATCTTAAGGGCGCATATCCTACGTTAGATGAGAATAACAGGCTGAAGCTTGTGACGCATAGCAAGATAGGATACGATCATCTTGTTGATGAGATTACAGTTGGAATACTCAAGGGACTGCTTAGTGATGTAACTGGTAAGGATATTGATTACACTGCAGAGCTTCTTCCAGCTGATGGAAGCAGGGATGGTCTTAATCCCAATCTTTTAGCGATAAAGAACATTAATATAGAAGTAGTAACAGATACCAATACAGAGGAGGACGAATATGTCTAGAAAAGGTGGATATCCTGGTGGAATGGGAATGCCAGGTAATATGAGCAATCTTATGAAGCAGGCTCAGCGTATGCAGAGACAGATGGAAGAGAGCCAGAAGAATCTCGAAGAAGCTGAGTACACAGCTAAGTCTGGCGGTGGAGCAGTCGAGGTTGTTGTTAGTGGTAAGAAGGAGATTAAGAGCCTTAAGCTTGATAAGGATGTTGTAGATCCTGATGATATCGAGATGCTTCAGGACCTTATTATTGCTGCCCTTAATGAGGCGTTTGGACAGGTTGACAGTGCATCAGGCGAGATGATGAACAAGCTTACTGGTGGACTTGGAGGATTACCGTTCTAATGGAACTGTATAGTGGACCAATTAATAAGTTAATAGATGAACTTGCATCATTACCTGGTATAGGCGAGAAGTCGGCGGGACGACTGGCTTTTCATCTTATTAATATGCCGAGAGCCAAGGTTGAGAGGCTCGCATCGACTATTATGGATGCCAAGGATAAGGTGTGTTATTGCAAGGAATGCTATACTTTGACAGATAAGGAAGTATGTCCTGTCTGTGCCAATGAGAAGAGAGATCATTCAACAATCATGGTTGTTGAGAATTCCAGAGATCTGGCGGCATATGAGAAGACAGGAAAGTATGGTGGAATCTATCATGTTCTCCATGGCGCAATATCTCCTATGCTGGGAATCGGACCTGGAGATATTAAGCTTAAGGAACTTATAGAACGATTGCATGATGATACGATAAGCGAAGTTATTATTGCAACTAATTCAAGTCTCGAGGGAGAGACTACGGCAATGTACATAAGTAAGCTTATTAAGCCTACGGGTGTTAAGGTTACGCGTATTGCAAGTGGAGTTCCTGTAGGAGGAGATCTCGAATGTATTGACGAAGTGACATTACTTCGTGCACTTGAGGGTAGAACAGAGATATAATTTGGAGGGAATATGAAGACATTATTTGACAAGCTCGCAGATGGAAGAGAAGTATATAGTTACACAATGACTAATAGTAAGGGAGTTAGCGCTACGGTTCTTGATTATGGCGCAATTCTTCATTCGGTAATGGTACCAGACAAGAATGGTGTGGTTGCCGATGTTACTCTTAGTAGTCCAGATGTTGCGGCATATGTTGCGGATACTAATTTCTTCGGATCAACAGTAGGACCTCATGCTAACAGAGTTGCAGATGCAGTATGTGAGATAGATGGTGTTACATATCAGATGGTCAAGAATGACGGTGAGAATAACCTTCATTCTAATATTCCTGATGGTCTCAATAAGCGTATGTGGGATGCTGTTGAAGGTGATAATAGTGTTACTTTTTCAATTAGCCTTCCAGATGGTGACTACTGCCTTCCTGGTAAGAGAGATATAACAGTTACATATTCATTATCTGAAGATAGTGAGCTTAAGATAGAATACAATCTGACAAGTGATAAGAATACAATGGTTAATATGACGAACCATTCGTACTTCAATCTGGCAGGACATAATTCGGGAAGTGTTCTTGATCATGAACTCCAGATCAATGCTTCCAAGCTTACAGTTGTAAGAGAGGGAGCAATTCCTACAGGTGAGATTCCTTCAATAAAGGGAACTGTTCTTGACTTTACAACACCTAAGGCAGTAGGAAGAGATATTGCAGCCGACAATGAACAGCTTAAGCTTGTTAATGGATATGACTTCAACTATGTTGTTGATGACTATGATGGCAAGATGAAGGAGATAGCAGTGCTTGTAGATCCTAAGTCCGGAAGACGTATGACTGTACTTACAGATCTTCCAGGTGTTCAGCTCTATACAGGTAACTGGGTGGAAAATGCTCCTGGTAAGGAAGGTGCTACATATCAGGCACGTAATGGACTTTGCCTTGAGACACAGTTCTATCCAGATTCAATTCATCATGATAACTTCTGTGATGTTGTGTTCGGCCCTGATAGAGTGTATCACACTGCAACAATCTATAAGTTTGAATAGAGGACATTTTACAGATAATGGCTCAGATTACTAGATTCCCTACCGGTGCGGTAGAGGAAGAAAAAGATACCAATTACAAAAAGAAGATTATAAGACACCGCATGTCAGTTCTTATACGTTCATTAATTGCAATCGTAGCAGTAGCTACGATTGTGATTTTGTCTGTGAACAGATATAAGAATCAGATATACACTGAACTCGAAGTGGCAGTTAAGACTGAGAAGATAAGTCTTGAGAATAATTCATATATAGATAATAACGGTAGTGTTATTACCTATAGTAAGGACGGAATTAGTGCTACAGACGGTACAGGTAAGGTCATCTGGAATATGACATATGAGATGCAGAAGCCTATCGTTCACAAAGCAAAGGGATATGTGGCTGTCTGTGATTATAATGGCCATATTGTGTATATGATTAATTCATCAGGTAAAGTTAGTGAGATTGACACAAATCTTCCTATTAGAGATTTCTGCGTATCTGATGAGGGCAATATAGCAGCAATCCTTGAAGACAGTGGAAATTCCTGGGTAAATCTCTATAATGACATGGGTGCTAAGCTTGTTGAGATTAAGGCAACTATTACTAAGACTGGATATCCGCTCGCTGTGACGATGTCAGATGAGGTGCTTGGGGTAACATATTTCTATGTTGATGGCGATTCAATGCGAAGTAGCGTTACGTTCTACAATTTCGGAGGAATTGGAGAGAATACGTCAGATCATATTGTGAGCAGTTACGATTATGCTGATGCAGTTATTCCAATTATCGAATATATGGATTCGGAGACTGTATTCGCTGTAGCTGATAACAGGCTTATGTTCTATAGTGGCGCAAAGAAGCCGCTTAGTTCTTCTGACACAATTCTTGCTGAGAGTATAGTAGGTGCATTCTATGGTGATTCTAACGTAGGCCTGGTATTCTACGACACGACTGGCGAGCATAAGTATAGGCTTGATGTCTACGATAAGAATGGCCATAAGACTATGGATTATTCTTTTGATATGGATTATAAGGATATTCTGATTGGTAATGGTCAGGTAATGATATATAATGAGGCATTGGCGATTGTACTTAATAGTGAGGGAAAAGAGAAGTATTTGGGAAGCTTTCCGGACAATGTAATCTATGTAAGTACTACTGAATCAAATAAGAAATATATTGCAGTAACCAAGGATGCAATAGAGACATTGAGATTCGAGTAGGGGACAGGTATTTGTATGAGTTTAAGTATTAATATTACATTAATTGTATTGATTGTATTTATTATCTTAGGTGTAAAGAATGGATACGAGACAGGACTGATTATGGGAGTTGCGCATCTGATATCATTAGTTGCGGCACTCATTACCCTTTCATTCATTCTTATGCTGACAGAGAGCTTCAGGGCAGGCAATGCAAGGAATACAGTATTTACATTAATTGTGCTGGCAATATTCGGTGCTGTCTATGGTGGAGTAAAGTGGCTGCTTAGATCCTTTAAGTCTATAGTAAAGCTTCCGATTCTTCAGTTCCTTGACAGTGTGCTTGGAATAGTTACGGGGCTGGTATGGGTAGTCATTCTTTTTACAGCTGTGACGGCATTGGCTTCAAGAGGTCTTTTGGGTCCTGTATCTTCTTATATAATGAATGATGTTAACAATAATCTTGTTCTTCGTATGTTATGTAAATTCAATTTATTTATTTAGAAAAAATACTTAAAAAAACGTTCCAAAGGTGTTGACATCCTAAAATTAGGGTGTTATTATAATCAAGCTGTCGCAAGTGAGGCAGCAATGATCTTTGACAATCTAACAGCAATGCAACCCTGAAAAATTCCAGTCACTCAATACTATCTCTGGTATAGAGTGAAC
>JAZUGT010000007.1:0-50120 GCA_045641365.1 Lachnospiraceae bacterium
GATGTTCCCAACAAAAAGTACTCCGTTACCTATCACACGATCTGGTCTGAAGTCAATATATGGATACTTACGGCTACTTGGCTTAATTGTATCAAGCTCAATCTTTTCAAGAGCTCTCTTTCTTGATGTAGCCTGCTTAGACTTTGAAGCGTTAGCGGAGAATCTTGAGATGAACTCCTGTAACTCCTTAATCTTCTCTTCCTTCTTCTTGTTGGCTTCCTTCATCTGCTTAATAAGAAGCTGTGAAGACTCATACCAGAAGTCGTAGTTACCAGCATAGAGCTGAATCTTACCGTAATCAATATCTGCAATGTGAGTACATACCTTGTTAAGGAAGTATCTGTCATGGGATACAACAATAACTGTATTCTCGAAGTTAATTAAGAACTCCTCAAGCCATGCAATAGCATCCATATCAAGGTGGTTAGTTGGCTCATCAAGAAGCAGAATATCTGGATTACCAAAAAGCGCTCTTGCAAGTAAGACCTTGACCTTTCTTGCACCATCAAGATCAGCCATCATGCTGTAATGATACTCTGTATCAATACCAAGACCATTAAGAAGCATTGCTGCATTGGACTCTGCTTCCCATCCATCCATCTCAGCGAACTCAGCCTCAAGCTCTGCAGCTCTTACACCATCCTCATCTGAGAAGTCTTCCTTGGCATATATAGCATCCTTCTCCTTCATAATGTCATACAGTCTCTGGTTACCCATTATTACTGTATCCATTACAGTGAAAGCATCATACTTAAAGTGATCCTGCTCAAGTACTGACATTCTCTGACCAGGTGTCATTGCAACATCACCACTTGTTGTCTCAAGCTTACCGCTAAGAATCTTAAGGAATGTAGACTTACCAGCACCATTGGCTCCGATAAGACCATAACAGTTGCCCTCTGTAAACTTGATATTAACCTCTTCAAACAATGCCTTCTTGCCAATTCGAAGAGTAACATTATTAGCACTAATCATTTATTAATTCCTCCACGTGGCCTAAAACCACTTTTCACCACACACAACGAGGTCTATTGTACCCAAAAAACTCGAAAAATGCAAGTATACACCTTGCCATAACGTAGAAACAGGGGGCATCAAGCCCCCTAATCTATCCCTCAACAATCAGATATCTTCCATCACCTATATCAAACACCTCATCAGCAGCGAGAATCTCCTGCTCATCAGCGCCTTCGATATCAACATCTTCTTCTATGAAGTACTCAAGTACCTCTGCCGCAGAATCAACTACTACAGCAAAGCACTCAGCTAAGAACTCCTCTGCTTCTTCTCTTGAGAAAGCAACCTCCTCAGGAAAAAGCTTAAGCTGATTCTCTAAAAATACATCTAAAACCTTATTATCAAATTCACCCATTATACTAACTCCAACTTCTTCATCTCCTGATAGAGCCTTCCTACAGGAAGACCTACCACGTTGTTATAATCGCCTTCTATACCTTCAATGAATCTTGCAAAGTATCCCTGGATACCGTACCCGCCAGCCTTATCCATCGGATCACCAGTTGCAATATATTCATCAATCTCTGAGTCGCTTATGTGCGCCACCTTAACCCTGGTTCTCTCATAAAACGTAAGCATGTGCGTAGTATTATACTGGTTCCACATTATTGTGACACCCGTATAGACCTCATGAGTCTCTCCACTGAGTAGCTTAAGCATCTCCTTACACTGCTTGACATTCTTAGGCTTGCCCATCGCCTCTTCGCCATACCATACAAGAGTATCTGCACCTATAACGATTGCATCCTTGTTGCCTCTGTTATAGACTTCCTTAGCCTTCTCATACGACAGTTCTCTGACTATCTCATCTGGCATAAATCGCGTCGTGACCTCTGGTCCCTTGCTAACGCACACATCAAACTCAAGTCCAATTTGCGCTAGCAGCTCGCTCCTGCGCACAGACGCAGATGCAAGCACAATTTTCTTTTTTTCTTTTGACATCTTTTTTCTCCCTGGCCAAAGCCCCCTTATACTTCAGGAATAAATCTTCTGGTATGCATTACATCTGTATCATCCATACCCCTGATTGCTTCCTTAGCAGCCGTACAGGCCTCATCACAGAACGCATCCTGTGAATTAATTCTCTCCTTACCCTTTGATACCTTCTTATAGGTACCATCACTCTGCAGAATATGAGCCTTAACTGTATCCTTAAGCTCACGTTCGAGAATGCTCTTAAGCTTTTCCTTAAGATTATCCTGTTCAACAGGAAATACTATCTCTACTCTTCGCTCGAGATTACGTGGCATCCAGTCAGCACTACCACAATAATACTCAGCCTTCTTATTGTTCTCAAAGTAGAATATTCTGCTGTGCTCTAAGAAGTTACCGACAATTGATCTTACTGTGATATTGTCGCTTACGCCTGGGATTCCTGTTCTCAGACAGCATATTCCTCGCACAATAAGCTCAATCTTAACTCCAGCAGCACTAGCCTCATACAGTGCACTTATTATATCCGGATCACATAGTGAATTCATCTTGCCAATAATATGGGCCGGTCTTCCATCAAGTGCATTGTCCTTCTCTCTTCCTATCAGATAGAGGAATCTGTCCTTCAGCCAAAGTGGTGCAAGGCTAAGCTTATTCCAGCTTGCCGGTTCAGAATAACCAGACAGCATATTGAAGACTGCTGTTGCATCCTCACCATATGATTCCTTGCAGGTGAACAGACCTACATCTGTATATATCTTAGCTGTTGAATCATTGTAATTACCAGTTCCCAGATGAACATACCTGCGTATTCCATCCTCTTCCTGTCTTACAACAAGTGTAATCTTGCTATGCGTCTTAAGTCCAACAAGACCATATATAACATGACAGCCAGCCTGTTCAAGCTTTCTTGCCCATACAATGTTATTCTCCTCATCGAATCTTGCCTTAAGCTCAACAAGAACCGTAACCTGCTTTCCATTCTCAGCTGCATCGGCAAGTGCGGCAACGATTGGTGAGTGACCACTTACTCGGTAAAGTGTCTGCTTAATAGCTAACACCTGCGGATCCTTACTTGCTGTCCTGATGAAATCAACAACAGGCTCAAATGTCTCATATGGATGATGCATCAGAATATCTTCTCTTCTGATTGCCTCAAAGATATCCTCACTATTAAGAAGTGCTGGCACGATCTGTGGTGTATAATTCTTAACCTTTAGGTTGTCATATCCATTAAGTCCATATAACTTCATTAAGAAGGTAAGATCTAACGGACCGTCAATCTTATACATGTCATCCTTCTTAATCATAAGCTCTGACTTAAGAATCTCAATAAGCCTTGGATCTGCATCCATGCTGTACTCAAGTCTGATTGCCACGCCCCACTGACGCTTCTTAATCTGCTTTTCAATCTCCTTAAGTAGATCAGCTGCTTCTTCTTCATCAATGTCAAGATCGGCATTTCTCATAATTCTGAACTCGCACATTGCCTTGATATCATAGTTAAGGAACAGCTTATCGATATTACGCTCTATAATCTTCTCAAGAAGAATTACTGTCTTGGCATCTTCCTTCTCTGATGGAAGCTCTACTATTCTTGGAAGAACACTTGGAACCTGAACTGTGGCGAACTCGAACTCATCGCCTTCTGACTCCTTCTTGGATACAATAGCACCAATATTAAGAGACTTATTCCTGATTAATGGAAATGGTCTTGAACTGTCCACAGCCATTGGTGTAAGTACAGGATATACATAGTCTTCGAAGAACCTGTCCGCGAACTCACACTGCTTCTTATTCATCCTGGTCTCATCCTTAAGAATAACAATTCCATTCTTCTTAAGCTCACCAACCAATCCGCTATATATATCATACTGCTTCTCAACCAGTTCATGTGTCGCCACATTAAGCATTGCTAACTGCTGCTTTGGAGACAGGCCAGCTATATCTTCCTTCTTGACGCCCGCATTATACATATCCTTAAGAGATGCAACACGAATCATGAAGAACTCATCTAAGTTGGATGCACTTATACTTAAGAACTTAAAGCGCTCAAGTAATGGGATATCCTTGTCGACAGCCTCACTAAGCACTCTCTTATCGAACTGAATCCAGCTCAGTTCCCTGTTGTAATAATACTCTGGATTACTAAAGTCATTCTTGCCCATACATGCCCCTCTACAATTTGTTGATATGATTAATCTGTGGTCTCACACAGAATACCTCTTCGAAAAAGTCGGCTCTTTTTTCAAACATGCCTCTTTCATATGTTATGTCCATATTGGTACGAACTGTTATAGTCAGAATGTCCTTATTAAGCTTGGCGGTAATATCACCGAACTTCTTCTTCTGACTCTTATCAAGTCCATTAGCCACCCTAAGAATCGCCGTAAGCTTTGCAATTCTCATATAGGCATCCTCACCAAGCTGCTCCAGTCCCGATACATTGCCTTCATAATCGAAAAGCAGATGATTATACTTTACAACATTGGCAACTATCTCCCTCTCTTCGTGGGACAGGCCGATAATCTCTGTGGACATTATGATGTCGTAGCAGCATGTAGCCAGGTTATAGAGACTTATATACTTACCACAGTCATGAAGAATCGTCGAAATTCTAAGAAGAAGCCGGTCTCTCTTAGAAAGTCCGTGAACCTTCTTCATTCCATCAAATATGGTAAGACATATGCTCTCAAGAGTCTGGCCTCTCTTATCATCACCCATATATCTCTTGGCAATGTTCCTTGCGCAGGCTACGATATCCTCCTCAAAATCATGAGGACTTGATATTAGCTTCTTACGCTCACCATACTCATATGCTATACCGTCACACAGTGCTACTCCCGGACACCAGATAGTCTTCGCACCGGTCATCGCAAGTGTATTTCTTATGATTGCCGCAGAGACATTAACTAATGATATGTTCTCCTCAGCTACACCATATTTTCTCGAAAAATCAACTGGATTCATAACGCTTATTCGCTCACAGAAGGCTCCGAATCGCTCTGCTGTGATGAATCCCGGTGTATCTGAATCCATTGTTCTTATAAGTGTGATTGGCGATATATAATCGTCCACAATAATAAGATTCTCAATCTTCTTGTTCTTAAGATACAGCTTATCAAATACTGACAGCTGTGCATTAATCATCTCGTCTAACAGCTCACCATATCTGCTTGGCTTGGCATTGAGGCTTCTTAGCTGTTCCCTGAGTCTGAGTACACCAAGCTTCATGTTCTGTGTAACATTGAGCTTATCATTGTCGAAAAGAGACATCTGTATACTGCCCCCGCCAATATCTACAATCGCAGTTCCCTTCTCGATAGTCCTGTCAAAGTCTGCTCCCTTGGTGGCGATAGACTTATAATCAAGGAATCGCTGCTCAGAGTTACTGATAATATCAATATGTATCCCTGTCCTCTGCTCAATCTGGTCAATCAGAAGCCGGGTATTAGTCGTCTCACGAATTGCACTTGTTCCATAAGCCTTGTAATCAGTAACATGATAGGACTTCATTATGCCTGCAAACTCGCTTATGATTCTGCAAAGCTCATTAACCTTCTGTGCAGGAAGCTTACCGGTTGAAAAGCTGTCTGTACCAAGATCCAGTCTGTACCTGACTGCCTCGACATCCTTCATCCTGCCCTGATTAAATTCCACTATCTTAAGATTAAGTTCATATGAACCTACATCAATTGCTGCAAAAAGTCTTGTTGCCATATAATCCCCGTTAGTGACACGCGCGTCACTTCTAATAACTATTCTCTACTCTGAAGGTAATCAATCAGCTGTCCTGCACTTCTGCCAGACAGTCCTCCATTGTAGATCTCCCACTTATTAGCTTCAGCCATAAGCTCTTCATCTGAAATCGAGAGCTCAGCTCTCTTAGCCAGTACTCTGACGATATTCTGATACTCCTTCTTCTCTGGTGCCTCGAAGTATATCTTGCAACCAAAGCGTGCAGATAATGATAACTTCTCCTGCATAGTATCTGACTGATGGATTGAATCCTCTCTGTCAGAGAAGCGCTCATCTACAAGATGTCTTCTGTTAGATGTCGCATATATAAGAACATTCTTAGGCTTCTTCTCAATACCGCCCTCTATTACTGCCTTAAGATACTTATACTCTATCTCAAAGTCCTCAAAGCTAAGATCATCCATATATATGATGAACTTGTAATTACGATTCTTAATCTGTGCAATTACATCATTGAGGTCCTTAAACTGATGCTTATATACCTCAATGATACGAAGTCCCTTCTCATAATACTCGTTGGCGATAGCCTTGATACTTGACGACTTTCCAGTTCCCGCATCTCCAAACAAAAGACAGTTATTAGCCTTCTTGTCATTAAGAAATGCCTCTGTATTGTCCCTTAACTTCTTCTTGGCAATCTCATAACCAACAAGATCATCAAGCCTTACATGAGTGATATTAAGAATTGGAACTATCTGAGTATTATCATCGGCATCCTTAGCAACTCTGAATGCCTTGTGAAGTCCAAACTTGCCCACACCATAATCCTTATAGAATGATGTAAGTGTATCCTTCATCTCCTCAGGCGTATTATTGCTTCGAAATGCTGTAGCAAGAGTACATATCCTGTTCTTGATTCGTTCATTGTATACCTTGCTCTCTTCTGTTGATGCTGTGTAATTCTCTATAAGCTCGAAGCCCGAAATATTAAGGACCCTAAGCATGTCGGAAAAATCATAATCATAGAATTCCTTAAGAATAACAATGTCATGAAGTACCGCATCATTGATTGTCCCTGTAATGTTGCCCTTGATCTCTGTTGATCTGCTATAGCTGTTCTCATTGTTCACAAGAAGGTTAGTAAGATAACAGTGCCACAGATTGCCCGAGAATCCGTGATTGCCTGCCATCTCAATCAGCCTGTGCATACACTCATAGAATAATGCACGCATATCTTCTGTGTTATAGTACTCACTCTCATAATTGGACATAAGAAATGCCATATCATATAGCACATCTCCGTCTTCAAAATCCTTATAAACAATAAGTTCCTGTTCTCTCACTTATCCCACCATCCGTTCATACATATATAATATAATTCTATCGCAGAATAATCTTGATAGCAAGATGATAAAAGGATATAATCAGCATAGAAATAGTGGTATTTTAAGAAGCCACACACATCATCTTGTGTTGGCAGAGGTTTTATATGAACAGACGATCAATTATAACTTTAGCAATAATCACAGTCATTGTAGGTGTGCTGTTATTCTTCAGTTTCAGGTCAGCCCATATGCCTATGAATGACCCTGGCACCATTGGCAATACAGCCGGCAATCTCAACAACAGAGGCCTATTCTGCGAGAAGGATGGAACGGTATACTTTTCCAATCCATATGATAATGGCGCACTGTACTCGATGGATGCGGATGAATCCCATATTAAGAAGATATCAGATGTAAGTGTTGAATCACTCAATGCAGACTCAAGACGCATCTACTACACTCTGTCAGGATCGTCAAGCGGAAGCGGTCTTGGTTATATCAGAAAGGCAACAGGACTCTTCAGTATGAAGAAGAATGGTTCCGATACGATTTGCTATACTCAGGATCCTGTCGGAATTGCTTCTCTTTGCGGAAGCAATATCTACTATCAGCACTATCGCAAGAATAGCGGTACTGATCTTGATAAGATTCAGATAGACAAGAAGAACAATCGAACTGTAGCTGAGAACATGGTGTCTCCTGCTTCTGTTGATTACGGATGTATCTATTATTCTGGAGCTTCTGAGGATATGTATCTGTACAGACTTGATGACATGACCGATTCATCCACTGTAATCTATGAGCATCAGATGTATAATCCTGTCTATCTTGGTGGTTTCATATATTACATGGATCTTGAGACCAATTATCAGCTTCACAGATATGATATGTCTACTGGCGAGGACAGAGTCCTCACTACAGACCGTGTTGATATGTTCAATGTATATAATAACATGATTTATTATCAGAAGGATTCATCCTCACCTGATGCCGCACTTATGAGAATGACTGTCGATGGAGAATATGTCGAGACCGTTGCCACAGGAATATACACAGACATCAATATCACATCAACATATGTATATTTCCATGCCTTCAATGAGCCTACACCTATGTATCATCAGCCAGTATACAGTGGCATTAACGTAAGTGTATTTGAGCCTTAGGATCTTTGACCTGTCAGGGATAGGAATGGTGGGCCACTCGTCTTACATCTGCTGAATCCACCATATATACTTACCTCTTTTATACACTTTATTGCATTAAAAAAGCACCCTAGTTCTAGGATGCTTTCTATTCTAATCCGTAATTTTTCTTTATATTATTCCAAAATTCTTTTGTTTTATCACCCAAAAAACTATAATACTTATTTATTTTGTTTTTATCTTCGCAATCCCAAATTGTTTCTAATACAGAAAATTCTAAAACCTCTTCTATTGCAGAAATATTTGAATTTGCCATTGTTTCAAAAAAAGCAAACAACTGATTAATAACTTCTTCATCTTTGACTATATCAGCGTTTAATATATATGAATCTGTAATGACAAAAAACACAAAGTGATTCCCCATATCGCAGTTAGCATCAATTATATCTGCAATACTAGGTACTTTATCCTTTAATTCCTCGCACAATTTGTCATACTTCATCATACTCTTCTACTGCTTTCTTCAAATCGATCAAGAAAAACAAAATCATATCTCTTTCTTCATCGTTGAATGATACACCATTTATAGTGGATTATTCAAGCCCAAACGTTAAATGAATTGTTTTATTATTCTTCATATGGCGGAACCTTTCTGCCAAAAGAAAGGCATAGATTGGAAATGCAAATCTCCCAATGCAACGAAGTACAAGATTATTCCCTAAATGGATCTGCCAGATCATCACCGGTAAGTTCTATAGCTTCTCTTCTTGAACTAGCGGTCATCTGTAGTCCAGCCATAGTTTCCAATATATCTTCTTCTCCATCTCCGTTTAAATCAAAAAATGGTCTATCAAAATCAAAAAACATATTGTATACCTCTGTTAATCTGAATCATTTATATATTCATATACTAAAACAGTGTATTTTAGACAAGACTTTGATTTATAAGCATATTCTCTATTTTCACCAGTCCTCCCAATAATCTTCTGCATCTAATCCATCATGCATATGGCCATCCCAATCATCCATAAAATCATCATAATCATCATAATCGTCACAATCCGGATATGACGTTTTCCTCTTCATTTTTGTTTTACTAACAGAACCATTATTAGATCTATCAATTTTAATATCTTTCTTATTATCAGCATCATGGCTATGATTTACCGCTGTTTTATAGCAGCCACTAACAGAACACTGATGTTCTTTACAATATGATCCTCCTGCATTTGGATTATTGCACCCATCTGCTAAGCAACAATGTAACGCACAGTATATTTTCTCGCTACGTGTCACCTTTTCCTCACATTTTGGATATTCACAACTCGGCAGCTTTGCATATGCCTCCTGTCGAGCTTTCCATCTAGCATCATACATTTCTTGATGTGCCTTACAAAAGCTATTGTTACTATCTCTATACTCAGAACATCCTTTTTCTGTACACCTGTGACTATAACAGTATTTTTCTTTAAGTGAAGGTCTGCCATTGTAACAACCTCTTGCCCTACAAGTAATTGTCCAATTACAGACAAATACTACTATGACAATTAATGCAATTATATATGTAAAAAGAATATACCGTATTAATTCTTCTTTGCTTTCTTTTGTCATATGGTTATCCTCTTAGTCTGAATTTGCAACTATACCATAACATTTCTAATTCTATCTGCTGTTCTGATTATTACTATCTGGATGACCAAAATTTGTAAAAGTATTTATCATATTCCTTCTATTTCTTTCTACTAACTCTCTGTGAGTTACATTATCTCTTTTCATTAGTGAGATATTTAAAAACACAATTCCTATGACAACAATAATTATTCCCAGTCCGTACATTACCATAAACTGGTCAAGTGTGTTATAAGAATCCATATTTAAAAAAGTGGCAATAGTTGTAATACCCCCTATAGCTATCGTTATACCAGAAAATGCAACTATGCTTTCCCAAAAATCTCTCATACTTCTTCCTCCTTCGAATCGTAATTTGGTTTCAGTATTGTTATATTACCACCTCATGTGACGATTTATTGGACAGCATAAAGACTACCTCCATTTTCTATACTTCTATAAATACCATCTGCTCAATCCTTTATTCCTTCTCTTTCTTAGATTTGAATCTGGCACATACTGTTCATCCCTTACACCAAATTCTCTATCTTCTCGTTCCTTATTTCGTTCTATAATTTGTTTTTCGGATAAATCTTTGCTTTTCGACGGCGCTTTCTTTTCCGTAACTTCCCTAAAACAATCGTAACAGTACATCTTATTCCCTGCGCTCCATATTGGCCTTGAGTTACACTTTAAGCAAAATATCTCTCCAGGCTTTAATTCACTTTTTACAGGAATAGAATTTGTAGGCGCTTGAACAACTGATTTTGTTTTATTTTTAGCTGTTACTCCCTTTTTATGATAATCACAAATAATATACGCTAATTCTCGTAACTCCTCTTCATCAAGAGTTATCCCTTTTTTCATCTGCTTGTGATCCCCTGACCATTCGCGAATATCAAATTTGGGTGTGTCACCGCACCATGACACAATATTTATTTCCTTACTCCATCCATATTTTGATGTAGAAATTGTACCTATATGTTTTATTATTTTGTATTCAAACCTAGACATAATTGTTCGCTCCTACTCTAAATACGATGCAATAAGGTTTTGAACATCTGTAAGCATTCTTTCCATTGCATCTCCACAATCTTCAATCATTAGATCATCCCAATCCTCACATCTTGGCGTGCATAAATCAATATATAAATCTGTTTCTATTTCTTTTATATAGGAATCTAAAGAAGTATATATCTCTCCCATAAGATCTACATATTCCTCAATCAATGCATACTTTACTTTTTTAATCTCTCTCTCAGCATAGGACCACTCGTCGTCAATTCTTAAATCTGTGTCTGAAAGGTATAAAAAGCCTCTTGAACACTCATACTCTTTGAAAAAATCAACAAAAGCACGATAAACTCTTCTCAATGCATCCTTTATGTTAGTATCTAGTACCAAATCCTTCATCTCATAACTCTCCTGTAAAATGTCTAAACAAGATATACCAAATATCTGCGAAATTTCTTCAACAATCGCTAATGAACTAGGCGAATAATATCCCAACCTCCAGCCATGTACAGACTGTGAACTGATTGATAGTGTATTTGCAATTTCTTCTTCAAAAGAAAGCAACTTAAAATTATTCTTATTCGCATACTCTCTAAAATATGTTCCAAATACTTCATTATCAAAAACATATGATTTTCCGTCTATGGTATACTCTGTTTTCTTTTTCATCATCAATCTCCTTTAAGTTCTTCAGCTAGCTTGTTTATATTTTACAATTGAAACCTACTAAATAGAAGTTGGGTAATAGTTAACTTAAGATAAGTGCTAATCAAATTATTCAATATCATCTTCTGTTTTTGCCTTTGAGTAAGCATCAAGAATTGTATTCTGGATCAATTCCGTGTTGAATGATGCACCATTTATAGTGGACTATTCAAGCCCAACAGCAGTGATTATTACCGACAAGGGTGAGTTAATGAAGATATATAATTTCAAATAAAAATAACCAGTTCACAATCCATACGGTCTGCAAACCAGTTACACCACACTTCGAGCAAGTATAGAAAGTATTATTTTCCACCTTTGGATTCGCTGGCACATAATAGCCTTCATTGCAAAGCTGCATGTCATGTCAAACGGCGCACTATTGGGAACGTAATATTCAAGAATGCTCTTAATTTAATACTATTGTACATATTCGACAAATAGAAAATTAAGGGCATATACATTTTTTGTTCTCTATGTCCTATCCTTTGTCTCGAAGATGGGCATATATGACTTTTTTGTTCTCTATGCCCCATCCTTTGGCTTGAAAATGGGCATATATGACTTTTTTATTCTCTATGCCCCATCCTTTGTCTTGAAGATGGGCATATATGACTTTTCTGTTCTCTATGCCCCATCCTTTGTCTCGAAGATGGGCATATATGACATTTTTGTTCTCTATGCCCTATCCTTTGGCTTGAAAATGGGCATATATGACTTTTTGTTCTCTATGCCCTATCCTTTGGCTTGAAAATGGGCATATATGGCTTTTTTATTCTCTATGCCCTATCCTTTGGCTTGAAAATGGGCATATATGACATTTTTGTTCTCTATGCCCCATACTTTGGCTTGAAAATGGGCATATATGGCTTCTTTATTCTCTATGCCCCATTCTTTGGCTTGAAAATGGGCATATATGACATTTTTGTTCTCTATGCCCCATTTCTGTTTTTTCATAGGGCACTGTGTGCAATTCTGGCTTATATGCCCTATTTCTATTTTTTCATAGGGCACTGTATGCACTTCTGACTTATATGCCCCACCAATAAGCAAAAATCCTTGCTCCAATCATACTTGAAAAAGAAAAAAATGGCTGTCCATTGGACAGCCATCAAAATCAAATGCTATTATGGGTCATCGTCTTGCCATAACCAATCTATTTCTCCAATGCATTATACAACTGATTCATTGTCTTACCTAAGATTGGGTGTCTTAAGTTAGGTGCAATCTCAGCCATAGGTCCAAGTACGAAGTCCCTGTTCTCCATATCTACATGAGGGATAATAAGATCATCACTCTCATATACAAGATCATCATACATGATAATATCAAGATCCAGTGTTCTTGGTCCCCAGTGAATATCTCTGACACGGTTAGCATGCTGCTCAAGTATATTGACATATGTAAGCAGCTCCTCTGGTGTAAGAAGTGTTCTTATATGACATACGCCGTTAAGGAAATCATCCTGCTCAACAGGTCCGTAAGGCTTAGTCACAATTCTGGACGAATCGTTCATAACCCTGATCATCTCATGATTCTGGAATGCATCCATTGCATCATCAATATAACCTTCCGAGTCTCCCACATTAGAGCCATAGGCAATATATACATTGTGCCATGCTCTGTGAACCTTAACTGAGACACATTCAAACTCCATAGGAATAGGTGCCTCTGGCTTGCCTATCTCTATGTCGACAGCCTTAATCATTGGGAACTGAAGCAGAATCTCCTCTGCAACCTTCTCAGCAACTGCCTCAATGAGATTGAATCTCTCCTTAACCATTGTATTCTTAATTACAGTACACACACTGCTATAATCCGTAGAACAGTTCAGTTCATCCTTACGACCTGCACTTCTTGTATCAGTATACAGAACAGCGTTTACAATGAAGTCCTGACCATCTTCCTTCTCATCATTGTACACGCCATGATATGCAAATACCTTAAGACCCGTTATTCTAATCTCGTCCATCTTCCCCTCCATGCATACTATACTTTAAGAATCGCCTCTGTCATCTTCACTGCTTCGACATTAGCTCTGACATCATGAACCCTCACAAATGCTGCGCCTCTGACGACAGCCATAACTGATGTAGATATTGTACCATATATCCTCTCATCAATGGGAATATTTAATACATTACCAATCACCGACTTCCTGCTGCAGCCAAGCAGAACAGGATACCCTAAGAGCTTAAGTCTGTCCATGCAGTTAATTGCCATCAAATTCTGCGTCGTATCCTTCGCAAATCCAACTCCAGGATCAAGAACAATACTTTCATCCTTAATCCCTGCCTTTCTTGCAAGATTAACGCTCTCCATAAGATCCGACTCAAGATCACTTAGAAAGTCAGTATATCCAAAGCGATTATCACTACCCTCTTCACCTACGGGCTTCCTGTTATGCATTATGCATACACTTGGAATAATCCCCCTTGATGCATATGCTTCATCAGTCATACTGGCAACAGCATCGGCCATCGTACCATCATACTTAAGCCCCCATATGTCATTAATCATATCAGCGCCAGCCTTGATACCTTCAACTGCTACTGATGACTTATATGTATCCAGCGACACTGGTATATCCCAGTTAGCCCTTATTCTCTCTATTACCGGAATAACTCTCTCAAGTTCTTCCTTCGCTTCAACATATGTTGCTCCCGGTCTCGTACTCTCACCGCCGACATCGATAATATCAGCACCTTCTGCTATCATCTGTTCTACACGCTTAAGTACAATGTCATCCGCGTTGAATCTGCCGCCATCGGAAAAAGAATCGGGAGTTACATTGAGTATTCCCATTACATATGTATGATTAGCTACATCAAAATCAACAGTTCCTATCTTCATATCAACCTCAAATAAATGGATTATAGAATCTTCCGCCGTCAACAATTCTAAGCAGGAACGAAATAACTACAAGCAGTATACACCCTGCAATACTAAGCCAGTCAGCCACCATGAATGGCCTTGCCATATACCAGGTTCTTCTTCTGTTCTTACCAAATCCCCTTAGTTCCATCGCATTAGCAACAACCTCAACCTTATCAACGCTTGTAAGGATTAGCGGAATCAGTATTGAGCAGGCACTTTTAAGTCTGTTAATTATGCCGGTTTTACCCTTGCTCATCTCAATTCCTCTTGCCTGACTAGCCTGAGATATATCATGATATCTTCGCTGTACATCCGGTATATATCTAAGCGCAAGCGCTACTGCATATGCCACAGAATACTTCACACCAAGCTTGTTAAGCGACGCTGCAAACTCGCTCGGATTAGTGGTACATACAAATATCAGAACGATAGGCAACAGTGCGAGATACTTAAGCGCATAATTGAGCATATAATATAACTGCTCTGCCGTAAGTGAATAGGCTCCGCGCATCGAAGTAAGATACGTACAGGTACCATAGATCTCCGTACCGTGATGTGGAGCAAATACGTATATCATTATTGTATTAAGTACAAGAACGCCCATTGTAAAACCGACTACATATGACACATCTGATATTCTTATATTGCTCAGCCTGAACATTAAGAATCCAACAACAACGATTATCGCAAGGAATCGCGTATCATATGTTGACATTGCTGCAAAGCTCCAAAGCAGAAGGCATACGAACTTGGTAGCTCCTGTAAGCCTGTGTATCGGCGATGGGCGGTCGATATAATTGAACAGATTATTCATAATGACCTCCTGCTCCGATACCTGAATCTGCGGAACGGACGTTACTGCGCTCATAGTCAATAAAATGCTGGACGAATGATGTTGGATCATCTATACCGCACTTTATAGCAAGACTATATAAGCTTGTCTCCTTAAGATTCGCTTCGGTAATTATACTCTCGTTAGTAAGAATCGCCGCACAATTATCATCTGCAATAACATTGCCATGTGCAAAAACGATACTTCTGTCTGCATATTCAAGCATAAGATGCATATCATGCGTAATCATAACAACAGTAATACCCATCCTGTTAATATCAGACAAAAACTCCATTATCTCTGTATAATGCCTGTAATCCTGGCCGGCTGTAGGCTCATCAAGTATTATAAGTTCAGGATCGAGTACAAGAATGGAAGCAATCGTAACACGCTTCTTCTGACCATAGCTAAGTGCTGAGATTGGCCAGTTACGCATCTTCCAAAGCCCACAGACCTTAAGCGTAGCTTCAACTCTTCTGGCAATCTCTTCCTCATCTACTCCACGGGTACGAAGTCCGAGTGCAACCTCATCCATAATCATGACCTTCGAGATCATCTGATTCGGATCCTGCATCACATATCCAATATGCTCTGCCCTCTCCTTAATACTCTTACAGGTAAGATCGCTGCCATTAAGTGTAATACTTCCTTCCTTCTGATGCTCGAATCCGCACAGAATCTTGGCAAATGTCGACTTACCGGCTCCATTGGTACCAACTATAGCTACCATCTCTCCTCTCTTAACAGAAAGTGAGATATCTTCAAGTACGAGCCTGTTACTCTCCCCATAGGCAAAGCTGACATCCCTCACCTCAAGAATGTTATCAACTGCCACTGTACCCTCTGACCTGGATGTACTTGTATACCACTCCTTCACATTGCTAACAGCATTACTATCAAGTTCAATGCTGTCGATATGTGCTGGCTTAATATCCGGTGTAATCTTAACTCCAGCATACTTAAGAGCAGTAATATATAGTGGTTCTCTTATACCCGCTTCTTCAAGAAGACTTGATGACAAAAGCATATCAGGCGTCATATCCGCAACAATGTGACCCTCACTCATAAGAATAATCCTGTCAACATCGCGATGAAGTACATCTTCAAGTCTATGCTCTACAATTATTATTGTAGCCTCAGTCTGTCTGTGAATATCATCAATTAATTCAATTGCCTGCTTGCCTGTTGCAGGATCAAGATTGGCAAGCGGCTCATCAAACAGTAGTACATCGACATCATCAACCATTACTCCGGCAAGTGATACACGCTGCTTCTGACCACCCGATATATCACCTGGAGCATGTGAAAGGAATCTGTCTATGTCTACCATCCTGGCGACCCTGCTTACTCGTTCATGAAGATCAGGCTCTTTAATACAATCATTCTCGAGAGCAAATGCTATATCTTCAGCAACGGTAAGTCCTACAAACTGCGCATCTGAATCCTGAAGAACGGTTCCTACGTGCTTGGATATCTCAAAGATGCTAAGTTCTCTGGTGTCAGCTCCATCAATAGTAAGAGAGCCCTCTATCTCGCCCTTGTATGAAAAAGGGATCAAGCCATTGATACAGTGAACAAGAGTAGACTTTCCGCAGCCCGACGGACCAGCGATAAGAATCTTCTCTCCCCTATGTATCTCAAGATTGATGTCATATAAAGTTTTCGTAGTCTGAGCATTATACTTGAACCCAAAGTTCTCAAATTTTATTATAGAATCACTCATACTCCTGTTCCCTTACTATCCAAAAAGGCGGGAATAATCCCGCCTTAATGTATATATCCTTCTATTCTTCTTCCTTAAGAGAATCCTTCTTAGGAATTGCTGCTGAATAAGCAACACAAAGTAATGTACCTACAACTGCTGTTGCAAGAATGTTGATACCACCACTTACAAGACCCTGAAGGAATACCTTGTTAGCTGGCTCAGCATACATTACGATATCGAGTACTGGTGCAATAAGTGCCCATGCTAAAAGATGTGATACAATCTGTCCTGCGTTGAACACGATAATACCCTTAGTACCAAACTCACCATCCTCAATATGAAGCCACTTGGAAACTACACCCATAGCACAACCGAAGAATGTAGAAGCGATTACCCAGCTCCACCAAACTCCCCAGCCATAGCTGAAGTCAATAAAGAAGTGACCGATAAGTCCTGCAAGAAGACCTGCGATTGGACCAAATACAGCTGCAATAAATGCAAGCACACCATACTGAATAGAAATGTTAGTATTAGGAACACCACTTGGAATAGCAACAAATCTTCCCAGTACGAAGAATAACGCAGCGCCTATAGCTGTTGCTACGATAGTCTTAACAGTAAATTTCTTCATCTCTCTCTCCTTTCATAGAATCCCCATCAATAGAGATTAAACCACGACTATAATACCACATATAGTGGTTATTGTCGATTAATATATCTAAAAACTCTGCATTAAACTGCTAGAATCTCAGATTACGAACTCTTCCATAAAATGTACTCTGAAGACCTTCATTGCCCACAAAGTCTCCCCTTGTTGCAACAGTAACAGTCGTACTTCCAGGCTTCTTAACACCTCGCATGGTCATGCACATATGCTCTGCATCAAGCATTACCATTACTCCCTTAGGATTCAGTTCTTCCATAATTGCATCCGCAATCTGCGCTGTCATACGCTCCTGAATCTGTGGTCTCTTGGCATATACCTCAACTGTTCTGGCAAGCTTACTAAGACCTACCACCTCACCGTTAGGGATATAAGCAACATGCGCCTTTCCAAAAAATGGCAACAGATGATGTTCACACATAGAGTAGAATGTAATATCCCTCTCAACAACCATCTCATTGTTGTCAACTGTAAATCTCTTGCTTAAGATATCATGGCAGTCCATATCCATTCCGCCAAATATCTCCTCATACATTCTCGCTATTCTGTCCGGAGTCTCTACAAGGCCTTCTCTTGTCTTGTCCTCTCCAATAGCATCAAGCAGCATCTCTATTGCTTCTCTAACCTTATCCTTATTAACCATCTATATCTCCTGCCTTCTGTTCATATAGTCGATAAATCTTCCAAGATATGCCAGGGATCCACATGCAAGAACAACTGTCTCCGGGTCTGCTAACATCATCGCCATCTGAGCAGCTTCTTCAATACTATCTGTCGAAGTCACCCTGTTGTTACACTCAAGTACTACCTCTGCGAGTTCAACGCTGGACAACGCACGAGGATTACCAGGGGTGGCAACCGTCAGAACCATATCTGCATCTGAGCACAAGGTTCTTGTGACATAACTCACATCCTTATCTCTGAACATACCAATAATAACAATCTTACGCCTACCCCCAAAGAGTGTATCCATCGTCTCCCTGAGTCGGTCTGCAGCATCGGCATTGTGTGCTCCGTCAGCAATCACAAACGGCTTCCGGCAAAGTACCTGAAAGCGACCAGGCCATACGGCTTCCTTAAGTCCTCTGATTACCGCCAGCTCATCAACCGGCTTACGGTCTGCACACCACTCAATCAGATTAACATTTTCCTGATTGTTATTCAATATCAGAGTATTCAACTTCCCTACTGCTTCTATTGCTGTGGCTGCATTATCAACCTGATATGCCCCAATCAGTCCAGTCTTGTATCGCTTGCCATTATATACGAATTCCTGGCCCTTAGTTCCCGGCTTAATACTACTGATGTTCGTCCTGTCAACTTCGTAGTACTGACACTTCTTCTCATCACACACCTTCTTAAGTACTGCTGACACCTCCACACTCTGTGAAGCAGAGACAACAACTGTATTCTCCTTAATTATGCCTGCCTTCTCAAAAGCAATTGCCTCAAGATTATCTCCAAGAAATGCCATATGATCCATATCAATATGGGCGAACACTTCCATGATTGTGGTCTTGACAATATTAGTCGCATCAAGTCTGCCACCCATTCCACACTCAAGAACCACAATATCGCACTTCCTGTCAAGCATATATAAGAATGCTATAGCAGTCTCTATCTCAAATGCAGTTGGATGATTGCCACCTCTGTCAACAATACCATCACATGCATCCTTAACCTTCTGCATATATGCTCCCAGGGCATTCTTAGACATCGGCTTTCCATCTATCTGAAATCTTTCAAGATATGAACTGATTGTAGGCGAGACATATCGCCCCACCTTCATACCTGAAAGGGAGAGAATAGTCGAAATATAACAAAGGGTCGAGCCCTTGCCATTAGTTCCCGCAATATGAATGAACTTAAGCTCATCCTGAGGATTGCCCAGGGCATCGCATAACAGTCGGATGCTGTCAAGACCTGGAACACTGCCATATTTTCCGCAATCCTCTATGTAATCAAGTGCCTCTCTATAAGTCATCAGGTGTTCTCCCGTGTAAATTCAGTATCCTGTTAATTATAGCACATGCCATATTAACAAAGAAGGCTCTGATAGTAGCTTGTACCATCAGAGCCCTTAAGCATCAGCCTAATTATTCCTTAACAGTTCTCTTCTTCATGAAAATCAGATATCCGATTACAAGTGCAATTCCTATTGGAATAGAAATCCACATAAATCCAGTATCACCAGTAATACCTGCTATGATAAAGCAGATGAATGAGATCGCTGCAACTGAAAGAGCGTATGGCAACTGAGTCTCAACGTGATTGATATGATTACAATGCGCACCAGCTGATGACATAATTGTCGTATCAGAGATAGGCGAACAGTGGTCACCACATACAGCACCTGCAAGACAAGCTGAGATACCAACGAAGAACAGACTACTTGTCTCAGGGAAAATTGCTGAAACTATAGGAATAAGTATTCCAAATGTACCCCATGAAGTTCCTGTGGCGAACGCAACAAGGCATGCAACTACGAATACAATTGCTGGAAGCATCCAGTTAAGTCCGCTTGCCCCCTGCATGACATCATGTACAAATCCTGATGCATCAAGTGAATTAGTCATAGCCTTAAGTGAAGTTGCAAGTGTAAGTATTGTAATGGCAGGTACCATCGCAACAAATCCCTTAGGTATACACTCCATTGCTTCCTCGAAGGTTACAACTCTTCTTATAATCATATATATAATAATTATTACTAGTGCGATAATACTTCCCCATGGAAGACCAACGTATGCATCCGTTGATGAGAATGCTTCGATGAAGCCACCTTCTTCAATAGCCTGGAAGCCGTTGTACAGAAGTCCCCAGATTGCAAATCCAATAAGTACAATGATTGGAACTACAAGATCAAAGATTCTGCCTCTGCCAGGCATCTGTGGTCCATCAACCTTAAGAGTTCTCTCTTCTTCTTCGCCAAGCTTAAGTGCACCAAGATCGCCATCCTTCTCAGCACGTAATTCAAATTCTCTCATCTTACCAAAGTCAAACTTAAGAAGTGAAAGAGTAATGATGAATGCAAAAGTCAGTATTGAATAGAAGTTATATGGGATAGCTCTGATGAAAAGAGCAATACCTGAATACTTCTCACTCTCTACACATCCGCTGACAGCAGCCGCCCAGCTTGATACAGGTGCAATCATACATACAGGTGCTGCAGTTGCATCAATAAGATATGCAAGCTTAACTCTGCTCATCTTCTTGCTGTCAGTAACAGGAGACATTACAGAACCTACTGTAAGGCAGTTAAAGTAATCGTCAATGAAAATCAGAACTCCAAGAAGAAATGTTGCAAGCGCTGCGCCTGTCTTGGTCTTGATATGAACCTGTGCCCACTTACCAAAGGCTTCTGACGCACCTGACTTATTGACGAGTGCTACTATAATTCCGAGAATTACAAGGAAAAACAGAATACCGGCATTGTCAGCTATTGACTGGCTTATTCCGTTAACTGCGACATTATCAACTGTTCCATTGAATGAACATCCGCTGGACATCAGTGCTCCAAGCGTGATTCCTACAAAAAGTGACGAGTATGCTTCCTTGGTAATAAGTGCAAGTGCTATGGCTACAAGTGGTGGAACCAAAGCCCAGAAAGAACCTGCAAAAGCAACTCCGGCTGCGTTCGCAATAACAATTACAACAATCATAAGAACTGTTACTGACGAAGCAATTAATAGCGTATTCTTCTTCATCTCACCCTCCTATACTATATAAGTGTCCTCTTATCAAACTTCTCTTCACAGTACTTACAGCGATACATCCCCTTCTTGTCATCTGCAAGAAAGAATATATGTGGAAGCTCCTGCTCAATAGACGTGATACATCTTGGATTCTTGCACTTAAATATGTGGCTTATCTCCTTAGGCAGCGTAAGCTGCTTCTTTCCGACAATCTCCCCATCCTTAATTGCATTAACTGTTATATTACAGTCAATAGCTGCAAGAACGTCCATATCAATCTGGTCAATCGGACATTCCACCTTAAGAATATCCTTCTTCCCCATCTTGTTGGACTTAGCATTTTTAATTATAGCAACTGTACAATCCATCTTGTCAAGCTGAAGATGATGGTATATAGCCAGGCTCTGTCCTGCCTGAATATGATCTAATACAAAGCCTTCCTCGATCTTACCTACGTTAAGCATATCCTACCTCCATTAGCTCTTAATCAACTGTTATCCCAAGAAGTGTAAGAATGAGTGCCATTCTTACATACACACCATACTGCGCCTGCCTGAAATAAGCAGCCCTTGGATCATCATCAATCTCTACTGAAATCTCATTAACTCTTGGAAGTGGATGAAGTATCATCATATCATCCTTGGCAAGGCTCATCTTCTTCTTAGTCAGAATATAGAAGTCCTTAAGTCTGATATAATCCTCCTCGTTGAAGAATCTCTCTCTCTGAACTCTTGTCATATAGAGAATATCAAGTTCTCCCATAACATCCTCAAGACGTATTACTTCCTTATATGCAATATTCTTCTCTGCAAGCATCTCCGTTATATAATCAGGAACCCTGAGTTCCTCTGGCGAGATGAATACAAAGTTAATTCCTTCATGTCTGCTCAAAGCATTAATTAACGAATGTACAGTTCTGCCAAACTTAAGATCGCCGCAAAGTCCAATAGTAAAGTTGTCAAGTCGTCCCTTAAGGCTTCTGATTGTAAGCATATCTGTCAGTGTCTGCGTTGGATGCTGATGTCCTCCATCACCTGCATTAATTACCGGTATACCTGACTTGGAAGCAGCAACCATAGCTGCGCCTTCCTTAGGATGTCTCATTGCACATATGTCTGCATAGCATGAGATAACCCTGATAGTATCTGAAACGCTCTCACCCTTAGACGCTGAAGAGCTGCCTGCATCCGAAAAGCCCAGAACACTTCCTCCAAGATTAAGCATAGCTGCTTCAAAGCTTAGTCTCGTTCTTGTACTTGGCTCATAAAAGCATGTAGCCAGCTTCTTACCTGCACACGCCTTAGCATACTTCGCAGGATTGGCCTCAATATCACTTGCAAGATCAAAGAGCCTGTTCAGTTCGTCCACACTGAAGTCTAGTGGATTCATCAAATGTCTTGCCATCTTAACACCTCCATTATCATAAAAAAGACGAAGGGAATAGTAATCCCTTCGTCATATAATCAATTAATATTAAGCTCACCGTGTCTGTAAATAATCGCTATCACGTTAATCTCCTTATCACTTTTAAGTATAATACCACAATAGCAATTTCATAGCAATGACATTTTGATTAATTAATATCTGAATCCATGATATCGGCGATATCGCCACTTCCAATATCCTGCATATTAACTGTTCTTCTCTTGATTCTTGCCTTCTCAGATGCTTCAAGGATAAAGTCCTTAACTTCCTTGGAATTCTTAATATGCTTAAGAACAAGAATCTTATCTGTTGTATCACCTGTAAAACAGGTTACTGTGCCAGTTCCAAACATACGCTCAAACAGACTTCTGTTAAGCTTACAGTCTACAATCTTGTACATATAGCAATCATTCTCTTCTGTCTTAAAGAAGCCAGTATCAACTGTAAGCATATCTTCCTTAACATGATATACCGTAAATGTCCATGGTAATCCTAAAAATCCCCATCTTTTTCTCTCTGTAAATTCCATAATACATACCTCCGTTCAATCTAACCACGGTAAAACGTGCCCCGTAAGCACTAACAACGATTATAGTTATAAAAGGCGGATGCATTGCATCCGCCTAAAAATCACAAGCTCTACTTCTTCTGAAGGAAATCAGGAATCTTAAGCTGCTGCTCGTCAATCTTGCTCTTAATATCCTTCTGTGGTGTACCAAAGTTACGTGGCGCCGCTGTCTGCTGTGCTGGTCTCACTGGTGTATTAACCTGAAGTGATGAACGAACACTTGCTGCAGGACCACCCTGTGCTGCAGTTGCTGCGCTGGAAGCTCCAGCTGTCATACCTGTTCTGACAAGACCCTGTCTGCCATACTTAAGTCCTGAAATTGGTGCTGCCTTAACATCCTCAATACCAGTTGCAATAACAGTAATCTTACATGTATCAGCCTCAGAATCGTCATACATTGCACCGAAGATTACATTGATATCCTCTCCTGTAATTGATGTAACATATGCAGCTGCATCATCTGCATCAAACATAGATATATCACCTGATACATTAAGGATAACATCTGTAGCACCCTTAATTGTTGACTCAAGAAGTGGTGACTCAACAGCCATAACAATAGCTTCCTTAGCCTTATCATCACCCTTACCAATACCGATACCAATATGTGCAATACCCTTATTGCGCATTACAGTCTGGATATCAGCAAAGTCAAGATTGATGATTGAAGGAACATTGATAAGATCCGTAATACCCTGAACTGCCTGCTGAAGTACCTCATCAGCCTTCTTAAGAGCCTCAGGCATAGTTGTACGTCTGTCAACTATCTCAAGAATCTTGTCATTAGGAATCACGATAAGTGTATCAACGTTCTCCTTAAGTCTCTCTATACCGCCAGTTGCGTTCACCATACGTGTCTTAGCCTCGAATCTGAAAGGCTTAGTAACAACGCCAACTGTAAGAATTCCCATATCCTTGGCAATCTTGGCAACAACAGGAGCCGCACCTGTACCAGTACCACCTCCCATACCACATGTTACAAATACCATGTTGTATGCCTGAAGTGCATTAGCAAGCTCCTCATAGCTCTCTTCTGCAGCCTTCTCGCCAACCTCTGGCTTAGCTCCAGCACCAAGTCCCTTAGTAAGCTTCTCACCAATCTGTAAAAGCTTAGGTGCCTTACACTGTGATAACGCCTGTCTATCTGTATTAACTCCGATGAAATCAACGCCAGTGATATTCTCAGCTATCATTCTGTTGACAGCATTATTGCCGGCACCACCTACGCCAACAACAAGTATCTTTGCGCCACTCTCGGCTTCGTTAGTCTTTATCTCAAGCAAGAGTCTTTCCTCCTTCTCCCATGCCTAATTTCACACTCTTTATCATATAATCATTTTGCCATTTTCGCAACGATTTTTTTAATTTTCTGCAAAAGGCACGTCATTTATCCTTCTCGAACGTAATAATATTATCTGAGCCGTCATAATTATCAAGTCTTAAAACGCCCTTTTTATCAGATAGTTCGGGCAATATTGCCTTAAGTCTTATTACTTTTTCATCAATATTGTCAAAGTTACCAAGTTTTACCCTTGCATCATTAAAATACAGAGTTATATCGTAATTGGAATCAAAATATATCTTATCTACATCCATCTCATGCTTGGACAGAAGCTGTGTTACCTCAAGAATCTCCTTGAAGATATCATCACTATCCACTGGAAGTCTGTCATAGAGCACGACATGATCAAATTCAAGACCCATTATCTGAGGAATACCCTTGGTACGAACCTCTGATGACTCTACTACTGTACCATCCTTATCAAAGTAAAAGTAACGGCCCATATACTCCACAAATCCAGCCATAGCTTTCTCATATACGACAATCTTAATTGTGGATGGATTAACAATCTTAACATTCATCGTCTGAATGAATGGAATATCCTCTATATCCTTATTCTTATACTTCATAGATAAGAAGATCGAGCTCTTTGAAAGCTGATCAGAGATTACCATATCGTATATTTCTTCATTGGTATAATGAGCATTACCTTCTATAATTACAGTATCTACCGTATATATGCTGATAACAACAAGAGCCGCAATAATTAATGCAAGAATCAGAAACAGTACTATAACAAGAAGCCTGTTGCTCATCAGAGCATCCTTAAGATTAAATTCTCTCCTTCGTCTTCTGCGACCCGATTCGGCACTTCGGGAACCACCCCTGGATCTTGCCGGTTCGACTGACTTCCACGGCTTTCTTGATGGTGCATCATAGTCGCCCGGTCCAAGAAATGGCAATTCGGCTGTTAATGAAGCTAATGGCATTGTATTCTCAAGCTTCTTCTGTCTCTCAATTGCCTTAAGTGTTGCAGATCTGCCATCTGCAACTGATCTGCCGCCAGATGACTTCTTAGTCTTACCAGTTTTTCTGGCAGCTGTATTCTTAGTTCTGTTATTCGAAGCCTTATTCAGTTGTTTCTTACCCTTGCGCTCCGCCATTACAGATTAATCTCCCAATTCAATAGATCTTCCCACACTGAATACGAGTCCAAGCTCAATCATAAGGAAAAAGACTGAACTTCCACCATAGCTAATAAACGGAAGTGAAATACCTGTATTAGGAATTGTATTGGTTACAACCGCAACATTAAGCAGTACCTGAATAGCTATGTGCGCCATTACGCCAGTAACAATCAGTCCGCCGAACAGGTCCTTCGCATTATTGGCTATAACCATAAGTCTCCATAGTAGCAGTATAAAAAGTGCAACGATGCAGAGTCCTCCGAAAAGGCCAAGCTCTTCACATATTATGGAGAAAATCATATCATTCTGTGCTTCTGGAATGAATCCAAGTTTCTGGGTACTCTGGCCAAGTCCCTTACCAAAGAATCCGCCTGATCCAATTGCATATAGTGCCTGAAGTGTCTGGAATCCGGTTCCTGACGAATACTCTTCAGGATGAAGCCACGCAAGCACTCTCGCTCCTCTGAATCCGAATCCGCCGGTACTGGTTATTATAAAGACTACAAGTGCAATCAGTAGAAGTCCGCCAAATGTAAGTGCTGCAAATCTCTTATAATCAGGGCATGCAACAAAAAGCATAATAAACGCAATTGAGAAAATAATAATCGCTGAACTCAAGTTATCCGTAACGCCCCATACCAGAAGACATATCGGAACAGGAATAAACAGGATAAGAGCAAATACTCTGTTATTCTTCAGGCCTCGTCCGTACTTACATACTGCTGTTGCAAGTACGATAATCATTGCAAGCTTGGCAATCTCTGCCGGCTGAACCGAAATACCAAGATTAAGCCATCTTCTTGCACCATTAACCTCGATTCCAAGTGGAGTAAGTACAAGCAGAATGAGTACTACAGATGCTGCGTACGCAATCTTGCTGAACCTCGACCAGAAGTGGTATGGCACAACCGCAACGAAGATCATTGCGGCAAATCCTGCTGCAATAGCAAATGCCTGCTTCTTAAGATAGTATGCCGCATCATTGTTAAGCTGTGACGACACACTTGCCTCATAGGAGCTTGTTGAATAGACCATTATAAGTCCAAATCCTAACAGCAGAATAATGATAAATATTAAACTGTAATCAATATAGCCATTTCTGACACGAGTCTTATTACCACCTGCCATCAGATGTATCCTCCTGATCACTATTATCAGACAACATAGTTCCTGTTAGTGGTGCTGTATCTGCATTATCCGACTGCATCTCTTCATCACTCAGATGTGTAGACGATGTAGTATCTCCACCTCTTGCATCAATAACGCCGTCCTCATCGGTCTCATATTCGGTTGTCTCCTCTTCCGCTTCTTCAACCTCTTCAAGGACACTGGCTTTCTTAATTGTTATATTCAGAGAATCAAGCTCTTCTCTCTCTGAATCAGACAGTTCTTCTGTCATATATATATTCATATATGGAAGAACCTCTGTAAGAATGCTTCTTACAACTCTGGTTGCATACTTTGCATCATCCTGGAATACTGCATTAGGTCTGTCCACAACTACATAAATTGCAATCTGAGGATTATCCGCTGGTGCATATCCCATAAATGAAACTACATAATTAATCTTATCTCTTGGAATAGTCTCCGCTGTTCCTGTCTTACCACCAATTGCATATCCTGCTGGTCTGGCAGTCTTACCAGTACCATTAACAACTACTCCGTTACAATACTCAATAATCTTGGCTGAAGTCTGCGCTGATACTGTCTGCTTAAGTACACGTGGACTAATTGTATCAACAACAGAGCCATCAGCAGCTGTAATCTGCTTTACAACATGTGGCTCCTAATAGTAACCACCATTAACTAATGATGAGAAAGCTGCAATCATCTGAATCATCGTAACATTGTAACCCTGACCAAATGTTGATGTTGCAAGTTCTGTATCACCCATATTCTGCCTATTGAATACCAATGTCGCTGTTCTTGACTCGCCGTACAGGTCGATATTGGTCTTAAGGCCAAAGTTAAACTTATTCTGATACTCAAGGAAAGTTGTCTTACCAACCTGCTTACCCATAAGCATGAGTGCAACGTTGCAGGACTGCTCGATTGACTGCTGAACAGTAAGCGTTCCATCACCACCAGACTTATAATTATGACACTTTATATCGTGATCTCCCACATGAAGCTGACCGTTACATGTATACAGCTCATTACCAGTCATCTTACCTGATTCAAGTCCCGCAGCGACCGTAAACGGCTTAGCAACAGATCCTGGCTCATATGTAGTTGAGATGCAGTAGTTTTTCCAGAGATAGTTAAGATTCTGATATACCTCTTCATCTCCCTTAAGAAGCTCGCCGATGTTCTCTTCAGTAATAACCTCTGCTTCGTATGGAATAGTGCCCTTCTCATCTACAAGTCTTGAGCCTACAAGCCTTGACAGATCACGCGGATTGTTAAGGTCAAAGTTAGGATAGCTTGCCATTGCAAGAATCTCTCCACTGTTAACATCCTCAATTATGCAGCTGATGCTGTTAGCTCCATTACCAGTTCTGGCGTTGTTCTTATGCTCCTCATTGTACTGATACAGATACTTCTCAACAATCTGCTGAACATTACCATCAATTGTCGTGACAATATTGTATCCATCTGTAGCTGAGACAGTCGTTCTTTCCAACGTCTCATCATCATTAAGATAACCATACTCTCTACCATTGATTCCATTAAGCGTACTGTTATAGAACTGCTCAAGGCCATATGATCCTACATTATCCTTACCTGTAAAGCCAATAATATCGCTGGCAAGATCATTGTTAGGATATACTCGCTTATACTCTTCCTCAAACCAGACACCTGCAATATCAGGGAACTCTTCGGTATTACTCTGCATCTGTAAAAATGGATTAATCTCATCGTATGACAGCTGTCTAAGTGTAATAAAGTACTGGGAATCAGGGTTGGCAGCCACATAGGCTCTTGCCTCGCCCTCATCAAAGGCGCTAAAGCAGCTCTTAAGGGCGCTCATTGTGGCATCAACTGAACTATCATTCTTATGCATGGCCTTACTGTCAAGAATGAGATTGTATACCTTCTCACTTGTCGCAAGCTTATTGCCCTTGGCATCAAGAATATCCCCTCTCTTAAACGGAATTATCGTACTTGAATACTTCTGCTGGCTTAACACCTGCTTTTTATACTGCTCACCATTATTACGTGTTATACCGATCAAACGGGTACTTAACCCCACAAAAGCTAGTAGCACTAATAATATCAGTACCACTAGCTTCTCCTGCATCTTCTTATTAAAAGGTCTTGACAGATATGCGTCCAAATCTGTCAGTCTGTCGTTTCTACTCAAAATAATACCTCAAAATCTACTGAAGTCCCTGGAGCTGTCGAACGTAATCGCTACCTTCATCTTCAATTATAACGACCTGTCCTTCCTTTGCATATGACATTCCAAGTTCTTCAACCGCAATTCGCTTAATCTCTTCAACATTAACCGACTCATTGATTCTATCGAGATTCTCGTCGTTAGTCAATGTCAGCGTATGAAGTTCGCTCTCAAGCTTTGCTACATTCTTAATACTTACTGTAAGCTCACTTCTATCCTTGATGTAGCTAAGAAGTAACATTGATGTAACCAGAAGGACAGCACTTAAGAACACAACATATCCAAAGTTCATATGACGTGCCCTGTCTCTGTTTCTACGGTTAGCATGCTCAATTCTTCTTATCTGCTTCTCAGTTCTGGCAGGTGCTGCCTTTCTGACAGTATTGCCATATACATAGTCAGAGTTCTCTCTAACCCTTCTGTATTCAGTTCTCTGTCGTCCCTGACTGTAGTTCATCTGATGTATGCCCCCTCGGCTTATAGACCTCATGTCTATATATGTTCAAATATTCTTAACTTTGCGCTTTTTGATCTGCTGTTAACTTCAAGTTCTTCCTCGCTTGGAAGTATTGGCTTTCTTGAAGTAACTCTGCCCTTGCTCTTCTTGCCACATACACATACCGGAAATTCCGGTGGGCATGTACATGGGTTCTCATTCTGTCGGAAAGAAAGCTTAACCATTCTGTCCTCCAGCGAATGAAATGTTATTATTGCAAATCTTCCTCCAGGAGAAAGATGATCAATCATTGTATCAAGTGATTCTCTTAAGACCTCAAGCTCTCTGTTGCACTCAATTCTGATTGCCTGAAAAGTCTTCTTGGACGGATGTCCATTCTGGCGCTTCCTGGCCGGAATCGAATTCTTTATTATCTCATTAAGTTCAAATGTAGTCTCGATAGGCTTTTCCTGTCTTGCCTTAACGATATGCTTGGCTATATTCTGTGCAAACTGTTCTTCGCCGTAGTCCCTTATTATTCTGAACAGCTCTCTTTCAGAGTAATCATTGACAATATCCTTGGCTGTAAGTGCCTGTCTTCTGTCCATCCTCATATCAAGATCGGAATCATATCTGTATGAGAAGCCTCTGTCGACTGTATCAAGCTGATATGATGAAACGCCAAGATCTAACAGTATCCCATCAACCTTATCAATACCAAGTTCTGCGAGAACATTCGCAGCATTGCTGTAATTACTCCTTACTATTGTTACTCTCTTATCTGAGCCAATTCTCTCAGTTGCAACTTCAATAGCTGCTTCATCCTGATCTATTCCTATAAGCCTTCCATTCGGCCCTAGTCTCTTAAGGATCTCCCCTGAGTGTCCAGCGCCACCCAGCGTACCATCAACATAAATTCCGTCTTTTTTAATATTCAGTCCCTCTATAACTTCATTGAGAAGAACCGATGTATGTTCAAATGTCATGTGCCACTCCGCAATTAATGACTATATGCTAAGTCCAAGTTCCGCCATATGCTCTGCAATCTCTTCCATATCGTCGAAGTCTGCAGTTCCATCCCAGCGTTCCTTGCTCCATATCTCCACTCTGCTTGCAACGCCAATCAGTACAACATCCTTAACAAGCTCTGCAAATTCTCTTAGCACTCCTGGCAAAAGTATTCTTCCCTGCTTATCAACTTCAACTGTAGTCGCACCCGCTAAGAAGAACCTTACAAATGCTCGTGCATCCTTATTTGTAATAGGAAGAGTCTTGAGCTTTTCCTCAAATGCGCCCCATTCCGACTTGTCATACACGAAGAGACAGCCGTCAAGCCCCTTGGTAACAACAAATTGCTCACCTATAGCTCCACGGAACTTGGCTGGGACTATGACTCGCCCTTTTGTACCAATTGTGTGATTGTATTCTCCCATAAACATGAAAGTCACCGTTACCTTCTAGTGTTATCCACAAAATAATGAACATATCCACCACTTTGTACCACTTTGTTACCACTTTGCACCACTTTTAACCACATTTTATAACAATTTCGTATGTTTTGCAAGGTTTTTAGCACTAAAAAAAGCCCGGAAAGCTTGATTTTACGGCATTTCCGGGCTTTTATTCATGGGTACATATATATAGGGGTTAAACGCAAAAACAGACCACTATATATAGTGGTCTGTTCTATCTTTTGTCAAATATCAACAATTTTAATATTAAATTTTCGTCACTTTACACATTAAATCTGAAGAGAATTACGTCGCCATCCTGAACAACATAATCCTTACCTTCCATTCCAACAAGTCCTTTTTCTCTGGCTGCTGACAGAGAACCAAGTTCAAGAAGATTCTTATAATTAACAACCTCAGCCTTGATAAATCCTCTCTCAAAGTCTGTATGAATCTTTCCAGCTGCCTGAGGTGCCTTCGTTCCCTTCTTAATTGTCCAGGCACGGCACTCGTCTTCACCTGCTGTAAGGAATGACATAAGACCCAGAAGGTCATAGCTTTCTTCAACAAGCTTATCAAGACCTGAAGACTCAACTCCAAGATCCGATAAGAATATCATCTTCTCCTCATCATCAAGCTCTGAGAGTTCTTCTTCAAGCTTAGCAGATACAGCAAAGCACTTAGAGCCTTCACCTGCAGCGAGCTCCCTTACTGCCTGCACATACTTATTAGATGCGCCATCGTCAGCAAGGTCATCCTCTGCAACATTGGCAGCATAGATCGTTGGCTTAGATGTAAGCAGATTATAACCTGCAAAATACGCCTGAAGATCATCATCATCTGGAACCTCAAAGGTTCTTGCCATCTTGCCGCTTTCAAGATGTGCCTTGATCTCCTCGAGCTGCGCAAACTCCTTTGCAATTGTCTTGTCCATCTTGGCCTGCTTAGCTGTCTTGGCAATACGTCTGTCAAGAATCTCTATATCAGAGAAGATAAGCTCAAGGTTAATTGTCTCTATATCACGTGCCGGATCAACAGATCCATCCACATGTACAACATTAGTATCCTCGAAGCATCTTACAACATGCACAATCGCATCTACTTCTCTAATATTAGCAAGGAACTGATTACCAAGTCCTTCACCCTTAGATGCTCCCTTAACAAGTCCTGCGATATCAACAAACTCTATTGTCGCAGGTGTAACCTTCTTCGCATTATATAATTCACCAAGCTTCTCAATTCTCTCATCTGGAACGGAAACTATTCCCACATTAGGATCAATTGTCGCAAATGGATAATTTGCAGCCAATGCACCAGCCTTAGTTAACGAATTGAAAAGCGTAGACTTACCTACATTAGGAAGTCCTACGATGCCTAATTTCATAATATATCTCCTTTGGGGACGGTCCTTTTGTCACGAGGAGTGTCCCTCTGTCTTGGGGACGGTCCTTTTGTCACAAGGAGTGTCCCTCTGTCTTGGGGACGGTCCTTTTGTCACAAGGAGTGTCCCTCTGTCATACAATTTATAAATCCGTAAAGAATGTTAGCACAAAAACCCACAAAACTCAATATTTTCTTTGGGGACGGTCCTTTTGTCACGAGGAGTGTCCCCCTGTCTTAGGGACGGTCCTTCTGTCACAAGGAGTGTCCCCCTGTCTTAGGGACGGTCCTTCTGTCACAAGGAGTGTCCCCCTGTCACGAACCAAATTTTCTCTTGACAACACGCATTGCCGTGGTGTATATGTAGTATAATTTCTTTTTGTTTTCTATATATTTATATTCTCTTTTCTCATTTCAGAGAGTTAATCACCTTATTTTTACCAAAGTAGGAGGTCCAATTGCCTAGAAAAGCTAGAAAAAAATCAAGTACTAATATTTACCATGTCGTAGTCAAGGGTATTGACCGACAGATTATTTTTGAAGAAACAAAGGACTATTTCAAATATCTTGACATCCTGGAGTTATATAAAGACGAGTGCAACTTTATGCTATATGCTTACTGTCTGATGTCCAATCATATTCACTTGATCATCCAGGTTCAAGGCGATTCTCTTTCTTCTGTGTTCAGAAGAATCAATACCCATTACGCCATCTGGTTTAATATGAAATATCATCGCACCGGTCCCATGCAGGACGGCCGTTTCCATAGTGAGCCTATCGAAGACATTCGATATCTGTTTGCCGCCATCAAATATGTCCACCTGAATCCTACGCACGCCGGGCTCGAGTCTGCTCCCGGCGCTTCGTACCCTTGGAGTAGTATCTATGAATACGTGCATGACAACGCGCGCCTTATAGATATTGATTCAATTCGAGATTACATACATCCGGAAAAATTGCTGGATTTTGACGATATCGATGACAGCGTAACTCCAATCGATATCGAGAATATCAAAGTCCGCACTCCTGATGACGTTGCAAAGGATATCATTCTACAGGAATGTGCTTGTAATAATGTCTCGGAGTTTTTAGAGTTGCCTCTATCAGTTCGAAATGCTCATCTAGTTAAATTACACGCTTTAGGGCTCTCATACAGACAGCTCAATCGCCTCACTGGAGTACCACTTGGCGTCATTCAACGTGCAATTGTGCAACAGCGGTAACTATACTTCTCAATTTTCCATTAAAGATCAGCAGCTCTTAAACGCCTTGGATAAAAGTCCACGGCGTTTTTCATTTACAACTTTTGCGACAAAGTGACACTCCTCGTGACAAAAGAACCGTCCCTAAAACAGAGGGACACTCCTTGTGACAAAAGAACCGTCCCCAAGACAGAGGGACACTCCTCATGACAAAGGAACCGTCCCCAAAACAAAAAGACGCCCCACTAGACGTCTTTTATAGTTTCATATTGATTAAATTCTATATTATCTTTACTATCTTTGTGACAGTGGGACACTCCTCGTGACAAAAGAACCGTCCCTCAAAGGGACACTCCTCGTAACAAAAGAACCGTCCCCAATGTATCCCCGCTACTTCGAAATATAGTAATATCCAAGTGCATTAGGACCTGCATATGTTCCTACAACACAACCGATATCAAAGTTATCATAGATATCGTAGCCCTTATCACTAAGTGCAGCGATTAGTGACTCAGATTTCTCTGCACAATCTGCATTACCTACAATTATCGGCGATATATCATCCTTTGGTATATCATCAAGCTTAGCAAGCAGTCTCTTGATTGCAGCCTTATCGCCCTTGCACTTATCAGCAATTGTAACTTTACCATCCGCAATTGTAACAATTGGTCTTAACTTAATTGCCTCACCTACAAATGCGATGGTAGGAGAAATTCTCCCCCCCTTCTTAAGATACTCAAGAGTATCAAGCACAAGGAAAAGTCTTGTTCTTGGTATATATGAGTTGATAGCGTCAACCACTTCCTGTCTGCTCTTGCCTTCATCTCTAAGCTTGGCAGCCATATGCACAAGAAGTCCTTCTGCTCCCGCAACTGTAAGAGAATCAATTACAGTAATCTTATCTGTCTCAAGATTATCAACAGCAATCACAGCTGACTGATATGTTCCGCTAAGCGCACTTGAAAGAAGAATAACGATTGCCTCATCTCCAGCATCAATTACCTCGTTGAACTTCTCTTCAAATTCAAAAGGATTAACCTGTGCTGTCTTAGGCAGTTCATCAGAAGCGGCAAGCTTCTCATAAAACTCCTTAATCGTCAGTTCATACAAAGTCTTATATGAATCATCTCCAAATCTAACAGTAAGAGGCATAAGTTCAACATTGAGTTGCTTTGCCTTCTCAATACTGATATCACTAGCTGTGTCTGTAATAATTCTTAACATGTCTCACTCCGTTTCTTTTTAGGTAATGTGGTGCATCTGATTGCATCACATAGTTATCAAAACTACATTCAAATCTTCTTTTCGAATATACCATACATAGCGCACATGTGTCAAACCGCAAGCGCACAATCACTTCATCAGAAGTCAATATCTCCTATCACAACTCTATGCCAATCCCCCATCAGGCATGCCAATTATCCAGTCAACACAGCTCCCAAAGTAGAGCCAACACCTCTATATAATCTCAATCTGACACAACTTCATGGCATCCAGTGCTGTATTATGACTATCCTCCGTCACACAGGCACAGCAGTCACCCTTCACCTTTATAGGAACCTCAGGTAAAAATGCCTTGACCATAATTGCATTGGATACAACGCAGATACCTGTGCAGATTCCCACGAACACAATCTCCTCGATTCCTTCTGCGTCATTGAGTGCCTTCAGATCCTGCGCAAGTGCTGTGGATCCAAACGTTGGTTTCTCATAGACCTGATATTCTCTGCCTGCGAGCGCAGCCGCAACTGCCCCATTGAGCTTCCAGCCTTCAGTACCCTTAACGCAATGTACTACAGGAAGCTTCGCACCTTCCTGTGTATTCATATAATCCTCACCGTGAGTATCCATTGTGACTCTGATATCGCCATCAAAGCCCTCTATCTCGCGAACTACATTAGGTAAAATATCCAAAGCTCCAGTAGCAGCAAGCGCGCCATCTACGAAGTCATTCTGCATATCAACAACAACTAATACCTTCTTCATATCCTTCTCCTCACTCACATAGTAATATAAGTATCAGCGACGCCTCTTTCATCACCCGCCGCCAGACTACTATATTATAACTCTACCACATTGCTATTCCACTACAATATAACTCCACCATATTATAGCTCTACCATATTACAGTCCCACTACAATATAACTCCACCATCTTATAACTTCAACATATTACAGTCCCACTACAATATAACTCCACCATATTACAATTCCGCCATATTATAATGCTGACATAATGCCGTCAATTCCCTGGTCCTCATATATTCCTTTATAATATGCCACCTCATCCTTAATAAGGTCATCAATGACTCTCATTCCAAGAAGTTCAACAGGCGCTTTATCATCAGTAAGTACATATCCCGACTGCTCATATGGCATCATAGTACTCTCAACATGCGCCATCAGCCCAGCAAGTTCAGCATTATCCTCCGAGCCAATTCCGTTAATAAGATTCTCCCTGATTCCGTCAGCATTCGATGCAAAAAACTCCCTGTTAGTGGATCCCTGGACATCAACAGTATACACCGTATCAAATACTGTAGAAATTGTATCGGCGAGGCACTGATTGATATTGCCTTCCTTATCGCCTCTCATATTCATATTGACAACCATGACACCATCTTCAGACAGATGATCCTTTACCAATGTAAAGAACTCCACCGACGACATCTGGAATGGAATCGTGATATCCTGATAAGCATCAACCATAATCACATCATATTTATCGGATATAGCATTGAGATATGCTCTGCCATCATAGGTTGTAACCGGAATGTCCTCACTTAGATGAAAGTAATCCCTGGCAAGCCTCGTGATATCTTCATCAATCTCAACGCCCTCTATATTCATCTGTGTTCCATCGCCATAGTATCTTCTGCACTGTGTCGCAAACGTACCTGTTCCCATTCCAAGAATAAGCATATTCATCTCATCCTTATCAGCAACTCCCGCCATCATCGGAGCCGCCATCGCATAGTCATAGTACATTCCCGTAAGACTGTCCGACTTCTCATATACCGACTGCACTCCAAAGAGAACATTAGTGGACAGAATCACTTCTTTGTCGTTTTCTTTCACCTGAAGATAGTTATATATCGATTCACCCTCGTATGTAAGGTCATTCTCCCAGAAGGCAAAACTGTCCGAACTACTTGTTACGCAGGCTCCAATCAGTATCAGAATTCCTACGACCGCCTTAACCGACTTCACTTTTCCGCTCGCAAAGTACACTATCGCAAGACACAGAAGAATTCCAGCAAAGATTAAGAATGTGATAGACGTTCCAACTGCAGGAATCGTAACAAATGTCGGAACAAATGTACCGATTATACTACCGATAGTATTGGATGCATTAAGCATTCCAACAGTCTTTCCACTGTCATCAAGATCGTCCACCGTATACTTCACAAGCGATGGTGTAACTGTTCCAAGTAGAAAAAGTGGAAAGACAAAGATTATCATACAAGCTGCAAACGCTGCCCATATAAGGAAATTACTGTTGACAGAGAAAATCATCACCGCCGATATTCCAATAACAATATACTTTCCAAGCACTGGTATCAACGCTATCCAGATGGCTGCAATAATTATTCTGCTGTAGAGCTTATCAGGATTGGGATTCTTATCGGCACTTCGTCCACCATAGATATTACCAAGTGCCATGGCAATCATGATTGTACCTATGATAATTGTCCATACAATCTGCGATGAACTAAAGTATGGAGCCAGCAATCTGCTGGCTCCAAGTTCAACCGCCATAACTGACATTCCTGAAAAGAACTCTGTTAAGTACAAAAAGATCTTATTCTCGAGTATCTTTCTTTTGTTCATTATAGCCTCATTTCAAAAATTTTATTCTATCCAACGTGCCTGACTATCTGGCCATCTTAAAGATTGCTTCCATATCATCAACATAAAGAAGCTTCGCAGAGCCCTTCGAGCCACCGCATGCCTCAGCACACGAAACAGCCATCTCATGAATCTGCTCATCTGTAGGATTAACGCCCAGCTCTGTCATGTTAACAGGCATACCTATGCTATGATAGAAATCTTCCATCGCAGCTATTCCTCTTTCTGCCGTCTCATAATCATCCTTACCAGGCTCAACCTGCATTACATTAAGGGCATACTTCACAAATCTTGGAAGGCAGTCCTTATATACATATCTTGCCCATGAAGGCCATACAGCAGCAAGTCCTGCGCCATGTGTTACATCGAACATACCACCTATCTCATGCTCAAGCATATGACTTACGAAGTCACCACCATCATTACCACAACCTGTAAGATCATTATGTGCCAGTGATCCTGACCACATTATCTCAGCTCTTGCTTCATAATTAGATGGATCTTCATGAAGAATCTTAGCATACTTCATAACATTACGAAGAAGTCCCTCTGCAATGGCATCTGTAATCTCAAGATTACCGCCATTGGTAAAGTATCTCTCCATTGTATGCATCATAATATCAGTACATCCTGACTCTGTCTGGTAATCAGGAAGTGTCTTAGTGAATTCAGGATTCATTATGGCAAACTTAGGTCTTGCAAGATTGTCATTATATGATCTCTTCAGCCCTTCCTTGGCATATGTAATAACCGAGCTATTAGAAGTCTCACTTCCTGCAGCTGATATAGTAAGAACAACTCCAACAGGGAAGCATGCGCTCGCCTTAGCCTTACCCATATAAAGATCCCACACATCTCCATCATATGCAAGTCCATATGCGATTGCCTTGGCAGAATCAATAACACTGCCACCGCCTACAGCAAGTATAAAGTCAACCTTCTCTTCCTTACAAAGCTTAATTCCTTCATAAACAAGTTCCAGATGTGGATTAGGAACAACGCCACCCAATTCCACGTATTCAACGCCAGCTTCCTTAAGTGATGCACTAACCTGATCAAGAACGCCGTTCTTCTTAGCGCTCTGTCCGCCGTAGTGAATCAATACCTTTGTTGCCTTTTCCCTCTTAACAAGCTCTCCGACCTTGTTCTGAGTGTCCTTTCCAAATATAACCTCAGTTGGTGAATAATAATTGAAATTGTATGACATTGCAATCCTCCTTATTTTTGATTAGTTATTGTAATTGTATTGCATAACGAATATAGATTCAATTTATAATTCCGCTACAATTGTCATCTTTTGCCCACGTAGCAATCATATCTGATTGATTTCCCCTCCAGTGAATGGTTAGGACTTACCCCGGCAAAAAATGGGCTCTTAACTGGTCTCTTAACCACAATCTTTGATGCGCCTGTGGAAATCGCCGCCTGCAGAAGTTCATCTTCCCTGGCACACGGTGGTTCGAGCCTCTGAATCAACTGAAGCTTCTTACCAATAAGTCCACTTTTCTGCCTGGCCGGAAACATTGGATCAAGATAGACAATATGGGGTGTATCCTCTATTGTACCTAACAGTTCCAGACTGTTTCCTTCATGGAGATGCATACGTTCAACAATAGGTCTTAGCACATCGTTCTCGCCCGCCCTATCCAGAGCATCACGAAGCAGTAAGGCAACAACAGGATTCTGTTCAAACATAATAACTTCATAGCCGTACGCTGCAAGTAAAAGCGAATCCTCGCCCATACCGGCCGTAGCGTCGATTGCTAATGGCTTGTCCAGATCTGTCTTTGCTGCCTTTATTAGCATCTCATGTCCAAGTCTTCCACCAGTAACTCTTCGAAGCATTCCCTCAAAGTCGCCACGATATGACATCCCATTGCCAGCAAGCGATATTCCTTCTTCTTCAAAAACAACACTCAGTTCCTTTGTCTGTGTCTCAACAACCGGTATTCCCGTCCGACCTGAAAAAGTGTCTGCCGCCTCTTTATATCTACTTTCCCTGACTACAATCTCTATTTCATCCATAACAATTCATCGCATATTTCTAATAAAAGCTTAGATTCTAAACTTTCTAATTATGCCAGAAAGCTCATCAGCAACCTTCTCCTCATCCTTAGAAAGCGTAGTCACCTCGTCGATAACTCCTATTGTGTTATCGATTGTTCTTGTAACTTCACCTGCGCTGGCTGCCGTATTCTCAGTACTGCCAACAATACTTGTAACAGCTCCTGACACACTTGCCATTGCCTTTTCAATATCATCAACACCACCTGTGATGGTTCTGCTAATCTCCTCTATAGACTTTGCATCATTATCATACTGCTTTGCAACATCAATAAACTTATCATAATCTGGCTTAACAGTCTCATCAATGAATGTCACAAGGGATGTCGTACAGTCTGTTATTGACGAAAAAGCATCCCTGACTTCTTCAATTGTATTCTGAATATTGGATACAGCTGATTCTGTCTGACCTGCGAGCTTACCAATCTCTTCTGCGACTACATTAAAGCCCCTTCCGCTCTCTCCAGCTCTGGCAGCCTCAATGCTCGCATTAAGCGAAAGCAGCTTGATCTGCCTTGCAATATTGGCAATTATCTCTGCAAGTTCGCCAATACTTTCTACAACCTGAGCATCCTCAATTGCCTTCTGAAGACTCATCTTATGTTCCTCAGTCAATTCTGTTGCATACTTATATGCTTCCCTGGATTCCGTCTCAATCTTAGTAACTCGCTCTTTAATCTCCTCCGTCATCTCCATACTCTTGGTAGCTTCCTTCGAAAGAAGCTCTACTGTTGCAATTGCGCTTTCTGTAGAATCCTTGATTCTTCCTGTCGAATCATTAGTCTCCGACATATTCGCATTCACTTCAGTGATAAGATTCTGAATATCTGAGAAGCGTTCCTTAAGATTCTCTGATGAATTCAGAAGACGACTGCTTGCATCATTCAGGTTGTTAGACTTCTCAACTATTGTGCCAACTACTTCCTTGGTACTCTCATACATCTTATTGAGGCTTCGACCCATTACTCCAACTTCATCTTCATTCGTTACAGTTAATTCTTCAATAGTATAATTACCATCCGCAAGAGCTTTGGCAAAAAGATTAACCGATGATATCTGTTTTGCAATTCCGTTTGCAACAAATACGATTGAAATACTGCATAAGATCAATGCCACAACTACAAAGATAATAAGGACTGTTGTCATTTTATTAACAGAATTGTTAATCTGAGATGTCGGAACTCTTGATATCAGCTTCCAACCCACCTCTGGAACAGTTGTATAATACGCAATATACTCTCGTCCGGCAGTTTTATATGAAACTTCTCCAGATTCTCCTGCAAGGATATCAGCTATCAAGGCCTCAAGACCATCGTCTGTATTTCCTCCAAGTACATCACCTGTTTCTGACAGAAGAATCGCTGTTCCCTCACTACCAATACGAACAGCATCAATACTCTCCTTAACCTGATCCATATCAAGTTCAACAACAGTACAGCCTATCTGCTTATAATCTGACGCCTGCATAGGACACACTGCTGCACACTTAGCTGAGCCGCCTTCCGTATCAGCAATATTCATCAGAAAAACCTTGCTTGCGCTATATGATTTCTTGAAAAATTCTTCTTCATTAAATGCCTTATATTGATCAAGCAATACAGCTTTACCATCTCTATATGCACCAAGACTCTGAAAGGCAGTATTCTCAAAATACAGGCTTGCCCTGTCAATCAGCGAGGAGTTGGTTAGTACTGAAGAAACTATTGTAGCACAGCTTGAAGTTGCATTATTAGATTCGACTGCCACAGAACCAGAAGATGCCAGACTGCTGGCAGAGCTCTTGATCATCTCAATCTGATTTTCCAAAAGTGTAAGCTGATTATTAAGGCTGGAATACATAGAATCCGTTGTAAGCGACATAATAGTTGTCTTGCTGAATCTTGCACTTGAAATTGTCAGACCAAGCATCGCAACTACTACTATTGGCAGGATACCTATTGTTATTCTGGAGCCTATTTTTTTGAACTTAATACCATTAAGCTTATGCCCCTTTTCCTGTCTCTTCTTTGCAGAGACCTTGACTGTCTTCTTCTCAGACTTACCCTTATTGACGGTCCTTTCCGACTTCTTCATTTCTGTAGCCCCTTTCTTTCCCTTAGCTTCCTTCGAAGCAATATAATAAATCCCACATATTATATTAGTGTTTCATTCTACATATGTATATAGAATCACAAAATGTTACAGTAATTAGCAAAATGATACGATTCGCGCGTTTTTTCAACATCTTTTTTGCATCTTCAGCATTTAAGAAATCACAAATTTTTACAGATAATGACAATATAATGAAGGCATCGACGCAACACGCTCCGTAAGTTACATCTATGATTAGCGGTTGCAAAATGTCCATTTATGCAAGCATAATGTACACTTTGCTCGTCGAAATAAAAAAAGTGTGCAATCCAGACTAATCGGACTGCACACTTTTCAATTTCATTTATTAACAAGCCTAGAAGCAGACATCCATTGCTACAGGCACGCTTCCAGACATTTCTGTACTGACACTGTCTGGCTGACAGATTCCTGCATAGACAGTAAAGCTGTTAGAATCAAGCACTCTCTGACCTTCATCATTGTATGCAAGGAACATTCTACCAGATAGTCTCACTGTGCACTCTATGCTTTCTCCCGCCTTAACGCTTACTCTCTTAACTCCGGCAAGCGAATGATTTCTTACTGCAAATGGTGACTTATTGTCCTTTATATACAACTGAACAACTTCGTCAACATCATATTTTCCAGAATTCTCAAGAGTAACCTTTACGTCATACCACTTATTCTCAACAGCATCTTTTCCAGACTTAAGATCACTAATAAGTTCATCACTTGTGAGGCTGGCATCATTAACCTTAACCTTCGAATATGTAAGTCCATATCCAAATGGGTACTGTGCCTCCTTCTCCATATAACGATATGTTCTTCCCTTCATTGAATAATCCTTAAAGTCAGGAAGTTCATCAAGTGAGTTGTAGAAGGTAACAGGAAGCTTTCCTGATGGTGACACCTCGCCAAAAAGAATATCTGCAACAGCCTTTCCGCCAAGCGCACCTGGATACCATGTCTGAATGATTGCTCCACAATTCTTATTATCCTTAGCATATGACAGGTCCATAGCTGATCCAGTCATATTAAGAAGAACAACTGGCTTTCCAAGGCCAAGAATAGCTTCTGCAAGCTTCTGCTGGCTCTCTGGAAGATTAAGCGATTCCTTATCGCCAGATGCATAGCTGTTACCAGTATCACCCTCTTCACCTTCAAGAGTCTCATCAAGTCCAACACAAAGCACAACAACGTCCGAAAGCTTAGCCATTCCAACAGCCTCAGCTATTCTGTCATCTGGTCTTCCAAGATGCTCGACTCTGTCCTTGAACAGATGACAGCCCTCTGAATAGAATACCTTAATGCCTTCATCTGCTACATAATCCTGAATTCCTTCAGTTACTGTATAATATCTTGATGCTGTTCCATGATAATTTCCGACAAGTGCTGCTCTGCTATTGGCATTTGGTCCAATCACAGCGATTGTCTTCAATTCACTCTTATTAAGAGGTAAAAGTCCGTCATTTTTAAGAAGAACCATACTCTTCTCAGCAACAGTCCTTGAATAATCAAGATTCTCCTTAGTCTCAACATCCATAAGTCCCAGATTGTCATATTCGGAACCGTCAAACATACCAAGAAGATATCTTGTTGTAAAGAGCCTAATACATGCAGTTCTCATCTGCTCCTTAGTAATAAGCTTCTCATTATATGCCTGAAGCATACACAGATATGTTGAACCACAGTTAACATCACATCCCTTGGAAAGCGCAAGCGCAACTGACTCCCTTGGATTCTTTGTTACCATGTGATTCTCATGGAAATCCTTGATTGCCCAACAGTCAGACACATAATGGCCCTTGAATCCCCACTCTTCTCTGAGGATATTTTCCATAAGTTCTGTATGAGCACAGCATGGCTCATCATTGGTCCTGTTATATGCTCCCATCACAGACTCAACATCTGCTTCCTTAACACAAGCTTCAAAAGCAGGAAGATATGTCTCTCTAAGATCCTTCTTACTTGCTACAGCATTAAAATGATGTCTGTCAGCCTCAGGTCCTGAGTGAACAGCGAAATGCTTAGCACATGCTGCAGTTCTCAATGTCTTTCCATTGCCCTGAAGTCCCTTGACATATGCTACACCAAGCCTTGATGTTAAGAATGGGTCTTCACCATATGTCTCATGACCTCTTCCCCATCTTGGATCTCTAAATATATTGACATTAGGAGACCACATTGTGAGTCCCTTATATATATCTCTGTCCCCTTCTGCCTGGTATGCATTATACTTGGCTCTTGCCTCTGTAGATACAATATCTCCTACCTTCTCAATAATCTCTTCATCAAATGTTGCTGCCATACCGATTGCCTGTGGAAAAACAGTCGCAACTCCCGCTCTGGCAACACCATGAAGAGCTTCCCCCCACCAGTTATATTCTGGTATTCCAAGTCTATCTATGGCTGGAGCATCATAACGCAACTGCGTTGTCATCTCTTCAATTGTCATACTGTCAACTAATGCTTCAGCTTTCTTTCTTGCCTCTTCTCTAGTCATCACTAACCTCTTTCATATCCCTTTCAAGATAAACACTAAGTTCTTTAACTACTTCATCAAGCAATTCGCCTCTTCTGGCCCTGCCTGATATGCCCAGATTAAGATTCTTCCCTTCAATCTTCTTGTATTCAGCAAAGAATCCACTTTGCACCAGCTTCTCAGTCTCTTCATCCGGTGCAATCACTATATCCAACACAGTATCAGACAACTTCAGTGCAAAGGATTGAGATCCATATGCATCTGATTCTCCATATCTCAATACTGCTATTGTCTTCCCTGTCTTCTCCTGCAGACTGTTACACAACATGTCCGCATCCTCTGCTGATATCTCGTCACTATATATAAGTACACACAGGTCCTCATAATCAGCAGGCATAAAAATAGATTTAATAAGGTAGATGCAGACTAAAACCGCAACAATAATAGCAATTGTAGCCACACCATAATATTGAACCAGCCATTCGACTTTTTTGCCAAATGACATTTCCTTAAACTTCTCCCTGTCCATTCTGGGTCACTTCCTCCGTCTTCAGAAATACTTTTCCAAGTAACATTGAATTAATAAATGCAGGAAAACTCAGTCCGTACAGAAACCACAGATACAAAAATGTGTCGGATAACATCATTAACGCTATTGGTGACAATGATATAACAAGAATGCAAAATGACTGTGGAAAGTAGGCGACCATCAGTAAAAACGCATTTTTAACATTAATCCCAACCGTGTTATCATATCTTGAAATCATCGCCAGGCAATAATTAAGAAACATAATCATTATCGACGCAATAACCCCAATACTAACACCGGAAGCAATTAGCGCTCCGCCATATGAATCCAACACACCATGATAAATAAGATATGCATTTGCAAATAATGCAACAATTATCAATAAGGAAGGAATCCACACCTTGGTGGCATCCACGAAATTTGATTTGAAAGTCTTAAAAAACATCTTGGTAATGCCCGAGTCCTGATTAATTGCAATCAAGATCAGGACTCTGTACATTGAACTAATTGCTGCACCTGCCGTAAAGACAGGAATGCAGCAAATTAAAGTTAAAATATTAAGCCATACCAAGTCTGTCAAGCGTCCAACAAATCTGAAGAACGCATTGTCCATACTAAAAATATTCATTAGAATTATCCCTTAACACCACCAAGTGCCACACCAGCAATGATGTACTTAGAAAGAAGGAAATATACTATAAACAATGGTAACACTGTAAGAGTAAGTCCTAAGTAAATTGAGCCGTACTCTGTCTTATACATATCACCCTTTAATAACGATACCATGATAGGCATTGTATACATATTCTGCTTCCTAAGCAAAACTGTAGGAAGGAATAACTCATTCCACTTTGTAACAAAAGCGAAAATCGCCTGTGTTGCAATAGCTGGCTTCATAATTGGAAGCACAATCTTATTAAATGTGTAGAACTCCTTCGCACCGTCAATTCTTGCTGAATTGATAATATCAATGTGCAGTGAAGGAATCATAAACTGTCTCATAAAGAACACTACCGCAGGTGCTGCGATTGATGGCAGTATAAGTGGAAGGAAGTTATTAGTAAGATGAATTCTATACATAAACTGATAGAAACCAATACTAACTACCTGAGTAGGAATCATCATAACAGCCATGATGAAAGCAAAGAATCCCTTTCTAAGCTTCCACTCATATACAACGAGTGCATACGCTGTAAGTGATGAGAAATATACTGTACATAATGTTGCTCCAGTAGAGACAATCATAGAGTTTAAGAATCCTCTAATAGGATCGAAACTCTTACCAGTTAAAATCTTTAAGTTGTTCATCAGATGAACTGATGGAATAAGCGAAACAGCATGCTGCTGAATCTGCGTAGTACTTCTTGTCGCATTAACAATCATAACCCAGAATGGCATGATACTAAGGATTGTAAGTAATACACATAAAATGTAAATCAGAACCCTGACAACAGGATTGCCTCTTTTTACCTTCATCTGCATAATTACATACCTCCCTTCGCAGCGAGCTTAGCCTGTCTCTTGGCTTCCTTGGCAACACGCTTAAGTTCCTTAGCTTCTGCTACCTCGCTCTTATCCTGCATCAGCTTAAATACGAATATTGAAAGAATACCAATTATGATAAACATAATGATACTTGCAGCTGACGCTCTGTTATACATATAGCTTCCGCTAAATGCCTGATTATAGATAAATACGCTTGTAGTCAGTGTTGCATTATTAGGACCACTCTTTGTAACAAGAAGGAATGGTATATCGAACATTGTCAAACCACCAATCAAACTTGTGATTAATGTATATATAAGAATAGTACGCAGGTTAGGAAGCGTAATATAGAAGAACTCCTGTACTGTTGTAGCTCCATCTATATCTGCAGCCTCGTATAACTCTGGACTAATTCCTAATATTCCAGATACAAGAACAATCATTGTGTATCCATACCACATCCAGAACTGAATGAAGGATACTACACCTCTTGCAACCCACTTATCCTGGAAAAAGTGAATAGGCGAATCGGCAAGACCAAATCTTACAAACAAATCATTCATTGGACCCATTGGGTATCCGAAGAATGCACCAAACAAAATAGCAACTGTAGCTGCTGTAATAATGTTAGGCATATAGAATACAACCTTAAAGAACCCCTGTCCCACTACTTTCTTCTTATTGTTGGTAAAAATAGCAGCGAGTAAAAGCGCCATAAGAATCTGTGGAAGGAAGTTCCAACCCCAGATCATAAATGTATTACCAAGCGAAGTACGGAATGATGCTGCATCCAATATATTTTTGAAGTTATCAAACGGATTAGCAAGGAAGTTGAATTTAACTGTTCCTAACCCCTTAAAGTCAGTAAATCCAAGTACCACTGTAAAAATGATAGGATACAGTGTAAATAAAGCAAATGCAATCACAAATGGAGCACTGAAGATATATCCATATTTTGCATATGATATTTTCTTTTTTTTCATTACTGTTCCTCCACAATAGAACATTTTGTATATACAAAGCGGGGCGACGAATTAAATTCATCGCCCCAATTTTGTAAAATAGAAACTATATTCCCGAATTAATCTACATTTACATCAAGGTTATCAGCAACGTTTGACTTAAATGCTGCGATTGCATCTTCTCTAGTAAGGTTGCCAGCTGTGTACTCACGAACTGCATCTCTCCAGTACTGGTTGATTGTCTCATCGTACTGTGTAAGGTTCTTACCATTTGCATAAGAGTTAGCTGGAACGAATGCGTCGAACATATTCTGTCCGCCAAGGAACTCAAGCTCACCGTTAGACTTAGCCATAACTGTACCAGAAGCTACACAGTCCTTTGTACCGCCTTCACCATTAAGTGTTCCGTTAGCCCACTTATACTGAAGTCCATCCTCTGAAGAGTTAAGTGTGATCCACTCGATGATCTTACCAACTGCCTCAGCCTTTGTTGTGTCCTTGTTAGCAAGTACCCATGTACCACCCCAGAAGAATCCGATACGAGGTGGACATACTGCCCAGTCACCGTATGTTCCTTCGCCTGCTGCCTCACCACCACAGTTTGGAGCAAGTGTGTAGTTGATAAGCCAAGCTGGTCCAAAGAAACCGAAGATTCCCTTAGCGCCTTCGCCCTTCATATCAGCGAACCAAGCATCCTGCCAATCCTGTGTATCATTGTGATAATCGTTGTCCTTTAATGTCTTAGAGAGGTCAAGGAATGCTTCTCTCTTAGGATCAATGTAAAGTGAACCATCTACGATCCAACCCTTGTCAGAGCTGTTCTCAACTGCGTGCCAAAGATCACCGTCACCAGAGATGATACCGTAACCCTTGCCCTTAAGTGTCTCAGCTGCCTCAAAGAACTTATCCCATGAGTTTGTGCCTGCACCGATGATGTTAGCGATCTCTGCTGGATCATCTGTTCCGAATGCATCCTGAGCGATTGAACGACGGTAGATGAATGCACCACCTGTAGCCTGGTATCCAAGTGCAACAAGCTTGTTATCAGAAGGTCTTGTTCCGATATCAACTGTGTACTGTGCGATGTCTGCTGCAGAAAGCTCGCTAGCTACGTCAATTCCAAGATCCTCATAAGCTGCTGCATAACCAGATGCATCACCCTGAGCATACTTAAGAACGAAAGCAGCCTCTGCTGCGTAGATATCAGGAGCATCTGCACCACCTGCTGCAAGAGCCTGGTCAAGTGCTGGCTGATATGCGCCGTCTGTTGTTGCGATGATTGTTGTGTTTACTGTGTAACCAAAGTCAGGATTTGCTTCAAGGAACTTATCAACCATTCCTGGAATCTCATCTGTGAATGACCAAAGGTTAATTACGTTGTCACCACTTGGTGCTGCTGCATCATCACTTGGTGCTGCTGCATCATCAGTAGTAGCTGCTGCACTGTCTGCTGGAGCTGCTGTATCAGCTGCGCTTCCACATCCAGTAAGTAGTGTTGCTACCATTGCTACTGAAAGCAATGAAGCTAAGATTTTCTTTTTCATTGAAAGTAACCTCCCACTTCTGAAAAATTTGTTAATTGGTTATGGACCTATATTATCAATTTGTTCACAATATAGTCACAAAATAATTGCTTATTTGATTATCAATTATTGCTATTTTCTCATTGTCACTTTTGCCCATTTCAAATTTGAACATCTCCGTTTTTTGTGCGTTTTGGCTTATTTAGGCTATTTTTCAGCCTTTTGCAACAATTTACCAGCAATTTCCACAAGGTTTGAAAGCAATTTTTAGACATTATTACATTTACATATTGTGCTTTTTTAATTATCTTTAATATAAGTAATTGTTAATAGCATATGAAAGGACTAGCTATGATTAAGAATCTTTCGGGTATGTTTGAGACCCCGGACTATAAGCCCAACACGCATCTTTGTATATATAGGAATGATCTCTATGAGGACTATCCCCCTCACTGGCACACACCAATGGAGATTCTTCTTCCAGTTGAATCGGAATATACAACTATAATAGGAGAGAAGGAATATGTTGTTCAGCCATATGAGATTCTAATTGTTGGTTCTGGCGCAATTCATGAGTGCAAGGCGCCAAAACAGGGAATGCGCTTCTTTTTCCAGATTGATGTATCAAGACTTAAGTCAATAACCGGAATCAATCCAATACTTGCTTTCATCGGACAGTCAATGCTTATCACACCTCAGGATTCGCCTGATATACATAAGAGTATACTTAAGCTGCTCGAGGAGATGATTGAAGAATACTTCAGAAGCGAAGATTTTGATATGGATGCTCCTATATCAATGCGCGCTGATGAAGCCAACAATCTAAGCCGAAGTTCATTATGCGAGCCAATTATATATGCCAAGTTCCTCAACATCCTTACTCTTATTGGAAGAAGTCATCTTGACAGAATAGGTCCTGCGATTGGAAGCCACCTGAAGGGCAAGGAATACATCAATAAGTTTATGAGTGTCTGCCGCTATATTGACGCACACTTCGACGAAGATCTTGATCTTGATACTGTTGCGGATATGGCCGGCTTTAGTAAGTACCACTTCACAAGGTTATTTAAGGAATTTGCAGGTGTCACTTTCTATAGATATGTTAATCAGCAGCGTATACTTCACGCAGAAGAATTACTCGCTGACCCTGATATTTCAATCACACAGATTGCTGTACAGTCAGGATTCTCAACAACCAATTCATTTATACGAATGTTTAAGCAGCTCAAGAACTGTACACCTACCGAGTTCAGGAAGATTCAGGAGACCCGCTCTTTCAGATGGGAGCTTGAGACTCCCAAGACACTGTCGGAGGAGTTTAGGTAGCCTTCTTTGGGGACGGTTCTTCTTTGGGGACGGTTCTTTTGTCACGAGGAGTGTCCCTCTGTCTTGGGGACGGTCCTTTTGTCACGAGGAGTGTCCCTCTGTCACAAGGAGTGTCCCTCTGTCACGAGAAAGCGCCAGACATATGTCCGACGTCAACTACTAAAAAACGTCAGGCTTATGCCCAATGTCATTAAGTTAACATTGACAAGGTGAAGCTTCTAAAGAAATTTAGCAGGAAAGTGAATTGCTTTCCTGCTTTTTCTATATTTGTAACACGCAAAAAAGACAGATTCGCATCTGCCCCAAATTAGTATTCACTTTG
>JAZUGT010000008.1:0-2560 GCA_045641365.1 Lachnospiraceae bacterium
GTCGAGCCAATTGGAATACATGACAGTAGTGAAGATCAGCAGGATATATATATTACGGAGGTGGATGGCATCAAGATTGCAGTCCTCAATTACACCTATGGAACCAATGGTATAAGTCTGCCGGCGGATATGCCCTATGGCGTTGATTATCTTGGGGAAAATAAGGTCATATCGGACATTGAGCGGGCTGAAAGAGATGCAGATTTTACAATAGTATGTCCACACTGGGGGACTGAGTATCGTCTTACTCCTGATGCCTATCAGGAAAAATGGACAAAGATATTCCTGGAAAATGGAGTTGATCTGGTAATAGGAACACATCCACATGTGATTGAGCCATATGAGATGCTAACAGATGAGGATGGTCATGAGATGCTAGTCTACTATTCACTGGGTAACTTTGTGAACTGGACCTCTGGAACAGGAGCTGGTACTGGGAATAGAATGGTCGGTGGTATGGCGGATGTAACCATATCAAAGACTTCATCGGGTAAGGTTTCGATTGATAAATACACTGTTGATGCGCTGGTCTGCCATCTTGAAGAGGGATATGGCGGTGTAACAACATATTTTGTGAAGGATTATACTAAAGAGCTTGCTGAAAAGAATTTGATTAGAAAGCAGGATGGAGATTTTGATTATCAATATGTAATTAACTTATGTAATGATGTATGGGGCGCTGACTGGAAGTAGCGCCCTTTTCCTTTTATTATTAGCCAATTGGTGCTAAAATCTGTGAGGGAGATAATCTAGTAAAAAGAGGTTTTGAATATGAATGATTTATTAGCGCTCTATGCGGCCTTTTTCCGCATTGGAGGACTTACATTTGGAGGCGGATTGACCATGCTTCCTATGCTTAAGTACGAGTTGGTTGAGAAAAAAGGATGGGTTGAAGAAGATGACCTGCTCAACTACTACGCTGTAGGACAGTGTACACCAGGTATTATAGCAGTAAATGTCGCAACATTTGTTGGATATAAGAAGAAGGGAATTGCAGGAGCTATCTTTTCAACTCTTGGCATGATTAGCCCTTCACTTATTATTGTATCTATACTGGCTATGTTCCTTGAGCAGTTTATGAGCAATCAGACTATTGCCCATGCAGTTGGTGGAATCAAGGTTGTAGTGTGTGCTCTGATGTTGAATACAGTTATTACTATGGGTAAGAAGACAATTAAGGGGGCGCTTACTGCAATTGTATGTTTGATTGCATTCGTTCTCGCTATGTTTTCACCAGTGCCTACAGTGCTAATCGTTATTATCTTTGGAATCTTCGGTATCATAATGTATAAGATGGGGAGGTTTGAAGGATGAGAGTATTTTGGGAACTTTTTTATGAATTCTTTCAGATAGGTTTGTTTGCGGTTGGTGGCGGACCTGCAACTATACCATTCTTAATGGACCTTCCTAACAGACATGACTGGTATAAGGTATCGGATGTAGCCAACATGCTTGCTGTAAGTGAGAGTACACCTGGCCCTATAGGTATCAATATGTCTACCTATGCAGGATACAATGCCGCAGGATTTCCAGGTGGAATTGTAGCAACATTGTCACTTGTACTGCCAAGCTTGATAGTCATAATACTGGTAGCTAAGATACTGGATAAATTTAGCAAGAATCCATATGTTAACGCCTGCTTTGGCATGGTAAGACCAGCCGTTACAGGCCTGATTGCAACAGCGGTATGGGGAATATTCAGGACAGCCCTTTTTACTGATGAGGCTGGCAATTTCCAGTTCCCGATTATACTTTTTATAGTATGTATTGGATACTATCTGTTGATGAACTGGAAACCACTTAAGAAGCTCCATCCAGCCTTCTGGATACTATGTGGAGCTGTTATGGGCATAGTGTTTAAATTGTAATGATCAATTAGAAAAGAGATTGTAGTGATATGCAGACTGAAAAGAATGCAATAGAGGAAGAAAAGAAGAATATTCAATATGATAAGATGACAAAGACGCCGATTCCAAAGCTGCTTCTGTCACTCTCTATACCAACAGTTATAACAATGCTTATAACAAGTGCTTATAATATGGCTGATACAGCTTTTGTTGGTATGTTGGGAACAAGTGCCAGTGGAGCAGTTGGTGTAGTCTTTGGCTTTATGTCTATACTTCAGGCAATAGGTTTCTTCTTTGGACAGGGATGCGGAAGTATACTTTCCAGAGAGCTTGGAGCAAAAGATAATGATGGTGCCAATAGAACTGCATCGACAGGCTTTTTCCTGTCGCTATCATGTTCAATTATACTTGCAGTTGTATGTGCACTTATAATGGATCCGCTTATCAGCTTCCTGGGAAGCACTCCTACTATTGCACCATATGCAAAGATATACCTTAGATTTATACTACTTTCCACACCATTTATTGTGCCATCCTTTACGCTTAATAACATTCTGAGATACGAGGGAAAAGCCAAGCTTGGAGCGGTTGCAATGCTTGTAGGAGCATTACTCAATATTGCTGGTGACCCAATCTTTATGTTTGGATTTGGGCTTGGAATTGCAGGAGCTGGCCTATCTACAGCACTAGCTCAGACAATTAGCTTTATGGTG
>JAZUGT010000009.1:0-4836 GCA_045641365.1 Lachnospiraceae bacterium
AATCCATACAGATCCATCTACATCCTTCATAGTCCATGTTGATTACTGTAATTTTAGGACAAGGACGGATTCCTTTGTATTCCTATGGATTTCAGCGGTTCCCTATATCGAGGTGTCCTAATTAAGGGACTTCATGGTTGGAAAGAACAACACATCTCTGATTGCTGGGCTGTCAGTTAACAGCATACAGAGTCTGTCGATACCGTAACCGATACCACCAGTTGGTGCCATACCAATCTCAAGTGCGTTAAGGAAGTCTTCGTCTGTGTGGTTAGCTTCCTCATCACCCATATCAGCAAGGGCATCCTGTGCCTTGAATCTCTCGCGCTGATCGATTGGATCGTTAAGCTCTGAGTATGCATTACACATCTCCCAACCATTGATGAAGAGCTCAAATCTCTCAACATAGCCTTCCTTGTCTGGCTTCTTCTTAGTAAGAGGCGAGATCTCGATTGGATGATCCATTACGAATGTTGGCTGAAGCAGATGCTCCTCAACGAACTCCTCGAAGAAGAGATTAAGGATATCACCCTTCTTATGATGTGGCTCAAACTCCACATTCTTCTCCTTTGCAATAGCCTTGGCTGCATCGTCATCAGCGATTGCATCGAAGTCAACACCGGCATACTTCTTAACAGCATCGATCATTGTAAGTCTCTCGAATGGCTTACCGAAGTCAAGTTCAAGATCGCCATACTTGAATGTTGTTGTACCAAGTACTTCCTGTGCAACTGTACGGAACATGTTCTCTGTAAGATCCATCATTCCATAATAGTCTGTATATGCCTGATAGAGCTCCATAAGTGTGAACTCCGGATTATGTCTTGTATCAAGACCTTCGTTACGGAATACTCTTCCGATCTCGTATACTCTCTCAAGACCACCTACGATAAGTCTCTTTAAGTAGAGCTCAAGTGAGATACGAAGATTAAGGTCCTCGTCAAGTGCATTAAAGTGTGTAGTGAAAGGTCTTGCAGCTGCACCTCCGGCGTTAGCCACAAGCATAGGTGTCTCAACCTCCATGAATCCCTGATTATCAAGATATCTTCTGATAGAAGCAATAATCTTACTACGCTTTACGAATGTATCCTTAACATCTGGATTCATAATAAGATCTGTATATCTCTGACGATATCTAAGATCTGTATTAGTAAGTCCGTGGAACTTCTCTGGAAGTGGCTGAAGGTTCTTAGACAGTAGCACTGTCTCAACAGCATGTACACTTATCTCGCCCTTCTGAGTACGGAACATATGACCCTTAACACCGATGATATCACCGGCATCATACTTCTTGAAGTCAGCGTAGGCATCATCACCAAGAGCATCTCTTGATACATATACCTGCACATCGCCCTTAAGATCCTGAACATTACAGAATGAAGCCTTACCCATTACACGCTTAAGCATGATACGACCGGCAATACTAACATTGATTGGCTGTGCATCCATGATTGCACGTCTCTCATTGTAATCATTAATTGTAGCCTCTTTTGCAGCAGCCTCATCCATGCCATCGACATTGACCTCAGGTCTTCCTGCAAGAAGCTTCTCCTCGAGCTCGATATAAGCTGCCTTCGCATCTGCAGAATGATGTGTCTGGTCATACTTTGTGATGACGAATGGGTCCTTGCCCTCAGCCTGAAGATTAGCAAGCTTCTCTCTCTTATTCTTTCTTATCTGATTAAGGTCTGGCTCCTTAGCCCCACCGTTCATATTCTGATTATTATCTCCCATGACGTTTCCTTCCTTATGTCATAACATAGTAAGTCGCGTTCTCTTTTCCCGGGAAAAGTGGACGCGACTGACATTTTCTCTCTCTTAGTTGGATCTCTGAATCTCAAGAACCTTGTACTTGCACTCTCCACCAGGAGTCTCAACAGTAACAGTATCTCCAACCTTGGCTCCGATAAGTGCACGTCCTACAGGTGACTCGTTCGAGATCTTACCCTTAAGACTGTTAGCCTCTGTAGAGCCTACGATCTTGTACTCGCATTCCTCATCGTATTCTATGTCAAGTACCTTGACCTTACAACCAATGTTAATCTTCTCAAGATCAACTTCATCCTCTATAACAACTTCAGCGTTCTTAAGAATCTTCTCAAGCTCCTCAATACGAGCCTCGATATCACGCTGTTCATCCTTCGCTGCATCATACTCAGCATTCTCGGATAAGTCGCCCTGTGCTCTTGCTTCCTTGATCTTCTCAGCAACTTCTTTACGTCTGACAACCTTCAGATTCTCAAGTTCTTCCTCGTAAGCCTTAAGACCTTCGTAGGTAAGGACATTCTTCTTCTCTTCCATCTCAATCTCCTTAATTATCTAGTATGATTACAACGACGTATGTGTCTACATTCGTCAACTACAGTATTATAGCCATCAAAGCCCTTAATGTCAAGACTTACAAGCATTTGGCATATCTGTCACGACTGGTTATTCCATATGCGTGGAACCACCTTTAATACTATCTCTGTCCGATTGCCTCCATGCACTTCTCAATCTGACTCTCTGGTATCTCCTTACCATATCTGATATTCATCATCGGTACTGCCTCATTCATGGCATTGTAGTACCACAGGTGTGCCTCAGTATAGTTACTCCTGTCATAGAAGTACTGCCCAAGCTCACAGCACAGTTCGCTGCACATACACTCACCTGCTGCCGCCCTTGATACATACTTAAGCATCGAAGTATCATCACTTTCAATTCGGGCTGCCCTGGCGCATACCGCAAGTGCCATGGTAAGCAGATCCTCACTAATATTATCCCTGTCAGCAAGCTCACCGAAGTATCCCTTGGCCGTCACAAAGTGCTCATCACTTCCTGCCACATACAGCTCCTTGGCATATATCTCGATAAGCCTGTTGCTCATATCACCGTCAACCTTCACAAGTCTCTCGAAGGCTGCCAGATCTCTTATCGCATGCCCCTCGCCGGGTCTGTGAATAATCTCAATATCACTGTCGAACACAAGTGGCTCAAGTCGTACCGCCTCATGTATGATTTCTTCCCATACAAAGTTCCTTAATCTCTTGTAGAGCTTAGGTCTAAGCTCCTTATCGAAGTTATATATAGTATTATTCTCAAGCTGATTGCAGTAATACATCTGCACAATATCTATCTCAGGAAGCAGCGCCTCCTTAAGATGACGGAACCTGTCCACATTGGTCTCATCGAGTTCCTCATCAGCATCTGCCGAATATATATAATCACATCCAGCCAGTGAGAACGCATAATTCCTCGCATCAGCAAAGCTTCCTGTCCAGGCATAATCATATATCTTATCCGTATACCCTGCAGCAATCTCCTTGGTCCTGTCTGTAGAACCAGTATCCACTATTATGATCTCATCCGCTATTGCAGATACACCCTTAAGGCATCTGTCCAGATTAGCTTCCTCATTTTTTACAATCATACATGCACTTATAGTTATCATATTATCCCCCAAACATCTCTCTAGCCACGCTTATGACATCTTCCATAGTCTCCATCTCATTGACACGTCCCCTGAGTCGGGCCCCGCCAGGAATCCCCGCGCTGTACCATCCGATATGCTTACGCATCTCCCTAACGCCTATATACTCGCCCTTATATTCTAACTGAAGCTTCGCGTGACGGATGATAGTATCCATTATCTCCTGCCTTGACGGCTTGGGAAGCTCACAACCTGTCTTAAGATAGTGAATTACCTCTCTGAAGATAAAAGGGTTGCCTCTTACTGCACGGCCAATTGCCACACCGTCACAGCCCGTCTCACGAATCATCCTCTCAGCCGACTCTCCGCTTGTGATATCACCATTGCCTATAACAGGTATATCTACTGCTGCCTTAACAGCTGCAATTATCTCCCAGTCAGCCTTGCCTGCGTAGTACTGCTCCCTGGTTCTTCCATGCACTGTCACAGCGCTTGCTCCGCTTTCCTGTGCAATTCTCGCTATCTCTACAGCATTCACATGTTCATCGTCAAAGCCCTTGCGTATCTTCACAGTTACAGGCTTACTCACACTCTTTACGATGCTTTCAACGATACGTCCGACCAGTACGCCGTCCTTCATAAGCGCTGAGCCTTCACCGTTATTGACAACCTTAGGCACCGGACATCCCATATTGATATCAAGAACTGCCCATGGCCTTGACTCAATCTTGGCTGCCATATCTCCCATAATCTGTGGATCTGAGCCAAAGAGCTGCAGACTTGCAAGTCCCTCATCTGGATGAATCTCCATAAGTGCATCCGTGTTTTTGTTGTTATACAGTATAGCCTTGGCGCTTACCATCTCCATACACTGAAGCGCACTTCCCTGTTCACTGCATAATAAGCGAAAAGGCAGGTCTGTTACGCCTGCCATAGGAGCTAATATTATATTATTATCAAGTGTCACATTGCCTATCTTAAGCGGATGTAACAGTGACTCACCCATAATCTTACCCTTTTCCTTCGCATGGATTACATGCAGCTATATCTCGCAATGTAGTGACCATACTGTGTCACTACTTAACATTCTTCTCATAGATGTATCTGAGTCCCTCAAGTGTAAGAGTGTTATCATACACATCGATAAGCATCGTCTCATCAGAGATGATTCTTCCAAGTCCGCCAGTCGCTACGACCTTCATATTGTTAAGACCGGACTCTTTTCTGACCTGATTGATAATATACTCAGTCTGACCTATCTGGCCATATACAAGACCAGCCTGCATACTTGAGATTGTCTCCTGTGCCAAAATGCTCTTCGGTTTTCTGATCTCTATCTCCGGAAGCTTCGCTGTATCTTCCCACAATGCTTTGGCACTGATTCTGATTCCCGGTGCCGTAATACCTGCGACGAACTCACCCTT
>JAZUGT010000010.1:0-16069 GCA_045641365.1 Lachnospiraceae bacterium
AATAGTATCACAATAACACAGAAACTTACAGTCTGGTCACTACAAAAATATCATAAATTGCCTGGATAGCGCTCTCGAAATCTTCGTTTGCAACACCAATAATAATATTCATCTCAGAAGATCCCTGGTCGATCATCTTGATGTTAATGTGAGAATGTGCCAGTGCAGAGAAAATTCTTGCAGCGGTTCCGCGAGTAGACTTCATGCCTCTACCTACAACTGCGATCAATGCAAGATCAGACTCGATATCAATGGAATCAGGCTTTGCAGTGCGGTTGATAGAAGAAACAACCTTCTGCTCCTTGTCCATGAACTCATCCTGGTGAACAAATACAGTCATGGTATCAATTCCGGAAGGAAGGTGCTCGAAGGAAATATCATTCTCCTCAAATGCCTGCAGAACCTTGCGGCCAAAACCAACCTCAGACTTCATCATATCCTTCTCAATATTTACAGAACAGAAGCCCTTCTTACCAGCAATACCAGTAATTACATACTTTGATTTCTGGCATGTGCTCTCAACAATCCATGTTCCGGCATCCTCAGGTGCGTTAGTATTTTTAATATTAATAGGAATACCCTCGCGTCTTACTGGGAATATAGCATCTTCGTGAAGAACAGATGCACCCATGTATGAGAGCTCACGAAGCTCGCGGTATGTGATAGTCTCAATACCTGCTGGAGAATCAATTATACGTGGATCTGTAACGAGGAATCCTGATACATCAGTCCAGTTCTCATATACATCAACCTTCGCTGCTCTGGCAACAATTGATCCTGTAATGTCAGAGCCACCACGGGAAAAAGTCTTAACCTTACCATCTGGATACGCTCCATAGAATCCTGGAACTACTACGGAATCAAGCTTGGCAAGCTTGGCAATAAGCACATCATTAGTCTTCTCAGAATCAAACTCGCCATTCTCATCAAAGAAGATTACCTCTGCGGCATCAATGAATGTATATCCAAGATAAGCTGCCATGATTTTACCATTCAGGAATTCACCACGGCTGGCTGCATAGTCCTTACCTGCCTTCTCCTTGAAGTTCTTCTCAACAACCTTGAATTCTTCGTCAAGTGTCATATCAAGCGAAAGTCCCTCAATAATCTCATTATATCTGGCCTTTATAGCCTTAAGCTGCTTCGAAAAGTCCTTACCTTCCTCTGCAAGGGCATAACATGCATAGAGCATATCAGTTACCTTTGTATCCGAAGCATATCTCTTACCAGGCGCACTTGGAACTACATACTTTCTTGCACTGTCACTACGTACAATATCCCCAACTTTCATAAACTGCTCAGCGCTCGCAAGTGAGCTACCGCCGAATTTTACTACCTTTTTCATAATTCATCTCCACTTTTTTATTTTTCAAATAAATGATCAATCAATTCATGACCACGTTCAACAAGCATGCCGCTCGCAATACCACACTTCTCGTTATAATCGAGTTCACCCGACTTCTTATCAGTAGAATCATAAAGCATGTATGGAACATTATCGCTTGTATGAGTTCTCACTCTGCAAGGCGTAGGATGATCAGGCAAAACCAACATCCTATAGTCCACACCTCTGCCATCAAGCGCTGATGTAAGCCTCTTAATAACACGGCTGTCAAGATACTCTATCGCCTTAATCTTCTTCTCCGGACTTCCCTGATGTCCCATCTCATCTGGTGCCTCAACATGAATATATGCAAAGTCATAACCATCGTCGCATAATGCCTTGATTGCAGCATCTGTCTTGCCTTCGTAGTTAGTCTCGAGACCACCGTTGGCACCCTCAACTTCAGCTACACCCATAGACGATCCCACTGCTATACCCTTAAGAAGATCAACTGCGGATATCATCATACCCTTCTTTCCAGTCTTCTCTTCGAATGAAGTAAGGAGTGGCTTGGTACCTGCTCCCCAGAACCAGCAACAGTTGGCTGGATTAAGTCCCTGCTTCTTTCTCTCAATATTAAGAGGATGATCCTTAAGAATCTCATAACTGCGCTTCATCATGTTGCGAAGCACCTCATCCTCTGGCAGATACTGTCCAATCTTCTGCGTAAGTACATCGTGAGGTGGTGTAAGATCAACCACTTTTCCCTCATTCCATATAAGACAGTGTCTGTAACTTGTTCCTACCCAAAAATGATATATCTCACTCTCAAGTTCAGCCTTAACTGCATCTAACAGCACAGCACAATCTTCTGTGCTTATCTCACTCGAACTGTGATCAATTATTGTCTTCTCTTCAAAAGCAACATCATCATCAGAAATTGTAACAATGTTACATCTAAGCGCTATGTCAGTATCAAGCATTGGTACTCCGATGCTTAATGCTTCAAGTGGAGATCTGCCTGAATAATACTTCTTAGGATCGTATCCAAGAACCGACAGATTGGCAGTATCAGACCCTGGCTTCATGCCGTCAGGGATTGTATGAACCATTCCAATCTCAGACAGCTTACTTAATCTGTCCATCTCCGGTGTTGATGCATACTCTAATGGCGTCTTGCCTCCAAGCGCTTCTATTGGCTCATCGGCCATTCCATCGCCAAGTACTATAACGTATTTCATAATATTTCCTCTCTTATGTCATTATTCTGCAACTCTGATTGTTGCAAGAACATTGTCCACCGATGCAATCTTTCTGGCAAATTCTGCTTCTGTCATTGCCTCAGATATAAATGCGAACTCCTCATCTGTAACACTTACTTCGCTAATTGGTCCGAATGTGTTAAGCACCTGTCCCCTGTTACTTATTGCAACTCTTACGAAGAACTTTCTTACGCTCTCCTTAAGCTCTGCAAGTTCAAGCTTCTCGTCATCCCATACACAAGGAATCTGTGAATCCTTATTACGTGCACAGTCAATAACATCAGATACAACTGCACTTGCTGTAGCAAGCTTTCCAGCTCCCTGACCATAGAACATCACGTCGCCTACCATATTACCTGTAACATATACTGCGTTGAATACGCCGTTTACACCATTGAGTGGATGGTCAGCGCCAATCATAAATGGTGCAACAAGTGCTGTAAGACCTTCCTCTGTCTTTTCAGCCATTGCAATAAGCTTAATAGACTTACCCATCTTCTTTGCATATTCAAAGTCCATTGTATCTATCTTAGTTATTCCTTCTGTTGTTACATCAGCGAACTTCACAGTCTTACCTGTCATAAGCGAAGCAAGAATTGCAATTTTTCTACCTGCATCATGTCCCTCGACATCGGCTTCAGGATTGCGCTCTGCGTAGCCAAGTTCCTGAGCCTGCTTAAGTACGTCCGCATATGCTGCGCCTTCCTTAGCCATCTTGGTAAGAATAAAGTTAGTGGTTCCATTGAGAATACCCATAATACGAGTAATCTCTTCTGGAGCAAGCGATGTATTCATTGGTCTGATGATTGGAATACCACCTCCGACGCTTGCCTCAAACAGATAATTACATCCATTCTCTCTTGCAAGTGCAATTAACTCTGGTCCATGATTCTCAACAAGTTCCTTGTTAGATGTACATACGCTCTTGCCCTTCATAAGCGCATCCTTGCTAAACTGGAATGCTGGATTAACTCCACCCATTGTCTCACATACAATAGAGATCTCAGGGTCTTCCAATATCACATTGTAATCGTGTACAACCTTATCCTCATTCCTGTCCCCTGGAAAATCTCTGAGATCGAGAATATACTTGACCTCTATATCATCACCAACTCGCTTGCTGATAAGCTTTGCATTGTCCTGAATAACCTGAACAACACCGCTACCAACTGTACCATAACCTAAAACTGCAACCTTAACCATTTTCTCCTCCTATATGTAAGCAATATCTATTGCTTTGCTGTTACTCTCACATGGTGAACTCCCTTAGTATTCTCCATTGTCCTAATCATCGATGAGACATCCTTGGTCGTCTCTAGGACCTGAATACTGATTGTCAGACTTGCCACTCCACCAACTGGTACACTCTGATGAATTGTAAGAATGTTCGCCCCATGCTCCGCAACAATCTTAAGCACGTCCGATAAAAGGCCCGGCTCATCATCCATATTAAACGTCAGTGTAATAGTAGTCCCTCGGGTATCATCATGAAATCTAAAAATATCGTCCTTATATTTATAGAAAGAACTCCGGCTCACTCCAACTCTGTCGGTTGCTTCTGCAACACTAAGTGCCTTCTCAGATTCTAACAGCATCTTGGCTTCAACTACTCCAAGAAGCACTTCTGGCAATGCCCTCTCCCTAACAATATAATATTCAGACTTATCTCTATCCATATACACCTCTACTAGAAAAGATAAAACCAATTGTCCGTGTACTGAATACATGTGTGTATCGCTGTCCGCGCTAGACGCACATATGTCTGTCACCAAGGGATATATTAGCACAATTAACCACTTACGACAACCCCAATTTGTGTATTTTTCATAATACACATTAACAAAGGCTTCATGCATAACATGAAGCCTCAGTATCAGATTATCTACTTAATAAATGTAAAGTGATGTCTTCTGTGTCTGCGTCTCATCTTGTATGCTTCGCGAAGTGAGACAACAACATCAAATCGATATACAAGAGCATATACAACTGCTGCCATTATAAACGCCGTCATAACATCAAATACCGAATGCTGCTTAAGAAACATTGTTGAAAGAATAATAAGTGTTGTAAGGATAAAGCTTCCTCTTCTTATGTATATATTGCTGCCCAGTCTTCTGTCATGCGCCACGGCTATATATACACCAATCGAATTATACACATGAATGCTTGGCCATAGGTTAGTAGGTGTATCAACCATATACAGATGTCTGACCATATCAGCAAATACATTATCCCTAGGCATTATATATGGCCTAAGATGCTGAACATTCGGAAATAATGTTGAAATAATCAAAAAGACCGTCATTCCAGTCATAAGGAAAGTAAACGAATTATAATATCCTTCCTTATCTGCAAAAAACAGGTACACTATCGTCACAGCTACATAGCCAAACCATAGCAGATATGGCACAATAAAAAATTCACAGAATGGAATCTTATTATCAATAGTCGTGTGAATCACACGATACCCAGCCGCACGATGCGTCTCGATGTAGTTAAACCAGACCATATATATTATAAAATACATAATTGCCGGAATAGCATGATGATACTTCTTATACAATTCTTTCATTCTCTTACCTCTGGTATGAAGTCGCATACCACGCGGTCTCCTCAAACCGCGCGCCTAATATACCAGCGTTATTGCCTTACTCACAAGACTTACTGATATATAATCAGCCTTTGTACGAACTTCGCCATCTGTATGTACCCACAGTGGTTCTGAAGTTCTTATTGAATATCTTGATGTTCTATAACTGTCAACGCCATCATAGGCGAAGTGTTCACCCTTATATGCTGTAGGAAGCACTCTTAATATCTCTGATTTCTTTATTCTTGATACAACACAAAGATCCAGGAGACCATCCGCATCGTCTGCATCTGGTCCAAACATAAATCCGCCACCCTCATACTTGTGATTCATTCCAGTCACAAATAACAGTCTGTCGAGCGGTATTATGCTATTCTCATTGCCATCAAGAATCAGTTCTCCTGTAATATATCTGGTTGTTGCAAGCTGCTTAAGTGCAACACCAAGATATGTCAGCTTACCAAGACCAAGCTTGTTAAGAATATTCTTAAGTCTCGAATTCATTGCCTCTTCACAGATTGCTGCATCATATCCAATACCAGTGCTGACAATGAATCTCCTGTCAGGAATCTGCATCGCCCCGTTTCTTACAAGATTGTTCTCGTAATGAACAACTCCGAGGTCTATCTCTTTCTTAACAGGACTATCGATAAGATGTGCAATTGCCTTGGCAGGATCCGTCGATATTCCTACATCTCTGGCAAGATCATTGCTTGAACCGGTAGGAATCACACTTATATGAACCTTTATATCAAGGGGCAGGCTCTGAATTATCTCATTGACAGTACCATCACCACCAAGAATTATTAGTCTGATGATATCGTCCTCATCTGCCTTGGCATCAGCAATAACCTTTTCAACAATTGGTCCATTCTGATTGTCGCCCTTTGTCATATACGTCTTATAACTTACCCTGTTCCTGATTAATTCAGGCTCCACGCTTTTTTCCCAAATCTTTACACCCCTGCCAGACTTGGATGATGGATTCATAATTATTCTGTACAAAATATTCACCCCATTTATGCTAGTAACATCCCAACGTGAACATTCTAGCAAACCGAAATATCTATGTAAATAGCATAATTGCATAAAAGATTCCTCTTCCAAAAGGTACTCAATACACAAAAGTTCTACTTCCATATCTCTCTGAATATGTTATAATCTTGCCTAGTAATGACATATTTTAATAGTATAAGCATATATAAGAAAGGTGGAGGACATGTATTCATTAGATGAAGTCAGAGCTGTTGATTCGCAGATAGCAGATGCTATTGTTGCTGAACAGGAGAGACAGAACAGCCATATCGAACTTATTGCGTCAGAGAACTGGGTTAGTAAGGCAGTTATGGCAGCAATGGGAAGCCCATTAACTAACAAGTACGCTGAAGGATATCCTGGAAAGAGATATTATGGCGGATGTGATTGTGTAGATGTAGTAGAAGACCTTGCAAGAGAGCGTGCCAAGGAACTCTTCCACTGTGATTATGTCAATGTTCAGCCTCATTCAGGTGCACAGGCTAATATGGCAGTTTTCTTTGCAATTCTTGAGCCAGGTGACACATTCATGGGTATGAATCTTGATCACGGCGGACATCTTTCACACGGTTCACCAGTTAATATGTCTGGTAAGTATTTTAACTGTGTTCACTATGGTGTTAATGATGAAGGCTTCATCGATTATGATGATGTTAGACGAATTGCACTTGAGTGTAAGCCAAAGATGATTGTTGCTGGTGCTTCAGCATATGCACGTAAGATCGACTTCAAGAAGTTCAGAGAGATCTGTGACGAAGTTGGTGCAGTTCTTATGGTAGATATCGCTCATATCGCTGGTCTTGTAGCTTCAGGCTACCACGAGAGTCCATTCCCTTATGCTGATGTTGTAACAACAACTACACATAAGACACTTCGTGGACCAAGAGGCGGAATGATCATGTGCAATCAGGAAGCTGCTGATAAGTATAACTTCAACAAGGCTATTTTCCCAGGTATCCAGGGTGGTCCACTTATGCATGTAATTGCAGGAAAAGCTGTATGCTTTAAGGAAGCTCTCTCACCTGAGTTCAAGGAGTATGGTAAGAATATCATAGACAATGCACAGGCACTTGCTAATGGTCTTATGAGCAGAGGTCTCAGCATTGTATCAGGCGGAACAGATAACCATCTGATGCTTCTTGACCTTCGTCCACAGGGACTTACTGGTAAGGAGATAGAGAAGTTACTTGATGAGGCTCATATCACAGCCAATAAGAACACTGTTCCTAATGATCCTCAGAAGGCATTCGTTACATCTGGTATTCGTCTTGGAACACCAGCTGTTACAAGCCGTGGCATGAACACAGAAGATATGGATCAGATTGCTGAAGCAATTTCACTTGTTGTTAAGGAAGGTGCTGATGGCGTAGCAAAGGCTCGCGCTATAGTACAGAAGCTCACAGACAAGTATCCACTTAATCAGTAAATGATATATAATCATAAAACAAGCCCGTCATTACTGACGGGCTTTTCTTTTATCAAAATACTATATTAAATGTTTTAACAGAACGATCTGCAGTCCTCTGATTGCTATAAATAGTCTGCACTTCTAGTTAAACTTAAAGAATCTTTGCGCAATTCTGTATCCTTCAACTGAGATCTTTCTTCCACCCTTTCCAGGGAGGTTCATGGTATTACCAAGCAGTCCCAGACGAAGTCTGTAGAACAGATACGTATCGCTTCTCTTAAGATAATTCCAGAGTTCTGTCTTTTTATCCAGATTCTCTTCCGAATCCGAGAGTATAAGCATAATAGAACTGATTGTAGTGATAATATCAAGATAATTAATCATATAATCTCTTACATGTCTGTTGCTCCAGATCAATGGGCGATTGGTCCTCATATAATCAATCATTATTCGATTAACTCGAAGCTGCTGGTCAACTCTCGATATCATTATCTTCTCGTTAACTGACTGATCTTCTCTTCCAATGTAATATCTATAGAAATTAACATCCATATAGTACATATTCTTAACAAATGGAAGCGGCTCAAAGACAAAAATATTATCCACATAGAATGTGTGCTCAGGGAGTCTGATTCCGCACTCTCTTAACAGCTTGGTTCTATAGATTACTGAGTGCATCAGTATATACTGTCCTTTTCTAAAGTGACCAACTTCATCCCATGTAAAAAGCTTATCCTTGGGAAGCGCATGACCAAACCTCATAACCTTCTTCTTGTCTGCGCCTTCCTTCTCATACACAAAGTTGCTGATAAGCATATCAAGAACACGTGAAGAACCTGACAGCTCCCTCAGCTTGTCAAGAATTGCAAGATAGGCGCTTTCCTTAACCCAGTCATCACTGTCAACAACCTTAAAGTACATGCCAGTTGCAGCATCGATTCCAGCATTCACCGCCGAACCATGCCCACCGTTCTCCTTATTAACTACCTTAACAATTGATGGAAATCTCTCATGATACTTCTGAGCAATAAGTTCAGTATCATCACTTGATCCATCATTAACTACTATAATCTCAACATCCTCACCGCCGACAAGTAGTGATTCAATACACTTTCCCATATATGCCTGCGAATTGTAGCATGGTATTGCTACTGATAATAACTTCATAATACATCTCCCATCCTACTCAGGTTATCCTCATACTACCTAAGTCGATTTGTCTCAAACTGATGCTTTGTATCAATACATCTCATTAACTGACGATATCTGTCCGCAATATCAAGCGATTCATCTATCTCAATGTCCATAATTGTTGACATAATTGTTATCTCATCATGTGTAACCGTATCGCGAAGTCTAACAAGTATATTATGTCTGTCCTCGAGATTGTCCGCATCAAGAAACGCCTCAACCAAGGGCCTGAGTGATATCTCATCACCTTCTGACACAATTGTCACTTCTTCGTCATTTGCATTTTGACTAGTAGAGTCAACCGAGGTATCCATACTTATGTTATCCTCAGCCTCTTCCCTGGCCACCTTGACTTCCTGCCCCGGTGCCGGTATCAGTTCGAAGCGATATTTCTGACTAACTTCAGGATATTTCTGACTGTCAACCAACGACACAAACGACTCATATGGCCTCACATATGTATCATAATCTCCGTACAGAGCCTGATAGACAACCATCTTCTCAAGTGTCTCGCTATGCTTTGCAACTGCTATAACCCTATACATATTACCCTTGAAATGCCTGTAGATTCCATTTATCTCTGGTTCCATCTTTATAACCTCACATTTCTTTCATAATCACAGTAAATAGTAGCACGAATATACTAGTCAGACAACATCAATGAGCTACATGCTTCTATTATAAGCATCTCTACACCCAATTCGCTGTCAATATTACCTTTCTTGACCTCATGATCTACGTTAACGCAGTTCTTCAGTACCGTTATCATCTCCTCATGAGAGAAATTCTTCGCCTGTGGCCTTAACTTACCAATTATATATGGTGAAAGACCAATCTTATCCGCTATACGCTTATCATTAAGTCCCTGATCTGTAAGTTCCTTAATCTTAAGCATATTATTAAACTGCTTACTTATAAGCGCCATAATACCGAAAGGCGATTCCTTGAGTTCCAGAATCTCATGATATATCTTCAGTGCTTCCTTCTGCTTACGCATTGATATAAAGCTAATCATATCAAATACGCGATTAGAAAGCTGTACTGTGCACACCGCTCTTATATCACCATCTGTTATTGCATCACGTTCTAAAGTATAAGCAAAAAGCTTCTCTAGTTCTGTAACTATATTGCTCATATCACTTCCCACTGTCTCGAGAAACAGGGTAAGCGTGTTACCAGTTATCTGCTTCTGCTCCTTCCTAATTCTGCTGACTATCCACTTCTTTAGTGTCTCCTCAGACTGAGTCTGAAACTCTACTGCTCTACCATACTTCTGAATTGCCTTATAGAGCTTACTGCGCTTATCGACCTCAGTCTCAGCCATAACAATAACCGTAGTCTCTGGAATACTTTCGACATATTCTGCCAGCTGCTCGCCGCCTCCCTTAATCAATCCTGTATTCTCCATAACAATAAGTCTTCTGTCGGCAAAAAAAGGAAGTGTCTCTGACAGATCAATTACTTCACCTATATTAATGCCTTTTCCTTCATAATAATTATAGTTCATGGAATCATCTTCAGGAATGATTGCCGACTTAAGCTTGTTCTTGTACTGAACGCGAAGATATGCCTCATCACCGTATAGAAGATATATTGACTTATATGTGTTATTACTTATATCCTGAACAATCTGCTGCATGATATTATCTCCCTACATACTACCTTCACATTTTACCGCGATAGAACATGCTCCGCAAGTTTTTATATAAAAAGGGAAGCCTCGCAAAAGGCTTCCCTTTGTTCACTAAATATCGCTAAATAGTACTACCAACTATCTATTCAAGTGTGAATCTTCCTGTAATACCCTTAAGGATATCAAGCGCTTCCATACACTCATCAACAGCATCCTTATTATCAGCTGTCATACTTGTAATATCTGATGTCTTACCTGCAATATCTGTTACACCGATTGTTGCCTCACCAATTGTATTAGCAATACCCTGAAGAGAATCTGCAACTGACTCAACTGATCTTGTGAGCTTAACAATTGAGTGCTCGATATTCTCCATATTAGACTTAACAAGATCTGCATCTGACTTGTACTGAACGCTGACTTCTGAGAACTGCTCATAGTCCTTGATAACAACATTCTCAAGGAAATCAATTGACTCAGTAAGTGTACTAGCCATTCTTGATACAACCTCATTAACTTCACCAACAATCTCGTTGATACTTCCTACAGTATCAGATGTCTGACTTGCAAGATTACCAATCTCTGTTGCAACAACTGCGAATCCCTTACCTGCCTCGCCAGCTCTTGCTGCCTCGATATTAGCATTAAGTGCAAGAAGACTTGTCTGATTAGAGATTGCCATAATTGCATCAGTAAGCTCATTAATCTTAGAAACTGCTTCCGAATCAGCAATTGCCTTCTCTGTCTTAGCCTTCATATCATTGTAAAGAGTAGTTGTGCGGTTAGTAGCTGTCTTAGTTGTCTCATTAAGACTCTCTGCTCTCGCCTTAATGTCCTCTGACTGTCTCTCTCCATCTGCTGTGAGCTGCTTGATCTCAGTAGCCTCATCCTGCATAAGCTCGATATTGCCCTGGATAGTCTCTGTAGAAGCAGTTGTCTCCTGCATTCCTGCAGCAAGCTCTTCTGTTGTTGATGAAGTATCTGTACACATATTATCAATCTGTACACTTGAAGATGTAACGGACTCAACCTTAACTGAAAGAGTATCAGTTGTCTCGTTAATCTCACCAACCATAGCTCTTAAGTTGGCTCTCATCTTACCCATTGACTTACCAATGTTACCAATCTCATCCTTTCTCTTAAGCATCTTAGACATTCTGTTCTTAGATGCAAAATTGAAATCTGCTGTCTCATTAACGATATCAATGATATTCTCCATTGGCTTAATAATAAGTGTCATAGCAAAGATAACACCTACAGCTGAGAAGATAACAATGATTGCAATAAATAAACCTATTGAAAGCTTGGTTATATCTGACATAAATGCGTATGCATCCTTCTCATCAGCTGTAACAACAAGAATACTTCTGTCTGTAAGAATGCTATAACCAGCAATCTTATTGGCGCCCTTATACAGATATGTAACAACGGCATCTGCAGGAGTGCTTCCAGCTGCAAGCTGTGCTACGAGGCCCTTAACCACTTCGTTCTCTACTGGGTTACCAACCTTATCTGCAGTTGGATGATACTGCATAATACCATCTGAAGTAACAAGATATGCATATGAACTATCCATTCCCTCAACCTTGACGTCAGCAAGCACTGCATTGTAATCATCATACTCAAGTGCTTCCTTCTCGCTAAGCTCATAATTAACAAGCGCTGCATATGATACTGCAAGATCTCCTATATTGTTCTCAACAAGTCTCTTAGCTTCTGACTTAGAGAGATTAGAAAACATCACAACACATATTGCTGTCGAAACAAGCGATGCAATTACAACGAGTAAAGCAATCTTGAAACCGATCGACTTAATAAATGGAACTTTTCCAACACTTAAGTCATTCTCACCATTAGCTGTCTTCTTACCCATAACTAATTCTCCTTAAAATATTTTATGATTGTATGTCATATACAATTATTCCGATATGACATATACAATTATTATATCATATTAATTACTGGATTCAACTAATATTTCTCAATTTTATCACTTTCGTTTTACTTGTTTTTTTCATTATATAGGTATAAAATAATTTCAGTTTGTAAATAATACTCGCCACCATATGTCATATACATATTGTGATGAATATAGACCAATATAAAGGAGACGGCATTTATGGAAAAGAAGAATATTGACTGGTCTAACCTCGGCTTTGCCTATGTTAAGACTGATTATCGTTATGTATCCAACTTCGCAGATGGCAAGTGGGATGATGGTTCTCTTACAGAGGACGACATGATTAACATGAGTGAGTGTGCTGGCGTATTACAGTATGCACAGACAGTCTTCGAAGGAATGAAGGCATATACAACAGAAAAGGGACAGGTTGTTGTATTCCGTCCTGATCTTAATGCTTCTCGTCTTAAGGATTCTGCTCTCAGACTTGAGATGCCAGTTTTTCCAGAGGATAGATTCCTCGATGCAATTGATCAGCTTGTTAAGGCTAATATCGCATGGGTTCCACCATATGGTTCAGGTGCAACTCTCTATATAAGACCTTTCGAGTTCGGAATTAATCCGGTAATCGGTGTTAAGCCTGCAACAGAATATCAGTTCAGAGCTTTTGCAACTCCTGTTGGACCTTACTTCAAGGGCGGCGTTAAGCCACTTACAATCAAGGTAAGCGATTTCGACCGAGCAGCACCTAACGGAACAGGTAACATCAAGGCTGGTCTTAATTATGCAATGAGCCTTCATGCAATTGTAACAGCTCATGAGGAAGGATACGATGAGAATATGTATCTCGATCCTAAGACTCGTACTAAGGTTGAGGAGACTGGTGGTGCCAACTTCCTCTTCGTAACAAAGGATGGAAAGGTTGTAACACCTAAGTCAGATTCAATTCTTCCTTCTATTACAAGACGATCACTTATTCAGGTTGCCAAGGATTATCTTGGACTTGAGGCTGAGGAGCGAGAGATTTATCTTGATGAACTTGATGATATGGCAGAATGTGGTCTTTGCGGTACTGCTGCTGTAATCTCTCCTGTTGGTAAGATTGTTGACCATGGTCGCGAGATATGCCTTCCATCAGGAATGGATGCAATGGGACCAGTTACTCAGAAGCTCTATGATACACTTACTGGTATCCAGATGGGCAGAATTGAAGCTCCTGAAGGATGGATTCGTGTAATCGAATAAGCAATTAATATGGGACCGCTTCACTAAGAAGTGGTCCTTTTTAATATTACATAAAAGATAGGGGGTCGCGAATCGTCCATGTCTTTTATATCAGACAACAAGGTGAATTATATGACATTAGATAAGTTAGAAATAGGAAAAGACGCTGTGATATCAAGCGTTAACTGTTCAGACAAAGCACTTAGAAAGCATATTCTTGATATGGGACTTACCCCCGAGACCGAAGTGACTCTAATCAAGGCAGCACCTATGGGTGATCCTCTTGAGCTTCGTGTGCGCGGATACGAACTGACCCTACGGAAGGCTGATGCAGCGTTCATCGATATATATGATATCCATGATATGCATGAGTGCAAGAGAGGCCAGTCCAGAATCAAGGCTACAGCCCATCCCGGCAAAGGTGAAACAACTTACGCAGTAAAGCGCCAGGGCGATGAGCTCAATGATAAGGAAATCATAACCTTTGGACTTGCAGGTAATCAGAACTGTGGCAAGACCACCCTTTTTAATCAGCTTACTGGCTCCAACCAGCATGTTGGTAACTTCCCAGGCGTTACAGTAGACCGAAAGGATGGTTCAATAAGAAATCATTCCAACACAAATGTCACTGATCTTCCTGGCATATATTCTCTTTCGCCATATACATCAGAAGAGATTGTAACCAGAGATTTTCTATTAAATGATCGACCACGCGGAATAATCAATATTGTCGATGCAACTAATATAGAACGTAATCTCTATCTAACTCTTCAGCTTATTGAGCTTAACATCCCAATGGTTCTTGCTCTTAATATGATGGATGAAGTAAGAGAGAATGGTGGAACAATAATGATTAATCAGCTTGAGGATATGCTTGGTATTCCTGTTGTTCCAATATCCGCTGCACGCAATGAAGGAATCGAAGAATTAATTGATCATGCCATGCATGTTGCAAAGTACAGGGAGCGTCCTGGACGTGTTGACTTCTGTGATGATGAAAGCGCAATCCACCGATGTCTTCATGCAATTATCCATCTGATTGATGACCATGCCAAGAAAGCCGGCATGCCTGTAAGATTTGCCGCTACCAAGTTAGTTGAAGGCGACACTGATATGCTCATGCGTCTTAAGCTTGATGACAACGAGCTTGCTACCCTTGAACATATTATCACACAGCTTGAAGAAGAAAGTGGACAGGACAGAGACTCAGCACTCGCAGATATGCGTTTTGGATTCATTGAAAAGATATGTGACGCTACTGTCATAAAGCCACACGAAAGCAGAGAACACAAGCGTAGCCAGGCGATCGACCGCATCTTAACTGGCCGTTTTACTGCAATTCCAGCGTTTCTACTAATTATGGCAGGAATCTTCTATGTCACTTTTGGTCCTGTCGGAACGTTTCTTTCTGATCTGATGGAACTGGGAATTGAAACGCTGACTAATACAGTCAACAATGCTCTGACTACCTACGGAATTAATCCGGTTATTCAATCTTTGATCGTAGACGGAATATTTGCAGGAGTTGGCGCAGTATTAAGCTTCCTTCCTGTTATTGTTGTCCTCTTCTTCTTCCTGTCCATCCTGGAAGATAGTGGATATATGGCAAGAATTGCCTTTGTAATGGATAAGCTCCTTAGAAAAATAGGTCTGTCAGGGCGAAGCTTTGTACCAATGCTCATTGGCTTCGGATGTTCTGTTCCAGCAATAATGGCAACAAGGACACTTCCTTCTGACCGTGACCGTAAGATGACAATATTCCTTACGCCATTTATGAGCTGTTCGGCCAAGCTTCCAATATATGCTCTCTTTACTGCGGCATTTTTCCCTAAAAATGGGGCCCTTGTGATGATCTGCCTATATCTTGGAGGAATTGCTGTTTCGATACTCTATGCGCTAATTCTTAAGAATCTCAAGAGATTCAAGGGCGAGCCTGTCCCTTTCGTTATGGAACTACCTAATTATCGTATGCCAAGTCCTAAGAGTGTTATCCAGCTAATCGGTGAAAAAGCCAAGGATTTCATTAATAAGGCATTTACCATAATATTCATTGCTTCAATAGTAATATGGTTCCTGCAGACTTTCGATACCAGATTAAATGTTGTCTCTGATTCATCAGAGAGCCTTCTGGCTATACTTGGTACATTGATAACTCCTATCTTTGCACCTTTGGGAATTGCGGATTGGCGAATCTCAACATCTCTGATTACTGGATTTGTTGCCAAGGAGAGTGTTGTCAGTACACTTACCGTTCTTATGTCCGGCAACGCTGGTGCGATAACTACACTGTTCTCCAAGTCAGGCGCAGTCGTTTTTCTCGTCTTCTCGCTATTATATACACCATGTGTTGCGGCTATAGCTGCTGTAAAGCGCGAGCTCGGCAGAGGCGGAGCCGCACTTGTAGTCATAATGCAGTGTGCCATCGCATGGATTGTTGCATTTCTTGTTGCATTAATAACTAAAGGCTTATAGGAGTTACTCCCAATGGCATTAAGTTAAGAA
>JAZUGT010000011.1:0-13848 GCA_045641365.1 Lachnospiraceae bacterium
CATGAAAGTCTCTCTGAATTCTGGCTCATCTCAAGTGCTGAAGTTGCAACACCACCAGCATTTGCAGCCTTACCAGGTACAAAGTAAACTTTGTTAGCCTGAAGATACTCAACAGCATCTGGAGTTGTAGGCATGTTAGCACCCTCAGCTACAGCGAATACGCCGTTAGCAACGAGCTTCTTAGCATCGTCAAGGTTAAGCTCATTCTGTGTAGCACATGGAAGAGCGATATCAACCTTGATCTCCCACTGATTTGTACCCTCTGTCTTCTTGTCATGGTACTGTGCTGATGGACGAGCTGCAGCGTACTCTGTAAGACGTGCTCTCTTAACTTCCTTAACTTCCTGAAGAAGTGCAACATCAATTCCTTCTGGATCGTATACCCAACCAGTTGAATCTGAACATGTAACAACCTTAGCACCAAGCTGATGAGCCTTCTGGATAGCGTAGATAGCAACGTTACCTGAACCAGATACAGCAACTGTCTTGCCGCTGATGTCCTTGCCATTACACTTAAGCATCTCTTCTGTTAAGTAGAGAAGACCATAACCTGTTGCCTCTGTTCTTGCAAGTGATCCACCATATGAAAGACCCTTACCTGTAAGAACGCCTTCATAAAGACCTGTAAGTCTCTTATACTGACCATACATGAAACCAATCTCACGTGCACCTGTTCCGATATCACCAGCAGGAACATCTGTGTCAGCTCCGATGTACTTATGAAGCTCTGTCATGAAGCTCTGGCAGAATGCCATTACTTCTCTGTCTGACTTGCCCTTAGGATCGAAGTCAGAACCACCCTTACCACCACCGATTGGAAGGCCTGTAAGTGAGTTCTTGAAGATCTGCTCGAAACCAAGGAACTTAATAATACCTATATTAACTGAAGGATGAAGTCTAAGACCTCCCTTGTATGGTCCAATTGCTGAATTGAACTGTACTCTCATTGCATTGTTAACCTGAACCTGTCCCTTATCGTCTACCCATGGAACACGGAAGAGAATCTGACGCTCTGGAGTAGTGAGTCTCTCAAGGAGTGCATCCTTTCTGTACTCTTCCTCATTAGCCTCGATAACAACACGAAGCGACTCAAGAACCTCCTTAACTGCCTGATGGAACTCTGGCTGTGCTGGGTTCTGTGCTACAACTCTCTCATAGACTTCATCAACGTATGACATAACTTTTTTCCTCCATAAATGTGAAATGATTAATAAAAAAAATAGCACCTCAAAAAAATGCATACTATATGCATTTCTCTAAGACGCCTTTGTCCGTTGATAAGTATATAACAGACTAAAAACTTTTGCAATATTTTTTTTAATTTTATTTTAATACTATATAATATCTGGAGGAGTAGGCCGCGGTACATATAAAGCATGGGTTAGACTCTATCGTTACCCGCGGCCTGAATTATGTGGATGTTAGTTCTGTGCATTATGCACAGGACTGACACCAGTCTATGAACAATAAGTTGCAGTTCCAGGCCATATAGTTGGACTATCCATATTGCCCTGCCACCTTATTATTACCACTGTTAATTATCTCCTGATATCACCTGATACTCAGGCTTCGTAAGCTTACTGCCTCATCTTACAGATTGGTATATCCCATAAGTGATTCATCAACTTCCTTGGCTACTCCACGTCCCTCGGCGATTGCCCATACAACAAGCGACTGTCCTCTGTGCATATCTCCTGCTGCGAAGACATTCTGCTTACTTGTGACAAAAGAACCGTCCCCGGTTGCAACATTTGTTCTGGCATTGAGTTCAACACCAAAATCAGATGTTACATATTCTTCTGCTCCAAGGAAGCCTGCTGCGATAAGAACCATATCAGCCTTAAGTTCCTTCTCGCTGCCTTCAACATGTACGAAATTCATTCTTCCTGTTGATTTATCAATTTCTCTCTTAAGCTCTACAGTCTTAACACCCTTAAGTGCTCCCTTTTTATCCTTGATAAATTCTGTAACTGTAGTGCTGAACACTCTTGGATCCTTACCAAAGCAATGGATTGCTTCTTCCTGACCATAGTCAGTGTTAAGCACCTTAGGCCATTCTGGCCATGGATTGGAATCAAGTCTCTTTTCAGGAGCCGGTGGCATCATCTCTAACTGAGTTACTGACTTTGCTCCAAGTCTTATGCTTGTTCCAACACAGTCATTACCTGTATCACCACCACCGATTACGATTACATTCTTATCCTTGAGAGACTTAAACGAGAAGTCTGTAGCCTCCATAACCTTAGATGAATCATAATCATTGTCCATTAACTTCTTGGATACTTCCTTAAGGAAGTCAACCGCAAAGTATATTCCCTTGGCATCTCTGCCTTCACACACGATGTCTCTTGGATTAGATGCACCACAGCAAAGAACAACTCTGTCGAACTGTGATGTAAGCTCTGCCGCTGTAATATCCTTACCTACATTGACATTGCATCTGAACTCAACTCCTGCATCCTCCATGAGCTTGACACGTCTGTCAATTGAACGCTTATCAAGCTTCATATTAGGAATACCATATCTCAGAAGTCCGCCTACACGATCATTTCTTTCAAAAACTGTGACCTTATGACCTCTTCTGTTGAGCAGCTGCGCTGCTGCCAGACCTGAAGGACCACTACCAATAACAGCTACCGTCTTACCGGTTCTTACCTTAGGCGTTTCTTCAACTACAAGGCCTTCTGCAAAAGCATTATCAATAATTGCTCTCTCATTGTCCTTAGTTGTAACAGGCTCACTGTTATAGCCACATGTACATGCTGCTTCACAGAGTGCCGGACATACTCTGGATGTAAACTCAGGAAAGCTGTGTGTCTTACTCAATCTGTAATATGCCTGAGTCCAGTTGCCCTTGTGTACGAGTTCATTAGTCTCTGGTACAAGATTGTGAAGTGGACATCCTGATGCCATTCCTGCAATCATTGTTCCTGACTGGCAGAATGGCACGCCACAATTCATACATCTTGCACCCTGCTTCATCTGCTCATCAAGAGGAAGACCAAAGTGGAATTCCTCGAAATTCTTTATACGCTCTTCAGGGCTTACACACTCATGTGATACCCTTTCATAATCCATAAATCCTGTCTTCTTTCCCATAATTCACTCCTCCTCTATTCGCCATCACTTACGCTGGCATAGAAACTCTCGATCTGTGCTTCACTAATGCTCATTCCTCGTTCGATGAAGGAATCTGTAAGTTCCATCATCTTCTTGTAGTCAGAAGGAATAATCTTCTTAAACTTAGGAAGTACTTCTTCGAAATTGTCAAGGAGCTCTGCTGCCTTGGAAGATCCTGTGTACTCAGCATGCTTCTTAAGCATATCTCTAAGTTCTTCCTTGTCAGCCTTATACTCAACCTTCTCCATAAGAACCATCTCCTTATTGAGATTTCTATAGAGACTGTTGTTCTCATCTAATACATATGCAACACCACCACTCATACCAGCTGCAAAGTTCTTTCCAACTGGTCCAAGGATTACTGCTACACCACCTGTCATGTACTCACATCCGTGCTCACCAACACCTTCAACAACTGTCTTTGCACCAGAGTTTCTTACACAGAATCTCTCGCCTGCAAGACCTGCTACATAAGCCTCACCAGATGTTGCACCATAAAATGCCACGTTACCAATGATGATATTATTCTCAGCATCATATGCTGCTTCCTTAGGAGCCTTTACGATAAGCTTTCCACCTGAAAGACCCTTTCCGAAGTAGTCATTACTGTCACCTGTAAGATCAAGTGTAAGACCCTTTGGAATAAATGCACCGAAGCTCTGTCCACCTGCTCCTGTACAATTAATGACAACCGTGTCATCTTCAAGCCCCTCATGGTGTGCTCTTGTAATCTCAGCACCAATAAGAGTACCAAATGTTCTGTCTATATTAGTAAGTGACACATCAAGTGCAATCTTCTTACCCTTCTTGATTGCGTCTGTAAGCTTACTGTTAGTCTTAAGAAGTTCAGTATCAAGCTTATACTCTGCATCGAACTCTGCTGTGAAGTCTTCCTTGTTAGTGCAATATACATTAGACGCTTCACCTATGATGCTTGTAAGTTCAATAAGCTTTCTTGAACCTGTAAGGTCATCCTTTTTCTTAATGAGATCTGTTCTACCAACAAGCTCATCTACGCTTCTAACACCGAGCTTAGCCATATACTCTCTGAGTTCTTCTGCGATGAACATCATGAAGTTCTCAACATATTCCGGCTTACCAACGAACTTCTTACGAAGCTCTGGATTCTGTGTAGCAACACCCATTGGACATGTATCAAGATTACATACTCTCATCATTGCACATCCAAGTGTTACAAGTGGAGCTGTTGCAAAACCGAACTCCTCAGCACCGAGAATTGCAGCTATTGCTACATCTCTACCGCTCATGAGCTTACCATCTGTCTCAATTACAACCTTATTTCTAAGACCATTAAGCATAAGTGTCTGATGTGTCTCAGCAAGGCCAAGCTCCCATGGAAGTCCTGCGTTATGAATAGAACTTATTGGAGCCGCACCTGTACCACCATCGTATCCAGAGATAAGAATTACATGTGCACCTGCCTTGGCAACACCTGCAGCGATAGTTCCTACACCTGCCTCTGATACGAGCTTAACTGATACTCTTGCCTTATCATTGGCATTCTTAAGATCATAGATTAACTGTGCAAGGTCCTCGATTGAATAGATATCATGATGAGGTGGTGGTGAGATAAGACTCACACCTGGTGTTGAATGTCTTGTCTTGGCAATCCAAGGATATACCTTCTTGCCTGGAAGATGTCCACCTTCACCTGGCTTAGCACCCTGTGCCATCTTAATCTGAATCTCCTTGGCACTGGTAAGATATCTGCTTGTTACACCGAATCTACCACTGGCTACCTGCTTAATTGCTGAGCTTCTGTCATGTGCTGTTCCTGCACTCTCAAGACGCTCATCACTTTCTCCACCCTCACCACTGTTAGACTTTCCATGAAGTCTGTTCATGGCAACAGCGAGTGCCTCATGTGCTTCCTCTGAGATAGAACCATATGACATAGCACCAGTCTTAAATCTTGTAACGATAGACTTAGCGCTCTCAACTTCATCGATTGAAATACCCTCTGCAGGATATTCAAAATCTATCAGACTACGGATGTATCCTGTCTCCTCAGTATCAACCATGGCTGTATACTGCTTAAACTTCTCATAATCGCCTTCTCTTGTAGCCATCTGAAGCATATGAATTGTCTGTGGGTTATATCTGTGTGACTCACCCTGAGCTCTCATCTTATGTCTTCCGATAGAATCAACTGTCATATCTACAGAAAGGCCAAGTGGATCAAATGCCTTAGAATGCTGAGCATCTGTACTTCTGGCGATATCCTCAAGTGTAATTCCACCAATTCTGGATACCGTTCCTGTGAAATACTTATCTATAACACTCTTCGAAATACCAAGTGCCTCGAATATTCTACTACCCTGATATGACTGAATTGTAGAGATACCCATCTTGGAAGCTATCTTAACAATTCCCTGAATAACCGCATCGTCATAATCATTTACAGCTGCATAATAATCCTTATCAATCTCACCATTATCAATGAGTTCCGCGATTGAAGCATGTGCCAGATATGGATTAACCGCGCATGCACCGAATCCAAGCAGCGTTGCAAAGTGATGAACTGCTCTTGGCTCACCTGACTCTATAATAAGTGACATTGCCATACACTTCTTAGTATTAACAAGATGATTATGAACTGCTGCAACACCAAGCAGTGATGGAATTGCAACATGGTTCTCATCCACACCTCTGTCAGAAAGAATAAGGATATTTGCTCCATCCTTGTATGCTCTGTCAACTTCTACACACAGGTGCTCAATTGCTCTCTCAAGTGGAGTGCTCTTATAGTATAAAAGTGAAACCTTCTCAACCTTAAGGCCTTCCTTCTGAATCTTTGTTATCTTAAGGAGATCAAGATCTGAAAGAATAGGATTCTTAATCTTAAGTACGTGACAGTTCTCTGCCTTCTCACTTAAAAGATCACCATTTTTACCGAGATATACTGTAGTAGCTGTTACAATCTTCTCTCTAACAGCATCAATTGGAGGGTTTGTTACCTGAGCAAACATCTGCTTGAAGTAATAGAACAGTGGCTGATATTCCTTACTCATTACTGCGATAGGAGTATCAATGCCCATAGCACCAATGTGTTCTGAACCATTAAGTGCCATTGAGCCAATCTGCTCACGAATATCTTCATATGTATATCCAAATGACTTCTGAAGCTTAGCAAGTTCTTCATTCTTGTATGAAGGAATCTTGGCATTAGGAACCTTTACCTCAGAGAGGCTGTAAAGGTTGGAATCAAGCCACTCACCATATGGTTCACGTCTTGCATAATAGTCCTTAAGCTTCTCATCAGAGATAATCTCCTTCTTCTTAAGATCAACAAGAAGCATCTTTCCTGGATGAAGTCTTTCCTTCTTAAGGATGTGTTTCTCATCAAGTGAAAGTACACCAACCTCTGATGAAAGAATTACTCTTCCGTCGTCCATAACATAATATCTTGATGGACGAAGACCGTTTCTATCAAGGATTGCGCCCATAACATCACCATCCGAGAAAAGGATTGATGCAGGACCATCCCCTGGCTGCATCATTGTTGCATAATAGTGGTAGAAATCTCTTTCTTCCTGAGAAATAGTATCATTGTGCTCCCATGGCTCTGGAATAAGAATCATTGCTGCAAGTGCCGGATCCATTCCACCCATAATAAGGAACTCAAGTGCATTATCAAGCATTGCTGAATCAGATCCTGATGCTGAAATAATTGGAAGTACCTTACTTAAGTCTTCTGATGAGAAGCAGCTTGTCTCGAGAGTCTCCTCTCTTGCAAGCATCTTGTCAACATTACCCTTAATGGTATTAATCTCACCATTATGAACCACAAGACGGTTAGGATGTGCTCTGAGCCAGCTTGGATTAGTATTAGTAGAGAATCTTGAATGCACAAGTGCAATCGCTGATTCATAATCCTTATCCTGAAGGTCAGCATAGAAGGTACGCAGCTGGCCCACTAAGAACATTCCCTTATATACGATAGTTCTGCCTGACAGAGATGGTACATATGTATTGTCATTACTCTGTTCAAATACTCGTCTTACTACATAAAGCTTTCTGTCAAAATCAAGGTCATCCTTGATTCCTGCCGGTCTCTTAAGAAATGCCTGATAGATATGAGGACAGCTCTCAAGAGCTTTTGCACCAAGAACATTCTCAAATGTAGGAAGCTTTCTCCAACCAAGGAATTCAAGTCCTTCCTTAGTAGCGATAACTTCAAACATCTTCATTGCCTGACTTCTCTTAAGCTCGCTCTGTGGAAAGAAGAACATACCAACAGCATATTCTCTCTCACCACCAATATTGATGCCAAGTTCTCCACAGACCTTCTTAAAGAACTTATGAGGAATCTGTGTGAGAATACCAACACCATCACCAGTCTTACCCTCGCCATCCTTACCAGCTCTGTGCTCAAGGTTTTCTACAATCTTAAGGGCATCATCTACTACAAGATGGCTCTTCTCATTATTAATATTGACAACTGCTCCGATACCACAGTTATCATGTTCAAAATCATTTCTATATAGTGTTTTACTTTCGTCTAACTGCATATAGGCTTCGTTCATTGTTACTCCTCCTGCTTATTGTAAGCATTATTCTTTGTCAAGTGCCGCCTGAACCAGACCATTGAAAAGTGGATGTGGTGCATCAGGTCTTGACTTGAACTCAGGATGTGCCTGAGTTGCTACATAATATGGATGATCCTTAAGCTCTATCATCTCCACAATATGACCATCTGGAGACATTCCGGAAAGAATCATTCCGTTATCAGTAAGTATCTGTCTATAATCATTGTTAACTTCATATCTGTGACGATGACGCTCTGATATATTAGCTGTTCCATAGAGCTTAATCGTCTTAGTCCCCTCTGTAAGAACACAAGGATAAGCGCCCAGTCTCAGGGTTCCACCAATATCTTCAATGTTATTCTTATCTGGAAGAATTGTTATTACCGGATTAGTAGTTTCATCTCCAAACTCTGTGCTGGATGCATCGTGTAGTCCACACACATTTCTCGCAAATTCTATGATTGCGAGCTGCATTCCAAGACATATTCCAAGGTATGGAATCCTTCCTGTTCGCGCATACTGTGCTGCAAGAATCTTACCTTCTATCCCTCGTATACCAAATCCACCAGGAACTATAAGGCCCTGCACGTCATGCAGGTATTCAGCCACGTTATCAGGTGTAAGTTCCTCCGAATCAATCCATCTGATATCTACCTCAGTCTTATTGGCTATTCCTGCATGCTTAAGTGACTCAACCACGCTTAAGTACGCATCATGAAGTGCTACATACTTTCCAACAATTGCTATTGTTACCTTATGTTCAGGATTAAGACAGTTATCAACTATCTCTCTCCAATGATCCAGATCAGCCTCTCCACACGGTATAAGCAGACATTCACATACAGCGTGCGCCAGTTTTTCCTCTTCCATCATAAGAGGGACTTCATATAATGACTTGGCGTCAAGATTCTGAATTACATGTTCCTTCTTAACATTACAGAACTGAGCAATCTTGGCCCTCATCTGGTCGTCAACAGGATAATCAGATCTGCACACCAGAATATCCGGCCAGAGTCCCATACTCTGAAGACTCTTAACACTCATCTGTGTTGGCTTGGTCTTCATCTCTCCCGATGCCTTAAGATATGGAATAAGTGTAACCTCGATAAGACAGGTATTCTCTCTTCCTATATCCGCCTGAAACTGACGGATTGCTTCCAAAAATGGCTGACTCTCAATGTCTCCTACAGTTCCACCTATCTCAATAATCGAGATGGTATCTTCATCCTCTGACTTCGCCTTATAGAATCTATCCTTTATCTCATTAGTGATATGAGGAATAACCTGAACAGTTCCTCCGCCATAGTCACCATGTCTCTCCTTATTAAGAACCGACCAGTATATCTTTCCAGTAGTCACATTGGAATTGTAATTAAGATTCTCATTGATGAATCTCTCATAGTGACCTAAGTCAAGATCTGTCTCAGTTCCATCGTCAGTTACGAATACTTCACCATGCTGGATAGGGTTCATGGTACCAGGATCCATATTGATATATGGATCAAACTTCTGCATCGTAACGTGATAACCTCTTGCCTTAAGCAGACGGCCAAGTGAAGCTGCTGTAATACCTTTACCAAGGCCAGAGACAACACCGCCGGTTACAAATACATATTTGACCATTTTATTATTCTCCACTTGCTCCATAGTTTTTGAGTACTCTTGCTGAAGGATCGTCAACATCACAACCCTCCCATGACTTGTTAGGCATCCAGAAATCAACTATCATCTTAGCCTGTCCTGGATAATACTCTTCGAATATCTCTCTATAGAGGAGTGATTCCTTAGTAAATGGTCTCACATAATCGTACTTTGCAATAAGTGCTTCATATTCTTCATCAGAATACTTCTCGTTAGCGTATGCCTTAAGATAATCAACCATTGAATGACCGACCGCATCAGAGAACGCAGCCTTCTCTCTCATAAGAATGTCATATGGAAGATAATCACCTTCAAACGCATGTCTTAATAAGTACTTGCCCTTACCGTAGACATTCATCTTCTTGGCAGGGTCTATGCTCATTACATACTCTACAAAATCAAGATCACCAAATGGTACTCTTGCTTCAATCGAATTAGATGAAATACATCTGTCAGCTCTGAGAACATCATACATATACAGTTCTCTGATTCTCTTGGCGGCTTCCTCCTGGAACGCCTCTGCATCAGGTGCAAAATCAGTATACTTATATCCGAATAACTCATCAGAAATCTCACCAGTCATAAGAACTCTTACATCTGTCTGCTCATGAATGGCCTTACAGATAAGGTACATACCAATACTTGCTCTGATTGTAGTGATATCGTAGGTACCAAGAATTGATATGACCTCTGGAAGTGCTGCAAGAACATCTTCCTTAGTAATGATTATCTCCTTATGATCACTACCTATATAATCAGCAACTTCCTTGGCATACTTAAGATCAATCGCATCAGTACTCATACCAATGGCAAATGTTCTGATTGGCTTCTTAAGAATCTTGGCTGATACAGCACATACAAGCGAAGAATCAAGACCACCACTAAGCAAGAATCCAAGTGGTGCATCTGAATCAAGACGCTTCTCAATACCAGCAACAAGCTTATCCTTAATCTTCTGACATGTAGTCTCAAGATCATCTTCACTATAACTGTCAACTACAGTCATATCTCTATAACATACGAACTTACCATCAGCATAATAATGTCCTGGTGGAAAAGGAGTAACCTCAGCGCACAGACCTACAAGGTTCTTGGCTTCACTGGCAAAAACAATTCCTCCATCCTCATCGTAACCATAGAATAATGGTCTGATTCCAATAGGATCTCTTGCTGCAATAAGCTCGTTCTTATCAGCATCATAAATAATACAAGCATATTCCGCATCAAGCATACGGAACATATCAAGTCCATACTTGTCATACATAGGAAGAAGAACTTCACAGTCTGATTCACTCTTAAAAGTGTACTCCTTAGCCAGTTCTTCCTTGATAGGTCTGAAACCATATACCTCGCCATTGCAGACAACAGCGTTCGAACCCAATGTAAATGGCTGCATACCTTCTTCGTTAAGTCCCATAATTGCCAGACGCTCAAAGCCTAATATCACATCGTCTCCAAATTCTGTCACGCGTGTCATATCAGGGCCTCTGGATATGGTCTTGTCAAATTGCTTTGAAAAGGTGTCTATATCGATTTTCACACCTTTATAACCCATAATCGAACACATAATCTTATCCTCCTAAATCTTTTGTTTTGATTTTCAAAACTAAGAAGCACTCTCAGGTTGTATAACCATGAAAAAAAGGCGCTACGAGTATAAAACTCGAGCGCCTTTGCTCCAATTCAAAAATAAAAGTAATAAAGGCACTTTGGACCGGGTCCAAAGCGCCTTTGCTTATTACTCATATAATTATATACTAATTATATAATAAGTCAAGAACTTTTTCTAAAAGTTATAACTACTCTACGTCCTGAAGAGCTTCAAAATCTTCCTCGCCAGTTCTGATCTTTACAACCTTCTCAACTGGATAAACAAAGATCTTACCATCACCAATATGACCTGTGTAAAGAGCTCTCTTAGCAGCTTCAATAACTGCATCTACTGGAATCTCACTTACAACAACCTCAACCTTAACCTTAGGTAAAAGTGTTGCATCGACTTCAACTCCACGGTACTTCTCGCCAGCACCCTTCTGGATACCACAACCCATTACCTGAGTTACTGTCATACCTGTTACACCAAGTTCATTCATTGCCTTACGTAACTGATCATATCTTGAAAGCTTAGCAATAATAACAACCTTGCTGATACCTGTATCAGGAATACCAAGTGTAGCTGTCTTCTGAACCTTAACTGAAGCTTCCTTAACATGCTCTGGAGCATCTTCATAAGCAGCATAACCAAGGTTTGTATTCTCGTTAACTGCCATTGTCATTGTATTAGAAATATCCATAATAGCAAAGCCTGCATAAGCAGATGGAAGACCATGCTCTGTTGCATCAAGACCTGTAATTTCTTCCTCTTCACTAACTCTAAGACCAACTGTCTTCTTGATTACAAAGAATGCTATTGTAATTGCTACTATTGTCCACGCAAGTGTTGCACCGATACCAGCAAACTGCTTAATTAACTGAGTAGCTCCACCACCGTAGAAAAGACCCTTACCAATACCTGCTACTGCAAATCCTGGAGCTGTATCTGTTGCAAAAAGACCAACTGCAATTGTTCCCCATACACCGTTAAGGAAATGAACTGAAACAGCACCAACAGGATCATCTACATGAAGCTTATTATCAACGAACCATACACCCCATGGAACAAGAAGTCCTGCGATAACACCGATGATTGCTGCACCAGCACAGTCTGTAACATCACAAGGAGCTGTGATAGCAACAAGGCCTGCAAGGGAAGCATTAAGACACATTGAAACATCTGGCTTACCATACTTAATCCATGTAAATGCCATACATACAACTGTTGCAACTGCAGGAGCTACTGTGGTAGTAAGGAATATAGATCCAAGTGTTGGAAGATCTGTAGCAGCTGCTCCGTTGAATCCATACCATCCAAGCCAGAGAATGAATACACCAAGTGCTGCAATAATAAGGTTATGACCTGGGAAAGCGTTAACCTTTGTAACCTTACCATTCTCATCTCTAACAAACTTACCAATTCTAGGTCCTAACATCCATGCACCAATAAGTGCACACATACCACCAACCATATGGATACATGTTGAACCAGCATAATCATGGAAGCCATATTCTGCTAGGAAACCGCCGCCCCATGTCCAATGTGCTTCAATTGGATAGATGATTGCTGAGATAATTGCTGAATAGATACAGTACGAAGAAAACTTAGTTCTCTCAGCCATAGATCCTGATACGATAGTAGCTGTTGTTGCACAGAATACAAGGTTAAATACAAATGATGAATAATCAAAGTTACCATACGAACTAAATACATCGAATGAGAATTTTCCAGCAAAACCACCAAGCATATTCTCACCAAGCATTAAGGATGCACCACAGATGAACCACATTACTGTACCAATACAGAAATCCATGAGATTCTTCATTATGATATTTCCCGAGTTCTTTGCTCTGGTAAAACCAGCCTCACACATTGCAAAACCGGCCTGCATCCAGAACACAAGCGCCGCTCCAATAAGGAACCAGACGCCATAGACTTCGCCGCTAATTGCGCCAAAAATTTCTTCTGTCATAATTTTGTCCTCCTCATTAAAAAAGGCGCGTCTCCCGATAATAGGAAACGCGCCTTTGCGTTACATATATAATATCTTATACATAGAATAACATCTTACTGTATGTTGGGTATGGAAGATATTCATCAGGGAGATATGTCTCGATGCAATCTGCCACTGTTCTGATCTCCTCCATGTCTGTAAGAACTGTATCATGATAGAACTTAGCAAGTTCAAGTTCATCACTCATACTCTCCGCCTTCTCGATATCAGCCTCAAGCTTTTCTGTCTTAACTGCAAGTTCATCGTAAGCTGCTGAAATCTTAGTAAGCATCTTCTCATCTGCCACACAAGGAATCTTGTCTGATACTGACTTCTTGCTAAGAATTGTACTTGCAAGAGAATCTGTATAATCCCCTACTGCTGGCATAAAGTCATGATATACCATATCCTTAAGAGTCTTTCCTTCGATATGAAGAAGCTTATTGTAATTCTCAAGAAGAATCTCATATCTTGAATCAATCTCTGTCTTAGTGTAGATACCATGCTTTGTAAAGAGTTCAACGTTCTTATCTGCAAGAAGTGTTGGAAGAACTTCTGGTGTAGACTTAAGGTTATAAAGACCTCTCTTAGCTGCTTCCTCTACCCACTCATCTGTATATCCGTTACCATTGAAGATTACACGACCATGCTTTGTGAATGTCTCCTTGATAAGCTCATGAATCTTCTCAGCCATCTTATCTTCTGGTGTATCCTTAAGTACTTCATAGAACTGGCTGAGTGCCTCAGCTACTGCTGTATTAAGGATAATATTTGGTGTTGCAACACTTGCTGATGAACCAAGTGATCTGAACTCAAACTTATTACCAGTAAACGCAAATGGTGATGTTCTATTTCTATCTGTTGTATCTCTTGTGAAGTGTGGGATAACTGATGCACCCATCTCCATAACTACCTTGTCGCCGTTCTTGAAGAACTTATCCTTCTCGATA
>JAZUGT010000012.1:0-44787 GCA_045641365.1 Lachnospiraceae bacterium
GTAGATAAAATCTGATTACATCCATATATTTCCTCTGCAGTTGATGCAGCAGCTGTTACCGAACTTGTATCATTAACTGCTGTTCCAGCAAAAACCGCAAATCCTTCACTTCCCATACCAATCATATGGCCAAGCGTTGGAAAAATAAGTGCAGCTAAAACATTAAAAAGAAAAATAACAGATATAGCCTGAGCAATCTCCTCATCATCAGCATCTATTACCGGAGCAGTTGCTGCAATCGCAGAGCCTCCACATATTGAAGATCCAACTCCTATAAGCGTCGCAATTTTCCAATCTATTTTTAGTATCTTCATCATTATAAAAGCAACAATTAGCGATGTACTAATAGTGCAAATAATTACTGGCAGGCTCTTTATTCCCACCTTAGCAATTGTTCCAAGATTTAGTGAAAACCCTAAAATAATAACTGCCCATTGCAATATTTTTTTCGATGTAAACTTGATTCCATCCTTCATATAATCAGATGGTGCAAACTTAGGTAAAATAAGCGTAATTATCATACCAATCAAAATTGCAAATACAGGTGCTCCAACAACATCTAACTTAACACCAGCAATATTTGCACCACCAAGTATTGTTGCAACTGTAGCAATTGCAATGCACAATATAATTCCATAAATCTTTGTAAATCTAGTTTTCATAAAAATCCCTTAATTTGATATTATTCTAATGCTTCAACAGTTGTAGTTCCTATATCTGATATTATGTATTCATTTTCATAATCATAAACAAATGTCTCATCTACTCCTACTATTTCTCCAGTAGTATCGTCGAAGTTATATGATGGATTCTCAAGCTTGAACTTCTCAACGAGCTTCACAAGTTCCTTTGTTTCAGAATTAATGTATATAGTTTGTTCAACGTCATAGAATCTTTCACGTACATAAGTACCTTCTACAAATGTATCATTCTGGATAGACTTACAATTGCTGCTTGAATAGATAAGATTCCCCTCTTCTTCACCGACATAAACCCAGCTATTATCTTTTAGGTTTTCAAAGTATTTATTACCTTTTTCTTTAATTGCTTCATAACTTCTGAACTCATCGTATGATGATGAATCCCAACCTAAATCTTCTCCATCTATAATTGTATGAGATCTATAATATCCGTCCGTAATATCACAAAACTCAACAGACCCTTCTGCAACTCCATCTGTTGTCTCTTCATAATATTTTGTACCATCAAACTTAACTATACCTGCATAAGAGCCTTCAAATATTCCTCCCTCGTAATCACTACTATACTTGCTTAATAACGTATATGTATATCCGCTGTCTCCCGGCAATACAAGATCTGCTACGTTGAGTGTTTTATCTTCTGTCATATCTTCAACATTCTCAGATTCTGTTTCCTTTACTGTCTCTTCACTTGTCTCCGCCGCTTCTTCAACAGCCTGAGTTACTGCTTCAGATGTTTTGCCTTCCTCTGCCTGTCCGCAACCAGTTAAAGTTGCTGCTCCAAGTACTGTAATCATTACTACTGTTAATAAACTATTCTTCATGTCACTTTCTCCTTATGTTACGAAGCGATATTACTAATTTATAAGTGTAATCTCAAATTTCTGTGTGAGATTTGAGATAGAATCATATCCTGTAGCATCCGTGCCAACTATCTCATATGTGAAGCTTCCTCTGATAACAGGCTTAACTTTGTCCATATTATAGTTACCATTCTTATCAGGTTTTGGTGCCATCTTTGCAGCCGCCTTCTGTGCAGAAGTCTTCATCTTAACAGTTTTACCGCTTGCCGCATTAACAACAGCATTCTTAAGCGCTGCAAAATCTTCGGCCTTGTAGACAAAATCAATATTGCCATTTTCTGAAGAAACAGCAAAAAGATTATCTCCCGAAATCAGGCTCTCCTTAAAGATATTAAGTGTATCCACATCATATGCAATACCTGTAAGCCTCACCTCTGCAACACTCTTATTCTTATTCCACTTAAAGAATTCCGTATCTCTATTAAGACTCTCAGCAGAAACTACCAGATGTACCGTTTGATCCATTTCATTACCGTTTAACCTCATCTGTGTAGTCTTGCCACCTTCCCAATTAGCTTTAAGGTTGTTTGGAATAATTGTAACAGTGGTCTCAATCATCTTTTTATTCAGCACATATTGTATATTCTCTTCTGTGATATCTCCTCTTCCGATAAATGCCTCAAGCTTGTAGGTTCCAGTCACAAAATCACTCGGTTCTTGCCACCATTCTTCGCCCATATCTTGATGTAACTCAGCATAGTATTTACCATTTTCAAACATAATCTCTGAACTACATGGGACTTCTGCAATCATATTATCAAATTCGGGATTCGGGAACTTTGATTTCTCTTTATAGTTTTTGGCAACAGTCAGGAAGTAACCTGTATGTCCTCCTCCTATATCCTTCACGCTAGCTGGAAGATTTGTCACTTCAAATCTGACCTTAGCCGCTTTCTTTCCGTCATAATACTTATTAGCTATGGCCGTTGCAGGAAGTACCTTGACATTATCAAACGCTGACTCTGTTCTATCAAAGCACGTATTATGTATTGTGTATACCTTATCTTCCTGTACTTTCTTTCCGTCACTTCCTTTATTATTATTTATAATCGTAATTTTTGTATAATTATCTGTTGGAATCCAGCTAATTTCACCCCTTTTTAATTGTAAATTTGTACCACCGGATATGCTTACTTTATAGTTATGCTCCACATCATCAGCATGGTCTTGGTATGGTTCTTCTATAATCATTTCAGTCTCCGCATCATTAAAAGGAAGAATCATATATATAGCACCCTGAAATGCATAGTTCTCATTATCATAGCTGACGTCAGTAGGTATTAGTATATTTCCATAAGCAGCGTCAACCAATCTAAGCTTATAATCATCCTTCTTTACTTCGAAGGTCCTACTGATTGAGCCCTTTCCCGAACCGTCTGCAGCAACAGCTGTAACAGTTACTATACCTGGCTTAACCTTATGAATATGAAGTCCATAATTATCTGCTCCGTATGATAATACTGGACCAGATACCTTCCATGTAATATTGCTATGTACAATACTATCATCAGTATCTGAAGCTGAACGATACACTCTAAATGTAAGATTATTAGCCTCCTGAATGGTAAACTGTGTCCTTTTCTTATTATTCTTGTCAATAATAGCTACATCCGTAGGTGTTTCCGATACTTTTAGCTGATGACTCTCATCATAATACGAATGTCCTAAAAAGGCTCGCATCTCATTGTTATTCTTAAGATAATCACTAACCCCGTCTGTAGTAATCTCAATCATCCATTTATCTTCCCTAGAGGAATACGCTGGATTAGTTTTTTTATAGACCTCTGTTCCCTGATAATCATTCGCTGTTGCTACAATGCGGAATGTTGTGCCCATTGATTTAATCCTGTCAAAGACCTTAGTGAGACTTTTGCTTATCTTCACTTTTCCATTCACAGGATTAATAGTAATATAAGGTAGCAGATATTCATTATCTGATTCAACTCTATATATGGCCTTACATGTAGATGGTTTTATAGTCGACTCATACATCGGAGCATGAGTTATATTATAATAATGTGTACTTGGCTTAATGTTAATATCCTTATTACCAAGATAATATGTATATAAAGATTTAACCATTGACACAGACTCGATGCCAATCTTTACATTAATACTAATTGAAGCTTTTGATGCAATACAACCGTTTGGCGCGCATGTTTCAAAAGTAAGGATATGCTTACCAGGTGTTACAGATGCAGGGATATTAATTACAAGTTTTCCCGACTCTGGATCATATGCGTTGCCTTCGATATCGCCATAATTATTTGTTTCTATCTCCCCCTTATTATCCTCAAGATATATTATAGATGTATTAGAACTCTCCTTACTGAATACCGGGGTAGCAATCTGAATATCTCTTTGTCCTGTATACACATTCTTTGACGCAGGAAGTGCCTTTACTTTAAGGTTGGTTTCATAATAGAGAGCGCGGTTTGAGTATTTTGCAGCAAGCTTTACCTCTGCATATTTGTATACTCCTGACTCATCAGTCTTCTCCTGCTGAAGTCTGAAAGTAAAACTATAATCCTGAGAAGTACTCTTATTATCCCTTTCGTCTGCTGAATCGACCTTTACAGGTACTTTGATGATAGTATCATTCTTAAATACTCCCTCTACCACAGATTCATTTTTATAAAGTTCATTCAGTGTCTCCCCATCAGCCAAAACTGCTTTTGCTGATACAACAACGCTTGTATACAGACTTTCCGTTTCTGATGTAAGTCCCTTAATTCTAAAGTAGATACTGTCCTCGTCCGAACGCACATACTCTATGTTTTTTGCTGCAAACTTACTGTCTAACACATCAACATTAAGCTTATATTTCTTTTCATTCTTAAGCAGTGAATCGCCCGCCAGATTCACTACATCTATATAATATGTTGCCTTATCAGTTGCTGCATCCTCTGCTGCAACTGCAATTGTAATATCGCTTGCCGAAACATCTTTTACCTTTATATTGGCTTCAGTCGCAGGTTCACCATTTGCCGCATATATCTTTACATTATCTTTTGTAAGGACATGATTACTTCCCTTAACCACATATGCAAATGCTTTCTCCTGACCTGCATATATTGTCTTTTTATCAAGATTCTTCACTTCAACCACTGGTTTTTCATTATTTATCACAAAATTCCATGTGGTCTTCTGACCATTTTCAATGCGCTCGATAACAAACGGCTTATATCCAATTGCCTTAATAGCATCATCATTAACATCAAAATAAACTGCATCATTTTTACAAATCGTTAACAGTTCATCTGATTTTTTCTTAGTTAGACAGTTAATCTTCCAGCTTGCTGTTGATGGATCTTTAATATTCAAATGTGAAAGATTAGAGGCCATTCCGGTACTCATAATCTTGACCTGGCTGCCGCTATCAAGGTTAACCGTCATATCATATACTTCAGTATTGTCAACATATACTCTGTCTATCATCCTGGATTCATATGTGAATACAATGATAGGATTAGTCTGGTCCAGAGTAATCTGGAACAAGTCAGGATTGGCTATCTCATATTTCTTCCCTGTCTTGTCTCCAAATACCTGATAGTAGTATGTTATATTATCCTTTCCAATATAATCCCTCAGATATTTATTGTCTTCTCTACCACCAATGCTGACATTAAGCGTCTCTCCAATGCTAAGGGCTTCAGCACCTGTAAAATTATAGACATAGAAATTCTCATTAAGGTCTTTGTATTCGTCTCCTTGCAGGATAGAATCAACTTCTCGACGATTTGCATCATCACCGTATGATATATTGATCCCGTAATTCTGAAAACTCGGTTTCATTACATTATCATCAAATACAATTAGCGGACACACCTCTACAAAAAACTCAATTTCTTTATCTTTCAAAGAAACTGTGTCCAGTGTCAAATGCATAATGTCGTTCTCGTAGTCATAATCCTTAACAACCGCCTGAGGATAGACATCGTTTATCTTAAGTCCTATTGATTCTAATGAAACACTATTGGTATCCTTTGATTTCACATCTATATAGATATGTTCTGTTCCTTCAGTTATCTGGTATTTTTCATTTTCACCTAATACCAGTCCCTGAGCATCATCTGCCTTAGAATTCTTTATACTGTCTATCTCAATATACTTCGCACTGGCGTTATCTATCTTAACTCCGAATTCACCGGTGGTTGCTGGCAAAGTGTTGCCGGCAATGACAATAACATCTGCATTCTTCTTAAGTACGTAGAGACCAGTCTCTGCATCCTTTTCCACTTCATCTCCTGACTCTTTGTACTTCACAGACTTAATTTCATAGCTCTCTGCAAATGCTTCAGCAATACTTATATCTATCGTTATCTCATTAGTGGCATCGTAAGCAGAAAACTTATTATATTCACCGCCTACTTCAAACGAACTATATGCCAGATCCGCATCATCATTTATCTCAGAATAGATGACATCGCCTGCAGTCGATATATTGACAATCTTCAGATCACTTTCAAAATATACATTAAATCGATTCAGTCCGTCAGCAGGCTCTATAGCAGCATCTATATCTGTCGTCTTGTCCTTTATCACCTTATAGATCTTACCTGGCTCTACCAGTTTATACTTTTCAGCAAACGCGCTCTTAAGCTGAATCTTATATTCTCCCTCTGGAACCGAAAGAACATCATACTGCTTCGCTTCTTCTCCCGCTTTTACTGGTACCGAAACAAGACTGACATCATCAACGCTAAGAGTAACATTATAGTCACCCCTGTGTAGACCGCCAGTATATCTCACATTACCGTAACCTACAGTAATCTCCTTAGAAATCTTAATATTACCACGAACTAATTCACCATCTATTGTATATAAATTGCTTCTATCAGGAGTAATCTCATATAACTTATCTCCACTTTTCTCTGAAACAATAACATCTACTGAATCATTGTAAAGCTTCTTTCCATTTTTGAGCTTGAACACAAAGTCATTTCCAAAGTAAACCTGTGTATCTTCCAGGCTTTTTCCTTCAGCGTTAACTATCTCATACTTGACCCCACCAATATTTACCTGTGAAGATACACCGTATTCGTAGGACTCTAAAACGACTGGTATATCCTGCTCATCCATATCGGAAACGCTCACTATGGCACTTTTACTATCATCCTCCACCTGCACATCACCGACACTGATAAGCCTGTAAGCTTCCTCATACTCAGATCTTACTGTAACTGTAAATGTGATTTCGTTTGCATTTGCTTCTTCAAATTCAAACCCGTCTGTTACCCTTTTTACAAGAGCTTCATCATACTTGATTTCTATTACATCTTCTACAAATGCAGATATTTTATTTCCATTTGTGTCATACAGTCTGAAATGTACCACATCAAAATCAGGACGCGACTTAACCTCACCGAGATCTTCTTCCTCGTCATCTGTAGACTCCTCTACCGAAATCCCTGCTGCTTTTTCATTCGCATAGACTGAAGTCATACCATCCACATCTGGTAAAAAAGCCACAAGCATAATGAATGCCAAAGCCATTGCAATAATTCTGTTAATAAGATTTGTATTCTTCCCCATTACTTCCTCCATACTTAACTTCATATATATGTTATTAATTAAAATTTTTCCATAATCAAACAAGTAAAAATGTCATCAGCGGAATCGTTATTACGCTAAGTATAGTCGTAAGTAACACGACATTGGCTGAAAACTCCTGTTGGCATTCATAGAGCTCTGCAAGAGATTCTATAATTGCTCCAGCCGGCATCATAGCCAGCACGACTACTGTCGTTTTTGATACTTCATCTATTCCAGGCATCCATCTGACAAGCAGAAAAACGACTATTGGAAATACTATCAGTTTTAGCGCACACGTCACATATACAAATAGTCTGCTAAATATCTCTCGTAGATTGGCTTGCGAAAGACGAATACCAAGAATAAGCATACACATTGGCGTAACCATTTTTCCAAGTAGCGCTATGGCACCCTCTATCTCTTCCGGAAAATGGACTCCACTTATGAATATAGGAAGTGATATCAAAATGGCTATAGTTGTAGGATTGGCGATTGCATTTTTAAATGATATGTACTTCTTATCATTGGTTATCATGTACGTTCCAATTGTAAAGACAATCAGATTCATCGTCATAACGTTAACAGAACTATATACAAGCACAATAGGATTGTCCGGGAAAACACTCGCCACTACGGGCATTCCCAGAAAGCCTACATTACCAAGAACAGCTCCAATAGACATAATGCGATATTTGGAATCTTCATATCTGCGATGCAGGACCAAATAGAGAATCACAAAGAATACTATCTGAACAAAAAGTGATACAAGAAAAAACTTCCCTATTCTCGCTATGCTGTCTTTAGAATATTCTAATCCCAGAAACGAATTAATAATCATTGCCGGACCTAAAATGTATATTAGTATCGCTGACATACTTTTTGCATGAGATACAACAACCATTTTGCATTTGCTCAATGCAAAACCAATCATCATATATCCAAGCATAATTGTAACTGTAAATATTATAGAATTAATCATCGGTATTCTTCCCAAGTATAAGTATAAGTTAGCAATCTATTCTGGCACATTAATATTACTGGCCCCCACAAGTTATCTGTTATCTACAATTATATCTGCCCTGTCACATTTACGCAGATATTCTTTTATCTCATCAGCATACCTAACTGGTAGCACATAGAATACACTGTTAAAAGTTCTTGGCATAAAGCTGATTGTATAAGCATTTATGACAGCATACGCAATATTATCCCACTCTGTTGCCATCTCTTTTTCATCATCTTTAAATGCAATTCCCGTCTCAGATATAGTGTATTGCTTATGCTTCTTATCTTCCATCGATGACATTATAATTCTTCTATATGACAGATAGCTTTTCAGAAAAACGCATAACACTAAGACTCCTGCCGTAATTAGCACAGGTGGAAGAATTCTGAAAGAACTCACTAACCAAATAATAATACCCGCAACTAACATCACACACCCATATACAACCATTCCAAGCAAAGTCTTTAGTATAGAATGAGCTTTCTTCCCTGGATTCTTAAGCATTGCATTATAATATGCCGTTATATAGAAAGCCTCTTCATAGAGCGCCCTCGATTCATGTCCACCCTCAAATTCATATTTTAACATTTATTATCCCCCATCATCAAAACAAACCTTTACTCCGTCATATAGATTATCTCTGACCCAGCACCTCCCGCACCCGGTTAAAGTCCTCTATGGTATCAACGTCCCATAGCTCACACTCCCTGCCAATGCTTACTATCCGTAGCCTTGACTCATTGTTACGAACTACCAGGCTTCCTCTGGCACCTTCAGGTAATGTAAGCAGCTCATCGTAAAAAGCACTGTGAAATCCAACTGGAGCACCTGCAGTATCTCCATAGCCTGGGCGAACAATCAGTCCTTCGCAATTCTTTGCCTCATCAATCAGCCTGATGATTGTGTCTCTTCCAATTAACGGCTGATCGCCCGGCACGAAGAAGCAGTAATCAACATCATCCTTTAGTGCATTCAATCCGATTCTAATTGTATCGTTACGATTAGGACATGTATGGTATATGCAGTCTATCCCTGCACTCTGGCACAGCTCCTCTACCTCCTGACTGCGCGTAACTACAACACGTCTGTCGAATAGTCCATCTGTATTATCAATAATCCATCTGACAAGTGGCTTACCATCCAGAAGCGCCATAAGCTTGTTACTGCCAAATCTCTTTCCAAGTCCGGATGCCATAACCACTAGTCCAATCTTAATCTCTTTCATATTAGATAGTTTTCACACCATTTTCTCCGTAAAATTCTATCGAAATGATAGCAAAATGCATTTCAAAAATCAAACAAATTTAGTACAATGAATAAAGCGTAATACATCACAATTCAAAGCAGTTCGTATAGGAGCAGTTAATGATTACTTTCCAGAAATATGTTAAAGCAGAAAGTCTTGAAGAAGCATACACACTTAATCAGGCTAAGAACAACAAGATAATAGCAGGAATGCTCTGGGCAAGGCTTGGAACTCCCAGCTACAATACAGCAATCGATATATCCGGACTTGGTCTTGATATAATCGAGGAAGATGATAACCAGTTTAAGATTGGTGCTATGGTCACTCTCAGGGATCTCGAGAAAAATGAAGCCCTTAACACATACACCTGCGGTGCATTTTCTGATGCACTTAGAGATATCATCGGTGTCCAGTTCAGGAATCTGGCAACTGTAGGCGGAAGCATCTGGGGACGTTTTGGTTTTTCCGATGTTCTTACCTTATTTCTTGCGCTTGACAGCTATGTTGAGTTATACAAGGGTGGAATCGTGTCTATGAACGATTTCTCTAAGATGAAATACGACAACGACATTCTGGTTAACATAATAGTCAAGAAGACCCCTTGTAAGTGTGTATACGACTGTGTTCGTATTCAGCGAACCGATTTTCCTGCTCTTACATGTGCTACAAGTATTGTTGATGACAAGATTAAAGTAGTCATAGGCGCGCGACCTGGAAGAGCACGTCTGTATACAGATGAAAGCGGTATTCTTTCTAATGGAATAACTACTGAATCAGCTGCTGCTTTTGCTGATGAGCTGAGTAAGATTGTTCCAACATCTGGCAATATCCGTGGTAGTGCAGCATATAGAACATCTCTTGTCAGTGTTTTAACTGAGAGAAATCTTATCAGATTAGGAGGATTGATGTGATGGATATAACACTTACACTTAATGGTAGAAAAGTTATTGATCAGATTGATCCTGATCTTACATTATTCGACTTTCTTCGTAACCACAATTGCTACAGTGTAAAGTGTGGATGCGAGACAACAAACTGCGGATTATGTACCGTTCTTTTTGATGACACACCTATATTATCATGTGCGACTCTTGCAATCCGTGCTAATGGCCACAATGTTACGACTCTTGAGGGGCTTCAGGATGAGGCGAGTGAATTCGTTGGCTTTATTGCCGACCAGGGCGCTGACCAGTGCGGCTTCTGCAATCCAGGTTTTGTAATGAACACCATTGCATTACTTAGAGAGAATCCTGACCCAACCGATGATGAGATTAGACAATTTCTATCAGGCAATCTCTGCAGATGTAGTGGTTATGAAGGTCAGCTTAGAGGTATTCGCGCATATCTTGACAGTCGCAATTCAAGATAAGGAGATTTGATATGGAACATAGAGATTATAAAGCAATTAATAAGTCCGTCCGTAAGAAAGACGCCATGCAGCTCCTTCTTGGTAAGCCCGTGTACACTAAGGATGTAGTACCTGATAATGCCCTGGTTGTTAAGTTACTCAGGAGTCCACATGCCAATGCCATAGTTGAGACGATTGATACTAAGGTGGCCAGGATGGTACCAGGTATTGTTGATATATTTACATGGGAAGATGTCCCTAATAATCGTTTTACCAATGCAGGCCAGACATATCCTGAAGCTTCACCATATGACAGACTAATCATTGATCGTCACGTTCATTGTGTAGGTGATGTCGTAGCTATTATTGCAGCTGAGGATGAGAAGGCTGCTGATAAAGCACTTAAGTTAATTAAAGTGACATATGACGTGCTTGAGCCAGTTCTTGACTTCAGAACAGCCAAGGATAATCCGATACTGGTTCATCCGGAAGATAACTGGCTTGCTCCTTGCGAAGTAGGCGGGACTAACAGACGTAACCTTGTTGCAAGTGAGCTCAGTGAACATGGTGATGTAGATGGTATCATGGCTGACTGTGATATCGTTCTTGACAGAACATACCATACCAAAGCGTGTAATCAGGCTATGATGGAGACCTTCAGAACCTATACCAGTTATGACAGATATGGACGACTTCATGTTATATCTTCAACACAGATTGTATTCCATGTACGTCGTATTCTGTCTCACGCACTCGGAATACCTAAGAATATGATCAGAGTCGAGAAGCCTCGTATAGGTGGCGGCTTTGGAGCTAAGCAGACTGCTGTCAGTGAAGTATATCCTGCTTTTGTTACCATGAAGACTGGACGTCCTGCAATGATAGTTTTCACTCGTGAAGAGTCCCAGATTGCAGGTTCTCCACGCCACGAGATGGAAGTAAGGGTTAAGCTTGGTGCCAGCAAGGAAGGTAAGATCAGAGTTCTTGATATATATACTCTTTCCAATAGTGGAGCATACGGAGAGCATGGCCCAACAACCGTTGGTCTGTCAGGACATAAGTCCATCCCAATGTATACCGGAAGCCTTGAGGCTCACAGATTTAATTATGATGTTGTATATACCAATACAATGGCAGCTGGAGCATATCGTGGTTATGGTGCAACACAGGGAATTTTTGCACTCGAGTCAACTGTCAATGAGCTGGCCGAGATGCTTCACATGGATCCAACAGTAATCCGTGAGATGAATATGCTTAAGGAAGGCATGTTGATGCCTGCTTATTATAATGAGATTGCAAGTGCATGCGCACTCGACAAGTGTCTTGCTCATTGCAAGGAAATGTTTGAATGGGACAAAAAATATCCAGTACGTGATATGGGCAATGGCAAAGTACGATGCGCTGGCATAGGAATGGCTATGCAGGGTTCTTGTATATCCAATCTTGATGTCGGTTCGGCAACAGTCAAGCTTAACGATGATGGTACCTATACATTAATGATTGGTGCTGCCGATATGGGAACTGGGTGCGATACTATTCTTGCCCAGATGGTGGCTGAATGTATGGATTGCTCAGTTGATGACGTAACTGTCTTCGGAGCAGATACTGATGCTTCTCCATATGATTCAGGTTCATATGCTTCATCAACAACGTATCTTACTGGTAAGGCCGTAGAGAAGGCATGTACAGATCTTAAGAAGCGTATGTGTTCTATTGCTGCAGGACTTATGGATTGCAGTGAGGAAGAGATTGTATTTGAAGAAGGCCAGTTAAGAAGAATCAATACAGAACAGTCGGTATCAATAACAGAGATTGGCACTAAGTCACAGCTTAATAATGATATCGTTCCACAGGCATCAGCCTCTCATTCTTCGCCAGTATCTCCTCCACCTTTCATGGTCGGAATGGTAGAGATAGAGCTTGATAAGCGCACAGGTGTTGTTACTATTCTGGATTTCATGTCGGTTGTTGACTGCGGAATACCAATCAATCCTGCCTTGGCGCGTATCCAGGCGGAAGGTGGAATTGTGCAGGGAATTGGTCATACTCTGTATGAGAACATAACATATAATGAAAAGGGCAGACCAATCGAGTCATCATTTATGCAGTATAAGCTTCCAACAAGACTTGATATGGGTAATCTCAAAGTAGAATTTGAGCACAGCTTTGAGCCAACAGGACCTTTTGGTGCCAAGTCAATTGGCGAGATAGTAATCAATACTCCTGCTCCTGCTCTTGCACATGCAATCTACCGTGCAACAGGTACATGGCACAGAGAACTGCCAATTACTCCTGAGCAGATTGCTATGGGTTCAGTTAAGTAAAGGGTATTCTATATATTTTTAACATTTTTAGAAAGGACAATTTATCACAATGAAAAACAAACTCACGCTCTCAGAAGAAGCATTTAAGCTTGACGGAAAGATGCCTCTTTCGCAGGCCATTCCACTTGGACTTCAGCATGTTCTTGCTATGTTCGTAGGTAACTTAACTCCACTTCTTATTATTACAGGCGCTTGTGGCCTGGCAGGTGGAGACTTTGCAGACCTTCAGTTAAGTCTTCTTCAGAATGCAATGCTAATCGCTGGTATTGTAACACTCGTCCAGTTGTTCTCTATAGGACCTGTTGGTGGTAAGGTACCTATTATAATGGGAACCTCATCCGGATTTATTGGAGTATTCAACTCTGTCGCCGCTACTATGGGCGGTGGCGTTCTGGCATATGGCGCTATTATGGGAGCATCTATAATAGGTGGTATCTTCGAAGGAATTCTTGGTTTCTTCCTTAAGCCACTCAGAAAGTTCTTTCCACCTGTTGTTACAGGTACAGTAGTTCTTTCTATCGGACTTAGTCTTATATCAGTTGGTATTAACTCATTCGGTGGTGGTAATAATGCCAAGGACTTCGGTTCACTTGAGAACATCTTCTTAGCATTATTCGTACTTATTATGATTCTTGTCTTCAAGCATGGTACCAAGGGATTCGCAAGTTCATCGTCCATTCTGTTAGGAATCATTTGCGGTTACCTGGCTGCCCTGATAATGAGCTTTGTACTCGGTAAAACTGGCATCGATGCAGAAGGTGTTGAATATACTAAGAGCTGGGTAATCAACTGGAGTAAAATAGCTGATGCATCCTGGTTTGCTATTCCAAAGATTATGCCTGTAAAGCCTATATTTGATATCAGAGCAATTATCCCAGTATTAATTATGTTTATCGTAACCGCCGTAGAAACAGTTGGTGATATCTCCGGTGTTATGGAGGGTGGTCTCAACCGTGAAGCAACTGACAAGGAGCTTTCTGGTGGTGTAATGTGTGATGGTTTTGGATCAAGCCTTGCAGCCATCTTCGGTGTACTTCCTAATACTTCATTTAGTCAGAATGTTGGACTTGTTGCGATGACCAAGGTTGTTAACAGATTCGCACTTGCAACAGGTGCTATCTTCCTTATTCTGTGTGGTCTGTGTCCAAAGCTTGGTGCATTAGTATCCATTATGCCTCAGTCGGTACTTGGTGGCGCAGCAGTGTTTATGTTCTCATCCATTGTTGTTAGTGGTATACAGCTGATAACTAAGACACCTATTACTGGTCGCAATCTTACAATTGTTTCTGTTGCTCTAGGTGTTGGATACGGAATGGGTGCCAATGCAGCAATTCTTTCCAATGCTCCACAGCTCATCCAGCTTATATTTGGTGGTTCAGGTATTGTTCCTGCAGCTATGGTTGCAATTCTGCTCAACATAGTTCTTCCAAAGGATGAAGCCTAGGGAATATATTCTATTTTACTAATGAAGAAAAGGTATCATGCCAACGCATGATACCTTTTTCTATTCTCTGAACGCACATATACATAATTCAAGAACACTACCCGCTATACATCTTGCCTTATCAGAAATTGTAAAGCAGTTCTTCAATTCTTCAATTCTCGGATCTACATCTGCCACCTTAAATCCTTCCGTCACCTGATAGCCACTTTTGAGTACTCCTCTTAATATTCCTGGTATCCTGGTTCTTACTTCAGATCTGCTTCCATCTGATCCAACTACTTCTGCAATTAATTCATCCTGCGCTACAATGTCACCTATATTCTTACATGCAATAAACTCACCTGCTGAGGGTGATTTCATAACACGCTCGCTGGAATATCCACCTATATTACCTGGAATACCTGTATTCTCTACCGCCCGTCCGCTTCTGATTATCCTTCCAAGATCATGACCTCTTTTCGTCTCAACAACATAGTTAACATCAATACCGGCTTCAAAGCCTGGCCCCAGAGCGATTGTCACAGGCGCCATATCCATAACTGTTCCAAGATTCTTCTTAGCCATTATTGCATCAACAACGACAAGCGGATCTATCTGTCGAATAGATTCTCCTGCAGGGTCTATAATAACTGGAACCTTTCCTTCATTAAGAATAGCTTCCGCCTCCTTAATATCAGTAACCAGCTTTGCACACATACCTTCTATCTTAGTCTCACCACTATACACAGCCTCGCAGACCGATACCTGTCTTCTTATTGCTGCAGGTGCATCTGTCTCAAGTACAATCACCTTAAAGCCCGAAGCCCATAATCTGTGTATAGATCCTGTTGCAAGATCTCCACCGCCTCTTACTATTACAATTCTGTTATCTTTCATCCTATCATCTCCAGATATATTGTCTCATATCCTCCGCATAACACAGCGTCTCTTGATTCTTTATCTGCCTCGTACAGCACACTTCTTACATCTGTTAAGAACATATTCTTAGCAGCCTTAATGACTTCTGCCTCTATCCATCCGCCACCAATAGAACCGACATTACTGTCATTTTCATATATGATCATCTTGGTACCTACGTCTCTTGGAGTGGAGCCGACCCTCTTAACAATCGTAGCTAGCACCATTCGCTCACTCATGCGTCCTCCACAGAGTTCCTCAAGAATCTCTCCCTTATATCCTTCACTTTTTACCGATTCATTCTTAATCTTAATTATCTCAGCCATTATCGATACAGCAATCTCAGCTGGTGTCTCGGCATTAATCCCAATACCAATTGGTGAATGAATTGCATCGACCTCATTATCATTAAAGCCCTCACTACTAAGCGCGTCCTTAAGAATTGAAGCTCTGTTTCTACTGGCCATCATGCCAACATACTGATGCTTACCTCTTAATATATGCTCGAGACATACCTTATCATATCTGTGCTCTCTTGTCACAACTACATAATAGTCATGCTCCATCTGCTCAAGTTCCTTAAGTCCATCCGCAAACTCCTTACAGTACACCTTGTCTGCACCAAGATTACCTGCAATATCCGCAAACTCGCACCTGTCCTCAAGAACAATTACTGTAAGTCCAAGTAGCTTGGCAAGCTTAACTACCTCCTGCCCAACCGTTCCTGCTCCGCATACAATTATTCTCTCTCTGGCATTCAGTCGCTCTACGAAGACACTTCCAGCCACAGTATCAACTATCTTAGCAGATTCAACCTTAAGTAAGTCATCTGCGCAGCCTGTCAGTACTCCTTCCCTGAATGTACTATATACGAACTCCTGGCCTGCGACCAGAGCCTCATTTCCCTCAATATCTCCACTTATTCCTGTAACAACAATACAGTCTCTATTATCCCTGTATCTTGCAATGGCATTGTATAATTCTCTCACTTATACCCCTTTACTATATCTGTCTGAGCTGACAGCATACTGCCTTGATACCATAGCTGTCGCTGAGTTTTTCAGCAATCCTGTCTGCCTCATATTGCAGTTTCTCATTATCACATTGATTCAACACAACATAGTACTCCCTGCTTCCGACAGATTTCCTACTTCCATATTCAGACGACAGAAGCTTTACTGCAATATCAACAGTCATTACTGATTCTGGGCTGGTCCCCAACCATGTCCCTTCTTCTCTATATCTGAAACAACAGTCCCTTAGCTTCTTGCCCATAGCAGACATACCCATTACGCCTATGACACAATCGCAGTCGTCACTTATTACAGGTTCATATTTAGCCGGAATCTTACAAGGTAGTCGCCTGGCACCATCAGCCTCAAGGAGAATCACATCTGCTTCCCGCTTAAGGTCATTATATAACTCTTCTTTCGGAAAAATGAGCTTATCTGAGTTGGCTTTATCAACTTCTCCTACCACAGCATAACATCCATCACTCCATAGGCTTCTGACCTCATCCGCATTGACTGCATAGCATGAGTTGGGCTTAATTATGTGAGTTGTAGTTGCCACAAGAACTTTCATTCCTGTTGCCGATATCCTGTCAGCTAACAGATACATAAGTGTGGTCTTTCCACCTCCACCAACAAAGCAGATCTCTTTCCTGTTGTTAGTGCATATGCTTATTAACTCCTCTAATCTCAAAGTATCACTCCTTAAGCAGCATAATATCCTCTGGCCTTATGCATAACATAGTTGGAAATGCATCCCTGTTGTGATTCCACACTTCCTTACTTACCTTCCATTGTATTCGCGTAGAAGCCTTAACCGGTCTGAATGATACCGTCCATTCAAAAGGCTCTTCTATCACCTCATAATCCTCTGGTATCAGGCAGTTACTGCTACAATCAGATGTGCTGCCTGCCCTGAATGAATGCGCTCTTATCCCTATATAGCCTTCATCAAAGGGAACTGGCGCTGCTGTATCCAACTCAACTCCCCAATCCAAAACACTTACTCTGCGCACATCTGTCCGCACTACTTTAGCAATATTCTTACAGCCCGTAATTATAGCTGCACTCCTTGTCTCAGGATTCTCGAACAGTGCCCTCGTGGCCATAATGCCTTTCATTGTTCCATCAGACATTACTCCGGAGCAATCGCTTAATCTATATACTTCATCTCTATCATGTGAGACGAAAATCGTTGGAATCCTTGCCTCTTCTATCGTCTGTTTTACTTCATTTTCTATCTGCCATCTCATATGACTGTCAAGCGCAGAAAATGGCTCATCCAGCAGAATCATCTCAGGCTTTGCCGCAAGCATCCTGGCCATGGCAACTCTCTGCTTCTGACCTCCTGAAAGTGATGAAGGATACTGATCAGCTACTTCCAATAACTGGAATCGCTCCAAAAGTCCATCTAATGATATGCTACTACTAAGTGCAATCTCTATATTACCCCTTACTGTCATATTGGGAAATAGCGCGTAGTCCTGAAACATATAACCGACGTTTCTTTTCTGTGGGGGAAGATTAATCCCCTGACCCGAATCAAAAAGGACTCTGCCATCCAGAACAATTCTTCCCTCATCCGGAACTTCAATCCCTGCAATACACTTAAGGGTCAGGCTCTTTCCGCAGCCAGATGCTCCTAAGATTGCTGTCACTGATTCGTTGCTGATAAATGAGACATCAAGGCTAAAGTCGTCCAGTTTTTTCCTAATATCAACAATAAGTTCCATCTACCACTTCCTCTTAGTCTTATGACATATCAGATTGACGACAACAACAATTATAAAGGCGCATATCATCACAATACCTGTCCAGAACCCTGCTGTCATAAAATCTCCATCCTGAATAACCATTGCTATCTTCTGCGATATGGTTCCTGTCTTACCTGCTATATTTCCAGCCAGCATGGAAGTGGCACCAAACTCTCCAAGTGCTCTCGCAAATGTTAGAATTGTACCCGATACCAGCCCAGGTGCAGCATTGGGAACAATTATTCGCCAGAATATCTTTACCTCAGAAAGACCAAGCGTTCTGGCTGCATATACAAGATTGGAATCTACCAGTTCAAATGCAGCTCTTGCATTTCTATACATAAGAGGAAATGCAATAACAGCTGCTGCAATGATACATCCAATCCATGTCTGAACCACTGAGATACTAAAAGTATTGAATAGAAATCCACCAACCGTTCTTCGTCTGCTGAATATCAGAAGCAGAAAGAAGCCAACAGCTGTAGGTGGAACGACCATAGGAAGCGAGAGTATGCCATCCATAATTGCCCGAAAACAGGGGCCACTCTTAACAGCCCTTGCAGCCGCATACAGACCCATAAAAAAGCATATTATTGTTGCTACTAATCCTGTCTTTATTGATATTATTAATGGACTCCAGTCAAGCCCCTGTATAAAATCAAGAAATGCTCCCATTAATTCTCCACACTGTTCTGGTTAACTAATTCAAATTGATGTTTTTCAAAAATTCTTCCAGCCTCATCCGAACTGAGATATTCAAGAAATTCCCTGGCCGCCTGTTCCCTGGCCACGTCAGTTATACTACATTTCACCTGAGCCGCAGGATATACTATTTCTCCTGTCAGTTCCGTAGGAATCATCTCTATAATCTCTAATCGATCCACACGCCCATAGATATCGGAATAATACACTGTCCCAACTTCATTAGAATGTTCCGAAATGGCAGTAACTACTGCTCCGACATTGGAACATTCGTTAATCTCTACACCTCCAAGAGCCTTTGATATCTCATCTGAGGTGATTCCCGAAGTCTCCTCTGAAGCCCTGATAATCCCTATGTTAAGCAGCGCCTTTCGTGTATAATCCCCAGCAGGAACCGATTCGCCTGCTATTGCTAATGACGTTGCCATGCTCATATCCTTAAGCCCAGTCACTTTTGTACTGCTGCCAGGATATGTTACAACACACAGCTTATTACTCAGTATATTCGTCCTTGTTGAAGGAACGATTAACCCTTCATCGTCCAACCTATCCATCTGCTTCGCGGATGCAGAGAAAAATATATCACACTGAGTTCCTCCCTCCGCTATCTGCGTCGCAAGCGTTCCCGAACTGTCATAATTCCTCTGAATTGTCACAGTTGGATGTGACTCCTCGTATATATCAATAATTTCATCCATTGATGCGCCAAGACTGGTTGCTGCAAATAGCGTGACAGTCGTCTTATCTGATTCATTGTATCCCATGCATCCACACATACAGCTAATTATCACTAACATGGCAGCTATTATATGGTACCTGCAATTACTCACTATAGCATTCCCCTTAATACTAATTCTTCCTTGCACAGTCACCATCTCTGCCTAAGAGAATCTTAACTCCGTGCTCGAGTTCATCCAGCACAAGTTCAAGGCTCTCGCTGACAGCCTTGGGACTACCTGGAAGATTAACTATAAGTGTCTGGTTTCTGATAACCGACACCTCTCTTGAAAGCATTGCTCTTCTCGTAATCTGCATAGAGCCCGCCCTTATTGCCTCCGCAATTCCCGGAGCATTCCTTGTTGCTACTGCAAGCGTCGCCTCAGGAGTGCAGTCTCTAGGTGAGAAGCCTGTTCCACCTGTAGTCATAATCAGATTGACCTGCCTCTGATCTGCAAGCCTGATAAGATTATCACTTATCACCTGCTGCTCATCAGGAAGAATAAGCATCTCCACAATCTCATAACCGGCTTTTCTCAATTCTTCAGCTAGAATTGGCCCGCTTATATCCTCTGTCTCGCCGGCATATCCTCTGTCACTAAGAGTAATAACTGCTGCCGTAAGCGCCCTGTCACCTTCATATGCGACCAGTTCTATTTCATCTCCAGCGTTAATCACTCCACCTGATATTACCTTAGCGAAAATACCTTCTCGTGGCATAATACAATCACCCATCTGACTGAATATCTTGCAGTGTGAATGGCACTCCTTACCAATCTGCGTAATCTCAAGTATGACGTCACCTGTCTTCATTCTTGACCCGACTGGAAGGCTTCTTAGATCAAAGCCTTCAATGATGAGATTCTCTCCGAAGCTTCCTGGCACAACCTCTGCGCCCTGGGCTTTGAATTCTTCAATCTTCTCATACGACAATAGACTGACCTGCCTATGCCAGTTGCCTGCATGTGCATCACCTTCAATTCCATAATCTGCAATTAGTCTGGCCTGTGGAATGGACGTTTTTGCCGTTCCTCTTTCTTCACTTGTACAGATTCCCTTAATTGTTCCCATATCAAACCTCTTTAGCCGCCTATACCTGACATACACTCCATGCCACTTATATAATCACCTTCAAGAAATCTGTGCTCCTTAGGCTTTGCTAAAATTGCCCTCTTCAGGGCTTCGTAAATATCCACGCCAGTTCCCTCACGAACGCATTTCTTAATATCTATCATCTCATCAAAGCACAGACATGGCCTCACCATTCCTGTAGATGTCAGTCGGATTCGGTTGCAGCTGCCACAGAACTTGCCATGTATTGGGGCTATGATTCCTATATGTCCTCTATAACCTGCGGGCTTGTAATATATGGCAGGTCCATTTCCATGTATATTGTAATCTGTCTTAAGTTCAATGCCCTGTCTGTCGAAATACTGCTGGATGTCTTCCATGAAAACCCCTGAATATTCCCTTCCTTCTCCAATCGGCATTGTCTCAATAAATCTTACGTCTACAGGCTTATCCTTCGCGATTGCAACCAACAGTTTCCAATCATTCCCAGGATACAGCACGGTATTAACCTTAACCTTTATCCCCGAATCAATCGCAGCATCCAGTCCACTTAATGCCTGAACAAGTTCTCCTCCTCGAGTCACCTGACGATATCTGTCTTCATCCATCGAATCAATACTTATGTTAACCGCGTCCAGTCCACTGGCAACCAGTTCGTCTATATGATTAGCCAATAATATACCATTGGTGGTCATGGTGACCTGCTCAATACCATCTATCTCATGTAACATCTTAATAAGCTTAGCTATGCCTCTTCTGACAAGTGGTTCTCCACCCGTAACCTTTAGTCTGGTAATTCCGAGTCTGACTGCCTGCTTACATACTGCAGTAATCTCCTCGAATGAAAGTATCTCATCCATTGAGACACATTCTATTCCATCCTGTGGCATGCAGTAGTTACACCTGAGATTACAGCGGTCAGTAACTGATATTCTTAGATAGTTAATCTCTCTATTATAACAATCCTTCACCGTTTACTCCGATACACATAATACTGTCACCTTAAGTTACCTGCTCTGATATACGAACTCTCCACTCTTCCCACCGCTTTTCTCACATAGATGGATGTCTTCCATGTGCATATTCTTATCAACAGCTTTGCACATATCATATATTGTAAGTAGCGCAATCTGAACGCCTGTGAGTGCTTCCATCTCTACACCTGTTTTTCCAACAGTTTTTGCCTTGCAGATTACTGTTATACACTTGTCATCCAGTTCGAATTCAATCTCAACCTTGGACAGATTAAGAGTATGACATAGTGGAATGAGCTCTGGTGTCCTCTTGGCTCCCATGATTCCGGCAATTCTTGCAACACCAAGAACATCCCCCTTTTCCATATTCTTATCAACAATCATTCTGTAGCACTCAGAACTCATATATATTCGTCCGGTCGCCCGGGCTTCCCTGACTGTATCGTTCTTACTGCTCACATCTACCATTACTGCTTCGTTATTCTCATTGAAGTGCGTAAATTCAGCCATATATCATACACCCTTTCCAAAGCCACAATTAGGATAATTACAAACAGGACATGAAAGACATAATCCTCCCTCTCCAAGTCGGTTAATATCTTCAGCTGATATTCTTACTCCCGCAGCAATTCTTGGAAGAACAAGATCAAAAATCGTCCTTTTTGCATACATTACACATCCCGGAAGACCAAGCACTGGTACATCATTCTTATAAGATAATAAGAACATTGCACCTGGTAGTACTGGTGCTCCATATGTAACAATATCTGTTCCTACATTCTTAATTGCAAGTGGTGTCTTATCATCAGGGTCAACACTCATTCCGCCAGTGCAGATTACCATATCTACGCCTGCATTAAGCATCTCATTAATCTCAGATGTAATATCCTCATGATTATCCGTACATATAGAATGCTTCGTCACGCTAATACCATATTCAGTCAGCTTATCAATAATGACCGGTGTGAATGTATCTTCTATACGATTCTCGTAGACTTCGCTTCCTGTTGTGACAACTCCTGCCGTCTTAAGCTTATATGGTTCCAATGTAAAGATTGGCTCACCACTACCAATATGTCGGGCAGCCTCCATCTTCTCCTTCTCAATAACAAGTGGGATTACTCTTGTTCCCGCAAGCTTATCGCCCTTTTTCACAGGAAACCCACCGTGTCTGCTCGCTATCATCATCTGACCGAGAGAGTTGATACTGTTAAGCTTCTCCCTGTCGATAAGAAGTACACCATCTACATCCGCTAAAAGCTCTATCTTGCCTTCCTTAATGTCTGTCCCATGCATATTCTTAGATGCGCATATATCATAGAGAATCTGTGCAGCTTCATCTTCATGAAGAAGATTTTCATCCTTCTCCCAGACATATAGATTCTTCTTGCCCACACTTAGTAGCACCGGGATATCCTCCTCAGTAACTATGTGGCCCTTGCGAAAGATTGCATCCTTGGTGACTCCCTTAATTATCTGTGTTATGTCATGACACAGCACATGTCCTACTGCGTCCTCTGTTCTAATTTCTTTCATAGTAATTATCCCTGATAATCTTATAGCTCAGTCTTTTGCGATATACAGCATTATTATATCAAATATGACTGGTTAAGTCTTTAATCAAATAATGGCCGACATAAGCCGGCCATCAATTCATTCATTATTCTATTAAAATGTTTTTATCAGTAAATTCAGTGACATATCCTATAACTGTGGCTTCTGGAATTACCTGCTGTAATTCCTCTAACAATCCACTTGCCTGCTCCTTGGGAACAGAGATTAGCAGTCCACCACTGGTCTGTGGATCAAATAGAATGTCTGTCATTGCAAGCGTTACTTCTTCAGATATCTGAACATGATCACCCACGTACTCCCGATTACGGTAAGCTCCTGCTGGAATAAATCCCATCTGTGCCATCTCATATGCATCCTCAAAGTACGGAACTTTCATAGCTTCAATATGAATAGTACAGTTACTTCCCTGAGACATCTCATAACTGTGTCCCATAAGTGAAAATCCAGTCACATCAGTGCAGCTGTTAACAGGATACTTCACAATTATATCCCTTGCTGCCTTGTTAAGTGTTGCCATCTGTCTATAGACACATTCCATAGTCGAATCTGATACAAGATCCGCCTTAGAAGCTGTTGTCAGTATCCCTACTCCTAACTTCTTAGTCAGAATAAGAACATCTCCTGGCCTGGCATTGCTGTTAATCAGAACTCTATCCGGATGTACAAAGCCGGATACTGCAAGGCCATATATAGGCTCCGCACCATTGATTGTATGCCCGCCTGTTATTATTGCACCCGCTTCATATGCCTTGTCATAACCACCTCTTAATATCTCGTGAACCGTATCCTTATCCATCTTCTCAGGAAGGCAGAGAACATTCAGTGCAAGCCTTGGCTCTCCTCCCATTGCATATACATCACTAAGTGCATTGGCTGCTGCAATCTGCCCGAACAGATACGGATCGTCAACTATTGGCGGAAAAAAATCCGTAGTTGATATTAGTGCTGTCTCGGAGTCTATGACATACACGCTGGCATCATCACTCTTATCATATCCAACTATCAGTCTTGGATCTTCCAGTGTCTTAAAGCCATCAAGCATTCTGGCCAGTGTCCCTGCACCAACCTTGGCCCCACATCCCGCGCAGCTTGCCAGCTTGGTTAGTCTTACATCATTTTCCATTATTAATCCTCCGAAGCATAGACAGCTTCATATCCATCAGACGTAACTATGACAATCTGCTCCAGCTCATCCAGGTAATTATCATCAATGATATATCTGTCTCCTTCGTATGACACGCACGTGCCACATGAAGAACTGAGTGTTCGTGGAACCGGCATTACCCTGGCGATACATCCTGACTTATCACACATTTTCTTGTATCTCACCGCACCAAAATGAGAATAGAAGGTTGCTATATACTGATTCATTTCTTTATTATGAGATGATACTCTCCATCTGCTTCTGTAACATCAACATTGTATCCCTGGTGAGTGGCATATCTTGTCACATTCTCTCTGGAAACTACATTGTCAACTATCACTTCATACTCACTGTCACCTGTTGTCATTGCCTTTCGCGTCATAATAACTGGCTCAGGACATGACAAACCTCTGGCATCAATAATCTTACTCATACTCTACTCCTTATTATTCCTAAAAGTATTAGCTGTTGCAATAATTAATACAACTACCAGACCAGCCACTACCGCAATCTTACCATTCAGTGTAGGTCCGTCAGCACTTGATGCAAGCTTAAAGTTGTGTGCAAAGGCTGCACCTGCGATAAGTCCTAATACAGTTATAACACTATCTGTGTTACCTTCTCCTGATAAAACCAGCTGACGAAGCGGACATCCACCAAGAAGTGTACACGCTAATCCAGCAAGAATCATTCCGAGTGCATTCCACAAAGCATCTGTGTGAGCAATAGGCTGCTCAGCAAATCCAAGCTTGAAGAATGTTCCAAGACCAGCACCTGTAAGTGCAAGATTACATATAAGCGCGCTTACGAGTATTACAACAAATCCTATTAACAGCTTACTCTCCCTAAAAAGGATGAAGTCTCTGATACCACCAATCATACACAATCTCGTTCTCTGTGCAAGAGCACCGACAATAAGTCCTGCTGCCAGGCTTATAATAATAGCCGCATGCTTTGCACCTGGGCCAGCACCCTCAGGTGTGAACATAATAATTGCTGGAGCGACAATGACCAGAATAAGCATCGCCACCTGTATAACAGGGAATATAAATCCTTCTGCCACAGGCTGCTTGTAAGTACGCTTTAAAGAGTATCCCTTATTAAGGAAAAATATACCTGCAACAATTCCAAGTATAAATCCAAGCAGTCCCCATATTGCATTAAGATCTCCACCTGCAAGACGAAGTATTGTTCTAAATGGACATCCAAGGAACATCAGGCATCCAATCATAGCGAATGCACCAAGTAAAAATCTTGTCACAGGAGCACTTCCACCTCTTACCGAAAACTCTTTCCTGGTAAATGCCATAATAAAGCTTCCAAGTACAAGTCCAATAATCTCTGGGCGGATATACTGCACTGGTTCTGCCTTATGAAGACCAAGTGCACCGCTTGTGTCTCTTAGAAAGCATGCAATACAGAATCCCATATTGGCAGGATTACCGAAGTACACAAGTACTGATGCTATTACGCCTATAACGGCTGCTGCAATAATTATCGTGATTTTCTCATTCTTTGTATTCATTTTGATTCCCTCCTTCATACAAAATCATATATCCAATCGATAATATAGTCCATTTCGTTTTATTAATATTTATAATACATATATCAATATTTCCAATAATTGTGTTAATATACTATATATTGGAGGATTCAGATGAATAACATATACTTTGACAACTCAAGCACATCATTTCCCAAGCCACCTTGCGTCGCAAGCGCAATGACTGACTATATTAATAATATTGGTACGAACATTAATCGTGGCTGCTATGATGGTGCATATAAGACAGAAGAGCTTATATTTGATACACGCGAGCTTCTGTGTAGTCTATTCAATGGCGAAGACCCCAAGAATGTTGTTTTTACCAAGAATATAACAGAGAGCCTTAACATCATAATCAAAGGACTTCTGCAGCCGGGTGATCACGTACTCGTGTCTTCCATGGAGCACAATGCTGTCATGCGTCCGCTGGTTCAGCTCAGTGAGAACGGCATATCTTTTGATCGTATTCCATGTATGAATGATGGATCCCTTGATGTTACATTGGTCGAACCTTTAATCCGCAGCAACACTAGGGCTGTTATTATGCTTCACGCCAGCAACGTATGCGGTACAGTCCTTCCAATTAGTGATATCGGGCATATCTGTAAAAAGCACAATCTTGTCTTTATTCTTGATAGTGCACAGACTGCAGGTATTCTTAATATTGATATGAAGGATATGAATATAGATGCGCTTTGTTTTACTGGACACAAGAGCCTTATGGGACCGCAGGGAACAGGTGGATTCATAATTAAGGATAGCCTTGTTAACAGACTTACTCCGCTTATATCGGGCGGTACTGGAAGCATTAGTCATACTGAAGATATCCCCGAGTTTATGCCAGACCGCTTCGAAGCAGGTACACTTAATCTTCCTGGAATTATTGGTCTCAACGCATCACTTAGGTGGTTACTTGAGACAGGTATCGCAGACATCAGAACACATGAGATGACTCTGACAGAACATATGCTCAAAGGTGTTAAGGAGCTTGAGGCTTCAACTGATCTGATACATATAGTTGGAAGGTCTGATATCAATTCCAGGGTTCCAGTTGTCTCGATTGTTACACCTAATCATGAGATGGCACAATTGTCATATGCACTTGAGCAGGAATGGGGAATCCTGACAAGAGTCGGACTGCATTGCGCTCCAGCGGCACATAGAACTCTTGGTACGTATCCAGGTGGAACAATCCGCTTCTCCTTCGGTCCTGCCAATACACATGATGAGATAGATACAGCCCTTAAGGCACTTAAGACTCTGCTTGGAAGGTAATTACTATGGATTTCAAACAACTTCAGTCATTTGTAGCTGTTGCTAAATATAAGAATTTCTCTGTTGCTGCGCAGAAGCTCTTCATATCACAGCCAACAATAAGTACACATATTCGATTATTGGAAGAAGAACTTGAATCAAGGCTGATTATCAGATCTACTAAGAATCTTGAACTGACCCCGCGAGGCGTCGAATTCTATGAATTTGCTACGAGCATTCTGGACTTGCGAGACGGGCTACTTAACAGATGGTCAGATAATGGCAATACCATTATACAGATTAGTGCATCAACTCTTCCTTCTACATATATTCTTCCGGAGGTGCTGCCTGGCTTCAGCGACATATGCCCTAATACATATTTCAATATTCGCCAGAGTGACAGTTCAGAAGTAATCAAGGATGTCCTTGAAGATAAGTGCGCCATAGGACTTACAGGCATGTACTGCGATAATGAAAAACTTAATTGCGTTCCATTTTACGAAGATAATATGGTAATCATCACTCCCGTAACCGAACACTTTCTTAATCTAAAAAAGAGTTCCCCAATGGATATTGAGGAACTCCTTAAGGAACCAATTATTATCAGAGAATCTGGCAGTGGAACGCAGAAGCGCGCTGACAGATTGCTTGAAGACCTGAACATCAAGGAAGAGGACCTGAACATTGTTGCCAGAATCAATGATCCTGAAGCTATTAAGAATCTCGTTGCCGGCAATATGGGAATCTCACTTATCTCACATAAAGCCGCTATTGACCTGGAAAAAGAGAAGCGAATTCTCGTCTTCTCTCTTCCTGAATACAAAATGTCCAGAAATCTGTATATCATATATAAAAAAGACTATATCCTTAAGAAGAACATCCTGTCATTTATCAATTATCTTAAGGAATTCTATGAAGTGTAGAATAGCCCTGCATTATTCTTCCGGAATTATTATTACGCCTTCTTTTTCGTAGCAGACTGCCATTGCTTTGTTACCAGAACGTCCAGTAATGTCATGCTCACCTATTGTATACTGCGGATCTATCAGACATGTAGTATCTTCAACTGTAGGAATATGTATCGTTACAATGCTGTCCTTTGAATTCTTCGTCTGATTAATTATTTCGACGGCATAGTCCGAAAAGGCCTTCATACTTCCATCCTTAATCTCTGTATATTGCTGATACATACCTGTACCCTTCTTCCACTGGCCATTAAGAACAATCCCGGCTATTACACACAATATTACAGTGCTTACAATTCCGACGATTCTGGAACACCTGGCCTCAACACCTATTCTTGTTAGCCAGCCCTTCAGATATAGAAGCGAAAGTACTGTGCAGATAAAGAGCGTTAAATCTGATACAAATCGACATCTGCAAGTGACATGATATGCATCCCATCCATATCCAAACATAACTGGAAATATTACTGCAGCAATGACTGATTCCAGTATAAATATGCCTAGAAACGGTAATCTATATCCGTTTTCCCTTACTGGCATCTTAATAAAAACAAGTGCGATTATAAGTGCAAGCAATATAAAGATGAATAAGGGCTTCTTCAGTAATGCTATATATCTTTCAAATTCGCACTTATAAGACAATACTACCGATTGAACTATCGTGCCGACACTTACATCCTTACCAGAACCCTTACCAACATAATTACCAGGAGCTATTCCGTTAATGAACGTACCAATTAGTGCCGTAAGTACCCCTGGTAGCGAGTACTTTATATTCTGCTTCGTCAATATAACCCAAATCATTATGCAGCCAAATGCACACGAGCACATAAAGGATATGTTCAATGCGCCTCCACTTCCAATTAATGCAAATGGAACGGATAATATGCACATATACCTATGATTATGAACCAGTCCGCGTATCAGTAACGCAGCACCTGCGAGAATGCATGTCACTATAAACAGATACTGTATCGATGTAATAAACCAGTAAAATGCCTCGCTTTCAGCATAATAAGTAAGACCTGTTATGCATTCCAAAACAAGTAGAAAAATCCATCTTGCTTCATGCTTCTTAATCCCGAATACATCAACGACCACCGTCATTACAAAATAGTAAAGAACAACATAAAACAGGCATAAATTGGAAAAACACAGAACTCTGATGCCCATGATATTGCACTTAATAATTCCCGATACGAAAAATCCCAGAAAACTTGAAGAATAGCAACCACAATAATGCAGATAATACTCTACCGTCTTATGCAGGCTCGCTGACACTAGTCCCATTCCACTATTCATCAACTCATTCATACATCTTGTATAATGAAAGTCATCCTGTACCGGGTAAAGATACCTGCAGATATATAAGGAAGGAACCACTGATAACAGCGCAACAATTGCAATCATTATTCCTGTTATCTGATTTTCATGCTTTTTTATAAAATCCATTCTAAACTTCTTTCTAAATTACAATACTTAAAAATGTGGAATAACAGACTGGTTGAACTAATCTGCCGTCCACCTTGTCTCAAAATCGTCGTTCTCCATCGTCAACTCACTTGATAACTTCTCGATTATCTGCTTTCCACCTGGCAAAAGCTTAAGCGAATTCAGATAGTTCTTAATTGCCATTCTAAGATCCTTTAATGATGTCTTAGACTTAACCCAGTTCTGTGGTACGAACATTTTGCCACTGTCAAGTGCTTCTGACGAAGCAGTCTCAAAAGCCATATTGAGGCAGCTGCCTGCTGTATCAATCACCATATCAAGAATACCTGTCTTGCTCATCTTGCCGAAAGCTACTGATGGACTTGGTACAGATTCGTTCATCTTGTTAATCTCACAGAAAATCACTGATATTGCATATAGCTGATGAAAGGGTGCATATGCCTTCATCGCAAGTAATGTCTCGTTTAATCCCATAGGATTATCCTTGTTCCACTTGTTCATAATCGAAGTGAACATGACATTAAGTGCCTGTATATTCTCCGGACTGTACTCTCTATGAAACAGCTGGTCAAAATACTTATCAAATATCTTCGTCTCACTATATGAAATAGTCGGCCTCTGAGAATGCCATGCAATCAGCTGCTTTCCAAGATCTGTTAAGTTAACAATGTGAGCAGTATTATACTTTACCGTATCGACAGTCTCCCCTCTTTTTGTCACGAAGTATCCATCAGTATAATAGAGCTCATACTGCTTCTTCATCGCGAGAACTGACTTATCATTACTTCTAAGATCTCTTGGCTTAACTGCGCTCTGGCTGTTAGTAGAGTTACTTATCTTATCAGCTCTGTCAGAATCACTTATCTCATAGAATCTGAACATAATATAAGCATCCGTCGCTTTCTTAGCTGATTCACTCGATGCATATATAGTACTAAGCGACTGACATCCATTAACTACATTCAACTCTTTGACCGAAAGGATGCCATCGTGTATAGACATGCTGGAGCAAATTGCTGTTATTCCATTGTGGAGAAAGAAGAAATCAGCCGAATCATTCTTGATTGTCTGTGCTATTCCCTTGTTAACCTTATTACTTGTTCCCAGAGACTGGCGAACATTCTTCCTGAAAAGGCTTCCGTCCTTAATCCCCGGAATCTTTACGCAATCCTTAAGTGGCAACGCTACTACAATGGCCTTTGTCTCACCTACATTGAGTTCCATATACTTTCCTGGCTCAAGATTAAACTCATGATTAATATATGGTCTGTTCTTGTTCAATGCCTCATCATACTTAAACTGCAGCATCTCCTTATCAACCACATCCAGAGTGGCACTAAGTGTATCACTCTCTGCAAGTTCCTTCTGAAATGCCACCAGGTCCATTCTGGCAGATTCTGTAAGCGTTGATGTTGTAATCAGTTCAAAGCATATATCATAGTCGTCATCAATAGCATCAGACATCTCACTAATCTTGACCTGAAGCTTACTGTTCGCACCATCCTGAAGATGTGCAAGATCCTTAATCTGTATCCATGATGACAGAACCTCTCTTAACGGCTCTGCATCCACGGAATCACCACCATAGAATTTGCCCTGAATTATGTATATAGTACATGACTGATTGTCTATATATATTGCATCTATCTGCTTATCACCTGCACCGTCTGTTATGCAGTCCTTAGTCTCATAGGTGTCAAGGTTATGAATATTACGAAGATACCATGCAACAAATCTCTGTCCATCATTAGGATAATTATTCACATAGTATTCCTGACTCAATTCGTTCAAAATCTTGTTATACATTACAGTTAGTCTCCCCTTTGTAAGTTGTACATACAATGCTATTTTACATTCTAACTTATGAAATGTACATTTGTAATTTAAAAACTTCTCCTTCCTTCTCACAAGTATTAACTCCACTCAAAATTGAGCAAAGGGTTATAATATGATAGAATCATGTAGAAAGTCTATATTAACAATTGTTTTTTATACTTGCAAGGGATTGGTTTTTTATGAATAATCATAATTTTGACACACCAGATAATGCTGAGAAGAAGAGAAGAAAGAAGCGTAGAAGAGGTGCCCTGGGACTGACAATATATGTCTGCATATTTACATTGCTGATTATAATTGCAGCGGTATCGTACTATCTCGTAAAAATGAATAGTCTTACGGGACATTGGAGCCACGAAGTCGACATTACCGATGACGTACTGTCAAGCGCCTCGCTATGGCTTTCTGATGTCGAAGGCGCTGATATCAGTTCACTTATACCTGACGATTCGACTGAAAGGCTTACTATCACAGTTAATCTCGAAATGTCGGCTTCCGGTCTTGGTAAGGGCGAATACCGAATGACTATCGACCAGGAGAGCTATGACATATGTAAGAATAAGACATATGATGTTCTCTCTTCCTGTCTTGAGGAGATAATTGCGAGTCGACTTGAAATGGTTGAATATGATGAAAGTATATCTGCAGAAACTGCTCACAAGATAGCTGAAGATGTGCTTGGCCAGAGTTTGAACTCATATCTCGAAGACAAAGGTGTAAGTGTTATGCCTAAGCTAGATCGACTGGCTTCCATATACGAAGACGAAGGCAACTATAGTTTCGATCTTCATACTATCACCTGGAAGTCATCTTCAGCCAATACTTCTGATGATAATGACACAACGGATATTACCAATAATTCATTAGATATGACAGAAAAATATATGACTGATTCGGACCTGTTTGTTCTGCCAGACAGAGAGATAACATATAGAAAGCAGGTGGCCCATGAATAGAATAATTAGATCCATCACATTATCTCTTGCAATGATTCTAGTAACACTTACAGCATTTAAGCTTGATGTTCATGCTGAGACAGAGCAGCCATTAACTGTATCTGTATCAGTTAATGGTGTTGAGTCTGATATCAGAGGACTAAGTGTTGGCTATCCCAACAACAGATATATTTCTCTTGTAGATATGCAGGCACTGCTACAGGATACCAATAAGGCATTTGCTCTTTCTCTTTCAGCTGACAAAATTGCAATTACTACTAACGACGCAGATGCCAACACAGAGTCATCTGACAATACAGAAGATCAAAGTGACAACGATGTCATAATTGGATGGGATGATTCCACAAAATCTGCCTTTGTTAACAAGCCTCTTTCCCTTAATGAGATCTCATTTAATGGCGAAGAGCGCAGATATTATACAATTATAACTAATGTCGGATTCACAGACTGCTTCATCCAGCCGTCCGACTTTTGCATGCTCATGGATATAGATGGTTCTACAGATGATGAAGCTATCACCTTCGATACAACTATCCCCATGGCACCAGTTAACCCACTTGCACTTGAGAGTTATGGGTACTTCCAGGGTGTTAACAGCGTTCTTGTAGGTGATGCCACAACTGGCGAGATTTTCTACGGCTATATGATGGACAACGCGTTTCCAATTGCAAGTACCACGAAGCTTATGACTTATCTGCTTGCGGCAGATGCAATTAGCAGTGGTCAGGTATCAACTTCAGATATGGTTACTATATCTGAAGAAGCTGCAGAGATGTCTCTGACTTCCGATGGCGTAACTCCAATGAAAGCTGGTCAGACCGTTCCTTTTTCGGAGCTTCTCCATGGTGCACTCATTGTCTCAAGCAACGAATGTGATCATGCGATTAGCGAATATATTGCCGGAGATGAGGCCACTATTGTTGACATGATGAATTCCAAAGCTGCCGAGCTTTCAATGAGCACAGCTGAATTCTACAACTGTAACGGACTTCCATGCTTTACAACTACTTTTGTTCCTGCTAAGCAACAGAACAGAATGAGCAGCCATGACATGTTCCGACTTGCATCACATATTCTGAACAATTATCCCGAGATTAAAGATATCACCTCGATAAAAGAGATGGACCTTGAGGTTCTTCAAAAAGAAGCACACAACACCAATCCTGTGCTTTACAACATGCCTGAAGTTACCGGACTCAAGACCGGTACAACTAATAAGTCTGGTGCATGCCTTGTAACATCACTTGAAGTGAACGACGGTAGTGTTAATCATGATATAGTTGTTGTTCTTCTTGGTGCCGAAGGCTCGCCTGATAGAGGAAGGGTATCAGAATTGCTAGCCAGATATGGAAAAGCCGTTGTACTTGGTGATGCCAGACCTACCGGCCAATCAGGCAGTTCTGAAGAGGCTTCAGAGGGCGGTATGAATGCTAATGCCATCGTCAATATGATTGTTAATAACGCACTCAAGGCTAAGAGAACACAAGCAGATTAAGTAATAAAAAAGAGCACTTCTGTGCTCTTTTTAATTTTTGAAATCATTTACTACTGTTTCAATATTTTCCTCTTGTCCTTAATTCTCTCAATCACATAGGCAACAAGAAGACTACCAAATAGTCCGCAGAAAAATCCCAATAATCTTGAATTGCCACTATATCGTACCCATGCACTGTCGATGAAAGCATCAATAGGGAAATCGCTGTATCTCTGCGTTCCGTGAAGTGCCATACAGTATATGAAAAAGTTGGGAATATTAACCAATAGCAGATGAATCTGCATTATTGTCAATGTATTTCTTCCGATGAAGCTTATCAGTCTATTCTCGCCCATCTTTCCTGACAAGTATGTCATAATCTCATAATAGAAGATGATACCCGTCACTGATGTTACAAGCGGGAGATATATAGAATTAAAATAATGCATCTCACTTGTTGAATTAAAAATAATCGCATCATCAAAAATCAGAATTAATATCACGTTAGTCAGTATACACGCAAGACAGACCCCCATCTTACTTAGGTCTGCAATTACTTTCTCAAAGTATGTCCTAAACATATATCCCAAATGATAAAACTGAAGATAAAAAACTGTTCTACATACGAACAGAATCAGACACTCCTTAAGCGCTGTCTCCGGATAATGGTACATACATATCCAGATACTAAAGAATCCGCCTATGACAAGCATCACCAACAGAAGAACATCATTAAATACACTTGTTTTAAGCAGTGCTCTTAATATAGCATATCCTATACTAACCCAGAACAACATTATCATGAACCATGACGCTCCATTTAATGATGTTATAGGGCCCAGATTATTGGTAAGCGCAAATAATATTCTTTTTGCGGTTATTTCCTTAGTCCAGTCTATTCCAAATATTAGATCAAGTCCCAGTGATAGAAGAATCGCCACAACACACCATACAATGTATGGAATGAATATCTTCTTAACCTTTCTTTGAACTGTATCAAGTAATGAGTTCTGATAGAAGAAGTAGCCCGATGAAAACACAAACAGTGGCATATAGAATGAATTATATGGAAAAATATTGGACAGAATATTAATCCGAGTTCCACAATGATCATCTATAACCATTATTATGGCCAACGCATATAGATATACAAATGTCTGATTTCTCTTCTTTTCCATTGTTCCCCCTCAAGAACCTAGAATATTATCTGCATATTGAACATGCAAGCTTCGAAGCAAGTCCTGCATTTTCTATAATCATGTTCTTCTGCGCATCAAGGCTGTCATCCCCCATCTTTTCCTTAACGTATTTCATAAGGTAGCCTGTTATTGCTTTTCCTGATATATTATCTCTTACACTATTCTTTATTGCTTCGTCTATAGCCTCATTCATCTTAACTGCGTCGACAGCATATTTCTGTGAAATTGGATTCATGAGCAACATTCCCGAAGTGATTTCAAGTTCATTTTTTATATTATATGCCTTTGCAACTTCATCAATCGACTCCACTCTGCAAGGCAGCTTTATTCCACTAGTCCTTGCCATATATGCCGGAAGTTCATCTGTTCTATATCCTATTACACCTACAGACTTCGTCTCCAGATACTCCATAGTGAGATTAAGATCAAGTATTGATTTCGCGCCGGAGCACACTACTACAACATTTCTAACGGCAATCTCTTCGAGATCTGATGAAATATCCATTGTTGTCTCCGCTCCTCTGTGGACACCACCCAGTCCACCACCTGATACTACTCTGATTCCAAGCATATCAGCAATGACCATGGTTGCAGCCAGAGTCATAACACCATAATCGCCTTTGGCAATTATCATAGGTATCTCCCTGCGCGAAGCTTTGGTCATTGTTCCTCTTCTCTTACCATATTCGTCCAATTCTTCCTCAGACATTCCCACCTTGATTTTGCCGTCCATTATTGAAATATATGCAGGAGTTGCTCCACTGTCTCGCACTTCCTGCATAACACGCCTGGCAGTAGCCACATTATCAGGATAAGGTATTCCTTCAAATGTTCCACCTGTCTCTATAGCCACAATCGGCCTTCCATTCATAAGTGCGTCACGCACCTCACCGGTATATTCAATATAATCAAGCTTCTCCATCACTTATCCTCTCCCATAAGTCGTATTGCCTCAACCATCATATCTGGCGTCTCAACAATTATCGTAGCGCCGTTTTCAACCAGAGTCTTCCGATCTCTGAATCCCCACAGCACGAATACCCCGTCAAGTCCTGAATTCCTTGCAGTCATTACATCCACTTCTGAGTCACCAACATATACAGCTTCGTCAGCTTTTATCTGATAAAAATCAAGGACTCTTTCAATCATATCCGGCGCCGGCTTCTTTGCCATCCCTTCACAATCGCCTAGAGATATATCGAAAAGTCCTTTATAAAAACGTTCACACAGTTCGTCAACAGCCTCCTGTCGCTTATTGGATACGACAGCAAGCTTATAGCCTTCATTTTTCAATAATCTTAATGAATCAACTATCCCATTGTATGGACTTGTATGAACGGATGAATGGCCCTTATAGTATGCGACATAATCCTCATATATACCCTCAACATATTCCCTTGAGGTTCCTTCGGGCACACTTAGTTCAAGTGTCCTAAACAGACCATTACCTACGAATCTCTTAACTTCATCTACAGATCTGCTCGGCATACCATTAATGGCAAGAGTATGATTAACTGCTGCCGTTATATCATCAATAGTATTCAGTATTGTTCCATCCATATCAAATACGACAGCCTTAATCATATCTCACTCACTTATCATTGTACCTTACTCTTAGGCAACATATCGTAGATCATCTTCTCGAGACCTTCTGGATATACTGGCTTAGGAAGATACCCATCAAATCCATATTCCAGGTAACTCTTTTCTGCATCTGCCTCCGTATTAGCAGTCAGTGCAATTATTGGCGTATCATCAGCAAGGTGCTCATTTCTTATAATATTAAGTGTCTCTATTCCATCTATATCTGGCATCATATGGTCAAGCAGAATTACATCGAAGTGTTCGTTCTTAACTGCTTCAATACATTCTCTTCCGCCAGAACAGCACTTAATCTGCATTCCAATTTCCTTAAGCAGAAGTTCAACAACCATCAGGTTAATATCAACATCATCCACTACAAGAACCTTGGCATCTGGCGCATGGAAGCTCTCCTGGTAGACATCAGAGGCTCTCCGTCCACTCTCCGCCTTGAAATCGCCAATCACCTCATAATCAATAATCTTCTGAGGTATCGTAATGATGAAAGTGGTTCCAACACCATACTCACTCTGAACGTCAATGTCTCCGCCCATCATAGTGGCAAACTTCTGAGTTATTGCAAGTCCCAGACCTGTACCAAGTATTCCACTGTTTTTCCTTTGGTCAACTCGCTCAAATGCGTTAAACAGCTTTGGAATATCTTCTTCCTTAATTCCTCGTCCTGTATCTTTAACTGCAAACTTGAATGTAAATATATCTCCCTTACGCTTTCCACTTATACTAAATGTCACCGTTCCTTCATCCGTATACTTTACTGCGTTAGTGAGGATATTTGTAATCATCTGCTTTATTCGAATTGCATCACCATACAATGTCTTCGGTATATTGTCTCCTGTCTCAATGACAAAGCTTAGATTCTCTTTCTTGATAAGCGGTCGAATCATCTTCTCAAGATCACCTATAACATCTGCAATGTCATATTCGCTAGGAATCACCTCTGACTTGCCCGACTCAATCTTAGTCATATCAAGAACATCGTTGATTAGTTGAAGTAGTGTCTGACCTGATGTTGCAATTATTGAGGCATATTCCTTAATCTGCTTTTCAGTACACTCTCTTAGAATCATCTCGTTCATTCCAAGAATCGAGTTAATAGGAGTCCTAATCTCATGAGATACATTGGAAAGGAAATTTGACTTACTTGTTGCCACAAGATCAAGCTTTCTTATGTATTCCTGTTGCTTAGTGTCATCAGCTATTCTAACAATATATCCGCGCATTTTACCTGCCTTATACAGGTATTGCACATATATCTCTATATCTTTTCCATCATATGCAACATATGACTTCTCATCGATGCCAGAATAATTCATAACGCACTGATCTATACTGGTCAGAACTTCGCTCCCTGCAACAGCTAGCCTCTTATCTAACTTCTGCCCTTCCAGATCAGCAATAAGACTATAGGCTACGTTGTTACACCCAAGGAAGTTATACTTTTTATCGAAGAGCAGATATCCCTGACTATCCTGCTTTTCCACGGAAGTCAGGAGTGCTTCATCGAGATTATATATACATGTATCATAAGTTATATAGAGGAGAATCAGATCATCAACACAGTAGGAAAGACAGACCAAATCCAAACCTGGGAAAATACGCCTTCCGACTGTATAACATATGACTGCCAACAGATATATAAAAAGCATCAACATGATATTCTTGTATACCAGCTTCTTCTGCTTAACAAGCGAATAACTAAGGAGTATTAATCCGCCTATCATATATCCAAACATCATAATAAGGAAAAGTATATGGCATGGACCATACTCCTTAACCAGAATTGTTGCATTACCTATCTTCTCGATATGACAGTCCTTATAGAACCAGTCAGTATAACCTATAGTCAGGGAAAGAAGAAGAACCGTCGCATTTAGTCCATACATTCCGAGTCTGATAACCTTGGGAAAATTGATCTTACACGCATCACACACAAGCATTATCAACATCAGCGCAAGAATACAGCCACTAATATATGTCATCTTATTGGCGACAATAGCTTCACTCAAATCCTTTGAAAGAGATATAAATAGATTACCTACGTTTGAAATGAATACAAATATGAAGAAAGATGCATTGTAGAATAACACTTTCTTATCTGAAATTACGATAAATGCCAGCAATGATAGGAATGATATCACTACTGCTGCCATATATACTCCGGTCATGTCCACCTCCAGAATACTCTCAAACTGCTACTCTTATATTATACTTTGAAATCGCGACTTTTAATAGATGTAATAGATAACAATGTGTTAGTAGTTTTGAAAACCACTTGTTGTAATATTGATTCCGCAATATATACTTCTAGCACTAGTATAATAGGCAGATATATGTTATTATTGACTAGGTAACATGCGTTACAGATAGGAGTTAGATATGAGTTATAAGATAGTAACCGATACATCGAGCAATCTTCCACTTAGTATTCTTAATAAGTATGACATCACTCTTGTTCCTTTTTCATATTATCCAAGAGACAATAGTGATGATCTCAGACAATGCTTTGATATTGAGTCCTTTGATGGACACACATATTATGAAGAGATTCGTTCAGGTCGTCTATATAATACATCTCAGGTTTCCCCTCAGACATATTATGATCATATATCTCAGTTCGCCAGAGATGGCTATGATGTCCTCTACGTAGGTATGTCATCTGGAATCAGTGGATCGTATAATTCATCTAATATCGCTAAGGATATGCTTGAAGAGGAATTCCCTGAGCGCAAGTTCCTTATGCTTGATACCAGAGCCGCTTCGCTTGGTGAAGGAATTGCTGTACTTAAAGCTGCTGAATTTAGAGATAATGGCATGTCCATTGATGAATGTTATGATGCGGTTAATACTCTATGTGATAATATCTATCAGATTTTCACTGTTGACAGTCTTAGACATCTTCAGAGAACAGGCCGTCTTTCCAATGCCGCGTTAATTGTAGGTACAGTACTCAATATTAAGCCTATCCTTAAGGGCAATGAAAAGGGTCAGATCATCAATATTGACAAGGTGAGAAGTAGCAAAAAAGCGATTAAAGCTATGGCAGATAAGTATAACGCTATTGTAAAAGATGCAGATTCACAGATAGTTGGCATCGCACATTCAGACAATATTGCTGACACTGAATACCTGATAAGTCTTCTTAACGAAAAGAATCCCCCGAAGGAGATTCTTACTGTATGCTATGAGCCAGTAACAGGTACTCATGTTGGACCTGGTACAGTAGCACTTTTCTTTATGGGTGATGAGAATGCGCGTTTCCAGTAATAATCCCTTATGGATTATTACTGATTATTCTCATAATATTCAATCACCTTATCTTTTACCCCGAGAAATGCATTTGCAATATCCGGGTCGAAGTCTGTTCCGACACCTTCACTTATTATCTTAAAGCAGGTCTCCAATGGTAGGGCGTCTCTATAACAGCGCTTTGCAGATATTGCATCAAAAACATCTGCTACTGCCATTACTCTTGCATGTAGCGGAATAGCTTCACCACTGAGTCCGTCAGGATATCCTCGCCCATTCCATTTCTCGTGATGAAATCTTGCTACTTCGTATGCAATCTTCTGATATTCTGGATGTTCAAGATTCGCAAAAGTTTCCTTAATTATCCTACCACCAGTTGCTGAATGTTCCTTCATAATCTCATATTCCTCATCTGTAAGCTTTCCTGGCTTCTGAAGAATATGATCAGGTGTCGCAATCTTACCTATATCATGCATTGGTGCTGCACTAATTACATTCTCTACATAATCTCTCTTAAGAATAGGCTTATACTTCGGATTCTTCCTAAGTTCTGAAAGAATTATCTTTACATACCCCTGAGTTCTCTTAATATGACCTCCTGTATTGTCATCTCTATTTTCAACCAATGTTGCAAATCCCATTACCATCTCAGAGTTGAATTCCTTAAGTCTGTTAAGTGATGGATTCTCGAATGCCATATACAATACAATCAGCGATATTGTTGGAAGCAGCGATGACACCAGCATTTCTGGGAATACTATCTGAATCCACAAAACTGCGATGCATATAACTACAAATGCTGATACATCAAATATTTTCTCCTTGGATACAGAAGATATATTTGTTGTTATCACAAGACTTATCATTACAAAATGCAACACAAGAGACACAAAACATATTATTACAGAGATACCCATCGAATAATCAGTCGTCTGTCCCTGAACAAAATGCACCTGTGGTAGAAATGCTATTATTCCTATCATTGACAGTACTGCCGGAATAACAGATATCACTTTTGCTTTTCTTTTTTGTAATCCTACAATTTTATCTGTAATATATAGATAATCAAGTATTGCAGTAAGTACTATGAGCACATAAAAGATTCCATGAAATAACAGATTTATACTTCTGGGTACTATTTCTGTATGATTAACACTCCATGCTGTTAATGCATCAAAGACCAGTGTCCATGGAGATATTATCATTAGAGCATCAAATATGTGATTACACTTCATCTCTTTGATTGTTGTCTCCTTAATATATGCACACATAAAGTACAGACATATTATAAGACATACTATCTGCAGTTTATATTCAATCATCTTTCTCTCCTTCTATTCCTTAAATATATCCTTTACCCCTATCACTTTATGACCAGCTGGATTATTGCCATATAGCATACTGTTCCACCTGCAATCGAAAGCATCATATTTCTCCTCCACAGATGAAGCGCAACTGTAACACCTATAGCTATTAATTCAGGAACTCCATGCGTTCCTGACATAACATCAATACCCTTTAGGCAATACACCACAAGCATACCAAATACTGCTGCTGGAAGAGCTTTGCCAAGATACTGTATATATCTTGGAGTTGGCTTATCTGATGAGAATACCAGAAACGGTAATACTCTTGTTATCTGTGTGCCCAGTGTACACATCGCTATTACTACAAATCTCTGCCAAACGGGCATCATAACATATCACCTGCTTTCGAAATAGGCTTCTTAAATAAAGTAAGCATCAGAAGAATAATTATCATGGCGGGGATTAGGAACGAATCCGCACCAAAAATTATTAATGCAACTAATGATCCTACTATTCCTATTACTGCCGTGTACATCTGCTTCTCTTTAAGTAACTGTTCTAAGAATATCACAACGAACATTCCTGTCATTACAAAATCCATTCCCGACGTATCAAACTTTATCAGTCCGCCTATCAGTCCGCCTGTAGTTGATCCCATGAACCAATATGACTGATTGAGAATTGTTACCCAGAAATAGAACCAGCTCTTATCTATTCCTTCTGGAATATCCGCTGTAAAGTTGAGCGAGAATGATTCATCACAAAGTGCAAATATCAGGTATGGCTTCTTCCAACCCATATCACGATACTTGTCAAGCATACTTATTCCGTAGAACAGATGTCTGGCCTGTACCATCAGTGCCACAAGGAATGATGACAATGGTGAAAAAGGTGCAAGCAACATACTTACACATATGAATTCTAATGATCCACCAAAGATAACAATACTCATTATCGACGGATACCACCATTCAAATCCCGATACGTTCATGTATATTCCATATGTCAATCCTATGAACCAAAATCCGGCAAATATCGGAATTGTAATAGGAAACGCCGCCTTAAGAGCCGGCAAAACTACGTTCTTTTTAGCTTCATTAGACACTTCTCTTACTCCCACCTGTATCATTAACCAATCTGCTATCTGTACTACATTAATAGAGCAAGACCCGCAATCGCGAATCTTGCTCCAGTTATCACATTCTAACTAACACACTATGGATGAAGCTCAAGTCTGTTAAGTGCCGAGAATATTGCTCTTACAGACGCTCTTGTAATATTGCTGCTCTCGCCAACTCCATATGTAACATTACCTGTATTAACATCAAGAAGATGTATATACGCTGCAGCCTTAGAATTAGAACCTGACTGAAGTGCATGCTCAGAATAATCAAGAATCTTGATATCCAGTCCCATAGACTCCTGAATACCTCTCTTAACAGCATCAACAGGTCCATTACCAACAGCATCGAAAGTCTTCTCCACTCCGTTGTCTGTGTATGTAACATGCACCCTTGTATCGAAGCTTGTCTCCACCTCATCGCTAAGATCATCAACCTTAAGCTTCTTAAAGTGAAGTGGCTCCTTCCTCTCGATATACTCTTCCCTAAACTTTGCACATATCTCATCTGGTGATACTTCACCCTGCTTTTCAGATATATTCTGAATAACGTTAGCGAATTCCTTATGCATAGCCTTAGGAAGCTTATATCCAAAGTACACGTCCATAATAAAGGCAACACCGCCCTTACCAGACTGACTGTTAATTCTTACGATAGGCTCATATTCTCTACCGATGTCTGAAGGATCAATTGGAAGATATGGAACCTGCCAGATCTCACTCTGTCTATCCTTCATCGCCTTGACACCCTTGTTAATTGCATCCTGATGACTTCCTGAGAAAGCTGTAAACACAAGCTTACCAGCATATGGGTGTCTTGGATGAATAGGTATCTTACAACATCTCTCGTATATCTCTATTGCTTCATTAATGTGCTCAAGTTCAAGTTCAGGGTTGATTCCCTGAGAAAACATGTTATAAGCAACAACTGTTATATCAAGATTACCTGTTCTCTCGCCATTACCAAAAAGAGTACCCTCTACTCTGTCGGCTCCAGCAAGAAGCGCAAGCTCACAGCTTGCTACACCTGTACCACGATCATTATGTGGATGTACACTTAAAATGATATTCTCTCTGTTATTGAGATGCTTGCTCATCCACTCAATCTCATCCGCATATACATTAGGTGTATTAGTCTCAACTGTTGATGGAAGATTAATTATAAGTGGATTCTCCTTAGTTGGCTGCCACTCCTTCTCAACTGCATTACATATCTCAAGAGCAAAGTCCATCTCTGTTCCTGTGAAACTCTCAGGGCTGTATTCAAGCCTAATGTTACCAGGGAACTTAGCTGCTCTTTCCTTTACCATCTTAGTACCGGCGATAGCGATATCAATAATCTCATTCTTCTCCTTACCAAATACAACATCTCGCTGGAGTGTAGAAGTAGAATTATAGATATGTACTATAACATTCTTAATTCCTTCAATCGATTCGAATGTACGCTCAACAAGCTCTTCACGACACTGTACAAGCACCTGTACCCATACATCATCGGGAATCATCTTACGATCAACAAGCTGACGTAAGAAATCGAACTCTATCTGGCTTGCAGACGGAAATCCAATCTCAATCTCCTTAAATCCAAGCTTGATAAGATACTGGAAAAACTCAATCTTCTCATCTACCTGCATTGGATCAATAAGTGCCTGATTACCGTCTCTTAAGTCTACACTACACCAGATAGGTGCCTTGGTAATCTCCTTATTAGGCCATTCTCTCTCCGGATAGTCCATTACCGGATTCTTTCTATATCTCTTGAAATTCAACATAATTCTTCCTCGCAAAAAAATACCCACCCATAAGTGGGTGGGCGAAATATCTATTCTCCTAGTCCGCTCTCAATAGCTTCAACTAGTGCTGCCAAAGCATCTGCTTCATCTTCACCGTCGCATACTATCTCAATCTCATCACCGCACTTAACACAAGCGCCTAACACACTAAGAACACTCTTAGCATTGGCTGTTGTCTCTCTATATGAAAAAGTAATTAGTGATTTAAACTGCATCGCTTCCTTACATAGGATGCCTGCCGGTCTAAGATGTAGTCCTGTTGGATTCTTAATTACAACTTTCTGGCTCACCATACCGCGTGTACCTCCGTTCTGTAGAATAACACTACTGTTATTGTACCACTTATTGTTAATTTATGCTACAAATTGTATTATTTCAATGTTTTCTCAATTAAATCTGCCAAAATCTTAGCATCTGAATTGATCTCTTCCTGATTCTTTCCTTCAATCATTACACGAACCTTAGGCTCTGTACCAGAAGGTCTGATTAATACTCTTCCCTCACCTGCAAACTTCTCCTCAAGCTTTGCGATAGCATCTGCAATCTCAGGGTACTCCATAAAGCTATGCTTCTTGGCATTGGATACTGGAGCATTAACAAGTGCCTGAGGAAGAACATTCATTACCTTGGCAAGTTCTGAAAGAGGCTTCCTAGTGTCAGCAAGAACCTGCAGTAGATGAAGCGCACTCAGCAATCCATCACCTGTTGTATTTTCATCTAAGAATA
>JAZUGT010000013.1:0-13691 GCA_045641365.1 Lachnospiraceae bacterium
CATGAAACGTACTATCATAGATACAGCAAACATGGAATTAACTGAAAAGGTTGTTTCTATCAAGCGTGTAACAAAGGTTGTTAAGGGTGGTCGTAACATGCGCTTCACTGCTTTAGTTGTAGTTGGAGATGGCAACGGACACGTTGGCGCCGGCCTTGGAAAGGCAACAGAAATTCCTGAGGCTATTCGTAAGGGTAAGGAAGACGCTATTAAGAACCTCGTTGAGGTTTCACTTGATGAGAACAATTCAGTTACTCATGATTATTTAGGAAAGTTTGGTTCTGCAACAGTATTGCTTAAGAAGGCTCCAGAAGGTACTGGTATCATCGCTGGTGGTCCTGCTCGTAGCGTATGTGAGCTTGCAGGTATCAAGAATATTCGTACAAAGTCACTTGGCTCAAACAATAAGCAGAACGTAGTTCTTGCAACAATCGCTGGCCTTGCAGATCTTAAGGATCCTGCAGAGGTTGCTAAGATGAGAGGCAAGTCAGTAGAAGAGATTCTGGCATAGGAGGAGAATAGACATGGCAGCTAAGAAGCAAAAGATGTTAAAGATTACATTAGTAAAGTCTCCTATCGGTGCTGTTCCAAAGAATAGAGCAACAATCGAGGCTATGGGTCTTACTAAGATGAACAAGTCGGTACTTTTACCAGACAATGATTGTACTAAGGGTATGATCCAGAAGGTTGGATATATGCTCAAGGTAGAGGATGCAGAATAATAGAAGGAGGTTCAGACATGGAATTATCTAATTTACAGCCGGCAGTCGGTTCTAAAAAGAGTGATAATTTTAGAAGAGGTCGTGGACACGGTTCAGGAAATGGCAAGACAGCTGGTAAGGGCCATAAGGGTCAGAAGGCTCGTTCTGGAGCACCAAGAATCGGTTTCGAAGGTGGTCAGATGCCATTATACAGACGTCTTCCTAAGAGAGGCTTTACAAATCGTAACTCTAAGGATATCGTTGCAATCAATGTAAGCGAGTTAGAGAGATTTAGATCAGGTTCTACAGTAACAATTGAGAAGATGATGGAAGTAGGTCTTATCAAGAATCCTAGAGATGGTGTTAAGATCCTTGGAAACGGCGAATTTACTAAGAAGCTCAATGTAAAGGCTAATGCATTCAGCGCATCAGCTAAGGAGAAGATTGAGGCACTTGGGGGAACAGTTGAGGTGATCTAATGTTAAAGACACTTAAGAACGCATTTAAGATCAAGGAAATTAGACTCAAGTTATTATTCACACTGGCAATGTTAGTTGTGATCCGTCTCGGAGCACAGCTACCTGTTCCAGGTGTTGACAGAACATATTTCTCAAGATGGTTTGCTAATCAGACTGGGGATGCATTTAATTTCTTTGATGCTTTCACCGGTGGTTCATTCCTGAACATGTCGGTTTTTGCATTGAATATTACACCTTACATTACATCTTCAATCATCATGCAGTTGATGACAATAGCTATTCCAAAGCTTGAGGAGATGCAGAAGGAAGGCGAGGAAGGACGTAAGAAGATTGCATCTATTACTCGTTATGTAACAGTAGGTCTTGCTCTTATTGAGTCTACAGCAATGGCTATTGGATTTGGTAGAAGCGGATTACTTGAGAATTTCAATGCACTTAATGTTATTACTGTTATTGCAGCACTTACTGCTGGTAGTGCAGTGCTTATGTGGATTGGTGAGCGTATCACTGAGAATGGTGTAGGAAACGGTATCTCAATTGTACTCGTTATCAACATCATTTCACGTATTCCACAGGATATTGCAGGACTGTTTGAACAGTTCGTTAAGGGTAGAGCGATTGCTGTTGGAGTAGTTGCAGCAGTTATTATCCTTGCAATTATCGTCTTCATGGTTGTACTTGTTATTATACTAAATGATGGCGAGCGTAAGATTCCTGTACAGTATGCGAAGAAGGTACAGGGACGTAAGATGGTAGGAGGCCAGACAACAAGTATTCCTCTTAAGGTTAATACAGCTGGTGTTATCCCAATTATCTTCGCAAGCTCTATTATGGAGTTCCCAATTATCATCTGCCAGCTCTGCGGAGTTAGCGGAAGAGGTGCATGGGGTGAGATTCTTAAGGGTCTTAGCTCAAGCAACTGGTGTAAGATCAATACTCCAGTATATTCAATTGGCTTATTAGTATACATCGTATTAGTTGTATTCTTTGCATACTTCTATACATCAATTACATTTAATCCAATTGAGGTTGCTGACAATATGAAGAAGAACGGCGGATTTATTCCTGGTATCAGACCTGGAAAGCCAACATGTGATTACCTTAACAAGGTTCTTAGCTACATCATCTTTATTGGTGCATGTGGACTTACAATCGTTGGTGTTCTTCCATTCGTATTCAATGGTCTGTTCAATGCAACAGTATCATTTGGTGGTACATCACTTATCATCATCGTCAGCGTTATCTTAGAGACAATCAAGCAGGTTGAATCTCAGATGCTCGTAAGAAATTATAGAGGATTTCTTAATGATTAATAAATAGTGTATTCGTGTGGGTGGCTTAATTGCCACCCAGGAATACAGTAATGTGTGGACAAGTCGTTAGCGCCTTGTCCGTTAGTGCGTATATATGGAATTGGCATTTTACACATGAAGGTGTAGAAGTCAAAATGGAGAAAATTATGAAGATAATTATGTTAGGTGCGCCTGGAGCCGGTAAGGGAACACAGGCAAAGATGATAGCTGAAAAATACAGCATTCCACACATCTCTACAGGAGATATTTTCAGAGCCAATATTAAGAACGGCACTGAGCTCGGTATGGAAGCGAAGAAATATATGGACCAGGGGCAGCTTGTTCCTGATGAGCTTACTGTTAAGATTCTTCTTGACAGAGTAGCTCAGGATGATTGTAAGAATGGTTATGTACTCGATGGATTCCCACGTACAATTCCTCAGGCAGAGGTATTAGACGAGGCACTTACAAAGCTTGGTGAGTCAGTTGATTTCGCAGTTGATGTTAATGTACCAGATGAGAATATCATCAATCGTATGGGAGGTCGTCGTGCCTGTGTAACATGTGGTGCAACATATCATATGGTTCATGTGCCGCCTAAGACAGAGGGTGTATGTGATAAGTGCGGAAGCGAACTTATCCTTCGTGATGATGACAAGCCTGAGACAGTTAAGAATCGTCTTGATGTCTACCATGAGCAGACACAGCCACTTATAGATTTCTACACAAAGAAGGGAATTCTTAAGACTGTAGATGGAACTGTTGATATGATGGATGTATTTGCAGCCATCGTTGAGATTTTAGGATAGTAACGGAGGCACTTCGTTATGGCAATTACTATTAAATCAGACAGAGAGATAGAACTTATGCGTGAATCTTGTAAGATTCTTGCTAAGGTTCACGATGAACTTGGTAAATCAATTAAGCCTGGTATGTCTACACTCGATATAGATCGCCTGGGTGAGAAGCTTATAAGAAGTTATGGATGTGAACCCAACTTCCTTAATTATAATGGCTTCCCGGCAAGTATATGTGTTTCTGTAAATGAAGAGGTTGTACATGGTATACCTAACAAGCATCGTATATTAAAAGAAGGCGATATTGTCAGCCTTGATGCCGGACTAATCTACAAGGGATACCATTCAGATGCGGCAAGGACATATGCGGTCGGTAAAATCAGTGACGATGTACAGAAGCTTCTTGATGTTACAAAGCAGGCATTTTTTGAGGGAATCAAGATGGCCAAGGCAGGCAATCATCTCTTTGATATATCAAATGCAATTGATGAATATGTAAGCGGATTTGGTTATGGAATAGTGCGTGAGCTTGTTGGTCATGGAATTGGAACAAGTCTTCATGAGGATCCACAGATTCCTAACTTCAGACAGGGTAGAAGAGGTCCAAAGCTTCAGCCTGGTATGACACTTGCAATTGAACCAATGATTAATATGGGTCGTGCAGATGTTGAATGGCTGGATGATGACTGGACAGTCGTTGCAGAAGATGGACTTCCATCAGCACATTATGAGAATACAATTCTTATAACAGAGGGTGAACCTGAGATTCTTACATTATTGTAAGCCAGAGCACTCATTATATATAGAAGAAACCGGATTCAGAGATAGTGAATAGGAGATATCAGATGTCTAAAAGTGATGTAATTGAAATCGAAGGAACAGTAGTAGAAAAGCTTCCAAATACAATGTTCAAGGTTGAACTTGAAAATGGTCATGTAGTATTAGCACATATTAGTGGTAAGCTCAGACAGAACTTCATCAGAATTCTTCCAGGAGATAAGGTTACTCTTGAGATGAGTCCATATGATCTTTCAAAGGGAAGAATTGTTTGGAGAGATAAGTAAAAAGTTATTGCAAAGGCTAAATGCTTCTGTTATAATGATAAACGGTCTTTTTATGGAAAGGAGGGTCTAAAATGAAGGTTAGATCATCAGTAAAGCCGATTTGTGAAAAGTGTAAAGTTATTAAGAGAAAGGGCTCTATCAGAATTATCTGTGAGAATCCTAAGCACAAGCAGAGACAGGGATAATTCCGCAGTTCGCATTATTCAGAATTTAGATATGATTATAGATCCGTAGGGCCTACGGAACATACATATTGATACCGAGAATAATGTTACACAGTATCGGAACGGTCGGTGGATGCCGGCTGGGTGGAAGACAGACCTCCACCCCAATCAATTAGTATCGCACATAGATGTGCAGAAAGAAGGAGAATAATATGGCTCGTATTGCAGGTGTAGACTTACCAAGAGATAAGAGAATCGAGATCGGTCTCACATATATCTATGGTATTGGTCGTGTAAGCGCAACAAACATTCTTGAGAAGGCTAAGGTTAATCCTGATACTCGTGTCAGAGATCTGACAGATGATGAGGTTAAGAAGCTTAGCGAAGTTATTGACGCTGATTACATGGTAGAAGGTGATCTTCGTAGAGATGTAGCTCTTAATATTAAGAGACTTCAGGAGATCGGATGCTACAGAGGAATTCGTCATAGACGTAATCTTCCTGTTCGTGGTCAGAAGACTAAGACAAATGCTAGAACTCGTAAGGGTCCAAAGCGTACAGTAGCTAACAAGAAGAAGTAATTTGCTTCAATTGTAAAGAGTTCTGGTAACAGGCCAGAAGAATTAATTATGTAAGTAAGATTTTCTTACTGTCAGGAGCATGGTGCTCCTCTACACAATATCGTGTAGGTTCAATAGGAAGAAAGAGGTAATAGAAATGGCTAAAGCAGCAAAGAAGGTAACTAAGAAGCGTGTTAAGAAGAACGTGGAGCATGGTCAGGCACATATCCAGGCTAGCTTCAATAACACTATCGTAACACTTACAGATGATCAGGGTAATGCACTTAGCTGGGCATCAGCAGGTGGTCTTGGATTCAGAGGATCTAAGAAGTCAACACCATACGCAGCCCAGATGGCTGCAGAGACAGCTACAAAGGCAGCTCTTGTTCATGGTCTTAAGAAGGTTGATGTATTCGTTAAGGGTCCTGGTTCAGGACGTGAAGCAGCTATCAGAGCTCTTCAGGCAACAGGTCTTCAGGTTGAGTCTATCCGTGACGTAACACCTGTACCACACAACGGATGTCGTCCTCCAAAGCGTCGTCGCGTTTAATGACGGCCCTAGGGCAATCTTGGTAACTATTAACGTTGGAATGAAGGCAGCATAAGCTGTTGTAAACAACATTATTAAAAGGAGAAATAAAATGGCAGTAAATCGTACACCAGTACTCAAGAGATGTAGATCACTTGACCTTGATCCTACATTCCTTGGATATGACAAGAAGTCAAACAGAACTAAGATTCATGGCAACAAGAAGATGAGCGAGTATGGTCTTCAGTTACGCGAGAAGCAGAAGGCTAAGTTCATCTATGGCGTACTCGAGAAGCCTTTCCGTAACTACTATGAGAAGGCTGATAGAATGAAGGGTATGACTGGTGAGAACCTTATGACAATTCTTGAGTCAAGACTCGATTCAGTTGTATTCAGAATGGGATTTGCTAGAACTCGTAGAGAGGCTAGACAGATCGTTGGTCACAAGCACATTCTTGTTAATGGAAAGAGTGTTAACATTCCTTCATACCTTATCAAGGCTGGAGATGTAATCGAGATTAGAGAGAAGTCTAAGTCGCTTCAGAGATATAAGGATATCGTAGAAGTAACAGGTGGTAGACTTGTTCCAGAGTGGATGGATGTTGATGCACAGAACCTTAAGGGAACAGTTAAGAATCTTCCAACACGTGAGATGATCGATGTACCTGTAAACGAGATGCTTATCGTCGAGTTATATTCTAAGTAATATAAAGCGTAACTATTGATTCATTTTCGTTAAGGAGGGTGCCGAAAGTGTTTGATTTTGAAAGACCAAATATCGAGATTACTGAGATATCAGAAGATAAGAAGTATGGTAAGTTCGTAGTTGAACCTCTTGAGAGAGGATATGGTATTACACTTGGCAATTCGCTTAGAAGAATTATGCTTTCATCACTTCCTGGTGCAGCAGTAAGCCAGGTTAAGATTGAAGGTGTATTACATGAGTTCAGCTCAATTCCTGGTGTAAAGGAAGATGTTACTGAGATTATCATGAACATCAAGAACCTTGCTATCAAGAATACATCTGAGACAAATGAGCCAAAGATTGCTGTAATCGACTTCGAAGGTGAGGGAGTTGTTAAGGCTTCTGACATTCGTACAGATTCAGATATTGAGATTATGAATCCAAATCAGGTTATTGCTACACTTAGTGGCGGTAAGCTGTATATGGAGCTTACAATTACTAAGGGAAGAGAATATGTAAGTTCTGATAAGAATAAGAATGAGGATCTTCCAATTGGTGTTATCGCAATTGATTCTATCTACACACCAGTAGAGAGAGTTAATGTAACAGTTGAGAATACTCGTGTAGGTCAGATTACTGATTATGATAAGCTTACACTTGATGTATCAACTAATGGTACTCTTACACCAGACGAGGCTGTAAGCCTTGCTGCAAAGGTACTTAGCGAGCACTTAAGCCTGTTCATTGATTTATCAGAAGCAGGTGATAATCTTCAGGTACTTGCTACAAAGGAGACAGATGCTAATGAGAAGACACTTCTTGTTATGAGCATTGATGAGCTTGAGCTTTCAGTTCGTTCATATAACTGTCTGAAGCGCGCAGGTATCAACACAGTTCAGGAACTTGTTGCTAAGACTCCTGACGAGATGATGAAGGTTCGTAACCTTGGTAAGAAGTCTCTTGATGAGGTACTTGCTAAGCTTAAGGATCTTGGACTTCAGTTAAGTCCAGCAGAAGAGAACTAATTATAGAATACGGATACAGTAATTCCAAAGCGTATGTATTCGCATCGATAGCCAACATTCGGTAAGACCAAAGGCGCGAATGTGAATAAAGGAGAGTAAATCATGGCAAAGTATAGAAAGTTAAGTAGAACATCAGATCAGAGAAGAGCATTACTTAAGAATCAGGTAACAGCACTTCTTTTCAACGGCAAGATTGTTACAACTGAAGCTAAGGCTAAGGAAGTACAGAAGATTGCTGAGGGAATCATCGCTCTTGCAGTAAAAGAGAAGGATAACTTCGAGACTGTAACTGTTAAGGCTAAGGTTGCACGTAAGGACAAGGACGGCAAGAGAGTTAAGGAAGAGAAGGATGGCAAGAAGGTAACTGTATACGATGAGATCGACAAGGAGATTAAGAAGGATATGCCTTCAAGACTTCATGCTCGTAGACAGATGCTCAAGACTCTTGTTCCTGTAACAACTGTTCCAACAGAAGCTGCAGGCAAGAAGAAGAATACTCAGAGCGTTGATATGGTTGCTAAGCTCTTTGATGAGATTGCACCAAAGTATGCTACACGTAACGGTGGTTATACACGTATCGTAAAGATTGGTCAGCGTAAGGGTGACGGTGCTATGGAAGTTCTTCTTGAGCTTGTATAGTTTAGAATAGTTTACATTTAAGGGATTTTATGCGTAGCATAGAATCCCTTTTTTATTGCACATATTTGGCAATTAAAGTATACTGAATGAGTTATGAGTCTAGTAGAAGCAAAAAACGTAATTTATGAATATATAAGACATGATGCAGACGGTAATGTCGAAGGAACAACAAGAGCAGTAGACGATGTTAGCCTTGATGTTAATCCTGGGGAGTTCATTGCTGTCCTTGGAGCCAATGGGTCAGGCAAGTCTACTTTTGCCAAGCATCTTGATGCTATCCTTGCACCTACTGAAGGGAGTGTATATGTTGCGGGCATGGACACATCCAAAAGCGAGAATATATGGGATGTAAGGCAGAATGTTGGCATGGTATTTCAGAATCCGGACAACCAGATTATTGGTCAGATTGTAGAAGAGGATGTTGGATTCGGTCCTGAGAATATCTGTGTTCCAACAGATGAGATATGGCAGCGTGTTGAGGAGAGTCTTAAGGCTGTTGGTATGTATGCATATAGAAAGCATTCACCAGGCAAGCTTTCTGGTGGACAGAAGCAGCGTGTAGCAATTGCAGGTGTACTTGCTATGCATCCTCAGTGTATCGTGCTTGATGAGCCTACGGCAATGCTTGATCCGAATGGACGTCGTGAAGTGCTGAGAGCAGTAAGGGCGCTTAATGATGTCGAGGGCATTAGTATTGTGCTTATAACTCATTATATGGAAGAAGTTATATATGCGGATAAGGTCTTCGTTATGAGGGATGGAAAGATCACAATGCAGGGAACCCCTGAGGAAATTTTTAGCCAGCCTGAAGAACTTAGAAAGAACAGGCTTGATGTGCCTCAGGTAACGATGCTTGCTGAAGAACTTCGAGCGAGAGGACTTAAGATAAAGAGTGGAATTCTAACAGAAGAGAAGCTTGTGGAGGAACTTGAGAAATGCTTGAATTCAGAGATGTAAGCTATTGTTATGATGAAGATCTTCCCCTTAAGACCCTTGCGCTTGATAAGATTAATATTCAGATTAACAGGGGCGAGTTTATAGGACTGATAGGTCATACTGGTTCTGGTAAGTCGACACTTGTTCAACATATGAATGGACTGATTAAGGCGACAGATGGAGATGTCTGTTTCGAAGGAAGAAGTATCTATAGCAAGGACTTTTCGCTAAAGGAACTTCGCCAGCATGTAGGACTGGTGTTTCAGTATCCTGAGCATCAGCTTTTTGAAGCGACAATTCTTGAAGATGTCTGCTTTGGTCCGAAGAATATGGGGCTAGATGATGATGTATGCAGAGCCAGAGCTATTGATGCTCTCAATCAGGTAGGGCTTGGTGAGGAGTATTATGATATATCACCGTTTGAACTTTCAGGTGGTCAGAAGCGTCGTGTGGCGATAGCGGGTGTACTTGCCATGGGACCTGATGTTCTCGTTCTCGATGAGCCGACAGCGGGACTGGATCCGACAGGGCGTGATGAGATTCTTAATCGCCTTAAGTTTTTGCACGAAGAGAAGGGTATGACTATTGTTCTGGTAAGCCACAGTATGGAAGATGTTGCTAATTATGTTAGCAGGCTCGTGGTTATGAATGACGCAAGAATAGTCTTCGATGATGTGCCTAAGGCGGTGTTCACTCACAGGCAGGAACTTGAAGAAATGGGATTGGCTGTGCCACAGATGACACAGATAATGAGCTCACTTAAGCAAACAGGATTTGATGTTGATGAATCGGCGTTGACGGTTACGGAAGCGGCAGATTCAATAATGAAATGTATTAGGAAATAGTAGATGTTACGAGATATAACACTGGGTCAGTATTATCAGACTGATTCGATTCTTCACAGGCTAGACCCGAGGGTCAAGATTGTTGGAACAATTCTATATATTATTATGCTGTTTATATCTAACAGCATATGGGGATACCTGCTGGCAGTCGCTTTTCTGGCAGCATGTATTACTATGTCTAAGGTTCCTGTTAAGTTTATTGTTAAGGGAATGCGGGCGATTATTATGCTGCTTATGATTACAGTAATATTCAACATGTTCCTTACTCCAGGAGAGGTTATATGGAGTTATGGTATTGTGAAGATTACAAGGGAAGGTCTTACTATAGCAATAACTATGGCTATAAGGCTTTCACTTCTGGTGGTTGGATCGAGTATAATGACGCTGACCACAACTCCTAACGAACTTACAGATGCTCTTGAGAATCTTATGAATCCGCTTAAGAAGCTACATGTTCCGGTTCATGAGATTGCCATGATGATGTCAATCGCACTCAGATTCATTCCGATTCTGATGGAAGAGACTGACAAGATAATGAAGGCGCAGATGGCAAGAGGAGCAGATTTTGAGAGTGGCAAACTAATAGAAAGAGCTAAAAGTCTGGTGCCATTACTTGTACCTCTATTTGTATCAGCATTCAGAAGGGCCAATGATCTTGCGATGGCTATGGAAGCAAGATGTTATCGCGGCGGTGAGCGGACAAGGATGAAGCCATTAAGATATAAGAGCAGGGACCTTGTGGGATATCTGATACTGTTTCTGGTTGTGACATGTACAATAGTTCTCAGGATTTTTAGTAAGGGTCTTATTTAAAGGTAAATGAATCGGGACCGGATAGATGGAACTGATTAATGACTGATTGGTAGATTAAGGGTAGACATGGATAAGAAGAATGTCATTAAGTACATAATTTTAATAGTAGGAATAGTTCTTATATTTGCATTTTTTGCGCACATGCTCAACAGGGGCGAGACCCTTGCAGAGTATGCAGACAATCATCCGGAAGAACAGATTGATACTACATCAATAGAAACAGATTCTTCAGAGGAAGTAATTGCTACTGCGGAGGCTTTTGAGGATGTGAGCAGCTTAGCAGAGGAGACAACGACATCAGTCGTGACTGAAGCTCAGGAAGAGACTACTGTAGATATCGAAGAGGTCAGCGAACTGCGGGTAGATTATGCAGAGGGATTCTATTATGATGCCATTCCTGTGACTATAAGGGATAAGATGAAGGGCGTATCGTATCCACTTGATATAGATGAGTCACAGGTATGCTATGATGACCTTAGATATCTTTCGGTAAAATTTGTGGACTTTGAGGGTGAGACGCAGAGCGGAGAGATGATATGTAACGCCACGATCGCCCAGGATCTCATTGAGATATTCTATGAACTATATCAGGCAGAATACAGAATAGAGAAGATAAGGCTTATTGATGAATATGATGCTAATGACACTGCATCTATGAGTGACAACAATACGAGCTGTTTCTGTTACAGAGTGGTCGATGGATCCACACATCTTTCTAAGCATGCCTATGGACTGGCAGTGGATCTGAATCCATTCTATAATCCATATGTTGTATTCAAGACTGGCGAAGATGATTATATATCGCCTCCTGGAAGTGAGGTATATGCAGACCGTAGTCAGAGCTTTCCTTATAAGATTGATGAGAGTGATCTTGCATACAGACTGTTTACCGCACACGGCTTCAAGTGGGGTGGCAACTGGAACAGCTGTAAGGACTATCAGCATTTTCAGAAGTAAGAATAGTACAGGTATATATAGATGCGGAGAATTCTACTGATTGTAGCATATGACGGAACTAACTATCATGGATGGCAGCTCCAGAATAATGGTGCTACGATTGAAGGTGAACTGAATAGAGCAATTAAAGAACTGACAGGTGAAGAAGTTCAGGTGATTGGTGCAAGCAGAACAGATGCAGGCGTTCACGGAATGTGTAACCGGGCTGTATTTGACACAGAATCAGCAATACCAGCTGATAAGATGGCAATGGCACTGAATACCAAGCTTCCTGATGATATACGTGTCAGGGAGTCCAGAGAAGTCGAGGCAGACTGGCATCCTAGGAAGGTTAGTACGCATAAGACTTACGAATACAGAATAGACTGTGAGAGAGTTGCTAATCCACTTATGAGCAGATATGCCTGGCATATCGATGGTCCGCTCGATATACGCGCTATGCGAAAGGCATCTAATGTACTCTTAGGCGAGCATGATTTTACCAGCTTCTGCAGCGTGAATGGAACGGCGCTTACTAATGTGAGAACAATTGTAGATATTGAGGTACTGGCCGAAGGAGCGGATGAGGTAAGCTTTGAAGGTGAGATTGTTCTGAGGATTACAGGCAATGGCTTCTTATATAATATGGTGAGAATAATTGTAGGTACGCTTGTTCAGGTTGGATACGGCAAGTGGACAGATGAGGATTTAAAGAATATCCTCGAGGCACAGGACCGTACAAAGGCAGGAATGACGGCACCTCCTAATGGACTCACACTAGTTAATATCAGGGATTTATAGATTATATTAAAATGAAAAAAACAATTGACACACGGGGAAGCGTGTTGTACAATTGTTCAGTGTGATTGTGTGGGGTATTACCTTCGTTAGCCCCGAAGGCCGCATAATCAATAAGTGTCGAACGTCAGATGGAAGGCGATAGACATAGATTTCTGACTCCCGTGGGACGGAGGATGAGATCATCGATTCAATGAATCGCTAGCCCCGATTCGCGAATCAAAGTTTTATGATGAGATTTATATGGAGGAAATACTATGAAGACATTTATGGCTAGTCCAGCTACAATTGATAGAAAATGGTATGTAGTAGATGCGACAGATATGACACTTGGTCGTCTTGCTTCAGAGGTAGCTAAGGTTCTTAGAGGTAAGAACAAGCCTATCTTTACACCACATATCGATACAGGTGATTACGTAATCGTAATCAATGCAGAGAAGATTGCTGTAACAGGCAAGAAGCTTGATCAGAAGATTTATTACCATCATTCAGATTATGTTGGTGGTATGAAGGAAGCAACTCTTCGTGAGAAGCTTGCTAAGAAGCCAGAGGAAGTTATTGAGCTCGCTGTTAAGGGCATGCTTCCAAAGGGACCTCTTGGAAGAGAGATGTACAAGAAGTTATTTGTTTACGCAGGACCAGAGCACAAGCATGCAGCTCAGAAGCCTGAAGTATTAACATTCTAGTAAGATTCGAAAGGAGATATCGACATGGCTAAGAAAGCAGCTCAGTATTATGGTACTGGTAGAAGAAAGAGTTCAATTGCTAGAGTATATCTTGTACCTGGCAAGGGTAATATAACAATCAACAAGAGAGACATTGATGAGTACTTTGGTCTTGAGACACTCAAGGTTATCGTTCGTCAGCCACTTGTTGCTACTGAGACAGCAGATAAGTATGACGTTAAGATCAATGTTAAGGGTGGCGGATACACAGGTCAGGCTGGTGCTATCAGACATGGTATCGCACGTGCACTTCTTCAGGTTGATGAGGAGTTCAGACCAACACTTAAGAAGGCTGGATACCTTACAAGAGATCCACGTATGAAGGAGAGAAAGAAGTACGGCTTAAAGGCAGCTCGTCGTGCACCACAGTTCTCAAAGAGATAAAATCTCGTACGGAACATACAAAAGAATTTACAAGGCACTTCACAGAAATGTGGAGTGTCTTTTTTATTGCTGAAATGGCGCAAATATAGGATTTATGGGCTTCCCAGGGGATTTGGAGGATTGATTGATAGAAATAAAATAGCTTAAAAGGGTGGAATACGGCCTGTGATAAAAGCTACTAAAACCACTGATAATATTCGATAATCTTCGGAAAAAAGTGCGCATATCTTCACACGCTCAGGGGGTGTGTGAAGATTGGGCATATGGAAACAGATATTGATGACCGTAAATAACAAGAATAACAGAAATAACAAGTTGC
>JAZUGT010000014.1:0-29188 GCA_045641365.1 Lachnospiraceae bacterium
GCTATCAGTGGAACTACTAAAAGTGCAGTAACATCTGCAACGTATACTATTGCTCCATATGAGATTGATATTCCTGGGGTCAGCTTTACGCATAAGTACAATCTTCCTAGAACAGGACAGTTCGTTGCATATAGTCCGATATCATCATATACTAACGGAACTAATATGCCATATCAGCTATATGAAGTGGAACTTGCGCCTAATGATAAGCTCGATGTATCACTCACGGCTTCAGGATTTAACGGAGAGTTGTATCTTCTGAAGGGCTCAAGTGTACTTGCAAGTGATGTTAGATCTGCATCTGCATCCAATGCAAATTATAAGAAAGCTAGAAAAGTGACTTATACCAACGAATCAATGAGCAATGTCACACTTAATATCTGTGTAACAACAGGTGTGCTTATTAATGGTAAAGGTATTGGCTCCGGTGATTATGGTGCATATACTCTCACATCCAAGATAACAAGAAGACCGACATCAGTAACAGTTAATCTGCCATCTACTGAACTTGGTAAGGGCAAGAAGATGAATGTGTCTGCTACAGTTAGCCCATGGGATGCTGCTGATAAGAGAGTGCAGTGGTCACTTGTGGATGCTTCGACAGGAGATCCAGTCTCTGGATACTTTGCGACAATCGATGCAAAGGGACAGATTGTAGCCAAGAATATTACAACTGCAATGAATGTTAGAATTAAGGCAGTAAGTGTAGCTGATCCTGAAGTTGAAGGTGCGGCATTGATCACACTTAAGCCTGCTGTATCAAGGGTATATACAGATGGATTGCCAGCTGGCAATGTGATAGAGATTCCTGTCAACACATATCCTTATTATGATATTAGTTCGTCCGTAAGAGTAATTCCTGCGACAGCATCACAGCTTGTGACATATAAGTCATCTGATAATAAGGTTGCTGATGTATCATCTGCGGGTGTTGTCACAGTTAAAAAGGTTGGTAAGGCCGTAATAACAATTACTGCAGCGGATGGTTCAGGAGTGTCAACTAAGGTAACTGTCAAAGGCTATAATGACGTGACTGGCATTGCAACTGGCACAAGACTTGTTCCGGATACAGTAGTAAGTAACAGGATTATTGTTCCAGGTGGTTCAATGGATCTTGTGACGACAATCAATCCTAACAATGCTACATATAAGTCAGTGACATATGCAGTGAGTGGAACAACAGAGGATGTTAAGATCGTTAATAATAAGGTGGTTGTGGGTACATCGGTTCCAGTAGGAACAATCTTTGATGTTGTTGCTACAGCCAAGAATGGAGAGAACTCAGTGGTATCCTTTGAGGTTTCAGCTCCGATACCAGATTATAAGCTTGGTTTCTTATATGATGGCACATCAAGTGCCCTTATAAGAGGCGTTGCAACACCTCTCAAGGTAGCAGATTCTGAGGGCACTCAGATTGCTGGTGCCAATAGGTATGTGACAGTTACAAGTAGTAATACTAATGTTGCGACAGTAGCATGGTCATATGGAGTTCCTGTTATTAATCCTGTTGGTAAGGGAAAGGCTAAGATTACAGTTAAGAGTGCAGACGGAACTAATAAGACAGCTTCAATGAATATTACTGTTGGAGCAGCTGTCAGTGGTATTGAAGTTATGACGGCGTCAGGAGCACCAGCCGTTGCACCAGATGTATATGCAGTTCCGATTGGTAAGAAGACTAACCTTAAGGCAGTCATTACTCCGGTGGACGCAAGCAATAAGGCTGTCACATGGGAAGTATATGGTGCTGCGCCAGCGGGAATGACACTTAGCAATAAGGGAGTGCTTACGGTTGCAGGAAGTGTTGCGCCAGATACATTTATTAATGTGAAGGCTACAGCCAAGGATGGAAGCGGAATTGAGAAGATTGTCTCGCTCAAGGCATATACACCTGTAACAGGCGTAGTAATAACAGACTATACAGGTATCCTTAATACACAGCTGGCACCTACATACACATTCGCAGGTTCGGCAACAGGACCATCAGGTGCACTTACAGGTGTCACATGGTCAAGTAGTAATCCTGCAATAGTAAGTGTTAATGCATCTACGGGACTTGCTACAGCTCATAAGAAGGGAACTGCCAATATTATAGCAACAGCTGTAGATGGATCTGGCATTAAGGCAAGCAGGAAGGTTACAGTAATCGTACCAATCGAAGATGCCAAGATAATTAATAAGAATAAGGCTAATTACTTAGGTACGCCTATTCTTATAACAGGTAAGAATACACTGAAGGTTACAGAAATTAATAAGTTAAGTGTTCATGGTGCACCAACATCCAAGAATATCAAGTGGTCCCTCAAGGATACCTTGGGATATCCACTCGATCCTTCAATTGCAACTATAAGTAGTAAAGGTGTTGTAACAGTTGCAGGTGGAACATATAACCAGGTATTGGCCGATGTTGTAATAACCGATAATAACGGTACCAATGTGGCACAGCGAGTAGTAATTGCTCCAAAAACCAAGACAATCAATCTTCCATTTGGAATACAGAATAAGGCGCTTGGCGTAGGGGAGACAGTAACTCTTGCACCAACATCAGTTACTCCTGCTAATACTGTACAGTCATTCAGCTATACATCTAAAAAGCCAGGTGTGGCAACGGTTAATCCAACGACAGGTGTAGTTACAGCGGTTGCTCCAGGCAAGACAGATATTACGATCAAGGCGCTGGATGGTTCAAATGTCACCAGAAAGTGCACAATTGTTGTTCATAATTAGTATGATATAAGTTATGATTACGGGACTGCCTGGCGGTCCCGTATCTTTTTCAGCAAATATAGCTATTATGACCAATATGTTATGGTGATAAAATGAAGAAGGAATGTATATATCTAATTATTATTATGGTTAGCGTGCTTACAGCATGTTCGAATAAGAACGTACCTGTTAGCGGCGATATAACTAACACCTATCAGAAGGAGGATAAGATGTCAGAATTGCTTGGCAGGTCCAATCAGGTCATGTCTGAGGCTTCGTCTAAGAGAGATGCACAGGAGATAGCGAGGGCATATGGAATTAGTCTTCATGACTATAGTTATGGAGTCGCTGTATATGACGTTCCTAAAGGCAAGAATGTTGAAGAACTGATTCAGTATGGTATTGATAATGGGCTTCCACTCATTGAACAAGTAGGTATGAGCTATCTGGATAATTAACAGGGAGTTTTTGTTAAAAATTATTATAAATTGCGTAGAATTATCAAACAATTTGTATACTATCGACATATTTAGTGATACAATATATATATCCATCACATATACGATAGATGTGTGATGGATATATTTTTAGATTGGGGATAAAGCATGGCCAAGAAGCAAAAGATTGTGAGCGCCATAATTTTTGGGGTGCTTGTAATCATTCTACTGACAGGAATAATACTTACAGGAAGTACGCAGAGAGCGGAGAGTATCCAGGAGACGATGAAGGATGCAGTTCTTCATGAGTCGATGAAGGTGAGCTTTTTCGGGATTAAGGATGTGAATCCAGGACTGATATCTGCATACACTGTGACAGGTATTCTGTTTGTCTTCGCACTTATCGTGCGTATATTCGTAATTCCACATTTTTCATATGTGCCAGGGAAGTTCCAGATTCTGTTAGAGGAGGCGGTTGGATTTTTTGATAATCTGGCCAAGGGTAATAGTCCTCATATGAACAGGTTCTTAGGCGCATACATTTTTACTGCAGGAGCATATATATTCGTAGGGACAATATTCGAACTGTTCGGTGTTCAGGCCGTAAGTACGTCGGGAGCATCCATATCACTTCCAGCGCCGCTTGCCGATATCAATGGTGCTATTGCAATGGGATGTCTGTCATATACGATTATTCTCTCGGGTGGAATAATAGGTAATGGAATCAAGGGCGTAGGTCAGACACTTAAGGATTTCTCGCTTCCGATATCCATGAGTTTCCGACTATTTGGAGCACTGCTTAGTGGTGCGCTTGTTACTGAACTTGTGTATTACTATACAGCACTTAGCTTTGTGCTTCCAGTTATTGTTGGAATTGTATTTACGTTGTTGCATGCGCTTATTCAGGCATATGTACTTACGATGCTTACCTCACTGTTCTATGGAGAGGTTGCAGAGAAGTCGCCACCTAAGGAGAAGAAGCGAAAGACCAAAAATAAAAGCAATTCAGACATAGATATGATTGATACAGTTATGGAGGGATAAGATGAACACGTTGATTAAGAGAATTGTAATGTTAACAGCCGCTATGGCAATACTTGGATTATGCATGATGCCTGTCAGAGCATATGCTGCTGAGGCAGAGGGCGAGGCAGTGATAGAGGAGCAGGCAGCATCCGTAATAGGTGATAAGGCTATTGCAGCTGGAATAGCTATTGGTCTTGCTGCTGCAGCAGGTGCAATTGGAATGGGTATTGCAATCGCAAAGTCTTCAGAAGGTATTTCAAGACAGCCAGAGGCAGAGGGCCCGATAAGAACTACACTTATGTTAGGTCTTGTGTTCATAGAGACAGCGATTATCTATGCACTTATTATTGCGATTCTGATTATTTTCGTTCTATAGGAGGACAGGTAGATGAGTTTGCCTCTTAATATTGATATTCAGCAGATATTGCTGCATTTACTTAATTTTGTATTATTATTCGCGATACTGTACTTCCTTCTGTATAGTCCGGTTAAGGCTTTTATGGAGAAGAGAAAGAAGCATTACGACGACATTGACAGTGCTGCACAGGATAACTTCGATGCATCAGCTAAGGCTAAGGACGAATACGAGACCAAGCTTAGGGAGGCATCGGCCAAGGCTGATGAGATTATGAGTGCGGCAAGTGAAGATGCAATCAAGGCGAAGCAGGATATGATTGAGTCAGCACGCAGAGAAGCTGACGAGATTGTAGCGGGTGCCAAGAAGAAAGCTGCCGATGAAAAGGCAAGGATGCTTGGAGAAGCAAGAGATGAGATTACAGAGATAATCTCTGAAGCTGCAGGCAAGATAGTAGCAGGCGATGAGGATGTTCTCGGAAGCTTTGATGCATTTCTTGATCAGGCTACGCAGAAGTAGTCTGGATGTCAGAGTAGTAGACAGATTGTTTTGAAGATTATAGTTCCGTAAAGAGGAGCAGAATGATGAATAAACGAGCAATTATATATTCAAAGATTGCCCCTACAAGTTCACAGAAGGATAGATTTCTTGCCTTTATTGGAGACAGATACGAAGATGATTATGTTCTGGATTGGCAGGAAAGTAACGAATATGCCGGTGGCTTCAGGCTTGAAGTTGGTAATGATATATATGACTGGAACAACGAAGGACGACTGGAGCAGTTTCGTGAGAAGTTAAGAGGGATTGCGGGATCGTCAGATAATATAATATCTCTTATTAAGGGTGAGATTACTGACTGGATGCCAGAGGTCAGGCCAGAAGAGATAGGTGAGGTTGTTGCTGTAGGTGATGGAATTGCCACTGTATCAGGACTCGAGGGAGTTACATATGGAGAGATTCTGTTATTCGAGAATGGTATCCGTGGAATGGCTCTTGAGCTTAGACTGGATGAAGTAGGATGCATCCTGTTCGATGACGATGAAGAGATATTCGAGGGTAGTAAGGTTCGAAGAACAGGCAGGACAGCGGGAGTTCCTGTTGGTGAAGGATTCTTGGGAAGAGTAGTTAATGCACTTGGTGTACCTATCGATGGAGAGGGACCAATTGCTTCCGAAGGATATAGAGAGATTGAACATCCTGCGCCTGCAATAATTGACAGGCAGCCTGTTAACAGACCGATGGAGACCGGTCTTATATCAATAGACTCAATGTTCCCGATTGGGCGCGGACAGAGAGAGTTAATTATTGGTGACAGGCAGACTGGTAAGACAGCCATAGCGCTTGATACTATTGTTAACCAGAAAGGCAAAGGGGTTATATGTATCTATGTTGCTATAGGTCAGAAGGCAAGTTCAGTTGCGCAGCTTGTGGGTACTCTTAAGAAAAAGGGCGTAATGGATTACACTATTGTAGTTAATGCGGGTGCATCTGATGCGGCTCCAGCGCAGTATATAGCTCCCTATGCAGGTACAGCGCTTGGCGAGTACTTTATGGAAAAGGGAAGAGATGTACTTATTGTATATGATGATCTGAGCAAGCACGCTATTGCGTACAGATCGCTTAGTCTTCTGCTTGACAGATCTCCAGGACGAGAGGCATATCCTGGTGATGTATTCTATCTGCACTCAAGACTGTTGGAGCGTTCAGCACACCTAAGTGATGAAAGAGGTGGCGGATCGTTAACGGCACTTCCTATTGTTGAGACTCAGGCTGGAGATGTATCAGCATATATTCCAACTAACATAATCTCGATCACTGATGGACAGATTTTCTTAGAGAATGATCTCTTTTTCTCCGGTCAGAGACCAGCTGTTAATGTTGGTCTTTCGGTATCAAGAGTAGGTGGTGATGCTCAGACCAAGGCTATGAAGAAGGCGGTTGGAGCACTCAGACTTGAACTTGCACAGTACAGAGAGATGGAAGTATTCACTCAGTTTTCAAGTGATCTTGATGATGTAACCAAGCTTAAGCTTAAGTTCGGTAGTGGCCTTATGCAGATGTTGCGTCAGCCACAGTATCATCCGTATACATTGCATGAACAGGTAATTATACTTGTGGTGGCACTTGGAAAACTTTTTGTAGATATAGAGACAAGTAAGATTAATGCAACTATTGATCTGATCTTGGAGCATTTTAATACAAAATGTGTGGCACTTTGCAACAGAATCGACAGCGAAGAAGTACTAAAGGATGATGATTACAAGGAGATTCTTAGAATTGCAGAGGAGTTAATCAGTCAGGAGTAGCTTAGATGGCCGGGATGAAAGAGATTAAAAAGAGAATAACAAGTGTCTCTGATACCCAGAAGATTACTAATGCAATGTATCTTATTGCTTCAACCAAGCTGAGAAAAGCAAGGCAGGAGCTCGATGCAACAAAGCCATACTTCGATTCTCTTCGTTCTGAGATCAAGAGGATATTCAGAATTGATGAGGATATAGAGAGCCCGTATTTCTACCCACCGCATCAGGGTCAGAGCGACGAGCTTGAAGGAACGTATGGTTACCTTGTGATAACAGCGGACAAGGGGCTGGCAGGTGCGTACAATAGTAGTGTTATAAAGTATGCTCTTGAGAGGATGAAACAGCATGGAGATAACAGACTGTATGTTGTTGGTGAGTATGGAAGACATTACTTTGATACACGTGGAATTCCAATAGAGCACAGTTTCTTATATACAGCCCAGAATCCATCACTTGTAAGAGCTGATGAGATAGCTGCCATGCTTCTTAATCAGTACATTCAGGGAGAGTTGTCTGAGATATATATAATATATACAGATATGAAGAATGGTGTTACGCAGGAAGTAAGTTGTGACAGAATACTTCCATTTCACAGAAGAGATTTTATAGAAGAGGGATTAGAGGATACAGAGACAGACTTTGAATTCAATCCAGGACTTGAAGCTGTACTTGATAATATTATCCCAGGCTATCTTACAGGATATATATATAGTGCACTAGTAGATAGTTTTTGTAGTGAGCAGAATGCACGAATGATGGCAATGGATTCAGCTAATTCCAATGCCGAGGATCTAATAGATCAATTAAGACTGGAGTATAACCATCTTAGACAGAATGCCATAACCCAGGAGATTACAGAGGTGGCTGCAGGAGCCAAGGCAAAGAGAAAGAAGATGGAGAGAGAAAAGCTTAGACGTAAGAAAGAGGAAGCCGTACAATGACAGGTACAATCGTTCAGGTATCAGGATCAGTTGTTGATATTAGTTTTGCGGACAGCAGATTGCCGAAGATTAAGGAAGCATTAATACTAAAGCTTGGTGATGAAGTTCTTACCATGGAGGTAGCACAGCATATTGGCGATGGCATGGTAAGATGTATAATGCTTGCTGGTAGCGAAGGAATTGCAAGAGGTATGAAGGTTGAAGCAACGGGAGACGGAATAACAGTTCCTGTTGGAAGCTGTACTCTTGGAAGAATGTTCAACGTAACAGGCAATCCTATTGATGGGAAGGGTCCGGTTGAAGGTGACGGTAAGAGATGGTGTATACATAGAAAGGCACCTAAGTTCGAAGATCAGATACCTTCAGTAGAGATTCTTGAGACAGGTATCAAGGTTATAGATCTGCTTGAGCCATATCCGAAGGGCGGTAAAATTGGCCTATTCGGAGGAGCTGGGGTAGGTAAGACAGTGTTGATTCAGGAACTAATCCATAATGTCGCAATGGAGCACGGTGGCTATTCTGTATTTGCCGGAGTTGGAGAGCGTTCAAGAGAAGGTAATGACCTCTGGCACGAGATGGCGGAAAGTGGCGTATCAGACAAGACAGCACTTGTATTCGGACAGATGAATGAAGCACCAGGCGTCAGGATGAGAGTTGCACTTTCGGGGCTTACAATGGCTGAGTACTTCCGTGATGAAGAGAACAAGGATGTACTGCTATTTATCGATAATATATTTAGATTCGTTCAGGCAGGATCGGAAGTGTCAACGTTGCTTGGACGTATGCCTTCAGCTGTAGGATATCAGCCGACTCTTGCAGAAGAGATGGGTAGCCTTCAGGAGAGAATTACTTCTACCAAGAGAGGCTCGATTACATCGGTTCAGGCCGTATATGTACCAGCTGATGATCTTACAGATCCAGCACCTGCAACAACATTCTCACATCTGGATGCAACGACTGTTCTTAGCAGAAAGATTGCAGAGCAGGGATTATATCCGGCAGTTGATCCGCTCGAGTCATCATCACGAATACTTGAGAAGGATATAGTTGGAGAAGAGCATTATATGGTTGCCCGTGGTGTTCAGGAGATACTGCAGAAGTATAGTGAGCTTCAGGACATAATAGCCATACTTGGTATGGATGAGCTGAGTGATGAGGATAAGAAGACTGTTAACAGAGCAAGAAAGATTCAGAGATTCTTAGCGCAGCCAACATATATGGCAGAGAAGTTTACAGGAATACCAGGTGTATATGTTCCTATTGCAGAGACAATAAAGGGATTTAAGGCTATAATAGATGGTGAAGTTGATGACCTTCCTGAGGCAGCATTTTATAATGTTGGAACAATCGAAGATGCCTACGCAAAGGCCAGACAGCTTGAGGAAGGTAAGGCCTGATATACAGCTGGATTAAGATAGAAAGTGAAGAGGTAGATTATATGAGGCCGTTTCCACTTCATATTCATACAGCGCAGAGGGATTTCTATAATGACGATTGTCTTTCGCTGATAGTTCCAACATGTACGGGACAGTATGGAATACAGGCTGGTCATTATAATATGATAACAGCAATCACTCCAGGTAATATGGAATTGATATTGCCTGATGAAGATAAGGCATATGCATATATCTCATCTGGAATACTTAAGGTTCAGGATGGAGAAGTACTAATCCTTGCAGGTGAGGTTCTTACCCTTGAAGAACTGCAGGATAAGGAAGTGAGACGCCGTCAGGACGACCTCAAGGAGCAGGAACTTCAGAAAAGGCAGACTAAGGACTTCCTTGAAGCGGAAGCTGCTATGAGAAGAACGATATATAAGCTTAAGAATAAGCGTAATCAGAATAATATACAATAGGACTAATCATTACGGAACATGGAGGACATTAATATGAGTAAGCAGATTATTGTATCAATAAGCAGAGAGTATGGTAGTGGTGGACACTATATTGCAGAGAAGTTATCAAAGGAATTGGGAATAAAAATATTCGACCGTAATATGCTTGATATGATAGGGGAAGAGAGAGGCTGGGATATGACTGATATGAAGAAGTATGACGAGTCTCACAAGTCACGTCTGTTCAACAGGAAGGTCAGAGGAATGTCATCGTCACCTGAAGACAACCTTGCACAGATGCAGTTTGAGTATATTCAGAAGAAGGCTGCAAGTGGTGAGTCAATGATAATTGTTGGAAGATGCGCTGATAGCGTTCTTAAGGGTAACGAGGCGCTTACAACTATCTTTGTTATGGGAGATATGAAGGAGAAGATGGCTCGAATAATGAAGGTTCGTACAATGGACGAGCATGACGCTGAGAAAGCGATTCAGAGACATGATAAGAACAGAAGAAACTATCATAATACATATAGTGAGACAAAGTGGGGCGATTCAAGATATTATGACTTATGTATCAACAGTTCTAAGCTTGGACTGGATCAGACGGTTGAGATACTCAAGGATTATCTTACAAGAATAATGGAGGGATAGATATGATATCTGCTATTAATGGAATTGGTTATGCAATGGATAATGTTGCAGCAACAAGAAGTAAGATGGGCGCTGAACAGAATGCACTTGAGCATGAGAAGAATGTGAATGACATTGCTGCAGAGAATACCGCAGCTTCAGTTAGCAGAACACAGGATTCTGATATAGCTGCGATAAGCAGTATTAATTCTACAGAGAGAACATTGCAGGAGTTTCAGACAATGATTCTCAAGAATCAGATTAAGACTGAGGATGGAATTGTTACTAAGATTCTTCCACAGACATAAGTGGCAGTTGATTGCCTGACATAATGGAGATTCAATAAGCTGGTGGACAATATGTTGCACCAGCTTTTATGTCGGCCGTCATCTGTGTCTTAAGTTCATCGATGCTGGAGAAGTGTATCTCACCACGCTTGTGGTGAAATAGCGATACAAGGGCATAACTGCCATATACATTCTGATTAAAGTTATATATATATGTCTCGACAGTAATCTGAGGAGTATCGTTTACCGTAGGCTTCCTGCCGATGTTTGTTATACTCTTATAAGTCTTACCCTCAATTGTAACCTCACTAAAGTACACGCCAAAGGGTGGTAGAACAGTTCCAGGCTCAGGAATCTGGTTGATTGTTGGCATACCAATTGTTCTGCCCAGTTTATTACCGTCCATAATCTGGCCGTATACAGTATATGGCTTTCCGCGCAGGCTAATATATTGTTCCATATCACCACGTAGAATAGCTTCCTCTACGGCGGTATCTCTCTCTGTATCCATAATCATATCCATTCTTATTCAATCCAAAATAATGTTACTTGTGAGTGACTCTGTACAGGTCGACATCGCAACCCTCAACACCATATAATCCGAGATAGATCATATCCAGGTTGTACTCCACACAGTCGTTAGGTGTTATTGGCCATTCGTTATGCGTATATAGGAACCACACGTTGTCATAGTCGCTGCTAAGATCGAAGTCTTCGACATATATAAGCTTACCTTCAGGGAAGTAATAGTCAAAGACGAATTCCATTGCCTTATAATTGTAGAGAACATAATCATTCTCTCCAAGATTCTCCTCAAAGAAATTGACGGTTGACTTGGCGTATCCATTACGGTATTCCTGTCGGAAACATTCCTTATACTGAACAGCTCCGCTAATTAGCAGAAAGACAGTAATTGCACATCCTAAGATGTATCCAATTTTCTTATTCCTGAAGTCAGAAATTATATGACTAAAGCAGATACCCCACCAGATTGCAAGAAGCATGAGTGCAACGATGACATATCGTCCACAGAAAATAGGTGACTTTGTAAGTGATATGATGACACCTGACGCAGATGTGAGCGTAGGGACTAACATACACAGAAATGAGAATACATCGATAACTATGCCATCATTATGCTCTGCCAGTCTGAGGCATCTTATCAGTCTGACAAGACCATATAGTCCTGTGAGTACCAACAGAACAATAAAGGCATAGACAAAACCAGGTAAAAGTTCAAGATCGAAGGCCCATGTAAAGTAACTCCAGAGAACTTCACCGTCTATTGGTGCAATCCAGTAACTCTCTCTTGTACGTGTAACCTGCGCAATGAACACAGGTATCCATGGAATGTAAAGGATAATCATAATAACTGAACTTATACAGAAGTTTCTGAGAATATGCAGGACAGGTGTAGAAGAACTACATCCAAAGTCACTCCTGGAGATGATTCTACCGATTATACAAAGAAACATAAGTCCCATTACAAAGCATACAGCGACAAATGAGAAGTAGTGCAGATATGCAGCGCCATCCGCTGATATAATCAAAAGAATCCAGGCATATAGCTTATTCTGTGTATATGCCACATACGCACTTACCGCACATACAGTAACACACAGAATAGCGAGGGAATACATTCTAATCTGAACAGCATATTCCATAGTACATGGCATACATGTGAACATGAGAAGAGAGAAGAATGTAGCTACGTCGCCTATATATCGGCGTACGTAGATTGCAACATATACAAGTACGCCAGTCATTGGTATGATGGTTGCAATCTTCTGAAGCGGAATATTCTGTGGAGATATAATATCGAAAAGCTTGGCATAGAAATAGTATAGAGGCGGATGCACATCGCCTGCAGTGCCCTCTACTATTCCGGCAAGATTCTTCTTAAGAAGCTTAAGAGTAAATATCTCATCAGTTGTAACATTGATGTTAAAAATGAGACTAAAGTAAAGGATGGTGAACAGTCCTACGGTTCCCCATATTAGAATATTCCATATGTTGCGCTTTACAAATTCTTTCATAATTGATTCCCTCATATATGTCAGATATAATTAAAAATGAATATCGACTTAGGTTGGCTTTTTTACATAGCAATCAGTTCGCATACGAACACAATAAGACAGCATATTATTGAGACAGGGAACAGGCCGAGTCCAAAGTATGCAGCAATTATGCCAGCTATAAGAGCCAGTCCGCCGGCAAGAGGAATCTGCGTAGCATCCATAATTGCCGGAAAAGTCATAACTGCAAGTGTTACATATGGTACATAGTAAAGAAAGCTCTGAATGAAGCGATTCTTAATCTGCTTACGAATCAGTGTTAGTGGCAGGACTCTGATTGCATTGGTAGTCAGAATCATAATCAGAATATATATTAACGTATAATGCTTATTCATTATGCACCTCCTGACCAGCTTCATTCGGATTAACAGGACGAACTAATGCGGCGACTGAAGATATCAGCACAGTAAGTATAATTGTTCTGGTTCCAGAGCTGAGTGCACTTACTATAGGCGCGTAGGTGCATATATAGCTCAGTGCGAAGCTTGCAAGAACCGCAACCATAACAGCCTTATCCTTCTTGGATGGGGGTACAATTATTGCTAAGAACATTCCATAAAGTGCAACGCTAAGCGCTGACACTGCGCGGACAGGGAGTATGGAACCTGCAATTATGCCCAGAGCAGTACCAAGTGCCCACAATGGGGTAGAGATTGCAGCAGCACCATATGTATATACGGGATTAAGATATCCAGGATATGCAATTGAGATACCGAAGATCTCGTCCGTTACACAACATCCAACCATGATCCGCTTGAAAAGTGAAGTGCTTTCAGAGAACTTCTGGCTGAGGGCAGTGCTCATTAGCAGGTAACGAGCGTTGGTAATGAGACTTATTATGAATACCTCAATATAGCTTGCCCCAACAGCAACCAGGCTATATACGCCGTATTCTCCAGCACTTGCTCTTGTAAAAAAACTTGCTATAAAGCCTTCGATGGCGGATATGCCACCGCGCTTCGCCATAATACCTAATGAGAAGGATACTGCGAAGTATCCGAGTCCAATTGGGATACCATCACGAAGGCCATTTAGGAAGACCTTTTTATTGTTCATTGGTAGTTCCTCCAGGTTACTTCTTATTAATATGTGTATGCAGTCATACATGGCGATTATAGCATACAGATGGCTTTTATTCCAATATAAAGAGAATATATAGGAGAAGATAATGATATATACAGTTACACTTAATCCAAGCCTGGATTACATAGTTAAGGGTGATTCCTTTGAAAAAGGGAAGACTAACAGATCTACACAGGATGAAGTCTATCCAGGTGGGAAGGGAATCAACGTGAGTATTGTTCTTAAGCAGCTTGGGATTGAGAGTCAGACAATGGGCTTTGTCGCAGGTCCTACTGGCGAAATGCTACTTAATATGCTTACGAAACTGGATATAGAGAGTAGATTCGTCAGGTGTGGAAGCGGATTTACGAGAATCAACGTAAAGATGAAAGAAAAGGATGCGGAGACAGAAATCAACGGTAAAGGTCCGGATGTAAGTACAGATGAATTCGAAGAATTTCTTGTGCTACTTGAGGAGATGACTGAGGGTGACACACTTATTCTATCGGGTAGTGTACCGTCATCATTACCTAAGGATACCTATCTTCAGATAATGAAGCGAATTGGTGACAGGGATGTTAAGTGTGTCATTGATACGCACGGAAGCCAGCTTATGAATGTACTGTCGGCCAGACCTTATCTGATTAAGCCCAATGTGGATGAACTTGAAGATGTGCTTGGGACATCAATGAAGAATGAAGATGACATAGTAGCCGGTGCCAGAAGATTAAAGGAACTTGGTGCAAAGAATGTAATTGTGTCAAGGGGCGAAAAAGGTGCTATACTAGTTGATGAGAAAGATAATGTTCATAGTATAAAGTGTCCGCCTGGGCAGCTTGTAAATTCCGTTGGTGCAGGAGATTCTGTGGTGGCAGGTTTTATCGCAGGAATGATGCAGAATGATGAGCATGGTGCCGCGCTAAGGCTTGGTGTTGCTGCAGGATGTGCAACCGCATACAGTGAATGGCTTGCGACTAAGGACACGATTGGGAGTATACTGGAAAGTATTGAATAGTAAGGAGAGGTAAGAGATGGAGACAATTAAGATTAAGTATTTCACTGACAAGATTGATAAGCTTACATATATTGATGGAAAGAGTGACTGGATTGACCTTAGGGCAGCAGAGGATGTAGATCTTAAGCAGGGTGAATTTAAGCTTATTCCTCTTGGGGTTGCGATGCAGCTTCCAGCAGGTTATGAAGCTCATATAGTACCAAGAAGTTCGACATTTAAGAACTTTGGGATTATTCAGACTAATCATCAGGGTGTCGTAGACTGTTCATACTGTGGAGACAACGACCAGTGGTTCATGCCTGCCTATGCGATGCGTGATACACATATATCAGTTAATGACAGAATCTGTCAGTTCAGAATAATGGAGAATCAGCCAAAGATCAACTTTGATGAGGTTACATCATTAGATGGCGTTGACAGAGGTGGATTCGGAAGTACAGGAAAGCAGTAAGATGATGCTGGACGTATATAGAGATTGAGTGACTTAAAAAGAGCTTGTCTGGATATAAATCAGACAAGCTCTTTTTTGTATATATAGATTGACATAATATCAATAAATCATTATTTAACATATGAATTTCGTATGGCTTCCTTAACTCTTAAAATCGAGCCTGGAGCCACAGATAACTCATCTACTCCCATTCGTAACAGCTGTTGTGTAAATGAGGTATCAGCTGCCATCTCACCGCACACACAGATTGGCTTGCCAGCATTGTGGGCATTGGAGATTATTAGTCCAAGCATTCGTAGCACGGCCTCATGGTGGAAGTCACATATGAATTCAAGCGCTGAATTCTGTCTGTCTACAGCAAGCATATACTGCGTGAGGTCATTAGTTCCGATAGACAGGAAGTCAACTTCTCTTGCCAGAATATCAGAAATAAATGCTGCAGCTGGTGTCTCAATCATAATTCCCAGTCTGCAAGGTCTATAGTCTGTTCCAGATGCATCAAGCTCTTTGGATACTTCATATAAAAGTTCCTTGACCTGCCATACCTCTTCGACTGAGATAATCATTGGTATAAGGATTGAGATATTGCCGTGTATATTAGCTCTCATGATTGCACGAAGCTGTGTCTTAAAGTTGTCACGCTGGCCAAGAGACAGTCTGATTCCGCGCATTCCCATGGCGGGATTATTCTCTTCAGCCAGATTCATGTAGGATGCTTTCTTGTCAGCGCCAACATCAAGTGTACGTATTACCACAGACCTGTCAGGCATCTTAGTGGCAACATCAAGATAACTCTGATACTGTGTCTCTTCAGAAGGATAATCTGGAGAGTCAAGATATAAGAACTCTGTTCTAAGAAGACCTATTCCTTCTGCTGAATTGTCAAGTGCAAGATCAGCTTCTTCATTACTTCCTATATTAGCGAGTAACCTGATATACTTTCCATCAGCCGTAGTGCTGGGAAGTGTCTTAAGATGCTCTAACTGTTCGATGGTGGACTGTAGGATGGATAGCTTCTCTCTGTATAGTGTAATGGTCTCTTCATCAGGATCTATTATAAGCTTACCTTCAAATCCATCAACAATGGCATATAATCCATCAATATCACCAGAATAGTCGACGCCAACCATTGAAGGTATGTTCATCGACCTTGCCAGAATTGCAGTATGAGAAAGCTTGGAACCTCTCTTAGTCAGAATTGCTGCAATCTTGCGCTTATCAAGTCTAAGTGTCTCTCGTGGTGATAATGTATCGGCAAGAAGAATTGTTCCAGGTCGCATGGCGATATACTGGGCACTGATTCCTCCAATAATCTCAGCAAGTCTTATTCCGACATCCGTAATATCTGATGCGCGGGCACACATATACTCATCTCCGGTAGCCTTAAGCGAAGAAGCAAAGGTGTCGGAGGCCAGCTTGACTGCATACTCGGCTGACAGAGATTCTCTAACGATAAGTCGCTCAATCTCCTTGATATACTCTGGATCATCGAGCATCGTCAGATAAGCAGTGATAATATCTGCGTGAACTTTGCCTCGCTCTCTGATAGCCTTCCTGTACATATCACCGAGATTGGCTCTCGCCTGCGAACGGGCACGATGAAAACGCTCCATCTCGATAGATGCATCATCTGAGATCGTGCGTGAATGATTGGCCAGCGTTCTTGGTCTGTATATAGTTAGTGTTCCGAGTGCTATTCCTTCTGAAACAGCGACTCCCTTCATAATAGTATTAGCCACAATTCGTACCTCGCAATAAACACTATACCACATTAATTAACAGTTGCATAATTTAAAAAAAGGTGTATAATTTGTGAGGTTGTATAAATTAATAGGAAGAAAGTAAGGATGGAGGAAACTACCGTGGGCGTAGAACAGTGGATTGCGGTTATAATCTTTGTGGTAATGTTCGCACTGATTGTATCCGAAAAAATCGAGAGACAGTATGCATCACTCGGCTGTGCAGCACTAATGATCATTCTTGTATTTGGTCTTTGTATGCGAAGTACGGATGCTATTGTAGAGACTCTTAACTTTAAGCAGATTGGTACCGTTGGATTCTGGTATGCAAAGGGTGCGGCAGAAGAAGCATCTGCAGGAATCAACTGGGCAACTATTATCTTCATTGCCGGAATGATGGTTATGGTTGAAGGAATGGGTAAGGCTGGATTCTTTAACTGGCTGTGTCTTTGTATTGCGAAGGCAGTAAAGTACAAGGCAATTCCAATCTTCATAACATTTATGATTATGTCATTCTGTCTTGCAATGTTCATAGACAGTATTACAGTAATTCTGTTCCTTGCAGCAGTTACAGTGGAACTTGCACAGTTGCTTAAGTTCTCGCCGGTTCCAGTAATACTCGCAGAGATATTCTGTGCTAACCTTGGCGGTAGTGCAACGATGTGTGGAGATCCACCTAACATCATCATTGGAACATCTTTAGGATATACATTTGCTGATTTCTTTATGAATACAGGTGTTTTTGCATTTGCATCATTATTCTTTGTAGTACTGTACTTCTATCTTGTATTCAGAAAGCAGCTTGTTCAGAATATTGCAGAGGGTGAGAAGATTGATTATCCACAGCCTGCAAGTGCAATCGAGAATAAGGTTGATTTCGCTATCAGCTGTGTAATTTTTGCGATAGCAGTTGTTCTTCTTGTAACACATGCGATGACTGGTCTTACAGTTGCAACAATCGGTCTTGGAATTGCAATTATTACACTTATTACTTCCGGTAAAAGTGCAGGAATCTTACTTAAGAAGGTGGATTATAACACACTGTTGTTCTTTATCGGACTGTTTGTAGTAGTTGGTGGTCTTGAGCAGACAGGAATTCTTAATGTTATTGCAGACTTTATTGCCAAGGTAAGTGAAGGTAATGTATATGCAATGATAGCAATTGTTCTCTGGGTATCCGCTATTGCCAGTGCATTTGTAGACAACATTCCATTTGCTGCAACAATGATTCCAATAATAAAGGCGCTTTCAGCTTCATGTGGAGTTGATCTCGATATCCTCTCATGGACACTTGCCATGGGTACTGATATTGGTGGTAGTGCAACACCAATTGGTGCATCCGCTAATGTAGTAGGTATTGCCGTAGCTGGTAAGAACGGACATGTTATCGGATGGGGTAAGTATTGTAAGTATCTTGCACCAGCAACAATTATTGTTCTTGTAATCTGTATGGTAGGTATTTTTGTAAGATATCTGTAGAATTGAAAATAGAGATAAGTTAAGGGTCACCGTAAGGTGGCCCTTTCCTGTTATGGCAATGAAATGAGGAAATCGCGTACAGCATCCCGTTCAACGTCAAGATGATTCTCATAACAGTGGTCGGCATGCTCAATTATCTTAAGCGTTGCATTGGCGTATGCTGAGGCTGCGTTGATTGAGTCCTCAACGGGAACTGATTCATCAAGTGAACCGTGCAGCAGAAGCACTGGCTTGGTAAACGAGTCTATGGCCTGTTCAATCGGCATCGCAGCTGTGGTTCTCAGGTAGATATCGTTGACAGCAGCATCATTCCAGATATCAAGCCTTGGAGGGATATGAGATACATCGAATTCATATCCTAAGAGGCTGCCACTTCGAGATCCTGTGACGAGGCATATGGCAGGGGAAAGGGCAAGCAGGGCATTAATCTGATCCTGCTTAAGCGGTGCGGCTAACATGACAGCAAGAGCACCCTGCGAATGTCCGGCCAGATATAATTCTGAGACATAGTCAAGGGATGAAGCATAATTAATGAAATTGAGAATCTCGTTAATCCAGATTAAAAGGTTGTGATTCTCAAAGTTGCCTTCACTTTTACCGTGTCCATACATATCAACTCTGAAGCAGGCCATTCCTGCATCCAGGATACCATCCCTTGCAGCTAACATCTGCGGCTCATCCTTGTGTCCCGTGAGCCCATGTATCAGGATTACAAGGGGAAGGCTGGTCTTATCTGATGATTCCGGAAATTCAATCGTACAGCTGAGCTTCACACCATCACATTCAAGATAGAAATCACTATTGTTCATACGGTTATTCCTCACACTTTTATTGATCATATATGCTTAAATTATCACATTTTTAACAGGTTACGTCTATATAATTGATGCTATTTCAGATAAGTTGGAGCCAATATCAACCAAAGGTTTTAGTTTTGGCCATTTTCTGTTAAAATATAAGGATGAATGCCCAAATGAATGTTATTGAAATAATAAAAAGAATATTGATGTCATTTTTGGTGACATTTGCAGTGTTTAACATAGGTGGACTGGCTTCGACAGATATGTTGCTTGGTATAGTGATGCTTGCTGCTTACGTATGTGTCGGACGAGTAAAGTCTTCAACACCCAGAATTAGGATAGTAGCGATCGTTTTAAGCGCTATATATACACTGTCTTACGTGATCTACATAAGGGACAGCATAGCAGGCGGGTTGTCGAACAGGCTGTTCATAGCCGTCTATGTGCTGGCAACAACTGCAGGATTATATGTGATTTTTAATACGGTAACTGTATATATTCTTAATGTAATAGAACAGCATGCGCTAGATATCTCGCAGGAGGATGGCAAGGGAATGTTCCCACTGCGTATATGGGCTGTTTATACTGCTGTTTTGTTAGTTGCAATGATACCTGTACTGCTTTTAAATTTCCCTGGAACGCTGACTGTTGATTCATTTAATCAGCTTGAACAGGTGCAGGGGCTAAGGGCATACAATGATCATCATCCGTGGGTTCATACCATGATAATTAAGGCATTTTACAGTATCGGCTTTGGAATCACAGGGGATGTCTATGCTGGAATAGCTACATACACGGTAGCACAGATGATAATAATAGCAATGTCTGTTGCCTATGCTATAGCAAGTCTTGCTGAAGCAGGTCTTGGCAGAGTGGGAAGGATTGCTGTTGCACTGGGGTTCATTCTCTATCCATATAATGCTGCATATGCTATCACAATGTGGAAGGATGTTATCTTTGGCGCATCGGTGCTGGTATATATGATTACGCTATATATGGTACTTAGCTCGTCAGATGATAAGATGCATATCTGCAGATATATTCTGCTTACAATAAGCGGGGCAGGGATGTGTATGCTAAGGCATAATGGAAGTTATGCCTATATTGTGACTATGCTTGTTGTAATAGCTGTTATAGCGGTTAATACCTTAAGAGATAAGATTTCCAGAAACTATAGAAGGCTGATAATTGTTGTTGCTACGTCGATAGTCACAATAGCTCTGTCGGCTATAGTAACAGGCCCGGTTCAGAGAGCAAATGGAGTTATACCGGGAGAAAAGGTGTTCTCATATTGTGTTCCGCTTCAGCAGGTGGCTGCTGTTGTAGCAGGCGGTGGCAATGTGTCAGCTGAGGAAGTGCAGTGGCTTGCACAGGTGAACACTATTGAGTATATGGAGAATAATTATCTGCCACACGGAGCGGATAATATGTTTTTCTGGGTTATCAATGGCAATAAGGAATTCTTCTATGAGCACAGAGCGGAGTTTTTTAAGATATGGTTCCAGATAGGCCTTAAGAATCCTGGGAAGTATGTTGAAGCATTCTTTGATCAGACATGTGGCTACTATACAACTATGGCTCCAGAGCAGGTATCATATTATTCAATACTCGACAATGATAATGGACTTGAGCCAAGACCAGTAATAGAAGGACCAGTCAGAATTAAGATTAATGAGCTAAGCGAGAAGATATATACAATGTTTCCTGTATATGGAATTCTCTACAGTATGGGCGCTTGCCTGCTTATTCTTATGTTGGGAACAGGAATGGCAATTACTAAGAAGAAGACTGATATTATTATTGCCTATCTGCCGCTATATATGCTGACGGGAACCGTAATTATTGCCACACCACTTGTGGCTGATTTGAGATATGCGTTTCCACTTGTATTATGTATGCCGTCGTTAATCGCACTGTCGTTATTAAGAATTGGAGAAAAGCAATGATGCATAAAATAGGTTTTTGCGATATGTTCAGAGGCTTTGACGCAAAGAATAACTTTGTTACAAAAGCACTGGATAATGCGGGAATAGTATATGAGATATCTGAAGAGCCAGAGGTATTGTTCTACTCCGTATTCGGCAACAGGCACAATATAATGAAGGCTGATGTAAAGGTGTTTTTTACAGGCGAGGCAATTGTACCTGACTTCAATGAATGTGACTATGCCATAGGCTTTGATAAGATTTCATTTGGTAACAGATATATGAGAAGGCCTTTATGGTATCCGCCTCAGTTCAGACGTCTTGAAAGCACTCTCACGGATGAGCAGGCGCTTAACAGGAAGTTCTGTAACTTTGTATATTCCAATGATAAGGATGGCAATGCTGTCGAACTTCGTAAGATATTCTGTAAGAAGCTGATGGAATACAAGCAGGTTGACTGCCCAGGGAAAGTGCTTCATAACATTGACACGGATATTCCGCCAAGAGATGGTAACTGGCAGGCAGGCAAGATAGACTTCCTAACGGGATATAAGTTCACGATTGCTTTTGAGAATTCATCTTATGCAGGTTATACGACAGAGAAGATGACAGATCCATTATCAGCACAGTCTGTTCCAATCTACTGGGGTAATCCTGAGGTTGAACAGGATTTTAACAGTTCTGCATTCATTAACTGTAACGGCTATGAAGATAATATGGACGCTATCATTAAGAGAATAATTGAACTCGACAATGATGATGAGGCATATCTTAAGATGCTCAGGGCCAATCCAATGACGGAAGACTACAATGTTGATGAGTATGAACAGTTCGAGAAGTTTATTGTTGATATTGTCACAGGTGTAAACGGTCCGGTTAAGAAGGACCCTATGAATTTTAAGAGAAGAATGTCTTTTGAGACATTATCCCGTAAGGAGAAGATTAAGTTCCTATTCTTCAAGTAAGGTTATTGCAGGATATTCATATGATAAAGGTTATCGAATTGTCGCCTACCATGGGCAATGGTGGCGCAGAGACATTAATTAAAGATTATGCGTTATACAGTAATCGCGATCTCATTGATATGAGGGTTGTCACATGGTGCGGAACACTTGGTTCAGCCAATGAGGAGCATCTTAAGTCAGCCGGAATACCTGTTGTCCACCTTGAGGAGCTTCACTATGGTCCAGGCAGAAGGCTTAATGCGTTACAGCGCATAGTCAGGAAAATATGCAGATTCATAGATTTTAGGAGATACGTAATTACTGAGAAGCCGGATGTAATCCATATTCATCTGAGATTCGGTGGTTATATGAGAGTACTTCCACTCAGGAAGCTTGGTGTTAAGCTGTTCTACACAGTTCACAACGAACTTGAGCAGTACTTTGATAAGAAGCCTGCGGGCAAGAAGTATCTTGAGTATCTTGAAGCTAAAAGGCTTGTAAACAGATATGGAATGACAATGATTACGCTTCATAATGATATGAACAAGAGTATAAGAGAGTTCTTTAATACTGACAGAGTAATCACTGTTAATAATGGTATTAACCTGGACAGATTCAGGAAGAATCTGTACGACAGAGGCGATATAAGAGATAGTCTGGGAATTGACAGGAATGCTTTCGTAATTGGTCATGTGGGAAGTGTCCATACACAGAAGAATCATGAGATGATTATAGATGTCTATGAAGAGTATCTTAAGAGGGACAGCCTTGCAAGATTATTGCTGATTGGCAAGGGTAACAGGAAGGAATATATAAAGCAGTACATTGCGGACAAGGGGTTAGCTGACAGGGTGGTATTTCTTGAAGACAGAACGGATATACCAGCGCTTATGTGTGCGATGGACATATTCATTATGCCGTCCAGATGGGAAGGATATCCTGTTGTACTTATTGAAGCTCAGAGCATTGGACTTCCATGTGTTATATCAGACAGAATTACGGCAGAGAGCGTTCTGACTGACAGAGTGAAGATGATGTCTATTGATGATTCACCGAAGAACTGGTGCGACTGCGTGGATGGATTCAGATATGAAGATGCATCATTTTTGCAGACTCATACTAAGCCGTATGGAGCGCTGTCTGATTATGATATACATGAGAGTATTAAAAAGCTTGAGAAGCTATACGCAGATGCTTAATAAAACAGGACAAATGTATAGTAGTTGCTGCGGGGAATAAAGGTTATGAACAAAGAATTAAAAGAAATAATAGACTCGGATCTGGTCAGATATGGTGATATCGCAAAGAAGTTTCCAAGACCGTTGTATCTAAGATATCAGATTATATACAGAAAAGCAGTGTTTTATAAGCGCAATACATTGAGAGGGATATGGTACAGACTGCGTCTTACCAGACTATCCGAACTGTCGGGGCTACAGCTTCCTACAGATGCCAAGATTGGAAGAGGTCTCTTTATAGGTCATAATGGTCGACTTCTTGTTAATCCCAAGGCGAGTATTGGAGAGAACTGTAATATAGCTACTGGCGTAACTATTGGTAAGGCTAATCGTGGTGAGAGAGCTGGATTTCCAACGGTGGGTAATAAGGTATGGATAGGTACTAACGCAGTACTCGTAGGAAAGATTACTATTGGTGATGATGTTCTAATTGCACCTAACTCATTCGTTAATGTCGATGTGCCATCACACAGTATAGTTGTGGGCAATCCGGCTGTTATACATCCTAGTGAAAATGCAACATATGGTTATTCCAATAACCTGTGTGAGTGGAGTGACCCTGAGAATTACAATCTATGAAGATACTTATAGCAAGGACGTTTCCGTCATATATCAGTTCAACTTCATATAATGTGCAGGAGATTGGCCTGGCAGCAGCGTACATTCGTGCAGGTCATGAGGCAGACATAGTTCTCTATGGTGGAAGAGCGGATGATCACACAGAGATTCTCCCCGTAGATGTTCCCGAAGATATGGATACGAGTGTCATCGATGTAGATGACGACTCAGATGAGCACTATATAAGCATCTACTATCTGAGAGGATATCGAATCCTGAAGAATGGTATATATCCATCACTTATGGAGATTGCCAGAGGATATGATGTAATACAGGTACACGAGTATGATCAGATTTCATCATGGCTGCTTTATACGGATAGAAAGCTTCGTGACAGGGTGATTATATATCATGGCCCATATTATTCAGCATTTAATAAGGGATACAATATCCGGTCAGGAGTATTCGATAAGATATTCCTGAGACTAAGACATAACAGGAACTGCAAGTGCTTCACAAAGAGCAACGCAGCAGCTGAATTCCTGCGAAGCAAAGGGTTTAGTAATGTAAAGAGTGTAGGTGTTGGTCTTGATACAGATGTCTGGGGTAATGCAGATAATGTTATAGTCCAGTCCAGAATGCTTAAGGAGAATTCGCAGGATAATAGTCCGGCAATAGGCAATACAGCGAGCTTTGGTGACAGGTTGAGAACAGCCGATAGCAACGTGACATCAGAGTCTGATATGTTCACGTATGTATATATAGGGAAGCTTGAACCAAGAAGGAACACATTGTTTCTACTGGATGTAATAGATGCCCTTCTGTCAACACATGATGATATGAGATTCATCATGGTAGGCGATGGAGAGAAGAACTACAGGCAGCAGTGTCTTGATAAGGCAAAGAAGTGGATAGATCTTGGCAGGATAATATATATTCCGTCAGTTAACCAGAAGGATATTCCGTTAGTGTATGGTCAGGCAGACTGTATGCTCTTTCCGAGTGAGTATGAGATATTCGGAATGGTGCTCATGGAGGCGATGTACTTTGGCGTTCCAGTAATAACCAGTGACAATGGTGGAGCGGATATGCTCTTTGAGAATGGAAGGAATGCTATAGTGATTGAGTCCTGCGGAAGTAAGGATCCTAAGGAGTCGGATCAGGAGGCCCTCAGGTCGCGCTTTGAGTTTAACGAATGGGTGAATGAAGCAATCAGAATATATGAGGACAGAGAATTATGGAGAAGCATCTCAGAGAGTGAACTGTCAGACAGTGAGAAGCTTACATGGGATGCAGTAGCGTCATCGATACTCAGTGAGATAATCTGATGCTGTATATAAGGAGACTATATGGATAAGAAGAAACTTGCAGATTTCTATAGAGGAAAAAGGGTACTGCTTACAGGTCACACTGGCTTCAAGGGTACCTGGATGTGTGCAATTCTTAAGAGCATGGGGGCAGAGGTAACAGGCTATGCGCTTGATGCACCGACAGAGCCAAGCCTTTTTGATATGACACACATGTCAGAAGGAATGACGGATATAAGAGGTGATATTAGAGATATTGATGGGCTTAGGAAGGCTTTTGAAGTATCGAAGCCTGAGATAGTATTTCATATGGCTGCTCAGCCACTTGTCAGAGAGTCTTATGCAGACCCGGTTGGTACATATGCGACTAACGTGATGGGAACAGTTAATGTTCTGGAGTGCAGTCGTCAGGCAGCAGCTTATGGCCTAAAGTCTTTTGTCAATATTACGACAGATAAGGTATATCGTAATAAGGAGAGAGAAGAGGGATATGAAGAGCATGAGGAATTGTGCGGATATGATCCATATTCCAATTCAAAGTCATGTTCAGAACTTGTTACAGACAGTTATCGTAATTCATTCCTTACTGAGGCAGGGATTGCGGTGAGTACGGTACGTGCAGGTAATGTAATAGGTGGTGGTGATTTCGCCAAGGATAGAATTATACCTGACTGTGTTCGGGCGATGGAGCGTGGCGAGAGCATAATCGTTCGTAATCCTTTCTCAACAAGACCATATCAGCATGTTCTTGAGCCTCTTTTTGCGTACCTTCTGGTTGCGGCAATGCAGTATGAGGACAGTTCACTTGCATCTGCTTATAATGTTGGTCCGGATGATGAGGACTGTCTTACAACAGGTGAGCTTGTAACACTATTTTGTGATAAGTGGACAGCGGGAACAGGCGAAAAGGCAGAATGGATTAACAGACATGATGGGGGACCACATGAGGCTGGCTTACTTAAGCTTAACAGTACCAAGCTTAAGAGAACTTTTGGCTGGAGCCCGGTATGGCATATGGACATGGTAATGACCAAGATTGTCGAGTGGACAGACGTATATATGAAGGGTGAAGATGTTACTGACTGTATGAACAGGCAGATAGCTGAATTTATGGAAGGCTAGAGACTGTATAGATCAGTCAACAATGGAGAGAACATGATAAAGTTCGGGAATATAATTAAGATAATTAGTGTAATACTTCTGGCATATGTAACTACCGTATGTATGGCTGTAACTGCCGGGTATGGAATTACTGGCATAGATATTCTATTGCCGTGTGTATTTGCGCTTTGCTGCGTGGTATATGGATATGTAGTCAGAGGTGAGCGTTACAGATCGAAGGATATGAAGCTGGCAATACCGGTTGGTGTTATTTTTTCACTGGGTGTGACAGTTGGATCGATTTTTGATATGGATGAAGGCAGGGTAGGCAGCTTCGGTATAGTTCAGATTGCAAGCCTTCTTGTGCTGGCGATATTTTTTACGTGTGTAATGCTTATTGTATTTGGAATGATTGATATCACTGGTATCGGTGACAGGAGGTCAGCCAGGCAGAGAATAGCGGGACTTCCAATTATTGCAATTATAATTCTTGTCTGCTGGTTGCCATACTATCTGACACTGTTTCCAGGTAATATGGGCAAGGATACATTTGAGTCGATTGATATGTGCCTGGGCAATATTTCATGGACCAATCATCATCCGATATTCTTTACACTGTTGATTGACATCGTTCTGAAGGCAACTGCCTTCACTGGTTCTTATACTGTAAGCATGGGCATTTTCACACTGCTTCAGATGGTTATATGTGCTGCTGCATATGCATACATTATCAGATGGGTGTGGAAGAAAGCAGGAGTAAGCTGGGCTATAGCAGCCTTTGTGCTCTATGCATTGCATCCTGCATCGGCTATGTTCTCAATGTATATCAGTAAGGATGTTCTTTTCAGCATGGCCACAGTTATGTTTGTTCTCAAGCTGGCTGATATTCTCAAGGATTCAGAAGTTTCCTGGAAAAATGTGGTTGCTTCAGGAATCTACGCAGCTTTAATGATGCTGCTGCGCAATAACGGACTGTTTATTATTGTTGCATTTGCAATTGTGCTTCTTATATATATCTTCAGGTCAGGTAATACCGGGCTGTTAAGAGTTGAAGGGACAGTTATTCTGGCAATTGTTGTGTTCGGAATATTCAGACTTGCCTTCGGAGTGATACTGGGAATAGAGTCAGAGTCTTTTGCTGAATCGGCATCTGTACCACTTCAGCAGGTGGGATATGTCATTGTGCACGACGAAGAAAGTATAGATGAGGCAGATGCTGCATTTCTTAGTCAGATTATGGAATTTGACAGAGTGAAGCAGGTATATACGTTGGGATATACAGATACATATAAGTTCGATGACAGCTTTGATGACGAGTTTCTTAATAAGAATACTGGCGAGTTTATTAAGGTATGGGCCCATATGCTTCCATCGCATTTTGGAGACTATGTAGCGGCTTATCTGGCGCAGACTTTGGGATATTGGCATTATGGTGAGACTAATACACTGTGTACCCAGGGGGTCTGGGATGGCAACGCTATTGGCGTAGAACGCGTAGATGTAATTGAGAATGTGACAGGCGTGTCATTGTGTTCGGTTATTGAGAAGTTAATGCTGCTTGTGCGTAAAGCGCCGATTTTGTGCATTCTTACAAGCATGGCTATGCAGATATATATGCTTATAATCCTTGTTGCCTTAAGCGCAAGGACTGATACAGACAGGACTGGCCTGTTAATCTTCAGCCCACTAGTATTACTGTGGGTTACTGTTATGATTGCAGCTCCGGCATATTGTCTATTTAGATATACGTACCCATTATTTGTCATGTGGCCTGTAATGGGGATGTATGTATTGAGGAAGAATGATTAAGACTAGGCTTAGGACACTAACTGCATTATTGACTGTAACGCTGTTAGCCACATCTATACTGTCAGATGCGGCTATTTGCTGTGCGCAGGGCGAAGAGTACTATGAAGACTGGTCTGATCTCCCTGCTACATATCAGGAGATGGACGATGAATTCGAAGTGGAAGATTCGATAATTGCCCAAAGCAGAACTGAAGGAGGTCAGGAGCGTGTCAGAGGAGTTGCTCTTAATGATCTGGCAGAAGGACCACTTCCGACAAGTTACAGTTCCGTAAGTGAGGGATATGTTCCGGAAGTAAGGAATCAGGGTAAATGGGGCTGCTGTTGGGCTTTCTCGGCAATTGCTACAGCAGAGACATATATGATAAAGCACTATGCACAGCCGCTAACGACTGACTTCTCTGAGAGACAGTTAGTCTATTGTATCTATAATTATGAGAACCACGATGATCCACTTGGTAACACGCTTAATGATTTTGCCAGGGTCAACGAGGGGACATCTATCTACTCCACGGGTGGTAATATCAATGTAACAACATGGATGCTTGCTAACTGGATGGGACCAATAGTGGAGAGTGATGCTCCATATAATGATGCAGGCGATATGGCGCCCCTTTCTGATGAAGCCTTCTATGGACAGGATGTGGTACATATGACAGGAATGAAGTTCTTAGCCAAGGATCAGCCTGATGTTATCAAGCAGGAGATAATGGATAAGGGATGCGTCGGATGTTCGTATATGAGTAATTCGACATACTATAATAGTGCTACATATGCGCAATACTGTCCGGATACGAACAGGACTGTTAATCATGCGGTGGCAATTGTTGGATGGGATGACAACTTTGCTGCATCGAATTTCAGAACTGATCCGGGAGCAGATGGTGCATGGCTTGTTCGAAACAGCTATGGAACAGGACGTGGAGATGGTGGATATTTCTGGCTGTCCTATAATGATGGGACATATAAGGATATATTCTCAATGTCTTTTGCGCCTGCAGACAATTATGACAACAATTACTTCCTCGATGGAATGGGTGGTAACAAGACTGTAGGAATTAACAGCGGATATACTGTATGCAATATGTTCAAGGTAAGGCATGTATCTGAGACACTTCAGGCGGTTGGCATAGGAATTAAGAGCCCTGATATAAGCTATCAGGTACAGATAT
>JAZUGT010000015.1:0-10768 GCA_045641365.1 Lachnospiraceae bacterium
TTATATGTCTGGCAATTATTGGTACACCTTATCCTGTACTTATTAGCGTTATTGTTGGAGTAACTAATATAATCCCATTTTTTGGACCATATTTAGGTGCTATTCCAAGTGCTTTTTTAATTTTACTTGTAGATCCAATGCAGGCATTATATTTCCTGATTTTTATACTGATATTACAACAGGTTGACGGCAATATCATTGGACCAGCAATTTTAGGCAATTCCATTGGTGTATCAAGTTTTTGGATTATTGTATCAATTACTATTTTTGGTGGATTCTTTGGCGTATGGGGCATGTTAATCGGTGTTCCTTGTTTCGCATGTGCATATGCCTTTATAAGACGTCGTGTGAACGGAAGACTTGCTGATAATAAGATGACCATATCCACAGAGATGTATTCAAAGCTTGAATACATTGATAAGAACAATGAATTTGTTTTATTCAATGATAACAGTCACAATCCTGAAAGCAAGCGCTATATTGAACTTACACCTAATGAGCATTCAGAATATCATGAGAAGACATTGATTGACAGAATCAAAGAAATGATTATTAGTCTTTATAACAGATTAGTAGCAGCAATAAAGAATCTGTTTAAGCGTAGTTAATTACTAAAAACCTTGATTTATAGGGCTTTACGGCCTCTCCACGATACAAACTCTTCGTTAAACTCGTCTTTTGCGAATAGTTAGATTCCTAATAATAAGCCCTTTTCAAATACATTTTTAGTACATACATTATCATTACATGCTTATAAGACTACTACTTTCGCACAACATATCATATAATTTAGAACATTTTATATAATCATTAAGCTCCGTAGTACACAAAATCTACGGAGCTTTAATTATATGAATATACTATATAAATTCTTAACATTAATTACCTATCTGGATATAACAGCAATAAGCTTACCTTTTTTGCTAGAACCACGAATCCCCATATAACGAAGCCTTCCATATCCCCTGACAGTAATAATATCTTCGCTTCTCAGCGTATAACTTATTTTTTCCATCACTCTTCCATTCACAAATACTTTCTTCTCCTGAAAAAGTGGTATAACCTGACTTCGTGATAGATTATAGGTCTTCGCAATAACTCCATCAATCCTCTCAGAGCTAATCTGAATTGTAATTTCCTCATATTCATGAAGCTTAAGTTCTATATCATCACTTACATATGAACATCTCACGGTTGTATGCTTAACCCTGGTAAGATTCTCACATATATAATCAGATATTGAATTAAGGCAGAATACATAGGCCTTATTATTATTAAGATATATATCACCCAGAACACTTCTCTCTATTCCAAGATTCATCAGTGCACCAAGTATATCTCTATGCGTCAGATTGTCCGCGAACTTGGCCATTACAGGCTCTATAATAAGCGTGGCGATAGGAAACTCATCTTCATACATTAAAGCCTCTTTATCGCCAAATCTGAGCACTTTGCGCTCACATATCTCATTACCACCCCATAATGTACAGCCAGCATATCTCAGATCTCGTTCATTATCATAAAATACACTTATATCTGCCATACTTAAGAAGTCAGTAAAGGTATATATATTGTTATTGTAGCTTCTCTGAGCAAGTTCAGAAAGCCTCTTTCCTAAAAGTTCATCTTCTTTATTCATAATATAATATAATCCCATAAATAGATATTCTATCTATGGGATTAATCAGATTCATTCTACTCTACTTATCAAGAGAAGTATCTCTCTGTGCCAGTGCACATATAATATCAACACATGTCTCTATACCAAGACGACTTGAGTCAAGGCATATATCATAGTTATGTGCATCACCAAACTCTGTATTGGTATAATAATCACAATACTTCATTCTTCTCTTATCAACTGTTCCGATCATATCAAGAATCTTAGATTCCTGAATTCCTTTATACATCTCCTTATTCATCAGACGATTACATCTAAACTTGATATCACCACCAATGAAAACATGAAGACTATTATCATATTCTCTTAATATTGAATTGGCATTACGTCCAACTATTACACAATTGCCCTTCTCTGCAAACATCTTAATTACTTCAGACTGCGCATCAAAAAGCTTCTCATTCAATGGCTTACTATAGAACTCAAATATACTCTGAGCAAATCCGGTGCTTACAGGAATATCCTCATCAAGCTTAAGAACGCTTTCAACACTTACCTGCGCTTCATTAGCTGTACTAAGAATGATTGCCTTATCCAGAAAATCAAAATTCATCCTCTCTGCAACAAGATGACCAATGGTACCACCGCCAGCACCATATTCACGACTAATTGTAATTACGCTTTTCAAATATAGTAACCTCCAAATCATTAAGGATACTAATATTATACCATAATATTAAGCATTTTTTGCATTATATGTACTTTACTATCAGATTACCAAAGTTCCATAGTAATGCAGAAATGAGTATAATGCTAAGAATTATAAGAATAATATTAATAACTTTTTTCTTCATATAATCCTCCTTTATAGTTCTACATGCAATATTGTACATTTAATAATGTAACAATACTGTAATAAAACAGGAGAATATTTATAACATTTCATAAATAGGACGATATTTTTTGGTTCGAGTGATTTCTACAATCCCAAGACCGGTAATATCAATATAATTACATCCAAATGGATCGTTTTTACATAATTCAACGACGCTGTCAATTAGGATCTGGGTATTAACTTCAGTGTCATTGATAAAATCAATTAATATCATACCCGAAAGATTTCTATTCTTAATCTGTCTAAATATATGTTCTGCAGCTTCAAGATTGACTTCGAGAATGTGATTATCGCTTTTAGGCTCAATCGACTTACTTGTATTAACATCAATTACCGTCATTGCTTCCGTATATTCAATAACAATATTGGCCCCGCTTGGAAGCCATACAGTCTTATTAGTCAGCTCCGCAATAATTGAATCCACCTTATACAACTTATTAACCGGAAATTCATCATTATACAGAGACAACCTTGAACGCATATCATCATAACCTGCATCTGACATATATGCATCTACTTCCATGTATATATCTTCACCATCACAGGTTATCTTATCAATCTCGCTTATGCTCACTCTGTTAAAAAACGAAAGATATTCAGGCTTGCTGCTGTATAAAACGCTATACAGAGTCCGGCTTGGAGCAATCTTAAGAATCCGGTCCAATTCATCCTTAGGCAATTTGAGTCTGCTTGTACAGACAGGTGCTTTTTGCTTCACAGCGCCCTTGGAAATCTGAACAATCAGTTCATCGCCCTGTTTCAGGTCTACTTCTGCTCTCTTTCGATTAAGAATATTAGCATGTTTAACATCTTCAAGACTATAGAAGCATACCATTCCAGGCGCAATCTCAATGAATGCAGCATTAATATTCTTAACAATATTCTTTACTCTGCCTATATATACATTTCTAACATGAATGTCGCTGTCTTCATACAACTGAATATCATTAACCGTATTATCCGAAACATTCATACATAATATTCTGTTTTTATACTTTGAAATGAGAATGCTGTTCATAATAAACTCTAAATTAACGGCTTTAATCCGTTATTAACAAGCTGATAAGTCTCAAGTCTGGTGACCTGAACCTCCAACGGATCAAAGTTCTCACCTGCATATTCATATAGTTTCTCAAGAATCTGAGTTGACTTAATATTACCGGCACTTGAAGCATCAACAGTACATGTAAATTGCTCATCATCAATCTTCATCTCATAGATGTGCGGCTTAAGGTCTATTTCAAGCATATTCTTCTTAGTTACTTTCGTATATAGAATCTCTTTCTGAGATGCAAAGGAATTAAAAGAATCTATAATAATCTGAGGAAACCTGTATCCTTCTATTCCTGTAACACTGTAGGATGCAGCTGCAACAGATGCCATAGCATTCTTAGCATCATCTGGAAGCATACATACCTTTAATATCTCAACTCCTGGGACCATTACATTATTAAGTGCATCCTTAACAGCATCATCGCCTGGATATGAGCTCATCTCTATATCAAAATAATCTCCGTCAGTCTCCATACCTACGCCAAGCGGATGCGCAAAACTCATTATCTGATGAGGCGAAAAGCCACCTGAATACTTAATATCAACCTCTGACTTACGCATGCACTTCTGAAAATATCTCATCATATCAAGATGACCAATATACTTAGTTGGTCCATGCTTGGCAAATTTAATTCTAACCTTCATAATTTCCTCACATTAATTAGCTTCTATGAGTCATACAGATACCTGTATTGTACTTGGCAGCTCCACATCCATTACACTTTAGTGAACAGTTAAGTGTCACCTGCACTTCCTTGGAACGAAGCCATTCACTCTTAAGAAATGCCTTACTTACACCACAATCAATAAAATCCCATGGGAATATCTCATCAAGTTCTCGAGTTCTTGTAGTATAGAAATCAACATCTATATTGGCTTCAGCAAATGATTCGTGCCACAGGTCGTCTCTGTAAGTATCGCTCCAGGCATCGTATAAGCAGCCCTTTTTGTATGCAAGTTCTACTGCTTTGGCAATCTTTCTGTCACCACGTGCCAGAATACCTTCAAGAACACTTACATCAGCCTCGTGCCAGTTATACTTAATTCGCTTCTGATTAAGCTGCGAGATAATTGATGTTCGTGTAATATATGCCTTATCAATAAATTCTTTCTTGCTATTCTGAGGAGCCCACTGAAAAGGTGTAAATGGCTTTGGAACAAAGAATGATGTAGAGGCAACGATCTGTACCGGTCCATTCTTGCGCTCCTCCTTAGGAACAGTATCAAAGAACTCGCGCGCAATCTTATCGGACAATTCGCCAATACCTTCTATATCTTCCTTGGTCTCTCCAGGAAGCCCAAGCATAAAGTAAAGCTTAACTCTTGTCCATCCATTCTTGAAGGCAAGCCTTGCGCCAGTAAGAATATCCTCTTCGGTAAGTCCCTTATTAATGACATTTCTCATTCTCTGAGAACCGGCCTCTGGTGCAAAAGTGAGCGAGCTCTTCTTAATATCCTGAACCTTCCCCATTACATCAACCGCAAAATTATCAATTCTAAGTGAAGGAAGTGAGATATTAACATATCTTTTGTTACACTCTTCAATCAGAAAATCGATTAATTCCTCAAGCTTTGAGTAATCACTTGAGCTAAGAGAACTTAAGCTAATCTCTTCATGTCCTGTAGCCTTAAGCATCGTTACGGCCTGTTTCTTAAGCCATTCAACATCTCGTTCTCTTACAGGTCTGTACAACTGTCCCGCCTGACAGAAACGACAGCCTCTGATACAGCCTCTCTGAATCTCAAGAACAACTCTGTCCTGCGTTACCTTGATGAAGGGAACGATAGGATTATCAGGATATATTGCATCATTCATGTCCGTCATAATCTCTTTATGTACGACACAAGGAACGCCTTCCGTATTAGGAATAAACGATGCAATCGTTCCATCATCGTTATAAGTAACATCGTAGAGCGAAGGAACATATATTCCATCTAACTTTGCAATCTCAACAAGAAACTCATGACGGGATGTACCATTGCTTTTATGCTCCTTATACAGATCAATAATCTGCCTGTACTTACTCTCACCCTCGCCAATGTAGAAACAGTCAAAGAAATCTGCTATAGGTTCGGGATTATATGTACATGGTCCTCCACCAATTACAATTGGATCATCATCTGTTCGCTCATCGGCATGAAGTGGAATACCAGCGAGGTCAAGAATCTGAAGTATATTGGTATAACACATCTCATACTGAATCGTAATACCAAGAAAATCCATATTCTTAACTGGCTCCTGACTCTCCAGAGTAAATAAAGGAATATTCTGTTCCCTCATAATCTTATCCAGATCAAGCCACGGACTGAATACACGCTCACACCATACGTCCTCATACTTATTAAGCATATTATAAATAATCTGAAGACCAAGATGACTCATTCCAATCTCATAGACATCAGGAAAACACATTGCAAATCTGACATCAATGTCATCCTTGTTTTTAACAATACTGTTAATCTCACTACCTATATATCTGGCCGGCTTATCAACCGACATAAGTATTCTGTTATTTAAAGCTAACATGATTACCTCTGTTATTTCTTTTTGTGAACATTTCTAATTGTCTTTTTCTTTTTCACTTTACCTTTAAGTTCGCTTCCATGACTGCCTCTGCTATTATTCTTTGAAGAAGCATTCGAAGAACTCCTATTATAGGACTTATTCTTATCCTTAGACGAATTTCTGTCACCATCACTTGCAAGTCTTCTTGGCTTAACAAGACATTTCTTATCAAATCCAATAAGATCTTCTCTATGCCCCTTCTTAAGAGCTTCTATTACAAGATCATAGTTCTTAGGATTCCTATACTGTATAAGTGCTCTTTGCATAGCCTTAGCATGCGGATCATGCTCAACGTAGACCTTCTTGCCTGTAACAGGATCATACCCCGTATAGTACATTACAGTCGAAGCTGTAGACGGTGTTGGATAGAAATCCTGAACCTGTTCTGGCATATATCCAAGATCTCTTAAGTATTCAGCCAGTTCGATAGCTTCCTTAAGAGTAGATCCAGGATGCGAGCTCATAAGATAAGGAACAAGGAACTGCTTTAGCCCCAGCTTATCATTAAGCATCTTATATTTCTTACGAAATCCTTCGTATACATCATTAGAAGGCTTACCCATCCTGCAAAGAACAGCATCACATATATGCTCCGGTGCCACCTTAAGCTGGCCACTTACATGATGCTCAATCAGTTCCTTAAAAAATGTATCATCCTTATCTGCCATCAGATAGTCAAATCTAATACCAGATCTGACGAACACCTTCTTAACACCTGGTAATTCTCTAAGCCTTCTTAACAAAGTAAGATAATCCTTATGGTCAACGTACATATTAGGACATGGCTTAGGTACAAGACACTGTCTGTTCTGACATACACCCTTAGCCAGCTGCTTCTCACAGCTGGGATGTCTAAAGTTGGCAGTTGGGCCACCTACGTCATGAATATATCCCTTAAAGTCCTTATCCTGAATTATCAACCTGGCTTCTTCTATGATTGACTCATGACTTCTACACTGAATTGTTCTTCCCTGATGAAAAGTAAGAGCACAGAAGTTACAACCACCAAAGCATCCTCTGTTACTAATTAAAGAGAACTTAATCTCACTAATTGCCGGAACACCACCATCCTTCTCATAACTCGGATGATAAGAACGCTCATATGGTAATGCATATACAGCATCCATCTCATCCATTGTAAGCGTCGGTTGTGGTGGATTCTGAACAACATATGTATTATTAGGATATTCTTCAATAAGAACCTTGCCTGTTATAGGATCCGTATTGGCACTCTGCAGCCTAAAACTGTCAGCATAAAATCTCTTTTCACTTTTGCAGGAATCGTATGAAGGCAGGTTAATATAATCATATACTCCGCTGATATCCTTAGTCTTATATACAGTTCCCTTTATAAAAGTAATGTCTGATACATCAATTCCGCTATCAAGGGCATCAGCAATCTCAACGATTGATTTCTCACCCATCCCATAGCTAAGAATATCAGCCTGTGAATCAAGAAGCACAGATCTTTTAAAGGAGTCAGACCAATAATCATAGTGAGCAAGTCGTCTAAGGCTTGCCTCAATTCCGCCAATAATAATTGGTACATTCTTATATGTATGTCTTATAAGATTGCAATAAACAACTGTAGCATGATCAGGACGCTTGCCCATAATACCACCAGGTGTATACGAATCACTAGGTCTTCTCTTCTTACTTACGAAATAATGATTGACCATCGAATCCATATTACCACTTGTAACAATAAAACCAAGCCTTGGCTTTCCAAATATGTTGATTGATGAATCATCCTTCCAGTCAGGCTGTGAGATAATTGCAACACTATAGCCATGGCTTTCAAGAATCCTGCTAATAATAGCATGACCAAAGCTTGGATGATCAACATATGCATCACCGATGACATATACAAAGTCAGGCTGACTTATCCCACGACTATGAAGTTCTTCAGCAGTAATTGGTAGAAACATATATCTTCTCCACTCTATAAGGTAACATCATATATAAGCTTGGCAATATTAATATTTGCTGTTGTATCATGCGTAGAAGCATTGAGTTCGTCAAGTCTGTTGGTATACTTATCAATACCAGTAAAAACCTTAACAACAATATCCTTAATGCCTTCTTTTCTAAGAAGATCCTGAATGTGATTATTAAATGCATTAGCATCAATCTTACCATGATTATCCAAGGCAATAATGGAATTATCTGTAATTACAAGATGTGCAAAAGGATAATTCTTATCGTAGGATGTAAAGTAAGGATGATAAAAGCCGTACAATGAACCTATATGCTTATCAATGCTATCGCGAACAGACTGCTCACAGCATCTTACTCTAAGACTCATAACAACAGCGACGAGCTGCTTACAGGCTGGCAGTAGTCCAAGCACAGCAACAACAGATAATAGATTCTTCTTGGTTCCTGTAGCGACAAGTCCTGTAACAAACAGGCCAAGAGCAAGAAGAAATAATATAATCATTACAATTATATCCATCTTCTTCCTGTATGAAGCAAATTCATAGTCTTCCTTTGTATACTTTCTGTATAACCAGTTCATAGTAGTCTCCTATCAATTATAGGCCGTCTAATCAGCCTGCATAAGTGCAAGAATATCACTAAAACTATTATAGTAATAATCAGCCTCTTTTCGTTTCGCATCATCCTGATACAGGGAATACTCATCATACATAGCGCAGGTCTTCATTCCAGCACCTCTGCCAGCTAGAATTCCAAGAACAAGATCCTCAAAAATAACACACTCTGACGGATCTACTCCAAGATTCTTAGCGACCCTGAGATAACATTCCGGATTAGGCTTTCCATTATCAACATCTTCACCTGTAACAACTGTATCAATCAGGTCACATATACCAAGATTATTAGATACCGCATTATATAAGTATGTCGAATTACTTGTGGCAACGCCAGTCTTTATATTATTAGTTCTACACCACAACAGGAATTCCCTGGCTGATTCCTTATAACCAACCTTAGTGGCATACTGGTCATAAGCCATATCATTCCATTCATCAATCATCTCTTCAACAGTAAGCGGAAAATTGAAATTCTCATCAACATAATTAGCAATTTCAACTATGCTAAGGCCTTCAATAACAGCCTGAAAGTCTTCTGGCATCTCAATATTATATTTTGAGAAGAACTCAACATCAATATCCTTCCATATTCCCATGGAATTGATGATTGTTCCATCCATATCAAAGAGACAGGCCTTCACCTTACTTAACAATTCTTTCATCTTACTTCCTTCGTGCTGACTTATTAATCATCTTAATAAACTGAATAATAACAATTACGCTTCCAATAACGATTAGAAAAAACAGAATCGTCATAATTATATTAAAAAGATTATTATTACTCCTATTATCACTACCATTAAGCTCATATTCAATAAGTCTGGTATTATCCTGAATAATATCTTCTGACTCGTCAGTCTGCTCAACAATAGCGGCAGGTATTCCCTCTAATATATTACTTTCAGTCATTCTTTCATACTGATTGTATACCCTGAATACCAATGTACTGTTATCCTGCTCAGGTAAAGGAATATGAACAACTAACTCATCATCACTTACAGGATTATTAGCTGTACTATCTTCACTCCATGGATAAAGAATGGAATAGTGTTCTCCGCCATCATATGAATATGAATAATACTGCACGAGACCATCCGAATCATATGCATGCACACGAACACTTGCAGTATTGCTCTCACTATCTGTATCAATGAGTTCAATCTCACAAACATCTGGCTCTGAATAATCAGGATATACAGGTGAAGAAGGCTCTTCTACCCTTGTGTACTCATAGTCAGTATAATCAAGTCCCAGTTCTTCAGACTTAAGATGGTAATACTTTGCAATTGAATCGGCATCGTTATATCCAAACAACTTATATGGGTCTTCATTGCTCTCAAGAAAGGTGTAGTCACGTTCTTCATCCATATGACAATGTTCAATAATAATAGATGGAATCCCTTGCTTTCTTGCAAGTCCGATTATTCCATAATAATCTTCACCTGTCTTATCACTAATCCTTGTCTTAACACCTCTGTTAAAGAAGTGCATATCATTGACAAGACCATCCATTACAATATTACCAAGCTCAGTTCCTGTCTTATAGTATCTGTCAAAAGCCGATGTCCATACTTCACTTCCGTACAGATTGTGATTCTCGGACATATTAAAATGTAAAGATACAAGAATATCTGCATCATAATTAGCAGCAATCTTGGCACGTTCACTTCTTGACAGATCCTTGCTGTCAATATCTTCATGTGTAAGATATACCTGCACACCATCATACTCAGAAAGGCGTTCCTTAAGGCTTTCAGCAACCTTCATTGTTAACTCCTTCTCAGTATATACGTCAGTATTACCACCAAGATTATCGCCACCATGACCTGGATCGACTACAACTATGATATCCTTAGCATTAGCATGTATTGGAAAAGCAATGCCAATTATAAATAATATATATATTAAACAGAATCTTACTTTCTTCAACTGTTCACCAATCATTACCACCGGCTTAGCCGGTGGTTTGCTCTGCGGCTATAAGCCTTTGTTTCCTGCTTGCCTCTAAAGAGGCTCTGAAAAATTCGCCTTCCGCACTGCGGTCTCTGGCTGACGCTAAAGCGTCTTCTTATTTGCCT
>JAZUGT010000016.1:0-65109 GCA_045641365.1 Lachnospiraceae bacterium
ATATATGCCCCGTGAATGATCGGAGCCCAGGGCATAGAGGAAGAAAAAATGATATATGCCCAGTGGAAGGCAGGAATCCAGGGCATAGAAGCGAAAAAAGTAGTATATGCCCCGTGAATGACTGAAGACCAGGGCATAGAGGAAGAAAAAATGATATATGCCCCGTGAAATGCGGAATCCAGGGCATAGAGGAAGAAAAAGAAGTATATGCCCACCGGTGAGCAGAAATCAGAAATTAGAAAGAAGAAAACAAAGAATACAAATTAGAAATCAGAAAAAGAAATCAGAAAGCAGTCAATTGTGATGTGTGACAAATGAATCATTATAGGTTAAAATTAAAGGCATAAGTTGAAGGAATTAGAGGGAGCATAGATGAATATCACTAATCTTGAGGTAACACAGGCAACCATAGATATGTTTTTCTGTATTGTATGCACAATTATGGTTGTGGCAATCAGAACCAACAATCCTAAGAAGAGTAGCATGAAGTCATTTGTACGTCTGTTTCTTATTGCAGCGTTATTGTTCTTAGGGGAGACTCTTGCTTATATCTTTAGAGGTAATCTTGGTACTTTTAATGTTGCTGTTACGCGTGCCGCCAATCTCATTGTTTTTGCAATGAATGTTGCGATGGCCAACACATATGTCAGATATGTATGTGCAATATTCACTGACAGAGGAATCGAAGTTGGTGACAGATATATTAGAATCGCCAATATTCTCTCATATGTCAGTATGCTTATTCTGGCAATCAATATGGTCTATCCATGGATGTACTATTTTGACAGGGCCAATTATTATCATAGAAATGACATGTGGTATATATATACAGTCCTGACACTTGTTGTTATATTCCTGGGGGCAGGAGTCGCTGCAAAGTATTATAAGGAGATTGAGATTCGCAGTTTTATATCAGTGATGCTGTTTTCGTTTATTCCAATAATTGCAACGCTTGCACAGGTGTTTATATATGGAATATCAATAACCAACCTGGGTCTGGGAATAGGCGCACTTATTATGTTTGCAGCATATATGTATGACTGGATGCATGAAAGTGAGGAAGACCTGGAGAGGACTAAAAATCATCGATTTGATGTAATTGTTCTGTTTGTAATTATGCTTTTAAGCATGAGTGCATCAATAATCGCCTGTGGAAGTGTAATTCAGCGTGTGGCCAGGGATAATTCCAAGATGCAGAGCGAGACAATCGCAAGAATGGTATCGGCGAAGATTGAGAATGAGTTCATCAAGCCAATCACTGTATCACAGACAATAAGTCAGGATCTTAATGTAAGATCGAATATTGCAGGTACAAGCAGGAAAGAGGCGGAAGCTGTTAAGGATGAGATGACAGAATATCTTATATCAGTTGGAGACGAATTTGGATATAAGATGGCCTTCGTTGTATCAGACGTGACCAGGGCATATTATACGTATAATGGTATAAGCAAGTATCTTGACGTGGATAATGACAGCCATGACATATGGTACAAAGAATATATAGAATCTGGTAAGAACTATATTGTCAATGTAGATACAGATGAGGATAATAACTGGTCACTCTCAGTGTTTGTTAACTATGGAATTCTGGATGGTAATGGTAAGATTCTTGGTGCATGTGGCGTCGGAGTCGATATGAATGATCTGAAGAAGCTGATTAGAGACTTCGAGAAAGAATATGATATTGAGGTGGATCTTGTCAATCATGATGGACTCATACAGATTGATAGTGATGGCAGAGTTATAGAAACAGAATATCTTGATAATTCATACTTTGATAATGTAGACGAGAAGGACTTCTATTATCAGATCTCTGATGGTCAGTGTTATATGACCAAGTATATCGAAGAACTTGATTGGTATCTGGTTGTTAAGGATAATAATCCGGTCAAGTTAGATGCTAACAGGATTATTCTTCCTATTGTTCTAATCTTTATGGCAGGTGTAGTAATAATGTCTATTACATTTGCAGTCATAAGTATTAGGGAGAGGAAGGCAAGTGATGCCTATGTCAGAAGATATGAGGCTTCAATCAAGGACGAACTTACTGGACTGTATAACAGACGCGGATATGAAGTGGACTGCGGTGTAATAAAGAAGGAAGGTACACTTAGTAGGCACAGTATTATTATGATGGATCTCAATGGGCTAAAGTTTGCCAATGACAACCTTGGTCACGAAGCGGGAGATGAACTCATTATTGGTGCTGCAAAGTGTATGAATAATGCATTTTCTGGCCTTGGTAGTGTATATCGAGTGGGAGGAGATGAGTTCGTTGCTCTTTTGGATGGTAGCAAAGGACAGGTAGAGGCTTCAGTAGAGACTTTTGACTATCTGACTTCGAACTTTAAGGGACGCCTAATCTCTGAACTTACAGTATCTAAGGGAGTAGTAGTATGTGCAGAACATCCAGAGCTGACCTTCGAGGAGATGAAGGATCTTGCTGATAAGTTAATGTATGCCGATAAGGACGAGTATTACAGAAGAACAGGCAGGGAGCGAAGGAAAGGCTAGAGTACCATGCAGTGTGCCTGATTACGAGGGATTAGTTCGCTGCAGACAGGGAATATTATGTACAAAATGTGTGCTATTAGTTACATATATATACCAATAGTAAATTGACTTTTGAGGTAAAAGTGTTTAGAATAACTTTTATATATCAAGTGTAAACTTTTTAGAATTGTGGATGTTGGTTATTATGGGAAGAAAGTCAAAGGATGTACAGAATGTACGTCGTAAGGGAAGTGCATATTCGTCATTGTATCTTATTACTGCCGTGGTACATTTTATCTACGTGGTGATTTTTGCATTTGCTGGATGCAGACCGCTGGTTACGATTAATGTAGGTATGACGGCCTTTTATATTGTGATAGGCTTAGTTATAAGAAAAGTTGCAAGATACAGGAATATATTTGCGATATGCACAGTAGCGATGACATTTTTCCTTATATCGCATTACCTTACACTGGGTCCATCATTTGGTTTCCAATATTTATGTTTTGGAATGGTTCCATTTATGTATTATCTTGCATATGTTGATGAGGCTGGAGTAGACATTGCAAAGTGGGGATCAGTTGCTTCATATGTTGCACTTAGTGTTGTAAGTTTTATCGGTACCAGGATGAATCATCCGGGATTCGATCTTACTGAGACATTCAGAAGAGTAATTGTTGCATATAATACTACTTTGACATTCTTTATGTCTATTCAGTTTATGACAGAATTTGTCAAGAAGACGTATGCTGATGCAGGAGTTCTTGAGGACAAGAATAACAATCTTGAGAAGTCTGCAAGTATAGATGCACTTACAGGTCTGCTTAATAGACGAACGATTGAGAGTTATATTGACAGATCGATTCGTAAGGCACGCGGAGAAGGCAGCGACTTTTCTGTACTTATGTGTGATATTGATAACTTCAAGAAGGTTAATGATACATATGGTCATGACTGTGGTGACCAGGTTCTTGTTAATATAGCCAATATAATTAAGAGTGAGGTTCGTCCTGACGATGCTGTTTTTCGTTGGGGTGGTGAAGAGATATTTATCGTAGTTAATGGTGGCGAGTATATTGCGAAGGCAGTAGCAGAGAGATGCCGTAAGGCTATTGAAGAGAGTTCGGTCTCTTACAATGGCAAGGATATTAGCGTTACTATTACTATTGGCGGTGCAACACATTATCAGGGGGCTTCCCGTGATGATCTTATCAATAGAGCTGACAAGCATCTCTATGAAGGCAAGCAGAATGGCAAGAATCAGGTTGTTATGTAGATGAGACTGATTGTTTGACTAGAGGGGCGAGTGTTTTATGGAGAAGGGATTGGATATTCAACTTAACGGACATTCTGTCAGAAGGATTCTGATTGCTATATTTTGTATATCTATAGGGATATGCGTGGTTTTCGTCATGTTCAATATGTATTCTCCTAATCGCAATGCGCTAGGTGCACTTGCCAGTGTGTGTATGGATATAATCTGTATGGTTATACTCCTTATTCTTATTGGTGGTTTTGCCTTTGATAACTATGGAACCAGGCGCACCACCAGACTTTTTTCAGGTCTTCTTGTTGCCACTATCTGGGCAATGTTTTTGGATTTTCTCAATTGGGCATTTGATGGCACATTACAGTTTGGACATCTTACTTTTTGGTTCACATTGGGGTCTCTTTGTATGGGCTCCATTCTTGCATGTATTTTCACACTATATCTTTACAGTTATATGGACGAGGCGCATGGTCTTGGAAAAATGCATCTTACTGCAAAAGTCTGTGCAATACTGAATCTCGTTTCATTTGTGATAACATTCTGCCTGGCAATTTCAGGTACAGCTTTTAAGTTTGTCGATGGTCATTATGAGACGGGAGCATTATATGATGTTGTGACTATAATACCCATCTTATCGCTTTTATATGTGACTGGATATGTGATTGCTCATGTGAAGAAGATAGGAATACATGATGTTTTTGCAGCCACCGGTTATATACTCTTTATGATAGCGGGTGCACTTATAGAGGGTGCGCTTGGTGTTGGTACTACGTACGTTGCTGTGGCAATTGCTGATATTTTTATATTTGTTACTCTGCAGAATGAGATTATAGCAAGAGAAAAGCGTAATGTTCAGAAGTGGATGAGAAGATCCAATACAGACGAACTTACAGGATTACAGAATCGTCATGCATATGAAGCTGACATTAAGGCAATTGAAGAAAGAGGTGTTACCTCTGATTTTGTATATGTATCTGTAGATGTTAACGGTCTGAAGTCTGTTAATGACCAGTATGGCCATGTGGCTGGTGATGAATTACTGGTAGGTGCAGCAGAGTGTCTCAGAGCAAGCTTTGGATTATATGGTAAGCTGTACAGAACTGGTGGGGACGAATTCATAGCATTGATTAATGTTAACGAGGATAAGATTGATTCTCTTGTGAAGAAGACAGAGGAGCTGACGTCACAGTGGAAGGGTGAACTGATTTCTAATCTCGCAGTATCCTGTGGATATGCAACACGTAAGGATTCGGGAGATGTTCCGATACGTCAGATGGCTGTCCTGGCGGATAAGCGTATGTATGAGGCTAAGAGCGAGTACTACAGACGGACCGGAATAGAGCGAAGAAGGAAGTAGGAACAAGTTTATACAGCATTTAATAGCGATATGATAATTAAGAACACCTAAGGGTGTTCTTTTTTTACTGATATCGTAACGCAAATATGGTAAAATAGGACTAGATGCACAGAGTATAATGTTCGGAGAGCGAATAATGAATCATAAAAATATCAAAAGAAGAATAATTGTTCATATGGCATTGTTCATATGTATAGCTGTTATAATTGAGGTTAGTATACTCAGTTTTGCTAACAGAAGACAGGCCGGCAGAACATCACAGATTCTGCTTGATCAGGTGGAGAATATCCTCATCAACAATGAAAAGAGTGAACAGGATACGATAGAGTCTCTGAAAGCAGAGTATATTGAACGTGCGAATACGGTTGCATATATTCTCGAGAATAATGATGGGGCTAAGACTGACATTGCAGAACTTGAGAGAATTGCCGTGATGATGGGAATTGACGAGATTAATCTTTTTGACAGTGACGGAGTAATCTTTGGCGGAACGTATCCCGGTTATTATGGAATATCATTTGACTCAGGAGAACAGGTATCATTCTTTAAGCCTATGCTTAATGATAAGTCAATGGCACTGTGTCAGGATGTTACGCCTAATACTGCGGAAGCAAAGAGTATGATGTATGCACTGGTATGGAACAGGCCGGGAACATATATGGTGCAGGTGGGTATAGAGCCGGTTCGTTTGTTAGAGGAGGTTAGGGCTAACAGCATACTGGAAGTAGTAAGACAGATTCCGACGTATGATGGTGTCAGTGTATACGTTGCTGATATTAGTTCGGGGGAGATACTTGGTGCAACTGACTATACGAGTATTGGTAAAACTCTGTGTGAGACAGGAATGCTTGATCAGGAAGATGATCTGAGGACGATACAGAACAAGTCAGTTAATATTGAACACTTTAGGAACTATTGCAGCTTTAGACAGTGCGGTGAGCATATTATTGCTGTTGTATATTCAACAAAGGCTAATGTTGGAGGATTTGCCATTGCGCTTGCAATAGAGATAGTCTGGCTTCTGATAGCGGGAACTGTTATTGTATATGCACTCCTTAAGCTTGCTAATGCCAATAAGAAGATTCATGATCAGGTGACAATTCTGTCATCAATCTCTGATATCTACTATAGTATGCATCTGATAGATCTGAATGACTTCAGTGTTGAGAGGTTTGAGGCCAATGAACTGATGGATGAGGTAGTCAGTGAGGGACAGAATGCAGCAGATATGCTAAGAAGGCTTGTCGACACTGCAATTGAGGATGAGTATGTAGATGCGGCGTTGCAGTTCGTGGATATTACGACGCTTGGTGAGAGACTTAAGAATAAGAATTCTATTTCGATGGATGTTGTCGATAAAAACGTTGGATGGTTAAGAATGTCATTTATCAGGGTTGAGGCGGATGATGACATGAGGCCAACCAAGGTTATAGTAGCAACACAGGTTATAGATGATGACAAGCGAAGGGAAGAGGAACTCATATATAAGGCAAACCGTGATGAACTTACGGGTCTGCTTAACAGAAGAGCATATGAGGATGATATATTATGCTTTCCAGATGTTCCGCCAGAACAGGACTTTGTCTATGCTGCAATAGATATCAATGGACTAAAGGTCACCAATGATGATCTTGGTCACGCAGCAGGTGACGAACTGATCAGAGGTACCGCAATCTGCCTTATGAGGACATTTGGTAATTACGGCAGGATATACAGAACTGGTGGAGATGAATTTGTTTCAATATTCTTTGCGGATGAGGAACATGTGAAGGATGTTCTGAAGGATTTGGAACAGGTAACTGCTACATGGTCGGGACAGTATATTGATTCGATATCGGTGTCGGTAGGATATGTAACCAAGAGGGAATTTCCTACAGATACAGTTGTTGATATGGCCAAGATCGCAGATGAGAGAATGTATCAGGCTAAGACACAGTATTATGCTCAAAAGGGAATTGACAGAAGAGGACAGGCGGCAGCGCACACAGCACTCTGCAATCTGTATACCAAGATACTTAAGATTAATCTTACTAGTGATAACTTTACAGTCGTGAATATGGATATATCAGAGCAGGCGAAAGATAAGGGCTTTTCTAATAGTATATCTGAGTGGCTTGGAAGTTTTGGAAAGCTGGGATATGTTCATGAAGAAGATCTTGCGGAGTATCTTGAGAAGACTGACATTGCATATCTTAGAGACTACTTCAGGGGCGATAAGACATCGATAAGCATTCACTATAGGAGAAAGTATGAAGATGGCTTCAAGCAGGTGGTAATGGAAATAATACCCGCAGATGACTATTCGCATGAGAATCAGAGCCTGTTTCTATATGTTAAGATGGTTGACAGGTAAGGATTATGAGATAAGAGCATAGGAATCCTATTGTCGCATTGGGAAGGATATAATAATGGAGATTCGAATAGCATCAGTTGGCGATGCGGAAGAGATTAGAAGAATATATGAACCATATGTGAAGAATACAGCGGTATCCTTTGAGTATGATGTTCCTAGTATTGATGAATTCAGGAAGCGCATAGAGAATACGCTTAAGAACTATCCATATCTGGTAGCTGTCAGGGATGGCAGGATAGTAGGATATGCGTATGCCGGTGCGTTTCATACAAGGGAGGCCTATAAGCATTCCGCCGAACTTTCAATATATATAGATATGAATTGCAGACAGCAGGGGATTGGAAGGCAGTTATATGAAAGACTTGAAGAGTTGCTTTTAGCCCAGAATGTCTATATGGTACATGCGTGTATTGCAAGTCCTGATATTGAAGACGAGCATCTTAACCATGACAGCGAGAGATTTCATCAGAGGATGGGATTCACTCTCGCTGGAAGGCACAAGCTGTGCGGATATAAGTTTGGTAAGTGGTACAGTGTGATCTGGATGGATAAGTTAATATGTGACGACAGGGATAATCCAGCTCGGTTTGTGCCTTTTGGAATAATGAAGTAATATATTATATGCTGATAATCATAGAAAGGGAGTGAGTTGTACTATGAGATTCAATCTTAACAGCCTGCTTGTAGTTGCCTTTCTGTTCTTTGCAGGAAGCCTTATGGGATGGGTAATTGAGGTGATATTCAGAAGGTTTTTTTCAGCTAATAACCCTGACAGAAAGTGGATTAATCCGGGATTTCTTGTTGGACCATACATACCATTATATGGCTTTTCACTGGTAACGCTATATCTTTTTTCGTGGATTCCGGTCGATTTTATAGAGAATGAAGCCATACAGAAGCTTGTACTATTTGTCTTTATGGCATTGGCAGTAACGGCACTTGAATATCTTGCGGGCATCATCTTCATTAAGGGGATGAATATTAAGCTTTGGGATTATTCTAACGAGTGGGGTAATATCAAGGGAATTATATGTCCAAGATTTTCATTTTTCTGGATGATTCTAAGTGCAATATATTACTTTTTGATTCACCCAAGGGTTATAGAATCACTTTACTGGTTGTCGGGACACTTAACCTTCTCATTTTTTATCGGATTCTTCTATGGCGTATTCATGATAGACTTTGCGTACTCAATGCAGGTACTCATTAAGATCAGGAAGTTTGCGCGAGAGAATCAGATTGAACTTAGGATTGAAGAGTTCAAGGATTATCTTATCAGGAAAAATGAAAGCCTTAAGATAAGGGTAAGCTTTATGCTTCCACTTAAGCCAACAGGAATCGACTATGCTGATGATATCAGAGAATACATTCACGAGCATGTTCTGAAGGAGAAGGAGAGCATAAAACAACTTAAGTCAACTATTTCTACTATAAAAAGGCAATAGAAAGTGGTATAATAGTGCGCGTAGCATATACTAATTATTTGAAACTGTGAAGGGGTTCACAGTAAGAAAGGAATGGGTTACATTATGGCAAGATTTACATTACCAAGAGACGTATATCATGGAAAGGGAAGCCTCGCAGAGCTTAAGAACCTTAAGGGTAAGAAAGCTATATTAGTTGTTGGTGGCGGTTCCATGAAGAGACAGGGATTTCTTGATAAGGCAGTTGATTATCTCAAGGAAGCAGGAATGGAAGTAGAACTTTTTGAAGGTGTTGAGCCTGATCCTTCAGTTGAGACAGTTATGAAGGGTGCAGAGGCAATGAGAAAGTTTGAGCCAGACTGGATTGTTTCTATGGGTGGTGGCTCACCTATCGATGCTGCCAAGGCTATGTGGGCATTCTATGAGTATCCAGAGACAACATTTGAGGATCTTATAGTTCCTTTCAACTTCCCAGAGCTTCGTCAGAAGGCTAAGTTCTGTGCTATTCCAACTACTTCAGGTACAGCTACAGAGGTTACAGCTTTCTCAGTTATTACTAACTATCAGACAGGTGTTAAGTATCCACTTGCTGACTTCAATATTACACCAGACGTTGCAATCGTAGATCCAGATCTTGTTATGGGTCTTCCTGTTAAGCAGGTTGCCTATACTGGTATGAATGCACTTACACATGCTATTGAGGCATATGTATCAACACTTAACGGACCATTTACAGATCCACTTGCACTTCAGGCAATTGAGATGGTTCTTGATTATCTTCCAGGATCTTACAACTGTGATATGGAAGCAAGAGAGCAGATGCATTATGCACAGTGTCTTGCAGGAATGGCATTCTCTAATGCACTTCTTGGAATTGTTCACTCTATGGCTCATAAGACAGGTGCAGCATTCTCGACAGGTCATATTCCTCATGGATGTGCCAATGCAATCTATCTTCCATATGTAATTAAGTACAATGCCAAGGATAAGGTTGCAGCTGCAAGATATGCTGAGATTGCCCGTAGAATGGGACTTGATGGAACATCAGAGAAGTCACTTATTAACAGCTTATGTGCTAAGATCGATCAGTTCAATGTGAAGCTTAATATACCTAAGACACTTAAGGACTTCGGTATTGAGGAGAACGAGTTTAAGGAGAAGATAGCTAAGATTTCCGAACTTGCTGTTGGTGATGCCTGCACAGGCTCTAACCCAAGAGAAATTGATCCTGCTAATATGGAGAAGTTATTCAACTGTGCATATTATGGAACAGAGGTAGACTTCTAAGATTATTGCAATAATCATACTGATATGAGATGTTGAGGCATGATGGTTAGTTAACCACCATGCCTCTTTGCTGTTTCAATAATTGTTAGTTAGTGGTAGAATATATGTATATGTGCTTCGAAAGGAACAGGTTATGAGAAGAAAGTTATTATACAAGATTTTAAGCGTATCTTTAGCTGCCGTTCTGGCAGTTGGAACTGTACCAGTTACTACATTGGCAGCAGCATCAGATCTTCAGGATGTATATACTGAAGCAGAATCATCAGAGATATCTGAGGATTCTACAGAGGAGAGTATCGTAGAGACAGCTGTATCAGAGGAAGAGTCAGAGTATACCGAGTACACTTCAGCGGAGGAGATTAGCACAGAGGTGACAGATGAGTCTTCAGAGCCAGCAGAGTTATTGACTGTTGAAGAAGTTACGACAACAACTGAGGCTGAGGAACTGCTTACAGAGTATCCTGACAGCGAAGGAATAGTTGGTGAACCTGTCAGCGCTGATGGTGATGAGATGTCAGCTGTAGGTGGGAGCGCTTATTATCCTGAGATAACATTTGATGTTACATATGGACAGACTGAAGGCAGAAGCATGCTGGCTTCAGTTAACAGCTTCAGAACGAATAATCCATGGGCGTATGACAGAAACGGAAAGAAAGATTATGCTTCATATGCAGGATTGGGCAAGCTTACATATGATTATAAGCTTGAGAAGGTTGCGATGCAGCGTGCAGCCGAGATAGCCATTTCTTTCGATCATACGAGACCTAACGGTGATGACTGCTTTAGTGCATATCCGGATGAATTTGTCTACTCGCGTAAGGGAGAGAATATTGCAGCAGGGCAGACAAGTGCCGAATCAGTCTTTGAAGCCTGGTGCGAGACGAATCAGCCATATTCAGGTCAGGGACATAGAAGAAATATGCTTGGCGATTATAAGAGTATAGGAATCGGTCATGTATACTACAACGGTGTCAATTACTGGGTACAGGAGTTTGCTGGGACAATTGCAGATTCAACTAAGACAGCTGCTAATGATTCGCAGACCAGGGTAAGTGTGCCTATAAGTGAATCAAGAGTAAGTTCCAAGTCATTTTCAATTTCAACCGCAGAGATTAAGGTTAATGAAGATGCCAAGGTGAAGCTTCCATCAGGTTCCATTACTGTTACATTGGTAGAAGGCTGGCCAAATGCGGTTAGTATTACATCAAGTATTAAGCCACAATGGCAGTTGAAGTCAGGCGGTGAACGTTATGCTTCAATAGTAAGTGAAGGTGGTAACTTTTATGTCAAGGGTATTGCAAGCGGTAGTACGGCTCTGATAGCATCTGCTGTTGGAATTAACAGAAGTATTCCGCTTACTGTAGGTTGTAATCATATATACGAAAAGGAGATCGTACCTGCAACACTTACTACTAATGGCAGCGTCAGAATGACATGTACAAAGTGTGGTGATGTTCAGAACAAGGTAATATACAGACCAAAGACATTCACACTCAGCAAGAATTCTATTGCATGGAATGGTAAGATACTTAAGCCTGTAGTAACTGTTCTTGATACCAAAGGCAATACTATTAAGGATACTCACTATGATGTGGTATATAAGCGCGGAGGTGAAGAGGTAGAAGAGCCAACTGAGCCAGGTACATATTCAGTAGGTATTACTTTTAAGGGGACGAATTATACCGGTGAGACTGAGGTCAGGTATGATATAATTCCAAGATCACTTAATACAACCAATGTTACCATCAGATTTACAGAGCGTCCTGTATATGTTGGAAGCGCTGTTACACCTGCACTTGAGATTGTGGATAGTGCGGCATTCAATTCCGAAGGAACCAGGGGGTATACGCTTGCAGAGGGTGTAGATTATGCGCTTGAGTGGTATAACAATACTTCCGCTGGCAAGGGAGCAGTGGAGATTATCGGACAGGGAAGATATTCTGATGTAAGGAGCAAGGCGTTTGTAATTACAGCGGCAACCTTTGATTATGCAGATATTGAAGTTGATGGCCGTTCTATAGATGTAGACAACAGAAGACTTGCTGAAGATAAGACATTTACTGCAGCAGCAATTAAGCCGGTTGTCGATATCTCTATTGTAGATCCGCTGGATGCTGACAGCAGAGTTCAGCTTGTGCAGGGTGTAGACTACAAGGTGGCTTATAAGAATACTACTAAGGTGGCAGCATACAATAAGAAGGATTCCAGCGGTAAAAGCATCGCGCCAACAATAGTCGTAACTGGAATTGGTAACTATCAGTCAGCCGGAACAAAGAAGATTACATTTGCTATTAACCGTGCAGATATATCTCCGGCAGATTACAATGAGATTATTCTTCCATATACTGGTGCGAAGCAGAAGATACCAGTGCCAGTTCTTAATCTTAATGGAGTTGCACTTAAGAATAATGCACATTATGTTGTAAGCGGATACTATAAGATGCATGATGACGATGCTGAAGGCTATGCAGCAGATCATGATTACAGAGTTGAAGCTAATGACTATGCGCTGGATGAGAAGATTACCAAGCCAATAGAAAGTGGATATTATATTACACTTGTAAGTGGAAAGGGCGGCTTTGCAGAAAGCACTATTGCTGTTCCATTCCAGATTGCAGATGAAGGTATTATCCCGGTTAATAAGCTGAAGGTTATACTTGGTGATGCTCAGTTTGCTGCAGAGGGCGCGCTTCCATCAGAAGTTAAGATACTTAATAAAAGAGATGTGATTCTTGAGGGTGTTGATAGTATTGGAATGCTCGATACACCATTTAATATCAGTATTTCCGGTAACGATGCCGTTGGTACAGCTAAGGTTACAATTACAGCAAAGCCTGATTCGGGTTATATTGGAAGTGTAACCAAGACATATAAGATAAAGCCTGTTGCCAATATTAAGAAGGCAGTAGTGCAGGACTTTGTAGCTGGCAAGATATATAACGGAACAAAGCATACACAGGATGTCAGGCTGATACTTAGGGGCGAAGAGGTTGATGCAGAGAATTATGATATTGAATATGTCTATCCTAAGGGTGTTAATGTTGGTAAGGTAACAATGAAGATTGTTGGTAAGGCCGACAAGGGATATGCAGGAACGATAACAAAGACTTTCAAGGTAAAGCCAAAGGCAATAAGTGAGATAGATATTGCAGATGTTTCTGATTATATGTATACAGGCGGAGCAATTACTCCGAGACCTGCCCTGAGTTATACTCCTGAAGAGGCGCCTATGGTAGGCACGATGACTCTCAAGAGTGGAATCGATTTTACATATTCGTATAAGAATAATATTAAGAGATCGACACTTAAGCCGGCATCTGTAATTGTTACTGGTAAGGGCAATTATGCAGGAACCGCAAAGATAACTTTCAAGATAGAATAGCAGCCAAACTACAATAACGATAAAGCATTTTGACTAAGTCAAGATGCTTTACTGTCGATTATGGTATTAAGAGCAATAGTGGTGACTGCATATCAGGATAGTTTGCAGTTGACTTTTGAAAGGTAATTGTTGTTAGGTGAGTTCAGTTAAAAAAACAGCTCTGTTTCATCTTCCAGGGCTTTTCGAGTTTTATGATTTCTATAAGGTATTTCTGGATGTCTATGACAGTAATAGAGAATACTTCTATGACTGGGTTAGCATTGCTTCAATATACGGGGCACCTGACGGATGTATATGGGCCGGCGGACGGTTTGAAGCCTGTGAGAATACTGTAGAAGATGTGTTTGCCCTGTTGCAACAGCATAATATCTCGGCGAGGCTGACCTTCAGTAATTCGCTTTTAAGTAATGAGCACTTAAGTGACAGAAGGTGTAATGATCTTTGCAGGATATTTGAGAAGGCCGATGGATGTCAGACAGGAATAATTATCTATTCGGACATTCTGTTGGAATATCTTATGAGAGAATATAATAACTTCTATTACATATCCTCAACAACTAAGGTGCTGACAGGGTTTGAGCAGCTTAAGGCGGAGCTAAGCAGGAGTGAATTCAGTTATGTGGTCCCTGACTTCAGGTTCAATAATCAGCTTGCAAAGCTTAATACGCTGACTCAGACAGAGAAGGATAAGATAGAGTTTCTGTGCAATGAGTGCTGTGATCCTGGATGTGTGAGCAGAAAGGTATGCTATGAGAATGTCAGTCGTCGGATTCTTGGTGAAGACTGTGAAGAGCATATATGTCAGGCTACAGGTGGTGAACAGGGGTATCTGTTCTCCAGGGCAATGGAGAGTCCGCTCTTTATAGGCAGAGATGATATAAGAGATGTATATCTCGAGAATGGATTCAGTAATTATAAGATTGAGGGACGTGGACTTGGTTCAGCCGTAGTACTGGAGATGTTATTATACTATATGGTCAGACCGGAGTACCAGCTTAAGGTACGTGAGAAGATATATCTTGACAGTATGCTTAATCTGTTCTAATTATAGTCAGAGAAGGCTATTGTGTCCGCCTTAGCGGGACAAGGAGGTTAGCGTGTTAATAAGTATTGCAATAATTGTTTTTTTCGGACTTATATTGGGATATCTATGTAAGAAAGTGAGATTTCCAGCTCTTTTTGGAATGATTATTGCAGGTATAATTATAGGGCCACATGTATTAGGTCTGATTGATGACAGTATTCTTAATATATCAGCGGAGATAAGGAAGATTGCGCTTATTATTATTCTTATCAGAGCAGGGCTTAAGCTGTCATTTGATGATCTCAGGAAGGTTGGACGTCCGGCAGTACTTATGTGCTTTCTGCCAGCAACGCTTGAAGTGGCGGGTATGATAATTATTGCACCGATGTTACTTGGTATTACATATCTTGAGGCAGCAATACTTGGCGCTGTAATTGCGGCAGTATCGCCAGCAGTAATTGTTCCAAGGATGATTAGGCTTATTGACGAGGGCTATGGAACTGACAAGGGGATTCCGCAGATGATTCTTGCCGGTGCATCTGTAGATGACGTATTTGTTATTGTCCTGTTTACTACTTTTACCAGCCTGGCACAGGGCGAGAGTGTCAGCATACGCAGCTTTGTAGATATTCCGATATCTATTGTTATTGGAATTGCCGTCGGGCTGCTGACAGGTTATATTCTTGTCAGATATTTCAAGATATTTCATATGCGTGATAGCGTCAAGGTACTGATAATTCTTGGAATTAGCTTTGTGATGACGTTTATCGAGGACAGATGGGGAAGTATTATTCCATTTGCTTCATTAATTGCAGTTATGGCACTGGGAACAATGATAAAGAGAGAGAATCAGTCACTGGCAGCGAGATTGTCCGGTAAGTATGATAAGCTGTGGGTGGGCGCTGAGATATTCCTGTTTGTACTGGTAGGCGCATCCGTAGAGATAGGTAGCTTGAGATCTGCAGGAGTAAGTGCAGCGATTCTTATACTGCTCGTATTAATCTTCAGAATGGTGGGTGTGTTCCTATGTATGATAGGCACAAGACTTAGTGCCAGGGAGAAGATATTCTGCATGCTTGCATATACACCTAAGGCTACGGTACAGGCTGCCATAGGTGGTCTGCCTCTTGCAATGGGGCTTGCATGCGGCAACACCGTTTTAACAGTGTCAGTAGTAGCAATCCTTGTGACAGCGCCGCTAGGTGCATTTGCAATTGATCTGACATACAGGAGGTTTTTGACAAGATAATTATGATGACTGAATCTACTAATATTCAGAAACAGTATAAGAAGACAATACTGGCGTGCTATCTGGGATTTGTTACTCAGGCGATATGCGCTAATTTTGCGCCTTTGCTGTTTATGACATTTCATGAGACCTATGGAATTACATTTGCAAGCCTTGCACTAATATCCACAGTATTCTTTATTACGCAACTACTGGTCGATCTGATATGTCCCAGAATTGTTGATATAATTGGATACAGGGCATGTGTTGTGGCGGCAGAGGTGACGTCAGGACTTGGACTTGCAAGCCTGGCATTTATTCCAGGTATTACTCCTACACCATTTAGTGGGATAATAATATGCGTAGTTATATATGCCATAGGAAGCGGACTGACTGAAGTTCTTGTGAGTCCGATAATTGAAGCCTGTCCTTTTGAGAATAAGGAAGGGGCGATGAGCCTTCTGCACTCATTCTATTGTTGGGGATCCGTAGGTGTAATTCTTGGTTCTACGATATTTTTCGCATTGTTCGGAATTGACAGCTGGAAGATGCTGGCAATAATATGGGCTTTAATCCCAATCTACAATATATATAATTTTGCCACCTGTCCCATAGAACAGTTAGTGGAAGACGGTGAGAGTATGACGATGGGACAGCTTTGCAAGTCAGGACTCTTCTGGCTTTTAATTATACTGATGATTTGTGCAGGATCATCGGAGATTGCCATGGCGCAGTGGGCATCGGCATTTACAGAGTCTGCACTTCATATATCCAAGACAATGGGAGATCTTGCTGGTCCGTGTGGTTTCGCTATATGTATGGGCATTAGCAGGGTGCTATATGGGAAGTTTGGAGAGAAAGTTGATCTTACTGTGTTTATGATAGGCTCAGGAATCCTGTGTCTTATATGTTATCTGCTTGCCGGTATGGCTGGAATACCCGTTCTTGGACTCATTGGATGTACAGTATGTGGATTCTCTGTTGGAATTATGTGGCCGGGATCAATAAGCATATCATCGAGAATTCTTCCAAAGGGTGGAACAGCTATGTTTGCACTTTTGGCACTGGCAGGAGATCTGGGTGGCGCAGTAGGTCCAGCAATAGTTGGAAATGTTTCTCAGAGAGTGGGAGAGAATCTGCAGGCAGGTGTATTGGCGGGAGTTGGATTTCCGGTGGTACTGGTCGTATGTGTTCTACTGGTTAGAAAGAATTATAGAATGTCACATTAAATGAAAGGGTCTAAGATGATTAAGAAGTTATTCTCTTTTATAAAGAGCAGCCCTACCGCATTTCATGCAGTAGATACTATTAAAAACAGACTTGATGGAGAGGGATTTATTCAGCTTAATGAAGGCGAGAAGTGGGACATAGTAACCGGCACAGGATACTACGTGATCAGAAATGGATCAAGTATTATTGCTTTCAAGGCAGGAGAGAATACCAACAGATATTCCTTTAGTATAACGGCATCACACAGTGATTCTCCGACATTTAAGCTTAAGGAGAATGCTGTGCTTAATACAGGTGACAGATATGCCAGACTTAATACAGAAGGTTATGGTGGCATGATATGCGCCAGCTGGCTTGACAGACCATTATCGATAGCGGGAAGAGCCGTTATTAAGGACGGTAATGAATATATTACGAAGCTTGTTGATATAGACAGGGACCTTGTGCTAATACCTAATCTTTCAATTCACATGAACAGGAAGATCAATGAAGGATACGCATATAACAAGCAGACAGATATGATTCCGCTGTTAGGCGGTAAGGCATGTGAGGCTGATGAATTAAAAGCACTTATAGCGGATGACATAGGTGTCACCGTGGATTCGCTTTATGGAATGGATCTTTTTCTATATAACAGGATGGAACCATCTGTATGGGGAATGAATAATGAGTTCATCTCAAGTGGAAGACTTGACGATCTCGAGTGTGCGTTTACTTCGCTAGAGGGCTTCATTAGTGGCCATAACGACAAGAGTATACAGGTGTACTGCTGTTTTGATAATGAGGAGGTTGGTTCCGGAACTAAGCAGGGAGCGGCATCCACTTTTATATCAGAGGTGCTGGGGAGGATTAGTGCAGCTCTTGGTAAGAGTCAGGAAGAGCATATTGCTGCTCTGTCCGACAGCTTTATGATCAGCTGCGATAATGCTCATGCTGTCCATCCTAACAATCCATCACTGACAGATGACACTAACTGTGCTTATATGAATGGGGGCATTGTGATTAAGTCTAATGCATCACAGAAGTATACAAGTGATGCAGTAAGTATTGCCATTTTTAAGGGAATATGCGAGGATGCAGGGGTGCCGGTGCAGTACTTTGCTAACAGATCAGATATGGCAGGTGGTAGTACACTGGGCAATATAGCGATGTCACAAGCATCAATGAACTGTATTGATATTGGACTTGCACAGCTTGCCATGCACTCTGTATATGAGACTGCAGGTGCAAGGGATGTCGAATATATGGTACAGGCAATGACAGCGTTTTATAACAGTCATATCTGTAGCACAGACAGTGGTCACATTGTCGTAAGTGAATAATGTACATTATAGTAGTCAGAATATAATGAGGTGAACTGAATGCTTGATTTTACGAGTGATTATGCCAAGGGAGCTCATCCAGAGATTCTTAAGGCATTGGAGAGAATTAATGGGGAGATTTTCAGCGGATATGGTATGGACACATGCACCGCATCTGCAACAGAGAAGATAAGACATGCATGTGGTCATAGTGATGCAGATGTATACTATCTGGTGGGAGGCACTCAGACCAATTCCACAGTTATCGCAACTATGCTTGCGCCATATGAGGGTGTTGTTGCGGCTACTACAGGACATGTCAGCGTGCATGAAGCCGGAGCGGTAGAATATACAGGCCATAAGGTTCTTACACTTCCACAGCATGAGGGTAAAATTGATGCCACTGAACTCAAACAGTATCTTGCAGACTTCTTTGGCGATGATAATCATGAGCATATGGTATATCCTGGGATGGTATATATATCACATCCTACAGAATATGGAACGCTGTATTCAGCCGGTGAACTCAAGAGCATTCATGGCATATGCAGGGAGTATGATATACCACTGTTTGTAGATGGTGCAAGGCTTGGATATGGTCTGATGAGTAATGACGCAGATGTCAGTCTTGAATACCTTGCTGATAATTGTGATGTGTTCTATATTGGCGGAACCAAGATAGGGGCACTTTTTGGAGAGGCGGTCGTTTTTCCGTATAACAATACACCCAAGCACTTCTACACAATGACTAAGCAGCACGGAGCTATGCTTGCCAAGGGATGGCTTACAGGTGTGCAGTTTGATACACTCTTCACAGATAATCTGTACTTCAATATAAGTAAGCATGCTATTGATATGGCTGGCGAACTTGTGAAGGTTATTAAGAAGCACGGCCTCAGGGAACTGCTTATTTCGCCAACTAATCAGCAGTTTGTAATACTTGATAATGATAAGCTTAAGCTATTGCAGCAGAAGGTTGCCGTGAGTTTCTGGGAGAAGATTGATGATGAGCACACAGCAATACGACTTGCTACAAGCTGGTACACTACTAAGCAGGATATCGAAGAACTTGATGAAGTATTATCGCAGATCGGTATATAGAAGATTCTGTTAGGAGGTAATGGATTGGCAATGGAACTTATACTGGAAAAAGGCAGTCCACTTGATATGGAAGGCAGGCTTGACAAGGAGAGAAGATGTTACGAACTGTTGGATGACCTGGGACTTACATACTGGAGATGTGATCATCCTGATGCTAATGCCAATACAATGGCTGATTGTCTTGAGATTGACTCGATACTTGAGGCAGTAGTATGTAAGAATCTGTTCCTGTGCAACAGGCAGCATACGCAGTTTTATCTGTTAATGATGCCTGGCGACAAAGTCTTTAAGACAAAGGAACTAAGTGGTCAGCTTGGATGTGCGAGACTAAGCTTTGCGGAGGCTGAGTATATGGAGGAGTATCTCGATATCACCCCGGGGTCAGTCAGTGTTCTGGGACTGATGAATGATACTGACAACAGGGTGCAGCTTATTGTTGATGAGGAAGTTATGCAGGGAGAGTTTGTTGGATGTCATCCATGCATTAATACATCGAGTCTTAAGCTGTATACGAAGGATGTATTTGGACCTTTGCTTAAGGCAATGCATCATGATGCAATTACGGTAAAGCTGATTGGTGAATAAGAATGTAATCGGTGCGAAGTATGCTGGGATAAGGAATTAGTAGTTTAGATTAAGATGGGAGGATGAAATGGTAAAGCACGTTATACTTTGGCAGCTTAAGGATGAGATAGCTGCTGATGAAATCATGAATGTTAAGAATGGAATAAAGGAAGGACTCGAGGGTCTGAAGGGAGAGATTCCAGGACTGGTGGACATTAGGGTTAATATTAATCCGCTTGATACTTCCAATGCTGATGTAATGCTTGATTCGGCATTTGAAGATGTTCAGTCGCTGGCAGGATATGCTGTACATCCGGCGCATGTTGCAGTTGCAGATTCAAAGGTACGTCCATATACTAAGAGCAGAGTATGCATGGACTACGAGACAGAGTAAAGACTGGCATAAGCTGATATGTGCAGACTGTCAATCAGAGGTAAATAATGAAGACAAGAGAAGAGGCACTTAGATTTGGACTTTCATTTCCAGATTCATATGTGGATATGCCATTTCACGATCAAAACTGGCAGCTTGTCAGGTATGGAGGCAATAAGAAGGCGTTTCTCTGGACTTATGAGAGAGATGGGTATATCAATCTGAATGTTAAGGTTGAACCTGATAAGGCTTTTTTCTGGAGAGATGCATATAAGTCCGTGATTCCAGGCTATCACCAGAATAAGGAACACTGGAATACAATAATACTTGATGGAAGTGTTCCAGGCGATGCAATCCGGATGATGATTGGCGAAAGCTATGATCTTATATCAGATAGTCCTTCGAAGAGAATATACGAGGCTGTAAAGAAGATTCCACGTGGCAAGGTTGCTACATATGGAACAATTGCAGAACTCGCAGGTGACAGGAATATGGCAAGAGCTGTTGGCAATGCTCTTCATAAGAATCCGGATCCTGATGGGATACCATGTTACAGGGTGGTCAACGCCAAAGGAGATTTGGCTGGAAGATTTGCTTTTGGTGGCGAAGAAGTGCAGGCTATGATGCTTGAAGCGGATGGCATTGAAGTCATTAATTATAATGTTGATTTAGACAAGTATGGCTGGGATGGCAGGTGACAGAGAACATTTTGTCATCCCAGTTTATTTTTATATTTACACCGAACATACGTTCTGTTAGAATGTAATAACAATTAAAGTTAATGGACAGAATTATGAAGAGGTCGTTATGGGAGCACTTGAGGACGGTAAGCTGTTTGTTGATGCAATATGTCAGCATACGGTGGATGGAGGAATCATCCCACTAAGAATTCGTGTCAAGGACGAGGATGGAACCTTCCATGAATATAATATCAAGGCATATAAGGAGAAGACACATTCCGGGCAGTTTGTATCACAGTATGGTACCAGAGTGCATAGCCCGGTATGGATCTTCTATTGTAAGATTCAGGTATTTAACAGTATTAAGAATATTGAACTTATGTACAATGCCCATGATAATCTATGGAAGATAATTAGCATTGTCTGATTGGGTATGTCGATATATAATAGATACAATAGGCTATAGTGTTTAAGAAGATTGTGGAGGGCTTACAGATGGGTGCATCGAAGGTTTATTTTACAGATTTTAGGACGAAGTATGATGGTGAGAGTCTTCCAGCGAAGCTTAAGAGACTTATTAAGACAGCTGGAATTGGTGATATAGATATGAACAATAAGTTCGTAGCCATCAAGATGCATTTTGGAGAACTTGGTAATATCAGTTATCTGAGACCTAATTATGCCAAGGCAGTTGTTGATGTTATATCTGAATTGGGTGGCAAGCCATTCTTAACAGACTGTAATACGCTGTATCCTGGATATCGTAAGAATGCTCTGGAGCATCTCTACTGTGCATGGGAGAACGGATTTACGCCACTTACAGTAGGCTGCCCTGTTATTATTGGTGATGGACTCAAGGGTACAGATGATATAGCAGTACCGGTTGAGGGTGGAGAGTATACCAAGGAAGCTCGTATTGGAAGGGCAGTAATGGATGCAGATGTATTCATAAGTCTTACTCATTTTAAGGGTCATGAGATGACTGGATTTGGAGGCACTATTAAGAATATCGGAATGGGCTGCGGTTCGAGAGCTGGTAAGAAGGACATGCATTCCAATGGAAAGCCGATTATTAATGAAGCAGCATGCCGAGGCTGTAAGAGATGTATGAGGGAGTGCGCCAATAACGGACTTGTATATGACGAGACTACTCACAAGATGTCAATTGATAGTGATGCATGTGCAGGCTGTGGAAGATGTCTTGGAGCATGTAACTTTGATGCAATTGCATTTGTTAATGATCAGGCTGTATCGGTGCTTAATGCCAAGATGGCGGAATATACTAAGGCAGTGGTTGATGGTCGTGACAATTTTCATATATCATTAGTTGTTGATGTGTCTCCTTACTGTGACTGTCATGGTGAGAATGATGCACCGATTGTGCCTAATATTGGAATGTTTGCATCTTTTGATCCGGTTGCTCTTGATCAGGCATGTGCAGATGCATGTCTTAAGGCAGAGCCGATTAAGAATTCGTTACTAGGCGACCATATTCATGGTGATGGATTTGTTGATCATCATGATCATTTTAAGAACACAACACCAGAGTCAGAGTGGGAGAGTCAGCTGATTCATGGAGAGAAGATTGGACTTGGAACAAGAGAGTATGAGCTCATTAGATGTTAGGAAGTTATTAGAAGAAGTTAAGAGTGGGTGCATCGAGGTTGATGAGGCTGAGAAGCTGCTTAAGAAGCAGCCCTATGAAGAATTGGGGTTTGCTAAGCTTGATATGCATAGAAGTGTTCGTCAGGGTTTTCCAGAAGTTATATTCTGTAGTGGTAAGAAGGATGAATATCTTTTAGAGATATTCGGCAGATTATATGCAGAATATGGTGAGGTATTAGGAACCAGGGCAAGCAGACATCAGTATGAATTACTTGTATCCAGATATCCTGAGTGTACATATGATGAGGAATCTGGTATTGTTCAGATAGAGAAGGCTGATAAGAAGCGTATAGGCAGAATTGTTGTATGTACTGCCGGGACTGCTGATATTCCAGTTGCGAGGGAGGCTGCACTGACAGCTGGTTTTATGGGGGCTAATGTTGAGACAATATACGATGTTGGTGTGAGTGGAATACACAGACTTCTGTCTAAGGTAGATGAACTTCAGTCGGCCAAGTGTGTTATTGCTGTTGCTGGTATGGAAGGTGCACTTGCAAGCGTTATAGGCGGTATTGTGAGTTGTCCGGTTATTGCCGTTCCGACTTCGGTGGGATATGGAGCGAGTATGAATGGCCTTTCAGCATTACTTACTATGATTAATTCATGTGCTAATGGCATATCAGTTGTTAATATTGATAATGGATATGGAGCAGGATATATAGCGGCGCAGATTAACAGGCAATCTTGTCAGTAGATATAGGTGATATATGGGTAATAGATTATATCTGGAATGTAATAGTGGAATAAGCGGAGATATGCTGGTAGCGGCACTTTTGGATCTTGGAGCGAGTACTGAAGGACTAAGTGACGTTCTTTCAAGTGTGCCAGTCAGAGGATTTGATATCAAGATGAGTCGCGTTAAAAAGATGGGACTTGACTGTATGGATTTTGATGTAGTTCTTGATAAGAGCTATGAGAACCATGATCATGATATGGAGTATCTGTATGGTCATTATAGTGATCATGATTTCGATCATAAGCATCATCATGATCATGAGCACGATCACGACCATAACCACGAGCATGAACATGAACACGACCATGAGCATGACCATGACCATACCCACAGTCATCATCACGAACACAGGGGACTTGGGGATGTGACAGATATCATTAATAAGACTTCGTTATCTGATAATGCGAAAAGTATTGCAATAAGGATATTTAGCATAATTGCTGAGGCAGAGGCCAAGGCACATGGTGAGACTATTGAGACAGTACACTTCCATGAAGTAGGTGCAATAGATTCAATAGTTGATGTAATATCGATTGCGTTCTGTATTGATAATCTTGACATTGATGAGGTGATAGTTCCATATATGTGTGAAGGTAGCGGAACAGTAAGATGCCAGCATGGTATACTTCCGATTCCTGTACCTGCAGTAGCTAATATCGTTGCACAGCATGGGATTGATATAAGAATAGTTAGTCAGAAGGGTGAGCTGATTACGCCAACGGGCGCAGCAGCTGTGGCGGCACTGGCGACCAGCAAGAGCCTGCCAGAGGCATTTGGTATTAAGAGTGTAGGTCTTGGCGCTGGTAAGAGAGCATATGAGATACCTAGCATTCTTAGAGCAATGATTATTGACTGTGGTGACTCTCACGGCGATTCGATATACCGACTCGAGACAGATATAGATGATTGTTCGGGTGAGCAGTTAGGGTATGTTATGGAGCGGTTATATGAATCCGGGGCAAGAGAAGTGCACTTTGCGCCAATATATATGAAGAAGAACAGGCCGGCGTATGAGCTGGTTGTAATATGTGATGAAAAACTGATAGAAAAGCTGGAGAATGTTATATTCAATGAGACTACAACAATTGGCATAAGACGATGTATGATGTCCAGAACGGTCCTTAGGAGAGAAGCGGCGGACGTTAGTACGGAATATGGAATTGTTAGGGGCAAGAGATGTTATCTACCAGATGGAGAGGTGCGTATTTATCCAGAGTATGATAGTATCAGGGAATTAGCGTTAGATGCGAAGGTACCCTATGAGAGGGTTATACATGCATTCAATAATATAAGATAGATTAAGGAGGATATGATTATGGCATGTTTTATTGTTCCAGGAACTGAGGCTGTTGTTTCTACAATAGCAACTAAGATTATTGAGAAGAATGAGGTGGTTAAGAGTGAAGGCCAGCTCAAGGAGGGTATGGAGATAGCAGAACTCAATAAGGTTAAGTTATCAGCTCGCCTTAAGAGACTTAATGGTTTATTATGGGGTGGTTCGGCTCTTCTTGCATTTGAGCATTTATGGCATGGTGAGATTCAGCCATTTTTTCCATTCCTCACAGCAGCAAGGAATCCAGTCGATTTTGCTGAAGTGATTCATGAGATGTCAACAGTTGGAGTTGGTATGGCAGTTTTTGTTACTGCTGTTTGGGCAACAGTTGAGGTTGTTCTTCATACAGCAGAGAAGAAGACTGCAGGAAGCGAAGCTGTTGTTAAGAATAAGTAGGAGGAGTGACTGATGACATTACTACTTACTGTTTTTGCGGCTGTTGCTGCTACACTGGTATGGTATTCAAGTGAGAATGCCAGACAGATGAAGGTTGGAGTCCTTTGCTACATGTTCTGGGGAGCATCCCTTATGTGGATGGTCGATGCAGTGGCTGAGTACATTGAATTGCGAGAGGCATTCTTTACACCTTCCGTGGCTGATATGATTAATGATGCCTACCTTGGATTTTCAGTTATTGCATTTGCACTTATAATCTGGACAGTGATTCTGCTTGTTAAGGATCCTAAGAAGGTATTGGCAAGATAGTTAAGACCTGTAGGAGAGATATATTCATGATAGATTCTAAAGAGTTTAATAAGAACAAGCTTGGCTTTGGGCTCATGCGTTTGCCCAAGATTAATAATACAATCGATGTGGAAGAGACAAGTCAGATGGTTGACAGGTTTCTTGATTCGGGATTGACATATTTTGATACTGCTTTCGTCTATCCTGGTTCAGAGGAAGCGACTAAGAAGGCGTTGGTAGACAGATATCCAAGAGAGAGTTATACGCTTGCAACAAAGCTTTTAGTGACTGCAGCCAATTCTGAAGAGGCGGCTAAGCAGGAACTTGAGACAAGTCTTGCAAGAACTGGTGCGAAGTATTTTGATTATTATCTTTTGCATTGTCTTAAGGACGACAATTATGAGATGTATGATAATTACCATCTTTGGGATTTTCTAAAGGAAGAGAAGGCAAAGGGTAGGATTAGACATTATGGGTTCTCATATCATGATGGCCCTGAATTACTTGATGAGATTCTTACCAAGCATCCGGATGCAGAGTTTGTTCAGTTGCAGATCAATTATGCTGACTGGGAGAATCCTGCTGTACAGTCGAGGGCTGTATATGAAGTGGCAAGAAAGCATGGTATTCCAGTGGTCGTAATGGAGCCGGTCAAGGGTGGAGCGCTTGCTGACCCACCAGCTGAGGTTAAGGCTTTGTTCGATTCGGTTAATCCTGGTGCATCCTATGCATCGTGGGCGATTAGATTTGTTGCATCATTAGATGGAATCCTTTCTGTTCTGTCCGGAATGAGTAATCTCGAACAGATGGATGACAATCTGTCTTATATGACAGAGTTTGAACCACTCACAGAGATTGAGCTTGAGACAATAAGAAAGGCTCAGATTATAATGGGAAGTTCCAGGGAGATACAGTGTACTTCATGTCATTATTGTACAGATGGATGTCCTAAGCGTATTCCTATTCCAGAGATATTTGCTGCAAGGAATAAGCAGTTAGGTTACGGTCAGATTGAGGCCGGAAAGGAACTGTATAAGGAAGTAACAACTGATTCTGGAAAGGCGTCCGACTGTGTTCGATGTGGACAATGTGAGAAGGCATGTCCTCAGCATATAGAGATAATTAATAAGCTTGTGGAATGTGCGGATAATCTGGAAGGATAGATTCTGATGGAATTGGTTGAATATCTTGGAGGTCTTAATAGAATTGCTTTAGCTTATTCAGGTGGTGTTGATTCTGCTTATCTTCTATATGCAGCAGTTACGGCTGGTATTGATGTGACGGCATATTATGTGAAGACGGAGTTTCAGCCATCATTTGAATATCATGATGCATTGCGACTTGCATCAGATCTTGAAGCCAGACTTAAGGTGATAGAGACATCTGTCATATGCGATGATACGATTGTGGGTAATCCGCCAGACAGATGTTACTACTGTAAGCAGCTTATAATGGGAGCAATAATTAAGCAGGCGCGGGCTGATGGATATGATACTCTTATTGATGGAACCAACGCATCAGATGACACATCAGATCGGCCAGGATATCGTGCACTTCAGGAACTGTCAGTACTATCTCCATTAAGAATCTGTGGACTTACTAAGGACAGAATAAGAGAATTGTCTAAGTCGGCCGGCCTTTTTACATGGGATAAGCCTGCATATGCATGTCTTGCCACAAGAGTCAGATGCGGTGAACAGATAACTGGTGATATTCTTGCAAGAATTGAGAGAGCGGAAGATTATCTGATGGGATTAGGATTCAGCGATTTTCGGGTAAGAGTATCAGAGGATACAGCGAGACTTGAGATTAGTGCAAAGCAGATTAATATGTTCGAAAGTAATGCGGACACTATTTTAGATAGAATCAAGGGGATTATAGGTAATGTAGAGAAGGATATTGTACTGCGATAGATAGAGCAATCATATTTAATATTCTATATTACGGGCACTTACAGTTACATTCGATTAAAAGATTATAGAACAGACATCAATCCAGAGAATGATTGATGTCTGCTTTTTTTATAACAAAAATATCAATTACCTATTGACATACTGGGTGAATAGGTGTAACATCTGCTTAACACATAAAACAAGTAAATAATCAGAGATGATTAAGGTGATAAGGGAGGAGATACATTATGGCAGATTACAGATTTGAGACATTACAGTTACACGTAGGACAGGAGAACCCAGATCCAGCATCAGATGCTAGAGCGGTTCCAATATATGCAACAACAAGTTATGTGTTCCATAACAGTCAGCATGCAGCAGACAGATTCGGACTTGCTGATGCAGGTAACATCTATGGCAGACTTACTAATAGTACTCAGGGAGTATTTGAGGACAGAATAGCAGCCCTTGAAGGCGGCGTGGCAGGCTTGGCTGTAGCAAGCGGTGCAGCAGCAATTACATATGTCATTGAGGCACTTGCTAAGGCAGGTGAGCATATTGTAGCTCAGAAGACTATATATGGTGGAACAAGCAATCTTTTAGCTCATACACTTCCGCTTCACGGAATTGAAGCAACATTTGTTGACGCACATAAGCTTGATGAGGTAGAAGCAGCAATTAAGTCTACAACTAAGGCTATATATATTGAGACACTCGGCAATCCTAACAGTGATATTCCTGATATTGACGCACTTGCTGAACTTGCTCATAAGCATGGTCTTCCACTTGTAATCGACAATACATTTGGTACACCATATCTTATCAGACCTATTGAGCATGGCGCTGATATTGTTATTCATTCAGCAACAAAGTTCATTGGCGGTCATGGTACAACTCTTGGTGGTGTAATTGTAGACGGTGGAACATTTGACTGGGCTGCCAGTGGCAAGTATCCATGGATTTCAGAGCCTAATCCAAGTTATCATGGCGTTAAGTTCACAGAAGCAGCTGGTAAGGCAGCATTTGTAACATATATCAGAGCAATTCTTCTTAGAGATACAGGTGCAACAATATCTCCATTTGCTGCATTCCTTCTCTTACAGGGAACAGAGACATTAAGTCTCAGACTTGAGAGACATGCTGAGAATGCCAAGAAGGTTGTTGAGTTCCTTAATAACCATCCACTTGTTGAGAAGGTTAACCATCCAAGTCTTCCAGATCATCCAGATCATGCTCTGTATGAGAAGTATTTCCCTAATGGAGGTGCATCAATCTTCACATTCCAGATTAAGGGTGGCAGAGAAGAAGCATTTAAGTTCATTGACAACTTGAAAATTTTCTCATTACTTGCTAATGTAGCAGATGTAAAGAGTCTTGTTATTCATCCAGCTTCAACAACACATAGTCAGCTTACAGCTGATGAGTTAAGCGATGTAGGAATCTACGAGAATACAATCAGACTCTCTATCGGAACAGAGCATATTGACGATATTATTGCGGATATCGAGAATGGATTTGCTGCAATCTAGGAGGATGAGAATGAGTGAGATTAAGAATAGTGTAATCGAATTAATAGGAGAGACACCTATTGTTAAGATATCAAGATATAGTGTGGGAGCCGGTGTTCCAGATGCAAATATTTTCGCAAAGTTAGAGTATTTTAATCCAGCCGGTTCGGTTAAGGACAGAGTAGCGCTTGCTATGATTGAGGATGCCGAAGAGAAGGGTACACTTAAGCCAGGAGCAACTATTATTGAGCCTACAAGTGGTAACACTGGAATTGGTCTTGCATCAGTTGCTGCTGCTAAGGGTTATAAGACAATTATTACACTCCCGGATACTATGAGCGTTGAGAGAAGAAATATGCTTAAGGCTTATGGTGCTGAACTTGTTCTTACAGAAGGTGCCAAGGGAATGAAGGGTGCTATCGCAAAGGCTGATGAACTTGCAGCTGAGATTGATGGAGCAGTAATTCTCGGTCAGTTTGTTAACCCAGCTAACCCGGCAATCCACAAGAAGACAACAGGTCCGGAGATATATCGCCAGCTCGATGGCAAGGTAGATATATTTGTTGCAGGTGTTGGTACGGGTGGAACGATATCAGGTGTTGGAGCTTATCTTAAGGAGCAGAATCCAGATGTTAAGATAGTTGCTGTTGAACCAGCAACAAGTGCAGTTCTTTCTACAGGAGTTGCAGGTGCACATAAGATTCAGGGAATTGGAGCAGGATTCGTTCCAGAGACTCTTGATACACAGATTTATGATGAAATCATTGCAATTGAGAATGATGATGCTTTTGAGGAAGGCAGAAGATTTGCTAAGAGTGAGGGAGCAACTGTCGGAATTTCGTCAGGTGCTGCACTTAAGGCAGCAACAATTCTTGCAGCAAGAGAAGAGAATAAGGGCAAGAATATAGTTGTATTACTTCCAGATTCAGGAGACAGATATCTTTCAACACCTCTTGTGCAGGATTAAGATAATAATGAATGATAGGCAGCCATGTCAGGACTTATTGGTGTAAGTATCCAATGCAGGTCCAGGCAGTGGCTGCTTTTCTGTTGTGACAGATTGTTGTTGACGTGATAGTTACTTTCTATAGTATAATTGATATGTTACCTGGATGCAGAATGCTTAGGAAGCCTTCTAATGTACGTAAGTATGGAGAGTAAGGTATAGAGGAGACGAATGGGAATATTAGGAAGTAAGATGGAGACGGATCAGTTTGTTACAACTGTGATACTTATTATATTTGGTATTGTCTTATGGACTATAATATCAAAAGGATATTATGGATATGTCAGGAGAATGGCCAAGAGAAGGGCTAATGGACGCAGAACTGAGAATAAGTCCAATACTACAGCAATACACTTTGTATTCAGTATTGTCAGAATGGCTATAACCCTTGGAATTATCCTGATGATTCTTCAGGTGCAGGGAGTTAATATAACATCCACTATAGCAGGACTTGGTCTTGCAAGTGCGATCGTCGGACTTGCACTTCAGGATACTATGAAGGATATTATTGCCGGAATAAATCTCATGTCTGATCAGTTTTATGATGTCGAAGATGTTATAGAATATCAGCCAGGCCATTTTGGAGAAGTAATCTCGTTCACATTAAGATCAACCAAGGTCAGAGATATAGACGACGGCAGTATATATACATCGTTTAATGGTGTGATTAACTCAATGAAGAAGGTCTCAGGTGTACAGTTCATTGATCTGATGCTTCCATATGAACTTGATTATGAGAAGGCCAATGATATTCTTACGAAGGTAATTGGTGAGATTGAGCAGCTTGATATTATCAAGATGTGTTCCTATAAGGGATTACAGGACCTGGGTGAGTATGCTCTGATATACAGATTGAAGATTGTATCTCTCCAGGCTGAAAGACCTGATGCAAGAAGAGCAGCGCTTGATGTTGTAAAGCGAACACTGGATAAGGCTGGAATCAGCATACCATATGACCAGCTCGACGTTCATATTTGTGATAACGGACAAGTCGAATAATTATATTGTGGCGTAAGAAAGCCCAGACTTAAGGAACTGTTGTTGTGTTCCAAGGTCTGGGCTTATTGATTCTATTCTGTTGGATCTTCACCCGGTTCGGGAGCAGGATCTGAAGTTGGCTCAGGCGCTGGCTCTGAAGTCGGTTCAGGAGTAGGCTCGGGAGTCGGCTCAGCAGTTGGCTCAGGAGTCGGTTCTATCGTCGGCTCAGCTGTAGGCTCGGGAGTCGGCTCTATTGTAGGCTCCGGCTCAGGATCACGCGTTGGATCCGGCGTTGGAGTCGGCTTAGGCTCGGGAGTTGGCTTGGGCTTAGGCGTTATCACTGGCTCAGGAGTTGGCTTGATTCTGATTACAGGTGAAGGCGAAAGCGTTGGGAATACTTCTTCAACAATCTTAGTAGGCGCAACCGATGGAGTAACATTCGATATGGCATTGGTTGGCAGAGGAGGATTCTCTGTCATAATCTTCTTGAAATCCCCTGAAGGCTTAACATAATGGACTACAAACTTTCCATCGTCAGATATGCCTGGCACAGGATGGTGGATAATATAATCAATTATTACATTATAGGCGCTCGCCCTGTAATGAAGACCATCTCCGGAATCATACTCTGGCTTAATCTGACCATCTTTGCCCTTAAGCTCGCTCGATACATCAAGATAATAGATTCCCTTATACTCAGCAAGTGCAAGCAGGAAATCGTTATACTTATCGATCCACTCATTCTTAACAGAACCTCTGTAAGTACCATTGTCGTCAACTGGCCATATAGACATAAGTACAATCTTGCTGTTAGGTGCCATTGCAATTATATGGTCAATTAACTCCGTATATGTCTTCTCGTATCGCTCTTCTGATATGCCGTTCATACCATTGACACCATAGCCAATATATATAACTGGAGCATTGACTGTGGAAAGATACTGCTTAACCGTATACTGCTTACCGCTGTTCTGGGTAAAAGTGGTTGACTCTACACTCGTGTGAGAGATTCCAACCTGAGCAAGAGCGTTCTCATCAGATATGAATCCGTAGCTGACCATGGCAACAGTTCTGGAATCACCAAGGAAGTAGCAGTTGTTCATATATCCATCCCGGGTCTTCTTGTTATAGGCAAGAACAGTCTGGTATTCTTCAGCCTCTGCAGCTGATGTGACGCCAGGTGTTATGCCACCTGAAGTGCCAGGGGACGAATTGTCGATACCGAAGATATCAGCGTATGCGTCGACATTGGCCTCAGGAACAGGTTCTGTTGTGGCATTCTTATTATGAATATGTATGCTGATGCCGATTATTCCGGTAATAATTGCAACAAACGCAACAAGAATAATCATATAATAATGCTGCCATATTCTCTTGAGCATCCGCCATGTGCGAATAACAAACTTAAAAAATTCAACTCTCATAATAATCAAATAAAAGGTGTGAATAGTTACAATATAATGTATATTATATATGTAGAATTAACTGTAGACAAGTATTATGGGATTGGACGGATTACAGAGATATGGCTTTTGATGGAATTACAGTCGCATCTATTGTGCATGAACTTAATGAGAGACTTCTTGATGGAAGGATATATAAAATTGCGCAGCCCGAGAAGGATGAACTGCTTCTGACTGTTAAGAACGGAGGCAATCAGTACAGGCTAATTATCTCAGCTAATGCTTCCTTACCACTGGTATATCTTACCAGTGACAATAAGGTGAGTCCTGCTGTAGCTCCGACATTTACAATGTTACTTAGAAAGCATATTCAGAATGGGCGTATTGTTGGAATTACGCAGCCCGACTTTGAGCGAATTATTGTATTTGAGATTGAGCATCTTGATGAGATGGGCGATATCTGCAGAAAGAGACTGATTGTGGAGCTGATGGGCAAGTACAGTAATATAATCTTTACTGATTCTGAGGATAAGATTCTTGACAGCATAAAGCACATTAATGCAATGACAAGTTCAGTTCGTGAAGTGCTTCCAGGACTGCAGTACTTTGTTCCATCACAGGAAGGAAGGGTTAATCCACTTACAACTAATGCAGATGAGTTCAGACAGCTTATTATGTCTAAGAATATGGAGCCGGCCAAGGCATTGTACTCATCATATACAGGAATATCACTTATGGTTGCGTATGCAATAATGGATAAGGCTGTTAGTGGGATGGAATCATGCGGGGTGCTGGATGTAAGGAGTGGTAATGATCTTTCGGATTCGATGATTGGTGCAGTCTATACAGAATTTGAAAGTCTTACAGACAGGATTAAAGCGGCCGATTTTTCGCCAGAAGTAATCTACTCAGATGGAAGACCGTATGAATATATGATGATTCCTATAGGTGATGATGAAAAACAGACTAAGGCATATAATTCTCCTTCTGAACTGCTTGTCGCATTCTATCAGGAGAAGGAGACGCAGACACGTGCAAGGCAGAAATCAGCTGATCTGAGAAAGATTGTACAGACTATACTTGAGCGTGACATCAAGAAGTATGATCTTCAGCTTAAGCAGCTTAAGGACACTGAGAAGATGGAGAAGTACAGAGTATATGGTGAGCTTCTTCATACCTATGGCTATTCGGCAGAGCAGGGAGCATCATCAGTTACTGTAGACAACTATTATACGGGGGAGAAGCTGGAGATACCGCTTGATTCCCAGAAGAGTGCTATGGAGAATGCACAGAAGTATTATGACCGTTATGGCAAGCTTAAGCGCACCAAGGAGGCACTGGAGAAGCTTACGATTGAGGTTAAGGAAGAGATTGATCATCTTGAGTCAGTACTTCAGGCACTTGAATTTGCCACTAAGGAAGAAGATCTTAATGAGATTAAGGAAGAACTTACGCAGACAGGATATATTAGACGTAAGGGTGGCAAGGGTGTTAAGCAGCGATTCAAAAGTAAGCCATTTCATTATGTCGGCATGGATGGTTTCCATATGTATGTCGGGAAGAATAATCTTCAGAATGATGAATTAACCTTCAAGTTTGCCAATGGAGGTGACTGGTGGTTTCATGCCAAGGGGCTTCCGGGATCGCATGTCGTGCTAAAGTGTGATGGTAAGGAACCTACTGATAGAACCTTTGAGGAGGCAGCCCGTCTGGCAGCGCATTATTCCAAGGGTGGCAGTTCGGATCGAGTTGAGATAGATTATCTTCAGCGCAAGAATGTTAAAAAGCCCAATGGCGCTAAGCCAGGGTTTGTAGTATATTACACCAACTATTCCATGGTGATAGATAATAACATTGATGATATACAGCTGGTAGAGGGATAAAAGCATAATTATAATGGATTAAGTGGCATGGCCTGGGAGGGTCATGCCACTTGACTGTCTACGGCTTCTAGACTTATAATATTATGGAATGTGGTCTAATAGGCGTATGGATTGTAGACACGTAAGATTAGACCCGGTTGAATAATAATTTGGGAGGGTCAGTTATGCAGAAGATAAAGAGCATGACAGGTTTCGGCAGATGTGAAGTTAGCGAAGCTAATCAGAAGTTTTCTGTCGAGATCAAATCAGTGAATCACAGGTATCTTGATGCCAATATCAAGATGCCAAAGAAGCTTAACTTCTTTGATGCATCTATTCGTAACCTGCTTAAGGAATATATGCAGAGAGGAAAGGTTGATGTATTTATTACTTTCGAGGATACATCAGAGAACAACGTTAATGTTAACTATCATCCGGAAGTTGCAGCAGAGTACCTTAAGTATCTGCGCCAGATGAGTGAGGAACTTGGGATTGACGATGATATCAGAGTCTCTAATCTTTCAAGATATCCAGAGATATTCACTCTTGATGATGTTGAGATTGATGAAGAAGGTATATGGAAGCTGCTTGAAAAGGCAATAAGGGGTGCCTGCGAGTGCTTTGTTGAGACTCGTATCAAGGAAGGTGAGAATCTTAGGGCTGATCTTATCGACAAGCTTAATGGAATGCTTGAAGTTGTTGATTTTATCGAAGAAAGAAGTCCACAGATTATTGCTGAATATAAGTCCAATCTTATGGCTAAGGTTCAGGAGATGCTTTCTGACAGCAAGATTGATGAGAACAGGATTGTCACAGAAGTAACTATATTTGCTGACAAGGTATGCGTCGATGAGGAACTTGTGCGACTTAGAAGTCATATAGAAGCTGTGAAGAATACCCTTCTTGAGGGTGGCGGAATTGGAAGGAAGCTTGACTTCTTAGCACAGGAGATGAATAGAGAGGCTAATACAATTCTTTCAAAGTCGACAGATCTTGAGATATCCAACAAGGGTATAGAGCTTAAGACTGTTATTGAGAAGGTTAGAGAGCAGATTCAGAATATAGAGTAGTGTTACTTTGAATTGGAGGACGAGATATGAAGGGAAGAGGACTGCTTACTGTAATTTCTGGTTTTTCAGGAGCTGGCAAGGGAACTCTTGTTAAGAGACTGATGAGTGACTATGATAATTATGCGCTTTCGATCTCTATGACTACGAGACAGCCAAGAGACGGAGAAGAAGACGGAGTTCACTACTTCTTTATTGACAGAGAGCAATTCGAGAAGAATATTGCGGAAGGTAAGATGCTCGAGCATGCAGAGTATGTCGGCAATTACTATGGAACTCCTCGCGAGTACGTGGAGAGTCAGCTTGAAGCGGGCAAGGATGTTATACTTGAGATAGAATATCTTGGAGCAATGCAGGTCAAGAAGATGATGCCAGAGGCATTACTTCTGTTCGTCACACCACCTGGAGCGGAGGAACTCAAGAGAAGACTTGTTGCGAGAGGTACGGAGACAGCAGATGTTATTGAGAAGAGAATGAAGCGTGCTATTGAAGAAGCATCAATTATGGATAAGTACGAATACATACTTCTTAATGATGACCTTGAGGTGTGCGTAAGAGAGACACATGAGATAATACAGAATGCTAAATACAGCGTAGAGAGAAATGCTGAATTTATAGAAAAGATTAAGAATGAACTGTCGCAGACAGCGAAAGGAGAATAATATGTTACATCCATCATATTCAGATTTAATGAAGGTAGTTAATAGTGAGGTAGAGCCAGGAGAGGCTAAGGTTGTTAATAGCAGATACTCTATTGTAATGGCTACATCCAAGAGAGCAAGACAGATTGTTGATGGCGACGAGGCTCTTGTTGATGCAGAAGGTAAGAAGCCACTTTCAATAGCAGTTGAAGAACTTAATCAGTCTCAGATTCATATTATCGGAGACGAAGACGAAGAGTAAGTATGAAGATTTTTATTGTTTCACTTGGATGCGATAAGAATTCTGTCGATACTGAGATGATGCTCGGTATTCTCAGCAGTGCCGGACATCAGATAACCTATGATGAGACTGAGGCAGAAGTCGCAATAGTCAATTCGTGCGCTTTTATTGGAGATGCCAAGCAGGAGAGTATTAATAATATACTCGAGATGGCTGAACTTAAGAAGAGTGCGAAGCTTAAGATGCTTATTGTGACAGGATGTCTTGCACAGAGATATCAGAGTGAGATATTTGAAGAGATACCTGAAGTTGATGCAGTTGTAGGGACGCAGAGCTTTGACAGAATCTTAGAGGCTATTGCTTCTGTCCATGATGGTGACAGATGTGCAATTATGAATGATCTTACAGAACCGGCCGTGTGTGGAGTTAAGAGAATTCTGACTTCGGCACCACATTATGCATATATGAAGATTGCAGAAGGCTGTGATAAGCATTGCACATACTGTATTATTCCGACTTTAAGGGGAAGATACAGATCTGTACCGATGGATGTGTTAGTCGACGAGGCTGAAGAACTTGCCAGTCGTGGGGTTAGAGAACTGATTCTTGTGGCCCAGGAGACAACTCTGTATGGTATGGATATATATGGTCATAAGGCTTTGACTGAACTGTTAGGCAGACTGACTGAGGTTGATGGTATTGAACAGATTCGTCTGCTTTACTGCTATCCGGAAGAGATAACTGACGAACTGATTGAGACAATAAGAAATAATGACAAGATATGCAATTATCTTGATATACCTATACAGCATGCGTCTGACAATATTCTTGGAAGAATGGGAAGAAAGACATCAGAGCAGGATATAAGGGATCTTGTTAAGAAGCTTAGGGATGCCATCCCGGATATTGCTTTAAGGACAACACTTATAAGTGGTTTTCCTGGTGAGACATATGCTGATTATAAGAAGGCATGTGCATTTGTTAAGGATATGCGATTTGACAGGCTTGGAGTGTTTACTTATTCCGCAGAGGAAGGTACACCTGCTGCAACAATGAAGCATCAGGTACCAGAGTGGATTAAGAGAATGCGTCGAGACAGAATTATGCGCCTGCAGCAGGGGATAGCCTTTGAGATGGCTGAGGCAACAGTTGGCCGCAAGATGATGGTTACAATCGAAGGTAATCTTGTGGATGAAGGCGTATATGTTGGAAGAACTTATAAGGATGCACCAGGCGTGGACGGTTATGTGTTTATCAAGTCGGAGCGAAGCCTTATGAGTGGCGACAGAATAGAAGTAATTATTACCGAAGCCAGGGGATATGATCTCTGCGGTGAGGAAGTATAGAATTGGAAGATATTATGAAGAATATGAACTTACCTAATAAGCTTACTGTACTCAGAATGATACTTATTATTCCATTTGTGATTATTCTGCTTACAGATTGTCTGGGGACGTTAAGTGGTCCAGTGGCTCTTGCGATTTTTATTATTGCATCGCTTACGGACCTTCTGGATGGAAAGATTGCCAGAAAGTATAATCTTGTTACTAATTTTGGAAAGTTTATGGATCCGCTTGCAGACAAGGTTCTTGTATGTTCTGCGATGATTTGCCTCGTTGAACTTCGCCCGGAGATGATGCCGGCGTGGGCTGTTATTGTGATTCTTGCAAGAGAGTTTATTATAAGCGGTTTTAGACTTGTTGCATCTGATAACGGTGTTGTTATTGCTGCAAGTATGTGGGGAAAGAGTAAGACGGTATCGCAGATGGTTATGGTTATACTGATGCTTGCTAATATTCCATGGGGGCCAATGGAGTGGATTATAAGAATTGTGATGTATATAGCGGTTCTTCTTACAGTGATTTCCCTTGTAGACTATGTTGTAAAGAATATTTCAGTGCTTGAAGATAAATAATAGGAGAACATCATGGTTGTTGAACTTATTTCAGTTGGAACAGAGATCTTAATGGGTAATATAGTTAATACCAATGCTGCATATCTGGCAGAGCAGTGTGTTATTCTGGGGCTTAACTGCTATTATCAGACTGTTGTCGGTGATAACGCCGGCCGTCTTGAACAGACAATCATGACAGCAATGGACAGGTCAGATATTGTTATTCTGACAGGTGGTCTTGGACCTACACAGGATGATCTTACCAAGGAGATTGCCGCGAAGGTTTGTGGAGTGAATCTGTCCATGCATGAAGAATCGAAGGAAGCAATTAAGGCTTACTTTGAGAGAATTGGTAAGACACCAACGGATAACAATTGGAAGCAGGCAATGATGCCGGAGGGATGCATTGTACTTCCTAATAACAATGGAACTGCTCCTGGATGTGTTATTGAGAAGGAAGGTAAGTCTGTTATCCTTTTACCAGGTCCACCTTCGGAACTGAAGCTTATGTTTGAGGAATCAGTTGTTCCTTATATAAAGAATATCATTCCTGGTACAATTGTCTCGCGTACAGTTAAGATCTGCGGAATTGGTGAGAGCAGAGCTGAGACAATGATAGAGGATCTGATTAATAATCAGACTAATCCTACGATTGCTACATATGCCAAGACAGGAGAGGTTCATATAAGAGTATCTGCCAAGGCGGACGATGAGCATGAAGCCAAGAAGCTTCTTAAGCCAGTTGTTAAGGAACTTAAGAACAGGTTTGGTAATTATATATATACTACCGAGGATAATGTAAGCCTTGAGCAGTCGGTTGTTGATCTGCTGATTGGTAATGACATGAATGTGTCAACTGTAGAATCGTGTACGGGTGGAATGCTTGCTGCAAGACTTATCAATGTGCCAGGAGTATCTGATACATTTAAGTCAGGCTTTGTTACTTACTCTAATAAGGCTAAGCGTAAGAGTGTGGGTGTCAAGAAGAGCACACTTGAGAAGTATGGAGCAGTAAGCAGACAGACAGCAACAGAGATGGTAAAGGGTGCATTTGCTCTTAATAAGGCAGATGTGGTTGTAGCTACGACAGGTATTGCTGGTCCTGATGGTGGAACAGAAGAAAAGCCAGTCGGACTTGTGTATATTGCATGCATGATTGGAGGAAGGGTTACAGTTGAGGAGTGCCATTTCACTGGCAGCAGAATGAAGATTAGGGAGAATACAGTGACAACAGCCCTCAATCTTATGAGAAGATGTATACTTGAGTACTTCAGTGAGAAGACGTTCAGATAGGTTAAGTAAGGAGATGCTATGGCATCTCCTTTTATCTTGGCTGCAGTTATTCGGTATGCGTACAAAAAAGAATTGCAATTGAATGAAAATAAGTGTATAGTGTGTATACACAATGAGTATAACAATAAAGGGCGAATAATTGTACAGCATATCGTATAGTATGTATATATCACCCGTAAGTACATCTGAGTACTAAGTTAAGACAGATGTATGTAATTATTAATATAGTGTTGACAAAATCGAACATATGTTTTATTCTATAACAAGAAAAGGAACATCTGTTCTGTTTAAAAGGAGAACCGTGATGGAAAAAGAAGAAAGACTTAAGGCATTAGATGCCGCAATTGCACAGATTGAGAGACAATATGGTAAGGGCGCTGTAATGAAGCTTGGTGACCCAGCTGCACAGATGAACATTGAAGCAATACCTACAGGATCACTTAGTCTTGATATAGCATTAGGCCTTGGCGGAATACCTAAGGGCAGAATTGTTGAGATATATGGACCTGAATCTTCAGGTAAGACAACCGTTACTCTTCATATGATTGCTGAAGTACAGAAGAGAGGCGGAATAGCAGGATTTATAGATGCAGAGCATGCTCTTGATCCAGTATATGCCAAGAATATTGGTGTAGATATTGATAATTTATATATTTCCCAGCCTGACTGTGGTGAGCAGGCTTTGGAGATAACTGAGACTATGGTACGTTCAGGTGCTATAGATATAGTAGTTGTGGATTCAGTTGCCGCGCTTGTTCCCAAGCAGGAGATAGATGGTGATATGGGTGATGCGGTTATGGGCGCGCAGGCCAGACTTATGAGTCAGGCTATGCGCAAGCTGACCGCAATTATAAGTAAGTCTAACTGTACTGTTGTATTTATTAATCAGTTAAGAGAGAAGCTTGGAGTTATGTTTGGTAATCCAGAGACAACAACAGGTGGACGTGCACTTAAGTTCTATTCATCTGTCAGACTTGATGTAAGAAGAGTAGAGTCTATCAAGCAGGCCGGAGAAGTAATTGGTAACAGGACTAAGGTTAAGGTTGTTAAGAATAAGGTAGCTCCTCCATTCAAGGAAGCAGAATTTGATATTATGTTTGGTAAGGGTATCTCTCGTATAGGTGATATTCTGGACCTTGCTTCTGAGAATGATATTATTGTTAAGAGTGGTGCCTGGTATGCATATGAAGGTAATAAGATTGGTCAGGGACGAGAGAATGCGAAGCAGTTCCTTATTGATCATCCTGAGGTATGTGAGGTGGTAGAGAAGAAGGTCAGAGAGCACTATGGTTTTGAAGGTGCCAATAGTACCTCACCAGCAGAGGACAGTAAGAAGAAGTCAAAAGAGGAATAGTAATACGTGCAGATAGAGAGTATTGAAGCTATTGATAAGAAGAGGCAAAGCGTAGTTTTTGACAATGGAGAGAGAGTTGTTCTCTATATTGGTGAGATTCGTAAGCTGAACTTATCCACTGACAGAGAAGTGAGTGATGATATATATGGTCGGATTATGCATGAACTTTTACCCCGAAGAGCTAAGCTGAGGGGACTTAATCTTCTGAAGAGCAGACCATATACAGAACAGCAGCTTAGGAAGAAGTACATTGATGGTGGGTATCCGGAGAGTATAGTTGATGAAGCAATCGAATATCTTAAGGGATATCATTACATTGATGACTATGAGTACTGTAATAACTATATTATATATAAGTCATCCAGTCGTAGCAGAAGAAGAATTGTTAACGATCTTATGCAGAAGGGGATCAGCAGGGAACTGATTAATGAAGCATATGATGGTCTGCATGAAGCTGGTGATATAGAAGATGAATCCGAGCTTGTATCAAAGTTACTTGAAAAGAAGAAGTATAATCGAGATGATGCATCGTATGAAGATCGTCAGAAGATGATGGCTTTTCTGTATAATAAAGGATTTAGTATGGATACTATTATGAGCAGTCTGGGTTAATAACCCAGGCTGCTTTTTGGATTTTGTCGTTGTTTCTTTATGGCGAGTCTGCTTTTTATACAACTTGACATAACTATCCTATGTGTGTAAAATAAGAGTGTTGTAATTTGCTAACTTAGGGATACTCTACATGTCCCTTAGTATATAAAGTACAATGAAAATTTTATAAGGAGGTGCTCCTGCACATGATACCTGTTATTATTGCAGTGGTGGCAACTCTGGTTATTGCAGTTCCTGTTGCAAGTGTTGTAACTTCTAATGTACAGAAGAAGGCAGCTAAGTCTAAGATAGGCAATGCTGAAGAACAGGCAAGAGGAATTATCGATGAAGCTCTTAAGGAAGCTGAAGAGAAGAAGCGTGAAGGTCTTCTTGAGATTAAGGAAGAGTCTATTCGTGCTAAGAACGAGTTAGACAAGGAGATCAAGGAGAGACGTGCAGATATACAGCGCAATGAGCGTCGTATACAGCAGAAGGAAGAGAACATCGACCGCAAGACTGAGGCCATCGAGAAGAAGGAGGCATCACTCTCTGCTAAGGAGGAAGATCTCAATAAGCAGAAGGAAGCGATTGCCAAGCTCAATGAAGAACGTGTACAGGAACTTGAACGAATCTCAGGTTTAACCTCCGACCAGGCAAAAGATTATCTACTTAAAATTGTTGAAGACGAAGTAAAGCATGAGACGGCTGTTATGATCAAGGAATTAGAGAGCCGTGCGAAGGAAGAAGCAGATAAGAAGGCTAAGGAATATGTTGTTAATGCAATTCAGAGATGCGCAGCTGACCATGTTTCTGAGACTACAATTTCTGTTGTTAATCTTCCTAATGATGAGATGAAGGGCCGTATCATTGGTAGAGAGGGTAGAAATATCCGTACTATTGAGACTCTTACAGGAGTTGATCTTATTATTGATGATACACCAGAGGCAGTCATTCTTTCTGGATTTGATCCAATTAGAAGAGAAGTTGCAAGAATTGCCCTTGAGAAGCTCATTGTTGATGGTAGAATTCATCCAGCTCGTATCGAAGAGATGGTAGAGAAGGCTCAGAAGGAAGTCGAGACCATGATCAAGGAAGAGGGTGAGGCTGCAGTACTCGAAGTTGGAGTACATGGTATTCATCCAGAACTTGTTAAGTTACTTGGTAAGATGAAGTTTAGAACAAGTTATGGTCAGAATGCTCTCAAGCATTCAATTGAAGTAGCGCAGTTATCAGGATTGCTTGCTTCTGAATTAGGTCTTGATGTAAGAGCTGCTAAGAGAGCTGGTTTATTACATGATATTGGTAAGTCAGTCGACCATGAGATGGAAGGCTCACATATCCAGTTAGGTGTAGAGCTTTGTAGAAAGTATAAGGAGTCACAGCTTGTTATCAATGCTGTTGAGTCACATCATGGTGATGTAGAACCTACATCGCTTATTGCATGCCTTGTGGCTGCAGCTGATGCTATTTCAGCGGCACGTCCAGGTGCAAGACGTGAGACACTTGAGACATATACTCAGCGTCTGCGTCAGCTTGAAGAGATTAGTAATAGCTTCAAGGGAGTAGATAAGTCATTTGCCATTCAGGCCGGTAGAGAGGTACGTGTAATGGTAGTTCCAGAGCAGATTAATGATGCTGATATGGTATTGCTTGCTCGTGATATTTCTAAGCAGATAGAAGAGCAGATGGAATATCCAGGTCAGATCAAGGTAAATGTTATTCGAGAGAGTCGAGTTACAGATTACGCAAAGTAAGATTAAGAGAGAAAACAGATATGTTTTCTCTCTTTTTTTATTATTTGTTATAGAAATTTTAAATCAGTGTGGTATACTAATAAGTGCGGTAAGAAAGTACTAGTTGGAGGTAGCATAAGATGGCAGATGAACATTTTTGGGACAACGGGGTGTCAGCAGTATCAACTGAAAAGAACTGCAAGTTAATCTATGAGACACTTGCTGGTGAGAACAAGGAGACTGAGTTTATGACTATTGATGAAGCACTGGGGATGCTTAATAGTCTTAAGAACGGTCGTGAGACAGTGAAGTGCCAGGCTGTGAAGATTGTGAATGGGGAGACTCAGGATATTCAGTCCTTTAAGCAGAATGTCATTGATGTGGGTGGCACAAGAATGATTATCTAATGACATTACAGGTCAATACAAATAAAAAGTGGTTATACTGAGCCTTTCGAATAAGAATGAAGGTTTCAGTATAACCACTTTTTATATATAAATCCTAAAATACAAAAATCTGTTGAATCTTATAGCTAATGAAGAAAAGAATAATATCTACAACTATCTTTACAGATACCTCGGGTACTCCAGAGAGAAGAAGAACTCCAATATTAACAAGGAGAGCACTTGCACACATCTGAACAATAGCAAGTCCGGCATATTTAACAAATGTTGTTGTTCGCTTGTTACTGCTCTTAAATACAAAAGTATAATTAATCAGATAATTGTATGTTGCAGAGACTATTCTTGCAATTACAGTTGCAATTGTAATATATGCTATAGTATTGCCTCGAAGAAAGTGACACAGTATAGCAAAAAGTGTCATATCAATCAGAGAAGATGATAGTGAAGAGGCAAGGTACTTAAGAAATATTCTGCCAAAGATACTATAGATTCTTATTGAGTCTCTTACTGCTCTAAAGTGTGTCTTATGATTATCCTTAGAATCATATATTGTCTCAATAGGTATCTCTACTATCTCTACAAGACCCCTTGTCTCAACAAGCATATTGGTCTCGAATTCAAAACGATTGCCGGGAGTAGTGAGGAGATGTCTCATAAAGTCAGCTGGTATTGCTCTAAGTCCGGTCTGTGTGTCTGACACATGGACACCACACATAAAGCCGCATACCTTACAGGTAAGTGTATTGCCGAACTTCGACTTTCTGGGGATGTTATCTCCATCAAACTGTCTGCAGCCCATTACAAGCTTATCAGGTGTTTTCTTAAGCTGTTCAATACATCTTGTGATATCTGTAACAGTGTGCTGTCCGTCGGAGTCAGCTGTTACACAGCCAATAACGGATGCATCCGCAAGCAGAAATTCGAAGGCAGTCTTAAGAGCCTTCCCTTTACCCTGATTGACAGAGTGATGCAATACAGTACAGCCGGAAATGGTATCTGTAAGTTCAAAGATTGAAGCATAGTCCTCACCGCTTCCATCATCGACTACAATAATATCTGTAATGTCAGCTGCAATAAGCTCCCTACAAAGCTTTATTAAGTTGTCATCCGGTTCATATGCCGGAATAACTACTGGTATTCTCATTATATGTATTCCTTAAGTGCATCTAAGCAGATGTTGAAAGTCGAACTTCACTGGCTTTTGCCTTATTGATAATAAACAGTCCAAGAAGGAACAAGCCTATTGTAGTTAACGAATGGAAGATGACAGAAGTCAGATTGATTCCCATATTGATAGAATCGTTCAGGATCGAAATAGTCCGCATCTCCAATACGCAGAAAGCAGTCATAAATATTATAATAAGTCCGGCGCACACTGCAAACAGATGATTCTTCTCCAGAATCTCGCCTGTAACAATAATTCCAAGTAGAATAGCAATAAACATGCTGATATACTTAAATCCATGTGTATTATTGTAGAACATGGCATAGAACATACCGGCCTCACCACCAGAGTCACTTGTGGCGATTATCAGGAAAAGCATATCTAACATTCGCTGGTAGAGTATTACCGTAACATCATAGATTAACTGAACAGGAATAAGAATCACACCCCAGAGGAACAATAGCTTTCTGACATATGGAGAGTGGAAGTATAACCTCTTCATACGATATGCCGCAAAAATGAAGGCAACTGCAAGTATGATAACTTTAAGTATTGCAATTATATTTTGCGAATTATTAGTAGCTATCTGATTATCTGAAAAGACACTTCTAAGTATTACTTTAAGTATCGCTTCGAGAGCATTGCATATTCCTCCAAATATAAGGAACGTTCCAAGGATACTCTGACTTGTATTCTCTTCAGATAGGATGCGATCTTCAATACGCTTAAGCTTGTTGTCCATAATTGTTCTGCTGCCTGCCTTACATATGTTGGTTTTCTAATAAGTATCAGTTCATTTTATCATAATTAGTAGCAGATTAGCCATAACTATGTGATGGAATTATTGACATAGAAAAGTAACTAATGTAAAATACATAAATGTTGGGAATTGAATAATTGTATACAATTATGCAGGAGGAGATAATGAAAGCATATAAGTCCATGACAAAAGAAGAGCTTACAGCTCTCCAGGAAGAATTAATAAAGGCATACGAGGATGTAAAGGGCAAGGGACTCAATCTGAATATGGCAAGAGGAAAGCCATCACTTGACCAGCTTGATATGTCAATGGATTTGCTTGATATATATAATTCGTCAGTATGTGCAAAGACACCATCCGGTGTTGATACACGTAACTATGGTGAACTCATTGGTATTCCTGAGTCAAGAGAACTCATGGCTGATATGATGGGTGTTCCAGTAGAAAATGTAATTGTTTTTGGAAACGCATCACTTCCTATAATGTATGATACAGTTTCAAGATCATTCAATTTTGGTGTAAATGGATCAACGCCATGGTGCAAGCTTGATAAGATTAAGTTCTTATGTCCAGTACCAGGCTATGACAGACATTTCGCAATTACAGAGTTATTTGGCGTTGAGATGATTGCTATACCTATGGATGAAAATGGACCTGACATGAATATGGTTCGCGAGTATGTTGAAAAGGATGCATCAGTAAAGGGTATCTGGTGTGTGCCTAAGTATGCTAATCCTACAGGTATTACATATTCTGATGATGTAGTAAAGGCATTCGCAGCTCTTAATCCAGCAGCAGAGGATTTCAGAATATTCTGGGATAATGCTTATGCTGTACATGATCTTTATGATGATGACAGAGATGTACTTCTTGAGATTCTGTCAGAGTGTAAGAAGGCCGGTCATGAAGATATGGTCTATGAATTCTGTTCAACATCAAAGATTTCTTTCAGTGGTGCAGGTATTGCAGCGCTGGCAACATCTGCAAAGAACCTTGAATGGTTCAAGAAGACTATGACTGTTCAGACAATTGGATATGATAAGATTAATCAGTACAGACATGTATTGTATTTTAAGAATGCTGATGGAATTATGAAGCATATGTCAAAGCATGCAGATATTCTAAGACCAAAGTTTGAGAGTGTGCTTAAGTGCTTTGATGAACAGCTTGCAGCACTTGAGATTGCATCATGGACTAAGCCAAAGGGAGGATATTTTATCTCCTTTAATGCAATGGATGGATGTGCCAAGGAGATTGTTGCAAAGTGTAAGGAAGCAGGCGTTGTACTTACAGGCGCAGGGGCAACATTCCCATATGGAAAGGATCCACATGACAGCAATATCAGAATTGCACCTTCTTTCCCATCTGCCGACGAGATGGCACAGGCTGCAGAGGTATTTGTTCTCTGTGTTAAGCTGGTTACAGTAGGCAAGCTTTTGGAGCAGATGTAATCGTTTATACGTATACATAAGTTGTTTTTTTTGATTTAGTTATGTTAATTTACCTGGATATTCGTATCCAGGTAAAATTTTTTTATGACACATATATCAATATCTAGTGTCGTACTAAAATGTAGTATCGAGATATTGTGTAAAATGCCCGAAAGGGGCGTAAAATCAACATTTCTGGCGAAATTCTTCGTTGCAATTGTAAGGGTTAATTAGTATAATTAGGTCTAGTGACACCATAGATTTGGGTGTGGATAGGGGACAAGTAATTGATGCAGAAAGAAATTGATTCATTCATTTCTTATTTACATAACGTTAAGAAGACATCGACCAACACCGAGTTGTCGTATCAGAGAGATCTTAAGAAGCTTCGCATTTTTCTTGAGACAGGTAAGATTAGTTCGGTGCAGGATATTACGGAGGATTCTCTAAAGGATTATGTCAGGTACATGACGGAGGAGAACTTTAAGCCTGCGACTGTATCACGTAATATTGCTTCAATTAAGGCATGGTTCCATTACCTTGCTGCTGAAGAGATAATTACGGATGACATCTCTGTAAGACTTAAGGCACCTAAGATTGAGAAGAAGGTCCCTGAGATTATGACAATGTCTGAGGTTAATAATCTTCTTGAACAGCCATCAGGAGATAATCCCAAGGAGATTAGAGATAAGGCTATGCTCGAACTTCTCTATGCGACTGGAATCAGAGTTTCAGAGCTTATATCTCTTAAGGTTAATGATGTTAATCTTCAGATGAACTGTATTGTCTGCAAGGATTCGCATAAGGAGAGAATCATTCCTTTTGGTACAAAAGCAAAGGAAGCGCTTGAGAGATATCTTTCAGGGGCAAGAGATGCGATGATTAGCGATAAAAGAGCTGATGACCTTTTTGTAAACTGTTCTGGCGTATCAATGAGCAGACAGGGATTTTGGAAGTTGATTAAGTACTACACAAAGAAGGCTGGCATAGAGGCTGATATTACACCTCATACTCTTAGACATTCATTTGCAGCCCATCTGGTTGAGAATGGAGCTGATCTTAAGAGTGTTCAGGAAATGCTTGGTCATTCAGATATTTCAACGACCCAGATATATGCAAATATGAATCACAATCATCTTAGAGATGTGTATGCAAAGAGTCATCCTAGAAGATAGGGTGACTCTTTTTGAGTATAACGGCTACTAATTATTGATATGACTCAGGAAACAGGTTATATTGTGGTATTAGATATCAGCTGATCACGGCTGGTTTATAGGAGGGAATATGAAAAACTGGTTTACTGCAACAAACAAAAGAAAACTTATTATGTGCCTTGGAGGTGTCATCGTATGTGCAATAAGTGTTGGAATTTTTAAGACGGCGGCACTTGGCGTTGATCCATTTCAGAGCTTTATGGCCGGACTTCATGCCATGATTCCAATATCATTTGGAACATTATATATGATTACTAATATTGTGCTGTTGTTGTTCAGTCTGATAGCGGATAGACATTATATTGGAATAGCAACATTTATCAACCTGTTCCTTCTTGGATATATTACAGAGTTCACATATGATTGTCTTCAGAAGGTAATTGTTGACCCTAATATGGTTACCAGAGTGATATGTCTCATAGTTGGAATAGTAATAATCTGCTTTGGTTCTGCACTTTATATGACGGCTGATCTTGGCGTATCAACATATGATGCAGTTGCCCTTGTTATATCAGGAACATGGAAAAAGGGACAGTTTAAGTATGTGAGAATCATTACGGATCTTGTATGTGTAATCGCTGGATGTGCACTTTTCCTTGCAGCAGGCGGAACTGTAAGTATGATTCCAACAATTGCGGGCGTAGGAACAATTATTACAGCATTCTTTATGGGACCACTTATTGAGTTCTTTAATGTTAAGATTGCAAGACCATTCCTTGCCAAGGCAACAGAAAAAGAAGCAGATAAATAATATATAGAATGGAAAGAAACAAAGACAGGACAATGTTTAACCGGCATGATTACTATCATGCCGGTTTTTCTTGTATATGTGCTCGGATTGTCAGATAATATATAGAGGATGTGACTATTATCATTACAGGGGAAGTATGATGAAAGAGTTAGTATTATTATTTTACCCAGCCATTGTAATTGGCTTAATGTTCTATAGATGTAATATAGTTAAGCTTGAAGATATAGATGATTCCGCATGGGACAGAGGGCAGACCAAGATGCTTCAGGCCTGTGCCTGTGTGCTCGTAATACTTCATCATCTCACTCAGGATATTACCTCGTATGGTGAGGTCTATAAGGGACCTATCACAATCTTAAGTTCGATGGGAATCCTGTTCACTTCAGTGTTCTTTTTCTTCTCGGGATATGGGCTCATTACGAATGTATATGAGAAGCCAGGATATCTGAAGAACTTCTGCAGACACAGATTGTCAGTTATATTAATCCCGTTTTTCATCTGCAATGCAATTGGTGTCGGGGTAAGACTCCTGAATAGCAGTCTTCATACAAGTGTGAAAGATATCATCAGGTGTGTTACTGGTATACTGCTTCTTAATGGCAATGGGTGGTATATTGTTGAGATATTCTGGTTATATCTGATTTTCTATTTTTCATTTAAAATCTTTAAGAAAAAAGATCTTGCTCTTATAGTACTAATTCTGGGAACTATTGGCATTATCAGGCTGGGATTAACCAACGGCCATGACTATAGCCAGATTGGAGACGTATGGTTTCATGGTGAGTGGTGGTATAATTCCACAGTAGTATTCATCATGGGTATCCTGTTTGCACGCTTTAAGAAGCAGATAGTTGCTTTCAGCAGGAAGTATTATAATGCGCTTACTATTATTTCGGCATTACTTTTTGTTGTCTTATTCATACTTGAGGAAATAGTCAGAATCAGATACGGATATTATAGAGAGAGTTATGTAGTAGACAGAGTTAACAGCAAGCAGTTCACTTTTATTATGCAGTCACTGTTATGCATTGAAAGTACCTGGCTTATGCTTTTAGTCAATTTGAGAATTCGAATTAGCAATAAGATTCTTGGATTTTTAAGCGGAATCAGTACGGAATTGTTCCTGATTCATGGTCTTTTTATTAAGAATATTTTTGATTTTACAGGTACTAATGAATTCTTAATGTACGCGATTGTATTGGTCTGTTCAATTTTGGCTGCAACAGTTGTAAGCCTTGTTGACAGGGGACTTCTTCGACTGGTGGATCGGTCAGAGGGAAGAAAGAAGACTGAGGGCAGAGTAAGTAATCAGCCTATATGGGCTGATAGAAAAAGGGCAACCATTGTCAGTATCTCTGTTGCTGTGATTATCATCATCTTGTCAGGTGGAATGTATATATACAATCACTTTGTGCAGACAAGACGGGACTACAATAGTGAATGTGAGGCTCTTAAGGCTGCAGGAATTGGGGATATTGTGGAATTTGGGCGATATGAGACTATACTGACAAGACCGGGGAAGGAGCATGTTGAGTGGATTGTTCTAAGCATAGACGACAAGGAAATGGTTCTTTTATCCAGATATGGTCTTGCGGGAAGCGTATATAATAACAGCCATGATATCGTTAAGTGGTCTGATTCTGCGCTGTATAAGTATCTTAAAGAGGACTTTTGTAATGAAGCCTTTAGCCAATATGAAAAAGCTGTTATGGCTGAGATTAGTGGAACTGAAAGTAGTGTTTCGCTTCTCACAGTGTCAGAGGCTTTGGCATTTTTCAGTGATGACATACAGCGTCAGATTGAGATAACTGATGCAGCCCAGAAGAAAGGGACGAATGTCAACAGATTGAGCAAGGTTAACTACTGGGATGTCAAGGGTTACAGATCATCATGGTGGTGGCTTAGAGGAGAAGATGAAAGCATATTTGCACCAATTGTATCAGTAGATGGAGAGATACTTATGCAGGAAAAGTATGTCAATAAGCCCGGAGGTGCAGTACGACCAGTAATACATATAGATTTAGAACAGCTACAGAAAGTGGCACCTTAAGAAAAACTTAATTTATTCTTTATTGCCTGTTTCTTTTATTGAGTTATAATCTGAATAGAGGAGAACGAATATGGAAAATAGAAATGACGATTTTTTAATAGAAGATATTAACGATATGGATTTTGTTAAGGAAGAAGAAAATGCAGTGGTCGAGAGGGAATTCTCGGAAAAGGATGATAAGGCCAGAAGACTTCAGTTTTTCCTTGAGGGTCTCATGGGATTAATCATACTTATCATTCTTATGGTTTCAGCAGGATGGCTTCTGATTAAGAGAGCGACTCCGGCTGAACCTGAAGAGAGCGTGGTGGTCGAAGCAGTTACAAGTGAGCAGCCCGATGAAGAGACGATTGTGGAAAGTGAAGTGGCTGATGCAGGTAATGAAGATGAGCCAGTTGCCGAACTTCCTGTTAAGCATGTTGAGGTGAAGGGTGAACTGCCACAGAAGTATGAGGCCGGCAAGGCACTTGAATACACAGAGGATGATTACCAGTTACCTGAACTGAGTGACTGCTGGGAACGATATGCGCTTGATGCTGTCGCAGATCTTATCAGACTTGACAGAGTAAGAGCAATTACTGACTCACTTGGCGACAGTAAGGATTTCTATTACTATGGTGCCAGAGGTACAGATGGTCTTCCATCTGGTAAGGGAATAGCCGTATATGCGCACAATACCTATTACTATGGAGAATGGGTCGATGGTAAGCGTGAAGGTGAAGGCATGTGGATTCGTCTGTTTCCTAATAATGACGGCGTTGTTAATGGAATAACTGGTGTCGAGGAACATCAGTATTCGGGAAAATGGAAGGGCGACTATCCTGATGGAGAAGGCCAGGAGAATATTACATATTCTGATGCGACCGCGCTGGATAAGGAGGCTTTTGCCTTCAGAAATGTTATGGGCGGATTTAAGGCAGGATACTATAATGGTGATATGTATCTTATGACTGAAGATGGTGATGGCTCTACAACTGACTGGTATGGTACAGCTCAGAGTGGCAGCTTTGTCACAGCCAGCAAGAAAAAAGGCTATGGTGGAAAGATTGCTATCTGGGAAGTTGGCGAAGGATATGACACTGATGAAGAAGATGGCTGTCACTGGATTGCACCAGGAGATAATCTTGATTTCGGAATTGCAGGTTTGAAGAAGTAATTATGATAGATAGTATTATTGATTATGTAGAGAAGAATGGCGACGTATCTTTTTTTGAGAAGCCATTTAATAATGTTGATGCACTTGTGCTTGCACAGTTTTCATACTTTAAGCTGGAGAATGTAATTCCAGGGCTTAGAGAGAATAGCGAGGGACTTACACTACTTCAGATTAATGAACGTATGCATGAGTGTGAAGTGTTCATTGATGAAAGATATGCAGAGGATAACATGGCTATGTGGAAGGCGATGATTGCAGGCAAGAGATTTGCCAGTATGAAGTGCAATTATCTTTCTGATGAGACTGACAAGAATAATCCAACACAGTTTTGTGCTTTTACGGTATTTCCCGAGGGAGCATTGCCGGTTGTCCTGTTCAGAGGAACTGATGAAACAATCTTAGGATGGAAGGAAGATTTCAACATGGCATTTGCCAAGCCAGTACCAGGACAGATTCTTTCATCTCTATATGTTAAGCAGATTGCACTGAGAATTAGTGGTGGATTTATGATCTGTGGTCATTCCAAGGGCGGCAATCTTGCTGTCTATTCAGCGATGACGGCAGGTAGTGATACTGCAGACAGAATAAGCAGAGTATTCAGTTTCGATGGCCCGGGATTCAGACCAGAGATACTTAGTCAGAGTAATTACGAGGGAATTTCATCCCGCATTACCAAGCTGATACCAAAGTCATCATTAGTTGGCCTGTTACTCGAGGATAAGGATGATTATGAAGTTGTAAAAGCAGCGTCCGTTGGAGGTATTCTCCAGCATAATCCATATACATGGATTGTAAGTGGCGACGATTTTTCCAAGGTTGAACAGGTTAAGCTTAGCGCAAAATACGTCAATAATTCAATGTATCAGTGGGTTATGGAGCTTGATGAGAACCAGCTGCAGATATTTGAAGATACGCTGTTTGATATTATTGAGGCTTCTGGAGCGACAACATTGATTGACAGACCTGCAGATATGGGTGAAGCCATGAAGCAGATGGTAAAAGCAGCGCAGAATCTTGATAAGGCAACTATAAAGGTTCTTAAGGATGTTGTGACGGAACTTATTACAGCTTTTATTCCTGAAATCGCTAAGGATATTGGAAAAAATGTCCGATAGTGTTATTATAAGGTATGAGTTCTTGTAGTATATAGTCAAGGAGGACGATATGAATATACAGCCAAAGACCAATTACAGTACTTTGTTTGGAAGTCTTAATACATCAGACAATGGAATGGCAGGAATTAACTTTTCTGATTATGCGAGTATTAAGAATGGATCATATGGAAAGCTTTTGAAGGCTTATTATGCTAAGGATGATGTTGCATCTGACAAGAAGAGCAACACTAAGGTGGATGCAGATAAGGCCTCTGAATATAGTGCAGTATCATCTGCTGCAAAGGATGCAGCAAAGGCTGCGGATGCGCTCATAAGCAAGGGAACAGAGTCTCTTTTCAAGGAGAAGGATATTGTGTCCGTTGATGAGGAAGGTAAGGAAGTAACTACCAGAGGATATGATATGAATGCAATCTATAAGTCAGTTAAGTCTTTTGCTGATAAGTATAATGCATTTATCAATAAGGCCAAGAAGTCATCAAGCGATAAGGTTGCAAGGGAGGCAGACAGTCTTGCTAATCAGATGAATGGTTACTATTCTAAGCTTAAGAGTGTTGGAATAGAGATTAATGATAATGATACTCTTTCAATTGATGAAGAGACATTTAAGAAGTCTGACATAGGTACACTTAAGAGTCTGTTTAATGGTAATCAGTCAACAGCTTATCAGGTTGCATCCAAGATTTCGATGATTGGTACAACAGCTACAAGTGAAGCTAATAGTGCCAAGGGATATACAAGTGCTGCAACATATGCAGATTCGTATTCAGTTGGTAATCTACTTAACAGTATTGTTTAGTTAAGTATATATTTATAATGACTTTAAGGAGCATTGTTGATTTATATTGACAATGCTCCTTAAAACATATAGAATAGCACGTGGACGCGTACGTAATATTTATGATGTGACGTGCAATATAAGCGGAAGTGGTGGAATGGCAGACGCGCAGGCTTCAGGTGCCTGTGGTAGCAATACCGTGTGGGTTCAAGTCCCATCTTCCGCACGATTTAAATCAAAAGGGTTCATCCGAATGGATGAACCCTTTTTGATTTAGAAGCGAAGGGGCCTTGAATCCAGTGGATTCAAGGTCTTCGCTTCGCTACGGTCGGCGCAAAGCCGAGGTCCACCGGACCTCGTGCGCCCCATCATCCGCATATATCATATTTGACGAGAAAAAGTAATTGTGTTTATTTGGGGCTTATGATAGATTAATAACCAAAAAGAAAATGATAGGCAAACGATCCGGCGATTGATAAAATGAAGATGATGTTTGCTCATTTGGAAGAGTAGGATATAAGTTCTGCTAGATATTTAGTAATACTTGCTCTTTAGGATAAGAAGTGGAATCGTAAAGAAGATGAAATATAAAATGAAGACAACTGATTTTCAGATTTATGATAATCATTGTGCTATAGAGAGATATCAGAAGAGGCAGAGCGGAATGAGAGCGCTGGCAGGTGTGAGTACGTTTGCCTGTTTTTGTATTATGATTGGACAGATCCTGGTAGGTGGTAGTGTCGATTCTTTTTGGGACTGTGTGATTTACTTTGCAATTTTCCTGGGTTTATTGATTGTATCATGGGTAATGGATATAAAATATGCCAGAAAGATTAGGGATTATAAGGTAAAGAATTTTAATCTGGAAGTAGAAGCGTTAGATAGAAAGAAACGAGTCGCAGAAATTAAAAACGAATTCCTGTCAGATAATGAAGTTAACAGAGAGATTACAGAACCTGAGCGGAATACTGTATATCCGTTGGGATTATATATGGTGCTGGGACTGATACAGATAATTCTGATAGGATTCTTTCTTATTATTCCAGCTGTACGTCATTATAAAGAACCAATTGGAGAAGTCATGTATGCTGATGATGGGAGATCCTGTTATTGCGAGTACAGAGGGTATGACAGAAGGTTTAATATATATCTGCCAGACGGTTCAGAGAACATACATAAGAAGCCATTAGTTATTATGCTTCATGGATATGCCAATACACCGGAATCCTTTGCTACACAGACAGGATTTGAGAAAGTAGCATGCGAGGCTGGATATGTTGTTGTATATCCGGCAGCATTGTCAGATGCCAGCGGAAGTCCTGGATGGAATTCTGGACTTGATACATCGGAAAAGGATGATATAGGCTATATATGCGCATTGGCAGAATACATTCAGAATGCATTTGATTGTGATCCGCAGCGTACATTTGTTGTAGGGTTCAGCAATGGAGCATTTATGACTCACAGAATAGCTGTTGAGACTGATGGTAAGTTTGCAGCAATTGTCAGTGTAGCGGGTATGATGACAGATGCAACATGGATGGTAAGGAAGGAACATGCAGATATTGGAGTTCTGGAGATATACGGGACTAAGGATGATGTTGTTCCTCAGAAGGCAAATGGAACTGACAGGACGTCTATTGCACCTGCGATAGAAGAAGTGATGTCATACTGGGCAGATGCCAATGGTCTTGAGACATATAAAAAGACAGCTCTTGGCGATCGCGTTACATGTCTGAAGTATGCAGATGAGGAGCACAGATCACAGGTCTGGAGCGTAGTAGTAGACGAAGGCAGACACTCATGGCCATCGCAGGAGGATATAGGAATATCGGCGAATGAGATAATAATGAGTTTTTTGGAAGAATACAGATAGATTGAATTGTTGAACTCCCTGTATGTTGGATGATTAGATAAGCTAATGTCCGACATATGGGGAGTTTTTTATATGGAAATGGGTGCTTTTTTAATCAAAAGATAAAATGACAAAATAATCCTATTGTATGAGATATTAACAAGTGATAAGATAAAGGAAACTAAAATAATAAAAACAGTTTCCGCAAAACTATTAGCATTTGGTGATAACCAAGGGATGGAGAATATATGGAATTAAGGGATAGGATACTGGAAGGAACAGTAGTCGCGTTCAATGAAAAGGGAATAAAGTTTACAATGGACGAGCTGGCTAAGATTCTTGGAATGAGTAAGAAGACAATATACACCGTCTTTGAAGACAAGAATCAATTACTTCTTGCAATGGTTGATAGTGTTTTTGACGCAATTAAGGATGCAGAACAGGCTGTCGTGGATGACAACAGCAGTAACACGGTTGATAAGATCCGTCGAATCCTGTGTGTGCTTCCAGAAGGCTATAAGGATGTTGACTTCAGACAGTTATATGGCCTCAAGGAGAAGTATCCTCTTATATACAGACAGGTTGAGAATAGACTTGAGAATGGTTGGGAGAATACGATTCGGCTAATCGAGCAGGGCATTGAGGAAGGCGTGATTCGTGATGTTAGTATTCCATTGGTCAAGCTCATGCTTGAGGCATCAATTGAGCAGTTTTTTCAGAGAGATGTACTTGTCGCTAATGGGATGACCTATAAGGCAGCATTAGAGGAAGTTGTTAATATTCTGATTAGCGGAATTGAAGTTAAGAAGTAGTATCATATGGACTATACAGATTGAGATTGCTGAAAGGAGACAGATATGTCAAAGCGATTGTATTGGAATGAGGGCTGGACATTTTGTGAGCTTGCTACAGATGAAGCTGGTGTTAAGAACAGACTTGAAGCTGTAGAAGTAAGAATACCGCATACCACCAGGGAACTGCCATATCATTATTTTGATGAGCATGAGTATCAGATGTTATGCGAATACAGGAAAGAGTTCATTGCACCGGAAGAATGGAAAGACAAGCAGCTTTTACTTACGTTTGACGGAGTTGGCCATGACAGTAAGGTGTATCTCAATGGACAGCTGATTGGGGAGCATCATTGTGGATATACTGCATTTACTGTTAATCTTAATGATGCTGTCAGGATAGGTGAGAATAATGTACTTACTGTAACAGTTGACAGCAGAGAGAACCTTAATGTTCCGCCATTTGGATTTGTTATTGATTACATGACATATGGAGGTATCTACCGGGATGTATATCTTGATATTAAGCAGAAGAGCTATATCGAAGATATATTTATAAAGCCATCATATGTGGAAGGCGGAGCGTCTTCCTCTATCGAATCAGAGATAAGCGTTCATGTTGCGGACTGTAGCCTTGAGTTAAGTCAGTATATCAGGGAGTATGGCACATCAGAGTACACCCAGCTAACGGGTAAGCTTAAGGATATTGAGGCTGGCTGCAAGTTCCATACACTTTCGCAGGATACAGGAACAATCAGACTGTGGGACATCGACAGCCCAAGTCTGTATGAGGTGAGAACAGTACTATCAAGCGGCGGCGAGGTCATCGATGAGAAGATTGTTCGCATAGGCTATAGAAGCGCTGTGTTCAAGAAGGAAGGATTCTTCCTTAATGGAAGAAAGGTTAAGCTACGCGGACTTAACAGGCATCAGAGTTATGCATATACAGGTTATGCAATGCCTGAGTCGATGCAGAAGCTGGATGCGGACATATTAAAGCATGAACTTGGACTTAATGCGGTAAGAACATCACATTATCCGCAGTCTCATTACTTTATAGACAGATGTGATGAACTTGGCCTGTTGGTGTTCACTGAGATTCCAGGCTGGCAGCATATAGGCGATGAGGACTGGAAGAATCAGGCTGTTGAGAATGTCAGAGATATGGTTGTTCAGTACAGGAATCATGCTTCCATAATTCTATGGGGAGTAAGAATTAATGAGTCAGTAGATGACGATACTTTCTATGAGAGAACCAATTCTATGGCGAGAAGTCTTGATCTGACACGACAGACGGGCGGCGTGAGATGTTATAAGAAGAGCAATCTGCTTGAGGATGTATATACATATAATGATTTCTCTCATGAAGGTGATAATAAGGGCTGCGATAAGAAGTCAGCAGTGACATCGGATGTAAGTAAGCCGTATCTGATAAGTGAGTATAATGGACACATGTTCCCGACCAAGACCTTTGACTGGGAAGAGAAGCGCAATGAACATGCTCTCAGACATGCACGCGTACTCAACGATGTAGCAGCAAGTGACGATATAGCGGGCTGCTTTGGATGGTGTATGTTTGACTACAATACCCATAAGGATTTCGGAAGCGGAGACAGAATCTGTTATCACGGTGTTATGGATATGTTCAGGAATCCTAAGCTTGCGGCAAGTGTATATGCCAGTCAGCAGGAAAAAACACCAGTGCTTGAGATAAGTACATCGATGGACATTGGTGAGCATCCAGGATGTAACAGGGGAGACTCATATATATTCACCAATGCAGACAGTGTGAAGATGTATAAGAACGGAGTGTTCATCAAGGAATATAAGCCAGAACAGTCTGAATACAGATCACTGGCTCATGGGCCAATACTTATTGATGATTATATAGGTGACACTCTTATGGCAGGAGAGAATATGCCAAAGAAGCAGGCAGACACACTTAAGGCACTGCTTAACCAGACAGCAAGAACAGGTCTGTACAGAATGCCAAAGGCAATGTATATTAAGGCACTTGGACTTATAGCCAGATATCATATGAAGCTGTCAGATGCCACTGAGTTATACAACAAGTATGTGGGAGACTGGGGTGGTGCTTCCACGGAGTACAGATTTGATGCCATAGTTGGTGGTGAGGTTAAGCTTAGCAGAACACTTAAGCCGATGACAAAGGTTGGAATAGATCTGTTGGCTGACCATACGGAACTGGTGGAGGACATCAGCTATGATGTGGCGGCTATCAGAATCAGTGCAGTTGATGAGAACAATAATGTTTTAAGATTCTATAATGATCCTGTAAAGATATCCGTAACCGGACCTGTTCAGATAATTGGTCCGGATGTGATAAGCCTAAACGGTGGACTTGGTGGTACTTATATAAAGTCTACTGGTGAAGAGGGCAGAGCTGTTCTCACAATAGAGACAGGCAGTAATGTAAGCAAGACAGTCGAATTCAATGTATCAATTAAGAAAAGAGGGTAAATAGCATGAAACTGACAGGTAGAGAAAAAACAGCCTATGGACTTGGTGCTGTAGGCAAGGATATGGTATATATGCTTTCTGCAAGCTATGTTCTGTATTATTATCAGGATATTCTTGGAGTTAGCGCAATTGCAATGGGAATAATACTTCTTGCAGCAAGAATATTTGATGCATTTAATGATCCTATAATGGGTGTACTTGTTGCAAAGACCAAGACAAGGTGGGGAAAGTTCCGTCCATGGCTTATGATTGGAACTGTGACCAACGCGATTGTTCTGTATATGTTATATGCAGCACCGCCGGCACTCAATGGACAGGGACTGGTTGCATATGCAGCCATAGTATATATCATATGGGGTGTGACATATACTATGATGGATATCCCATTCTGGTCGATGATACCAGCCTTTACTGATAGCGGAAGTGAGAGAGAAGGCCTTACAACACTTGCAAGATCATGTGCTGGAGTTGGATCGGCAATAGTTACAATCGTTACTATGAAGTGTGTTCTTGCTCTTGGTGGTGGCAATGAAGCAGTAGGCTTTAAGTGGTTTGCGCTGATAATAGCGGTTCTGTTCATTGTATTCATAACAATTACATGCTTTACAATTAAGGAAAAATCAACAGTAGATGTTGAAGCACCAACAGTCGGTCAGATGTTCAAGGCATTACTTGAGAATGATCAGGCAATTGCTGTTGTTATAACAATCGTGCTTATTAACTGCTCACTGTATCTTACATCTAATCTTATGATATATTTCTTCAAGTATGATGTGGGGGGAGCAGACTGGAGTAACAGCTACACACTGTTCAATGCCTTTGGTGGTGGAATACAGATTCTTTCAATGATGTTATTCTATCCTTTGCTTAGAAAGTTCTTCGGTTCAATCAGAATATTCTATATCAGCTTTGTAATGGCAATTGCAGGATATGCAGCAATGTTTGCAATGATGTGTATGAACCTTGGAAGTGTATATTTCCTCCTGTTACCTGGCTTTTTCATTTTCGCAGCCTTCGGAATGCTTACTGTACTGACAACAGTATTCCTTGCTAATACTGTAGATTATGGTGAACTTAAGAACAACAGACGTGACGAAAGCGTCATTTTCTCAATGCAGACATTTGTTGTTAAGCTTGCATCAGGTGTTGCAGTAATGAGTGCATCAATATGCCTTTCAATTTTCAACATTAGTGAGGATACATCTGAAGCGGTTGCAACTGCTGTGGGAAGTTCATCACTTATAGGTCTGCGTGCAACAATGTCTGTTGTTCCAATTGTAGGAATGATAATTGCAGTACTTGTATTCAGGACAAAGTATATGCTTACAGACGAGAAGTTAAAAGAGATATCTGCCAAGCTTGGTAAGGCAGCCTGACTAATGAGGTAATTTATGAAATCAATCATTAAGCAGAATAACTGTTTTATTATTAATACTGACAATACAACATATGCATTTCGACTGCTTGACGATAGTGGCCTGCTTGAACACCTGTATTATGGAAGACGAATACATATATTATCAGAGGACACGCTTATCGAGAAACATAACTTTGGCCCGGGCAATTCCATAACATATAGCGATGAACATAAGAACCTTTTTATGGAGAATATATGCCTGGAGTTTTCGACAGCAGGACATGGTGATATAAGGGAACCTATGCTTGAAGTTGTTGACCAGTCAGGAGTACGTTCACTCGACTTTAAATATGACAGTTATATGATCAGTGAAGGGAAGAGTAGTCTTCAGACATTGCCATGCAGTTACTTTGAGAGCAATGATACAGACATCTGTGAACTTAGGATTATTCTCAAGGAAAAACACAGTAATCTGACTGTAACGTTAGTTTATACTGTTTTTCCTGCCTGTGATGTCATTACAAAGAGTATGCTTCTTACCAACGATGGCAGCGGCAGTATAAGAATAAGTCGTATCATGAGCAATATGCTTGATATCAGTAAGAGTGGTATGATGCTTACAACATTTCGCGGTGCATGGACACGCGAGATGAAGAGGCATACAGACAGGGTAGATTCGGGAACATATTCTGGATCATCATTCACAGGTACTTCATCTAGTAGATGCAATCCTTTCTTCATGCTTTCGGGTGAAGATACCTCTGAGGAGGCAGGTGAATGCTATGGATTTAATCTGGTCTACAGCGGTAATCACTATGAAGCCGTTGATGTTAATGCATATGGCAAGACAAGGGTGTTACAGGGGATTAATCCACGTGGATTTGAATGGGTACTGGGCGCTGGAGAGACGTTTGAAGCACCAGAGGCAGTGATGACACATACTATGAAGGGATTCAATTCTCTGAGTTGTAATATGCACAGCTTTGTAAGAGAGCATATCGTAAGAGGTGTCCACAAGAATCGTCCCAGACCTGTGTTACTTAATAGCTGGGAGGCTTCATACTTTGATATTAGTGCTGATAAGCTTCTAAAGCTTGCCAAGGCAGGCAGCAGAGTTGGAGTTGAACTGTTTGTTATGGATGATGGCTGGTTTGGTGACAGGAACGATGATACATCATCTCTTGGTGACTGGGATGTTAATAAGAAGAAGCTTCCGGGTGGAATAAGCTCATTAGCAGATAAGATTAATGGACTTGGAATGGAATTTGGTATCTGGGTTGAGCCTGAGATGGTAAGCGTTAACAGCAGACTGTACAGGGAGCATCCGGAATGGGCAATGGATATTCCTGGAAGACCTCACAGTGAGGGACGTAACCAGAGATTACTCGATTTTTCCCGAATGGATGTACAGGACTTCATAATTGAGAAGATGACAGAGGTATTCCGAAGCGGCAATATATCCTATGTAAAATGGGATATGAACAGAATCGCGACGGACTACTATTGCAAGGAACTGGGAGGCGAACACCAGGGAGAAGTTGCGCACAGATATGTTATGGGTCTGTATCGCGTTATGGATGAGTTAACCAGACGATTTCCGAATATTCTCTTTGAGGGCTGTGCATCAGGTGGTAACAGATTTGATCTTGGAATTCTGTGTTATTTTCCTCAGATATGGGCAAGTGATAATACAGATGCTTTATGCAGGGCAGAGATACAGAATAACTATTCATATGGATATCCCCAGTCGTGTTATACGGCACATGTATCCGGAGTACCTAATCATCAGACTCTTAGAAAGACATCGCTTGAGACAAGATTCAATGTGGCAGCATTTGGAGTACTGGGATATGAATGTAACCTGTGCGATATGAAGGGTGAAGAACTTAAGCAGATATCCAGACAGATAGAGACCTATAAGTCCCAAAGAGAGCTTCTTCAGTTTGGACAAATGTATAGAGGAAGGTCGTTCGGTAGTGGAAGAGCAGTTTCAGACGGAAGTGTGCTTTCAGATGAAGTTGCCAACATAATGGAGTGGACTGTCGTGAGCAAAGACAGGCACAGTGCAGTTGGTATGCATCTGCAGAAGCTTGTTCATCCTAATACGCAGTATGCATGTTATTATCCTGCCGGACTTGATACGGATGTTATATATCATGTTACAACTGACAGACCTAAGGTTAATATAAAGGAATATGGAGATCTGATTAATTCGGCATCACCTGTGCATATTAAGCAGAACTCAGTAATGCACAATATTGCTGCTGGCATTGTAAAGCTTAGCCCGGGCAATGAAGATTACAATCAGTATGGTGATGCGCTTATGTATGGTGGAATCAAGCTTAAAGAAGCGTTCAGCGGTACTGGAATGAATGATGATACAAGACATTATCCTGACTTTGCATCAGAAATGTTTCAGATTGTCGCACAGTAGAAAAGCGACAGCATACCGTAAGAGGGCAATAGAATGGCCTGTGTATCAATAGTAGATACACAGGCCTGTTTAATTAATCTTTTTCAAAGAAACTTACTGCAATTGCACCAGGTCCAACATGTGTTCCGACAACTGCACCAACGACTGAAATATGAAGATCGTCAACACTGGACTTCCATATATCCCCGCTGTCTTCAGCATACTTCTTAATATACTTATCTGTAAGGCCGCTGTAAGCCAGGTCTACGGGTCTTTCAAAATCAATACCATTACTCACATTGATTAATTCACGTAGGAGATTATTGGCATTCTTAGATCCTCTTGCCTTGCCTACGAGAACAACTTCGCCATCAACGACCGCCACAACAGGCTTAATATTAAGAACACCTCCCGCAAAAGCAACTGCTGGAGAGATACGTCCTCCCTTCTTGAGATACTCTAAAGTATCAAGAAGAGCAAGAAGCTTAATGTGCGTCTTCTCTTCATTAAGCATATCAACAATTGTACCGATCTCAAGACCCTGGTCTATAAGCTCAGCAGCTCTGAGTATAAGAATTCTCTCGCCAAGAGTAGCATTGAGACTATCTACAACATATACATCACCATCAGCTTCTTCGGCAGCAATGCATGCACTCTGGTAAGTTCCAGAGAGCTTGGATGACAAGGTAATAATGAGTGGTGTGTCACCAGCTTCGAGAACTGGATTGATGTAATCAAGGTATCTTGCCGGATTAATCTGAGAAGTGGTTGGAAGCTCGCTGCTCTCAATAAGCTTCTCGTAGAATCCCTGGTAATCGATGTCGATACCATCAAGATATGTGTCTTCGCCAAAACCTACTTCTAATGCGATGCGGACAATACCAAGGTTATTGGCTTCCTCTACAGTCATATCGGAAGCAGAATCAATTATTATCTTTATTGCCATAGCTTTCCTTTCTATATCAGATATAGATATTCAAGTTTTTTTCTTATCAGTCCGCTGTATTATGTACCATTAGGCATATTAACGGACACCCTATTTATAGTAACATTTGTTAATAATTCTTTCAATAAGTATGCATAGTATTAGTGTTCGTATATGGGACGACAGAACATACTAATCTTATATTCAATTCTTAAAAACGTCCTTTTTGTAATCTCGAATGAATTGCATTATGGAATTATATTAATATCAAATACTATTCATATTGTATGACTGACCTGCCGTGGTCAGTTGATGAAAGGAGAGACCGAGTATGACAAACAGTAGGAAAATTCTTATGTTCTTTTGCTTTTTAATTATTCCACTTTTGGTTGGTGTAATATCGGCGGCATTAACTGGTTCAGCAATGATGCAGATGGAAAGCCTCAATAAGCCGCCACTTGCACCATCCCCAAAGCTGTTTCCCATAGTGTGGACGATACTGTATCTGCTTATGGGAATTGTAGGATATATGATTTATATCTCTAATAGCGAATGGAGAACGTCAGCATTACTTCTGTTCTGGGGACAGTTGATCTTTAATTTCTTCTGGAGCCTCATTTTCTTTAATATGGAGAAGTACTGGGTCGCCTTTTTCTGGCTTATGGCAATGTGGGCAATGATAGTAGTTCTGCTTATCGTCCTAAGCCAGATGAATATGATTGCCATGTTTTTGCTTCTTCCACTTGCGCTGTGGTCCACATTCGCAGCATATCTCAACCTGATGATAGCAAGATTGAACTGATTGTATTAATGAACCTGTCATCTGACAACATATGTTATATATTGCGACGCTGTCACTAGCGTCGCAATTCAATGTATATGTAATGGCAAACTATGGTATACTAACTCTGTAATTCGGAATAGTTGTTTGATCAGGTGACAGTTTAGTGTTTTGGAGTAGTGAACGCAAAGTTGAGAATATAGATGAGTCTTCATATCAGGGAGTCTTAAGAACACTCATTGTTCTTTCTCTTCCAACGATATTTGAAGAGGTTCTGTCAACACTTATACAGTATGTTGACACGGCAATGGTGGGCCGGCTTGGAGAACAGGCTACGGCAGCAGTTAGTACGACGACTACTATTAACTGGCTGTTGCATTCACTGCCAGCAGCTGTTGCAGTTGCGATTCTGGCGCTGGCATCAAGAGCGATGGGAGCTAAGGATTATGACGGGCTTAAGAAGATTTCCGGTCAGGCAATTCTGCTTTCATTAACCTCGGGAGTATTGCTTGAGGTAATAGCCATAGCACTATCTCCATTCATTCCGATATGGATGGGCGCAGCCCCGGAGATAAGAGGGGCAGCATCGTCTTATTTTGCAATTCTTTCTACGACCCTTGTATTCAGGCTTTCAAGCAGGGTATTTGCTGCGACAATCAGGGCCACCAAGGATACAAGAACGCCAATGCTTATAAGTCTTGGTGAGAATATATGTAATGTTGTACTTAATGCAGTATTTAT
>JAZUGT010000017.1:0-55499 GCA_045641365.1 Lachnospiraceae bacterium
AGATGGAGTGTAGTAATGAAAGAGAATAAGATAGTTGTAATTATTCCGGCACGTGGAGGTTCTAAAGGGATTCCTAGAAAAAATGTGCGTTTAATGGCGGGAGCTCCGTTAATTTCATATGCAATTAATTGTGCAAGGAAAAGCAGATATGTAACCGAAGTTGTAGTATCCAGTGATGATGATGAAATCAAGGCCATTGCAGAAAAATATGGGGCAACAGTTGTACACAGACCTGAAGAACTTGCAGGTGATGCTGTTACATTGGATCCTGTTATATATCAGGCAGTGAACTGGCTGGAATGTGATAAGAAGACAAAATATGATGTTGTCATTACTATGCAGCCAACATCACCATTGTTATCGGTTAATACGCTTGATACAGCAATCGAATCGTTTCTTGCGGGGGATGTAGATACAATTATTAGTGGAGTTAATGATCCTCGCTTGTCATGGGGAATCGATGATAAAGGTAATTACATTCCTAACTATGAAAAGCGTGTAAACAGACAATATATGCCTAAGGATCTGAAGGAAACAGGTGCATTTGTAATAACAAAAAGAGAATATGTAACCGAGTCAGGTCGCTTTGGCTCGAAAGTCAGCATATTTGAAGTTCCTGAGAAAGAGTCCGGGGATATAGATACTCCTAAGGACTGGTGGATCGCGGAGACAGAACTAAAAAAGAAAAATATACTTATTCGACTTGATGGATACAAGGATATTGGAACAGGTCATATCTTCAGGGGATTGCAGATTGCTTCAAGTCTGATAGAGCATAATATCTGTTTTGTTATTTCATCAAAATCAGATATCGCTATTGAAAGAATAAGAGAAAGCCACTATCCGTATGAAGTAATAGATGACAATCTGCAAATTATAGATATTGTAGAAAAGTATAATGCAGATATAGTTGTCAACGATATCCTGGATACCAGCAAAGAGTATATTAGTGCTCTTAAAGATAAGGGAATAAGAGTTGTTAACTTTGAAGACCTCGGAGAGGGAGCAAGGCTGGCAGATGCAACTATAAACGCATTGTATGAGCCACGTGATATGATGTGGAACAAGTCGTATTGGGGCTCAGATTATTATCTTATAAGGGACGATTTTATAATAGAAGAGCCTGCTGTATTTGCAGAAGATGCCAAGAAGATAGTTGTTTTGTTTGGTGGTACCGATCCGATGAATCTAACTTTGAAGACGGTGAAAGCCCTCTCAAAAATTGCTCAGTCAAGGGATATATCGGTAAAAGTAGTGTTTGGAATAGGATATCAGGAAGAAGAAACAATAATGAACTTGTTTAAGGACTCGTCTTTGCCATTTGAGTTTGTTAAGGATGTTAAGGCGATGGCAAAGCTTATGCGTCAGGCTGATATGGCAATATCGTCTCAGGGAAGAACTATGTTTGAGTTGTGTGCAATGGGAATTCCGTCAATACTAATGTCACAGAATGATAGGGAGATGAATCATCGATTTGGTAATATCGAACATGGATTTATTAACCTGGGATTAGGTGGAAATGTTGATATTGAGACAATTGAGAAAACGGTGTGCTGGCTGCTTGATTGTCCTCAGATGCGCAGAAGCATGCGTGAGCGGATGTTATCTGTAGATTTAAGGCGAGGAACTCAGAGGGTAAAACAGATTATTCTTGGCGATTAGGTTGAATTAGGAGTTTGTAGTTATGATAGACAGAATTATGAGCAGAATAGAATCAGGACAGTTTGTTTTGATAGCTGAGATAGGTGTCAATTATTATGATATTGCCAAGGTGAATGGAATATCACCAATGGATGCTGCAAAGCTGATGATTGATGAAGCTGTAAAGGCTGGAATTCATGCCGTTAAGTTTCAGACTTATAAGGCGGGAACACTTGCAGCAAAGAATTCTCCATCATATTGGGATACAACGGAGGAAGCGACCACTTCGCAATATGAACTGTTTCAGAAGTTTGATTCATTTGGTGAAAGAGAATATCGAGAACTGTCAGAATACTGCGAGAGCAAAGGAATAGAGTTTCTGTCTACTGCTTTTGACATTGAATCAGCTGACTATCTTTACTCTATGATGAATGTCTATAAGATATCATCATCAGATCTGAATAATCTGCCATTTGTGGAATATCAGGCAAAGAAAAATAAGCCGATAATTCTCTCTGTTGGAGCATCTAATGAAGAAGAAATAGACAGCACAATTGCGTGCATCCGAAAGGTCAATAGTAAGCCAATTATCCTTATGCACTGTGTTCTTGAGTATCCCACTCCATATGCACATGCTAATCTCAACAAGATAGTATCTCTCAAGAAGAAGTATGGAGATATTGTCACGATAGGCTACTCTGATCATACAAAGCCAGATGAGGGATATGTTGTTCTTCAGACAGCATACAATCTTGGCGCACAGGTCATAGAAAAGCATTATACACTAGACAAGTCATTGTCAGGTAATGATCATTATCATGCAATGGACGCGGTAGATGCGGCCAAAATAATTAATACGATAGATTATATTGAGGAAATCAGGGGATCATATGAGATTAAATGTCTCGATACTGAAGCGGCTGCAAGGCAGAATGCACGAAGATCTGTGGTAACAACATGCTCTGCTGAAGTCGGCACTGTGTTGTCAGAAGAAATGCTTACATTTAAGCGTCCAGGGACTGGAATTGCTGCTTCAGAATTGAGTAATGTTATTGGTAGAGTTTTAAAAACGGATGTTGCTGAGGATACTATCTTAGAATGGAGTATGTTGCAATAACATAGGGGATATATGAAGGATAAGATCTGTGTAAAGAAATACTGGTCATATATTGTTGCGACCATTTTCATAGGAATGGTAATCGTGTTAGCATGTGTGCTTGGAGAACGCATGTGTATTCAGATACATGATAACTTAGATTCTAATATTATATGGTACAAGATGCTAAGGGACAATAATTTGTGGTTTTCCCATGGAGAGAAGGTGCCGTTCTTAGGCGGAGTAACCAGAGATATTATGCCTTCTGAGATGTTGGCATATACGTGGCTGTACATTCTGTTTCCGCCATTTGTTGCATACATTACGGGCTTTATTCTTAGAATTATTATTGCAATTAGTGGATTTGTATATGCAGCAAAAAGTATTGATAGTGAACACTTTGATGATAATAGGTCTATTGTTGTATTGTGTGGTTTGATATACGGGATAATGCCTTATTTTCCATCTTCCGGGTTTGCATTTGCATCTTTGGGATGGCTTATTGGATTAGTATTTAACCTGCGAAAGACAGGAAAGAATAAGTACTTTCTATTTTTGTTCTTATATCCAGTATTTTCACGACTGGCGACATTTGGTTTTTTTATATGCATATATGTAGGAGTTGTCTTTATAGTAGACAGTATAATGAAGAAGCGACTACAGTATAAAATGTTGTTGGCAGCAATTGTTCTGGGGATGGGGTATATATTTGCAGAGTATCGAGTTTTCTATCATATGTTGCTCTCAGGAGTTCCGACGATAAAGTCAGAGGTCGCTAAGAAGTATTATTCTTTTTCAGAGATAATACTGTACACAGGTAATCTGTTAAAGGATGGACAGTATCATGCAGGAAGTATTCACAAGTATATTATACTTCCAGTTGTAATTGTAGGGCTGATTATTACCAATGTGATGTTCATCAGGAGAAAGAAGAGGGTCACCAGTAATCCTGTTAACTGGCTATTTATTATAGTAGTCATGAATAGTTTTATAGCTGCGCTTGATAAGTATGAGCCACTTAAGAATCTTTTTGGATTAATAATGCCACCGCTTAAGAATTTTTCTATAGAACGTTTTATATGGTTTAATCCACTTATATGGTGTGTGTTATTTATTACGGTTCTATGTATTTTACAGTGGAATCAGAAGCTTAAGCCTGTAGTATATCTGGTAATAGCTCTGCAGATAGGGGCGATTCTTGTCTTTCCATCAACGTACAATGATTTGGGGCGCGTTTTCTCTAATAGCGTGCGACACAATATTCCAACATTGAAATTGCCGGCATATGATGAGTCACAGCTTACATATGAGGAATTCTATTCTGTCGACCTGTTCGAGAGAATAAAGGACGATATCAATTATGATGGAGAGTACTCGTGTGCATATGGTATGCATCCTGCAGTACTAAATTATAATGGGATTAAGACATTAGATGGTTACTGTTCAGCATATGAACTGGAATATAAAGATAAGTTTAGGGAGATAATAGCGCCGGAACTAGTTCTTGATGAGAAAAATAGAGACTACTTCGAGACTTGGGGAGCACGTGCGTACTTGTATGGAACTGAATACTTGCCATATAGAGTATATGATGACTCAGGCTGTGATATATATATCGACCGCGGAGCGATGAAACGTATGGGTGGTATGTATATCTTTTCAAGAACTGTGATAAATAATTACGAAGAACAGGGGCTGTCAAAGGTAGGAGAATATGCGGACGAACACTCCAGCTATATAATTCGTGTATACAGAGTAGAGTAGGCATATTGTGATAGTACAGATTTAGGATGGGTAGCTAAATGAGAGGAATTATTAACTCAATTAAGAAAGTGACTATGCAACTTTCTTATATAATGACGAAACAACAGAAAAAAAGAGCGATATGGGTATTTGTAACCATGGTATGTTCTTCACTTCTTGAGTTAATCGGTGTCTCACTGATTCTTCCATTTCTAGAGGTTATGACTTCGAGTGAGAATCTTAAGAGTAAGTGGTATTATGCGTGGATATATGCCATCAAAGGGGATATTAGTCAGAGAGAACTGATTATAGTAATGGGGATTGTATTTGCCATTACGTATCTCTTCAAGAATCTGTTTCTAATCTATGCGGCATATGTTCAGAATGCATACGCTGCAGCTTTTAAAAGAGAGACGTCAACATCTATGCTTAGAAATTACACGAAGAGGGAGTATGAATTCTTCGTCAATACTAACAGCGCAGTTATTCAAAGAGGTGTAATGAGTGATGTTGATGGAGTCTATCAGATAGTAAATCACATTTTTACTATTATTACTGAGATTATGACTGTAAGTATGATAGGAGTATTTCTGGTATATACTGACTGGGTGATTGCTGCAAATTCGCTTTTACTGGCACTATTATGCTTTTTACTTATTGTCTTTGGATTTAAGAAGCGCATTAAAGTGGCAAGTAGAAGTGCGAGACAGGCGTTTTTGCTAAGAGTTAAGCATATCCGGCAGGCTCTTTCCGGAATTAAAGATATTACAGTGATGGACAGAAAAGATATTTTTGTCAGTTGCTATGAAGAAGCGGCAAAGGAAGAAGAAGTGGCACTACGTACCAAGACCTTCCTTGAGGCCTGCCCTGATAGAATATTGGAAGGAATCTGTATGTCAGGATTCATGCTGATTGTATGTGCAATTGTGGTGGTAAAGCCAGACGATATGTCAGTATACATACCTGTTCTGGGTACTTTTGCGATGGGAGCATTCAAGATGCTTCCAGCTATCTCTAAGGTATCATCAAGAACCAACCAGATAGTGTATTTTATGCCATGCTTACAGTGTTGCTACGATAATTTTTATGCAGCAGCAACATCTGAAGATAAAGCAATGAGTGAACAAATAGACATTTCTGATAAATCATTTGAGAGTAAGTTGGAAATTAAGTCTATTACCTGGAAGTACAGGAATATGAAAGAGCCTGTACTCAAGGACTTAACACTAACAATAAATAGGGGGGAGGCTGTTGGACTGATTGGTCCATCTGGAGCTGGAAAGACAACATTGTCAGATGTTATTCTTGGGCTGTTAAGGCCTCAGCAGGGCTCAGTTGAGATGGATGGTATAGATGTATTCAGGATTCCACATAAGTGGGCAAAAACAGTTGGATTTGTCCCACAATCAGTATATCTTATTGATGATACAGTGAGAGCCAACATAGCATTTGGACTCCCTGAAAGTATGACAAGCGATGATGATATATGGCTCGCATTGGAACAGGCACAGCTTAAGACATTTGTTCAGAATCTGCCTAATGGGCTGGATACAATAGTGGGTGAGCGAGGTGTGAAGTTCTCTGGTGGACAAAAGCAGAGAATAGCTATAGCAAGAGCATTATATAATAATCCAGATATTTTGGTTCTTGATGAAGCGACCTCTGCATTGGATAACGAGACGGAAAGTGCAGTAGTGGAAGCCATTAACAGCCTTCAGGGCACAAAGACACTAATTATTGTTGCCCACAGGCTGAGTACTATAGCTAATTGTGATGTAATATATGAGATTAGTGATGGAGTAGCTAAGGTTAAGACTAAGGAAGAACTTGGGATAGCGTAGGGAATATGCAGAATATTAAGACTTTTTTCAGGATGTTTGGTCAACTGAATGAGATACTGACAATACGTCAGAAGAGACAGGCAGTAGTAATTGCGCTACTGTCTATTGTTAGTGCACTTCTGGAGACCCTTGGAGTGACAGTGATACTACCATTCATTCTGGCAATGTTGCAGCCACAGACACTTATGGAATATGAGAAGGTGTCATTTATACTTAATCTGTTTGGAATAGATGATTCAGTAGGAATGATTACTTTTGTAGGTGTTTCTGTAATACTCATATACCTTTTCAAGAACTGTTTTATAATGGTTTTCAATTTCTTTAAGATGAGATTCAGGAACAATCTGGAAAGAGACCTGTCAATTATTATGCTTAAGTCATATATATACAAGCCGTATGCGTTCTTTCTGAATATCAATAGTGCCGAGGTTATGAGAGGAATAACAGGAGATAATGCAGGTGTTGCAACAGCTGTAGATGGATACTGTACGCTTCTCAATGAAGGGCTTACATGTCTTATGATAGGTGTTGTGCTTATTCTGATTAATCCTCTAATGGCAGTTACCGTTATAGGTCTTGCTGGAATGATAGCTGTTGTTATGGTACTGATACTTAGAAAGCGTGTAGGGGCGTGTGCAGTTAAGTCGCGTGACGCTTTTGCCTTAAGATACAGGCATTCCTATGAGGCAATCAATGGTATCAAGGAAGTTGACGTGATGAAGAGACAGGGATTCTTCCTTAAGAAGTTTGCTGATGCCAGCACTATTGCAGCCAAGGCTAATACAGAGTATCTGTGGATTGCAGCTCTTCCAAGCAGAGCAACTGAAGTTATATTCATATCGGGGCTGGTGCTGCTTGTCATTGTTGCCTACAACATGGGTAATGATAATATGAATATTCTTGTAGCGCAGTTCAGTGCACTTGCGGTTGCATCGACAAGACTACTTCCATCGATTTCGAATATATCTAATGCGATGAATTCGCTGGTATTCCAGAGACCGGCACTTGAGAATGCGTATAACAATATAGTAGGTGGTGGACTTAAGAATACTCTCGATGATGAGATGTATGGAACTGACGATAACCAGGATGTGAAGTTTGGTGAAAGTATAGCAGTTAAGGATATAGCCTGGAAGTATAGTGATACATTACCTAATGTTATTGATGGACTGTCCCTTGACATAAAGCGCGGTGAAGCAATTGGATTTGTGGGTGAATCTGGCGCAGGTAAGACAACGCTTGCCGATATTCTGCTGGGTCTTTTTGTACCGCAGAAGGGGCAGATTACTGTTGATGGAAGAAGTATACATGATGAAGGTGTCAAGTGGCATAAGATGGTTGGATATGTTCCTCAGAGTGTGTTCCTTATTGATGATACTATAAGAAATAATATCCTCTTTGGCATTCCTGAAGAAGATGCCGACGAAGAGCGAATCGAGAGAGCAATTGATCAGGCTCAGATGAGAAAGTTTGTGGAAGCCATGCCAGATGGACTGGATACGGTTCTTGGTGAGCGTGGCGTGAAGATCTCAGGAGGACAGAGGCAGAGAATAGCTATAGCAAGGGCATTATATTATAATCCTGATATTCTTGTACTGGATGAGGCAACATCGGCATTGGATAATGAGACTGAAAGTGCGGTTATAGAGGCTATTAATGCACTTCAGGGAGAGAAGACTCTGATTATTGTTGCACACAGACTTACAACTATAGCTAATTGCGACAGAGTGTATGAGATAGGTAAGGGTATCGCGAGACAGATAGATATTGCAGAACTTATGGATAAAAGTAATACATAGGTTTGGAGAGAATGGGAATGAAGTTTTTGACATCCAAGAATAAAAAAGCTCCTTTAATATGTTTTTTTACTTTTGCTGTGTGGCAGATGCTTGTATTAATACGATTTAATGGTATGTATTCCTACGACGAGACATATCACGCATTTGCTGCCAATAGCTATTATAATTCAATAGCAACTTATAACAGAGCTCCATATATTAATGGAATGATTGCCTTACTTGGAAAGTTGTTTGGTCAGTCATATTACGTGTATAAGGCTGTTCCGTATCTTATGAGCCTTATCAGTATTGGACTGTTATTATATGTACTGTATCAGTATGTCGAGCATAACTACAGTCTGATTCTTTTTACTGTACTTGTGTGTCTGCACAGTTCGATACTGTTTATACATATATACATTAGAATGTATGTTTATGATGAGGCATTCACTGGTATGGCAGCTGCATTGCTAGTATTGCTTTCGAAAGTCACGCAGAAGTGGAAGAAAGTGATAGTTGTTGCAGCATATATGGTGGTGTCATTCCTGCTTTTTATTATTCAGCCTACAGAGCAGTCATCATGGCTACTTGCGATTATATGTATGATGGCACTGGTCGGTAATGTGTGCGCTAAGCCTATTCTTACAGTGATTAATAATAAGAGGCTTGAACTTCCATTTATCAGTTTTTTGACTATCATTCTGATTACCACAATTGTTTTGTTTGTGTGTATTAAGCAGGGAATAATTATGCTTCCATTTCATATAGTACACATTGACAGAGGTTCGGAATTCCCTTGGTTACTTCGCCATATTGGTAAGGGCAATATGCTGATATGCCTTGGAATGCTTCTTATGGGAATCAGGATAATATATGGAAAGTACACGGCAAAGGCCAATATAGTAGGGGTATATCTGCTAGGTCTTATTCCACTGCTTTTATTCTTGATTGTATATTATGATAACTTTATACTTCGCGCACTTTCTGTATATCTTCCAGTCATGATTGTATCTACGTGTATCTGGATTGACAGTGTGAGATGGCGACCTGTAAGCATAGCGCTGGTCGGGGTGTTGTATTTATTAAACATCTATAAGTCTCAGGCAGACCTGAATATAAGAGAATATGCAAAGTCTCCATACATTCAGTGGGAGACTGGCATGAATGATTATGGTGGAATGATTAAGGAGACACAGAAAGCGATTGACGAAGGCAGGAAGAGCATCTGTTTCTGGAAGAGCAGGAATGATATGGCAATGTTCCCAGAGCTTACTGAACGTTCAGATGTAGATCTGTGTCTTGAAGATGATAATAACAGTTTCTTAGGTGAAGTTACTCCGGATGTGTTACGAGATCTCCTTGCTGAACTTGATTCAACAGATGAGAGTTATGTGGTAATGATTGCACCAATAGTAGAGTCAAGAATCTCCAATCCAAAGTATAAGGAAGAGTATTGTCCTGAGTTCCTTGAGACATTGCAGCACAAGTATGAGTGTAAGGAATTCATGGCACAGTCATTCTGTGGTGTCTTCTATGTAAATTAGGGGTTTGTATGATTATAGGTTTATTAAGAAGAATTAGAGATGAACGAAGAAAAAGGTTACACGATGCATATGTTCAGGAAAGAGCAGAGATTCCTGAAGATACATATATAGAACCATCATTTAACGTTGATGTAAGAGTAGAGAATGGTAAAAAGAGAGTAACAGTTGGACACAACTGCGTGTTAGCGGGCAATTATATATTTGAGACCTCAACAGGATATGTAACTATCGGTGATCGTTGTCACATAGGCGGCAGTACATTCATATCACGTTCAGGAATTGATATTGAAGATGACGTGACAATTGCGTGGGGAGTTACTGTATATGATCACGATTCACATTCAGTCGTATGGTCGGGAGAAAGAGAACTGGATACCATAACTGAGTATAGAGATATTACTACCACAGGCAATGTTCTTAAGAATAAGAACTGGGATATAGTAAAGACCAGTCCAATTCGAATATGTAGTAAAGCATGGATAGGATTAAATGCAATTATACTGAAGGGTGTAACAGTAGGTGAAGGAGCTGTTGTAGCTGCCGGAAGTGTTGTGACTAAGGATGTTGAGCCATGGACTGTAGTAGGTGGTAACCCAGCTGTATGTATTAAGAAGCTAAGATAGAGATGGTGATATGAGTAGAATCTTAATTACTGGAATTAACGGATTTATAGGAAGCAGCCTTGCAAAGCATTATCATGATGAAGGCTGGGAGGTGTATGGCATTGACATGTGTGCGCATGAAGAATGTGCATGGAATACATATGTATGTGATATAGCGCACGAAGATATCGTACATATACTGTCTGAATGCAGACCAGAGGTCATTGTTCACTGTGCAGGAATAGCCAATGTATCATTCTCGGTGGAACATCCTGATGAGGATTTTGAGGCCAATACGGTTGCTGTGCATAGATTACTATATGCTATACACAAGGCGGGTCTGACCGACTCAAGAGTATTATTTCTCTCAAGTGCAGGTGTGTATGGACAGCCTGAAAGTCTTCCGATATCAGAGAATCATAAGACTAATCCAATCTCGCCATATGCTCTTCATAAGACAATGGCGGAGGATATATGCTCATACTTTATTAAAAACTATTCCATGGACATACGTATAGCAAGAATTTTCTCAGCTTATGGACCTGGCCTTAAGAAGCAGATCTTTTGGGACATGTATAATAAGATACTTGATACAGGTAAGCTTGAACTCTTTGGCTCGGGTGAGGAAAGCAGAGATTTCATATATATTGACGATCTTATAAAGGCATTAACTATAATAGTTGAAGCAGCAAAGCAGGATGATTATATCTACAATGTTGCGAACGGAAGCCAGATTACAATAAAGGACATAGCCAGGATATTTGTTGAAGAATATGGTGAGGATATACCAGTTACATTTAATCATAAGAACAGGACGGGAGATCCAGATAACTGGTGTGCAGATATTAGCCGAATAAATGGACTTGGATATTCTGGTAGTGTATCTATTACAGAAGGCATTAGTCGATATCTTACATGGGTTAAGGATAATAAGTAATGAAGAAACGTGTAGCAGTGCTCTTTCCAGCTAATGAAGATTCTGGATGGATGGGCGGAATATATTATATAAGAAATATAGTATATCAGTTCATGAAGTATGCAAAAGAAGCTGATGATACAGAATATCATGCGTATATATGGATGAGTGAGAGTGTAAGAGATGTCTTCAATTATGAAGAACAATTCGACAACCTTCACTTTATTATAAAGAAGACATACCCATGGTCAAAGGGTGGTGATTTCTTCAGTCGTAATATGCGTGAGGTAGAGATGCTTCTTCGTCTTACTTTTAACAGGATTAAATATATATATCCCAGCTTTGCAATCAGAGGTCTCAACAAGAATAGGACAATAGCATGGATTCCTGATTTTCAGCATGTGATATATCCGCAGTTTTTTAGTGATGAAGAGAAGTCATTTAGAGATGAGTACTATGGAGATATAGCAAAGTATCATAGTAAGCTTGTACTAAGCAGCAAGGATGCATATGACACATATGTCAGATTGTATCCGGATTACTGTGACAATGTATCAGTGGTTCCATTTGCTTCAGCTATTGAACCCAGGATGACAGCTGGCAATCCTCAGGAGATTAGAAGAAAGTATGGCGTTGAGTCAAGAGACTTTTTTATAGTGGCCAATCAGTTCTACAGACATAAGAATCATAAGCTGGTATTAGAGGCTGTTAAGAAAGCCATAGACGAAGGGAATAAAGATATTACCGTAATATGTACTGGAATGCAGAATGACGTCAAGGATCCAACATTTTATCCTGAGATTGAGAGAATGATGGATGATTATGGTCTTAGGGAAAATGTGAAGATATTAGGTCTGATTCCACGTGAGGAGCAGTTGGTTCTTATGAAGGAATCAATAGCAGTCGTGCAGCCATCGCTATTCGAAGGCTGGGGAACCTGTACTGAGGATGGAAAGACTCTGGGTAAGATAGTGGTATTATCCGATATTCCGGTTCATATTGAACAGGCTGATGAGAGAGCGGTGATTTTTGGTAAGGATAGTGCAGATGAACTTAAGGCAATTCTTATCAGGCTCTGGAATCAGTATAATGGAAAAGATAAGGTCAGTGGATACAATTTGAGTCCTGCCATTGAATATGGCAGATGCTTTGCAGAAGTATTAGATTGAGTATATGAGTGAAATTGTTAAGGTTAATGACATACAATGGAAGACTAACCACAATCTTGATGAGATAGGTAAGTGCTTCATATATCGTGGTCGGTTCTTAAGGATGATTTATCCGGATATTGCTGAAGAATTTATGACGCTGTATAAGAGCGACTTTATAGCTGAAGCAATAGACAGAAAGCTGCTTACTGAGCTGACAATTGTCGATGATATTAAGGTCGAGGGTTATGAGGACTATCTTATAGTTGAACATCCAATGATTAACTATATTACAGAGAGCAATGAGTGGTCACAGGTGATGCTGCTTAGTGCAATGAAGATGGTCGTAGAGCTTGATCTGTTATTACTGGCCAATGGTTATGTGCTGGCTGATCCACATTGCAATAACATTGCGTTCGATGGAACATATCCTGTATATCTTGACTGGGGGAGCATAAGACCTCTGCAAGAGGTTGGATTTACAGGACTGACTGAGATACGAGAGAGATGGATGTATCCGTATCACTACTGGAAGAAGACTGGTACAGACTATGATACATACAGGGATTTCTTCTACATTCATACCCGTATGGGCACATCAAGATATCAGAGCTTGATGTATAGTAACGCAATTACAAGATTATGTAATTCTATAAGTTACATTTTTGAATATAGAATCTATGATAATTCGGTAAAAGGAGGTCGACTTACTGAGATAATATTTGGAGCACTGCGCTCACTTATTAATATCGACAGGATTAAGACGACCAGATACATTAGCAGAAAGTTGGAGGGATATCAGCGTTATATTAACAATGAATTAGTAGGATTAAGACTAGCTGATACTAATGGATCTTCCAATAATGCGAGTTGTCAGGAGATGATTAAGCACCTTGATAACTACATCGATGATGGCAGCTGCAGGAGGCTCGTATTGTGGACAGAAAGTACAGAGAATCTCACCGAGTTAGCGCAGGACGCCGAGAGAGCAGCTATTTTGATATGCAATGCCAGTACTTCAGCCATAGACAGAATGTATCTGGCTGGAGATAAGACCCTTAACTTTGCTGTTACTGATGTGTTTGAGAGGCGTAAGTTGAGCGATGAACATAGATTGCATCGTTTTGCAGCGGACATGTTAGTTATAGTTTCAGGAATAGAAGAGTATATCTGTGGCAGTAAGTTGACTTTCGAGTTTCTGATGTCTTCTGCATTGATATATTCTACGAAGTATATTGTTATTAGGTGCGTAAAGACTGATGGCGAAGTTGACTTCGATTATAATAAGCTTGTTAGCTGCTTAGGGAATATGAATGGTATTCAGATTGATGCAGTTAAGGATATCAATGAAAGAGAATGTCTTGTTGTACTTAAGATAGGTAAGACTAATGAATGAAAGACTATTATGGGATTTCTATGACAGAAAGAACTTTTTAAGAGATTATCTTTTTTTCAAGAGGTCTCAGTGGTATGAGAAGAGAACAGGAAGAGAATATTGGCCACAGCCTGAGAAGGTCGGTGGCACCAAGCTAATGTCCCTGGAAGAGACACAAAGGGTATTGTATGATGCGATAATCGAAGGAAAGCCTTTCTGGGCAGGGCGATTCGGTGGTACAGAGATGAAGGCTATGTACAATTACACGAAGCATCGTTTTCATCCTGACAAGGATGGAAGAAAAGATGCTATGGATGAATTATGCATGCTTTCGGGCTTTTTCCCTAACGACATAGAACTTGGCGAGAAGTTCAATGATATGATGACGGAGGCCTGCAGGAATATTGATGTTCAGGCAGAGTGGAGCAGATATATGGAAGACTACTTCTATGTGCGATATCAGAAGGGAGCAAAGCTTACTCAGATAAGTAGTCTGTATCCATGGACGCTGCTTGAATGTGAAGAATCAGATGTACGGCCATGGACAGCAGCGCTTGCAGGAAAGAAGGTGTTAGTCGTACATCCTTTTGAAGAATCAATCAGACATCAGTACGCTGAGCACAGGAAAGAGATTTTCTCAGATGCGTTTGGTCCTGATGATATACTTCCTGAGTTTGAACTCGATACGCTTAAGGCAGTTCAGACGCTTGGTGGAGAGATTGATCCAAGATTCGGGGACTGGTTCGAAGCTCTTGACTGGATGATAGAAGAGATTAAAAAAAGAGACTTTGATGTTGCTATCCTGGGATGTGGGGCATATGCTTATCTTCTTGCTGACGAGATTAAGAAGATGGGAAAAATCGCTATTCACGTAGGTGGAGCGACTCAGCTGCTATTTGGTATATATGGTTCCCGTTGGGAGAATTCAACATTAATCAAGCGTGTGTACAGGGAGGAGTACTGGACACATCCGAGTGAAAGTGAACATATTAAGAATCACAAGAAGGTTGAGAATAACTGTTATTGGTAAGAATACTTGTGGAGCATTATCTAAGCAATGAATTGGATTGGAATAGGAATACTATTAGCTGAATATTTGTCATGGGCATTTCTTACCGTTTCATACAAAAGTAGTATTGCATTAATTGCAGCGGTTATAACAAGTGTCTTATGTTCCTGCATATGGAATTATTCGATGAGACGGCTTTGTCAGAACAAGACACATATAGAGCACAATCAGTCTGTCTTAAAACAACTTAGGTCTGTTAATTGGATTATTCTGGCAGTTAATGTGATTGGCCTGGTATATGTAGTATGCACAGGCGTGAGTGGTAGTAATATAGCTTTGTGTATTGCAGGTATGGTATGGATTATCTCAACGACACTGTGTATATATAATGTTCAGTTACCAGACAATCAGAGAATTAGTATCAGAAAAACCATACGCAATGCTCTCTTAAGGATATATGCTGTAATCCGAAACAACAAAGCAATTTCAGTGCTTCTTGTAATGGTTATAGTACTGTCAGTTGATCCCGACTGGAGACAGTATAAGTGGGATGGCTATCTGTACTATATATCCAGTCATAATATTGATATTACATCGATAAGTAGTACAGCAATATATGGTCATATAGCTCAGACATATGGTGTTCTTGCCGGTGCTTTTGTAGGGATATTACATAATGTGAGCATAGGTATGCTAACGGCTAACATATTTATGCTGCTTATATGTACCATATATACATACCGCATATTTGGTATTATATTTGGTAGATACCTTGGAACCAATACAAGTACAATATACCGCGTACTTATGACTGCAATATGCGTATTCTCACCATTCTATCTTGGCATGGTAGATTATTATAGCCTTGATTATTATCTTATGTGCATATTGCCGGCAGTTGTCTATTACATGCTTAGTGAAGAATGGATACTGATGACAGTTTCGGCATGCTTTTTTGTATTTACCAAGGAGCCGGCGGTAATATTCTATGGTGGCCTTGTAGCTGGTATGTGCATCGTGAGTATCCTTGGTGGTAAGGATAGCAGTGGAACAATAGGAAGCAGAATACTCGCAGTGCTCAAGTCGCCGAAATATTATTATCTCGCAACTCCAGGAGTTCTATGGTTGCTTACATATAAGCTGCTTGGACCATGGTCAGCGGGTGACGGAGCTGTTGCGATTGATATTGGATATATTATCGATAAGCTAAAGTGTTTATATATACTTAATTTTGGATGGGTTTTCCTAACGATACTATTCATATGTGCGATAATATGTATAGTAAAGAGGCCGATTGGTGGAAGACATATTATATGGATTATTCCAATTGCTACTGGAACACTTGCATTCACAGCCTTCTGTTGTGTCTTCAGGACCGTTAACCATCCGCGTTACGTGGATGCAGCTCCACTTATGTTATATATTATTTCATTGTCGTTATTGACAGTGGTAATTGGCAGGATGAGTAGCTTGCGGTATGGAATAAGTGTTATTCTTTCGCTTATACTTATTACCAGTTCTTATATAACCGTTGATCCGGTATCATTGCTTGCGTTTGATAGTGTGAGTACAGGTTCAGGAAGGCTAATTAAGACCATGGAGTCACCACTTGGCGATGGTTCAATATATAACAGACAGATGTTAGGACTTGAGCATGTGCTTAACAGAGCACTTGGTGAAGCTGCTGTAAGTGGGACTACTGTTGTAATGCCTATGGCCGGAGATAGTGAATATTACTTCGATGGTACGGCATATTATGGGGTGGATTATGGAGATGTCTACTATCAGACGGAGTATTATAATCTGGATGCGATGAGTAGGGAATTCTGTCTAATCCAGGAGATTCCGGAATATATAACCGGATCTATAGAGGCAGATAAGTATGAATCTGTAGATGGACTTGTGGCTTTAGATGTGTTTATGGCAGATGCAGGTGTGTCTATGGAAGATATTGATAAGCTGGCGCGATCAGTTGACAACACTTCTGGCGGGTCAGGTAGTAGTAACAGGGATTATATGATATTGTATATCAATGATGAGATACAGCCACAGGCGTTAGGACTGGTCGAATCATTAGATATTCATTCGACTTTTCAATATGACTACAGGGGATGGACACTGCATGCTGTAACAGGGTCGCTTAAGTAGGAGGAGATATGGCCGACAGGATTATGGTCACAAGGGCAGTACTGCCTGAATTTGATGAATATGTAGAAGAGATAAGAGATATATGGGAGAGCCATTGGCTTACCAATATGGGCGTTAAGCACAATGCTCTTGAAAGAGGACTGTGCGAATATCTTAAGGTTAATCAGATATCGCTCTTTTCCAATGGACATATGGCGCTTGAACTCGTGTTACAGGCGATGGAACTTGAAGGTGAAGTTATCACAACTCCATTCACATTTGCATCTACAACTCATGCCATTGTAAGAAATGGGTTTAAGCCGGTTTTTTGCGATATTAACAGAGATGATTATACAATTGATGTTGACAGAATCGAAGCACTTATAACAGATAAAACATGTGCGATTCTTCCTGTTCATGTGTACGGTAACATATGTAATGTTGAAGCAATCGAGGCAATTGCGAAGAAGCATAACCTTAAGGTAATCTACGATGCAGCGCATGCATTTGGTGTGGAATACAAGGGAAGAGGAATCTGCGAGTATGGTGATGCGTCGATGCTAAGTTTCCATGCTACTAAGGTATATAACACTATAGAAGGCGGAGCAATATGTCATAATGACGAGCGTCTTGGTAAGAGAATGTACCAGCTTAAGAACTTCGGAATCAAGAATGAAGAAGAAGTTGATGGAATAGGTGCTAATGCCAAGATGAATGAATTCCAGGCAGCGATGGGACTTTGCAATCTTCGACACATTGATGAAAAGATTAGTAGACGTAAGGAACTTACTGATCTGTATCGAGAACTTCTTAGTAATGTTAAAGGTATAAGGATGTGTGAAGAACAGAAGGATGTATCACACAATTACGCATATCTCCCAGTATATGTTGATTTAGAAGTATATGGCCACAACAGGGATGAACTTGCGGATTATCTTAGGGAATATGACATCTACTCAAGAAAGTATTTCTATCCGTTAACTTCAGCTTTTGACTGTTATGAGGGAAGATTCGATATTAATGCTACTCCGGTAGCATTAGATGTATCAAAGAATATTCTTACGCTTCCTATCTATGCTGATATGGATAATGAGACTGTTGAAAGAATATGCGGGTATATTGCGGAGTTTTAGTTTAGTTTATAGAAGAGCAATTATATGAAGACGAAGAGGAAATGGCTGAAGGATATTGCACTACTTCAGATATTGAACGTTATATTTTCACTTGATGGTGTATTAATTAAGCTGGCATCGATGTCGTGGGCAAAGGATGGCTTCTTTGCTATATCCACAATAGGATATCTTGTTCTTGCTGTTGGAATACTTGGCGTGTATGCACTTGCCTGGCAGGTTATTCTTGGACGTGTGGACCTGTCAATTGCATACATCAACAAAGGAACAGTTGTAATCTGGGTATTAGTGTGGGCAATTCTGTTTTTTGGCGAATCAATTAATATATTCAATATCATAGGGGCCATATTTATATTGGGCGGACTGATTTTTGTTAATTATTAATGTATGAAGTATAAGCTTGGAATTATTATTGTGGTATAGATAATGGATAAAAGTATTGCAATTATTATATATATAATTAGTGGAATAGTGGCTGCTACATCTCAGATAATGATGAAGCAGGATGCTGTAAAGAACGCATCTGACAGAGGTCTTAAGAGACTTTTTCATATAAGAGTCATTGTTGCTTATTTTTTGATGTTTGGAACAATCATAATTAATATGATTGCTATGAGATACGTACCTTATAAGTACACTGCTGTACTTGCGACGTTCTCTTATATTTTTGTAATACTTCTCAGTAGAATGGTATTAAAAGAAAAAGTGACTATTAAGAAGTATATTGGTATGGCGATGATATTAATTGGTATTTTTGTGTTCAATCTTGGATAGGAGAAGAATTGAGGGAAGTAATTGTAACAGGCGCAAGCGGCTTTATAGGTTCATATGTGGCAGATTCGTTAGTGGCTGCAGGATGTAATGTGATAGCACCGGTTCGAAGAATTCAGGATACACATTCTGAATCCAGATTACAATATGTTCAATGTGATCTTTCAGAAAGGTCTGCAATAGATCTGATAGCACAGAAAGTGCAGGATTGTGATGCTTTGATTCATATTGCAGCAGATATTCATATTCCCGGAACAACAGACAGTTTTGCATCTAATATTGCCATGACAGCTAATATGGTTAGTCTGGTAGCCAGACTAGGCATTAAAAAGCTAATATATATATCCAGTATACCAGTTATTGGAAAGCCATTATACACTCCAATTGATGAGAACCATCAGATTAATCCGGTAACACTATATCACCATTCAAAGTATATAGGAGAAAAGATTGTATTAAACGGTCTCCCGAACTGCACATGTCAGGTGCTTAGAATTGCATCACCTGTAGGAGTAGGAATGTCAGAGTCAGTCTTCTTATCCAGAGTTATCAGGTCGGCTAAGGCAGGAGAAGAGATAAAAGTATGGGGGAACGGAACTCGTGTTCAGAATTATATTGATGTCAGAGATGTAGCAGAAGCTGTAATCCGTTCACTTGAATCGGGACTGGAGTCAGATGGGGTATTTCTCATAAAGGGACATGAAAGTATATCTAATATTGGACTTATTGAAAGATGCATTAGCTTGCTTAATAGCAGCAGTCGTCTGGTAATGACAGGTATCGAAGATCCATCAGAGGATGAAAGGTGGGTAATTGACGGCAGTAAAGCAGAGCAACTACTTGGATACAGACCTAAGTATTTACTGGATGATTCTATTGGCTGGATTTCTGATGATATGGAGTAGAAGCGTTGAAGTTATTAGTTTTTTCGGATATACATGGTAATTCTTATGCCCTCGAGAGCCTGCTTACTGTAATCAATAGGGCTGAATATGACATACCAATCTTTCTTGGCGATGTATTCGGATACTACTATAATCAGCATAAGGTCATAGAAAGTCTTGGCAGTCTGGAGGGACTGATATGGCTGAAAGGTAACCATGATGATTTTTTCTGTAGAGCATACAGAGGAGAGATTTCCGAAGAAGAACTTATTGAGAAGTATGGACATTCATATGAGAATTTGAAGTTGAAGTATGATGAGAATATATATGAGCTGTTGAATAACAAGGCAAGCAGTTATACGATTGAATCAGATAAGCTCAAAATAGGTGCTTTTCATGGAACTCCGGCAGATAGTCTGAATGGACGATTGTATCCAAAGGATCAGCCTGATGAACAGGAGTTTAGGGGGTATGATCTTGTTCTGACGGGACATACGCACTGTAGACTGGTAAAGACATGTGGCAATACACTGATAGTCAATTCAGGATCGTTGGGTCAGCCAAGAGATGGTAATGGGTTCGGATACTGTATTGTTGATACCAGCAATATGGATGTGAAATTCTACAATGTAGAGATAGATAGAAAAAGTCTGTATAATCAGATTGATATGTTTGATGTCAATCTTGCAAAATTAAAAGATGTAATTGAAAGAAGGAAGGAAGATTTTCAATGAGAAAAATCCTTGTGACTGCCATCAGTGGAGATATTGCGAATGGAATACTTAAGCTTCTGCAGGATGGAGATGCAGAACTCTATGGCTGTGATATATTTGATTATCCAGTCGGGATGGATAGAGTTAAGGACTGGTTCATCTCAAAGCCCGCAGTAGATGCCGATTATATCAGTGATATTCTGGAGCATTGTAAGGCATATGGTATTACGCACCTTATACCAGCCAATGAAGTTGAGATTAAGGTGATTAGTGATAATCGAGAGAGATTTGAGAAGGCTAATATAATTGTTCTCATCAATTCGGCAGAAATAATTAATGTCTTCCAGAATAAATATGAGACTTCGCAGGTATTAAGCAATATTCCATTGGTCAGTGTGCCTCAGACATATATGTATGATGAGTTTGTGGGGAAGAATGACAGATTTGATAATGGTAGAAAGTATATAGTTAAGCTTAACAATTCATGTGGATCGAAGTTTCTTGAAGTGGTTGATTCTAAAGAATTGTTTGATGATGTATGCGAATCTGTTAATACAGATGAAATTGTGGTACAGGAGTATATCGATGTCAAAGACGCGGAGTATACCGTAGGTGTGTTCTCAGATGGTAGTAATGTTTCGACAATAGCTTTCAGAAGAAAGCTGAAGCACGGGTATACATCATTTGTAGAACTGGTTTATGACGATAGCATAAAGGCTATGGCAGAATCAATAGCCAGGGCAACAGACCTCAGAGGGTATATTAATATACAGCTTAGGAAGAGAGATGGAAAGAACTATGTATTTGAGATTAATGCCCGAATATCAGGTTCTGTCTATTTTCAGTATGCTTTAGGACATGATGTAGTTAACTGGTGGCTAGATCTTTTGGATGGAAAGGCAGACCACGTGTATACCGAAAAGTATAAGCGAGCTATAGGAATACGAGAACTTACAGAAAAGTATGTATTAATGGAGTAGACGCTCATTATTAATGAGGGATTATTAGTATTACAATAAACTGGAACAGAATTTCACATAATGGTATAATTTCAAGGTGTGGATTGGTTATACTAATCGGAATGTATGAAGGATTTGAGTGAGAAAATGGCAGAAAAAAATATGAAGATTTCCATGGTAATACCATGTTACAATTCATCAAAGACTTTACCGTCTGTTACCAGACAGATTATATCTATCTACGAAGAGATGGGATGTGATTATGAGATAATCCTCGTAAATGACTGTTCTAAGGATAATACGTGGGATGTTATATGTGAACTTGGCAGAGAGAATAAGAGAATTAAGGGAATTAACCTTGCTAAGAATGCTGGTCAGCATGCGGCAGTAATGGCAGGATTCAGAGTTTCCGACGGTGATCTTGTAATGGCTAGTGATGATGATGGACAGACTCCTGTTGAGAACATTCCTAAGATGATTGAGATGCTGCAGAAAGAGGAACTGGATGCGGTATGTGCCAGATACGTGCAGAGAGGCAGGAGAAGTGCCGTTAGAAGTATGGGCAGCAGGCTGTATCAGAGATTTGTGATGTGGTTAATCGATGCTCCAGAAGGAGTTCTTCCGACTATATTCATGGTAACCAGAAGATATGTTATTGATGAGATATGTAAGTTCGCACAGCCATATCCGATGTTTGGACCGCTGTTGCTTAGAACAACTAACAGAGTTAGGAATATAGAAGTAGAGCAGCATAAGCGATTAGAGGGTAAGTCGGGGTACACATTTAAGAAGCTTGTCAGAACGTTTATGAATGGTTTTGTTGCGTTTTCAATCAAGCCATTAAGGTTCTCTACAGCTGTTGGAATGTTTAGTTCTGTGTGTGGATTTCTTTTTGGAATATATGTCGTAGTCAGAAAGTTGTTGTATTCCGAAGTTGCAGCCGGCTGGAGCTCAACTGTAGCAATTCTTCTGTTTATGCTTGGATTGGTATTGATGGTGCTTGGAATGATGGGAGAGTACCTTGGAAGAATGTACATGACAATAGCTCAGACTCCTCAGTATGTAGTTAGAGAAAGTATTAATACTTTGAAAGAGAGAGAGAATGAAGAGTGATTATATTATAATTGGCAATAGTAGCTTTTCTATCATGATATATAAGTATATGCGAGAAGAAGGCTCGGGCAATGTGCTGGCATTTGTAGCAGATGCTGAATATATTACTGACAGAGAATATGATGGTATACCAATCATAGACTTTACAGAACTGTTTGATAAGTATGATAAGAATATTAAGTTGATTATGGGAATAGGTTATTCTCAGATGGCAACAATCAGAGAACAGAAGTACAGATTATGTAAGGATAAGGGTTTTTCTTTTGGCAATTATATTCATTCATCAGCCCGGGTGCACTCAACCGCAAAGCTGGGAGAGGGCAATGTGATTTTTGAAGATGCAGATATACAGGCAGATGCAGTGATTGGAAATTGCAACCTGTTTCTGGCGGATTCCTTATTTGGGCATGATTCGGTTGCGGGGGATTTTAATACTTTCTGTATTAAAAGCGTAATTACGGGATATGTAGAAATCAAGAATCACTGCTTCATAGGCACACTGTCAACAATGAATAATAATATAGTGGTTAATGATTATACTTTCATTGGTGCGACTGCCTATGCAAGTAGAAGTACAAAGCGCAATACGGTAGTGATTCCAAGTAAGTGTAAGTACTTGGTTGTTGATGAAGGCGGATATATGATATAGAAATGGAGGAATAGAATTATGTATGAGTGGGAATTAGCTGAATTGGAGAAAAAGTTTAAGATGGAAGAATTTCCGTTGAATGTCATTCTGGAGCCAGGCAACTTCTGTAATCTTAACTGTATAACATGTGCTAATGATAAGCTTACAAGACCAAAGGGACAGTTAAGCATCTTACTATATAAGAAGATTATAGATGAGATAGCAGAGGTCAATCCTTATACAAGGCTATGGCTTGACTTCTATGGAGAGCCATTAATTCAGAAGTATAAGATATATTATTTTATCAAGTATGCCAAGGAGAAGGGCTTGAAGGATATTGAGATTAATACCAACGGAACGCTTCTTGATAAGGAGATGGCTGAGATGCTGCTGGATTCAGGTATTGATTTCATTTCAATAGACTGCGATGGATTCTCAAAGGAAGTATATGAGAAGATTCGTGTGAATGGTGACAGGGATGTTACATATGCCAATATTGAATATCTTCTTAACAGAAAGCGTGAATTAGGCCTGGAAAAGCCAATTATTGAAGTCAAGATGATGGAGATGGAAGAGAACGCTCATGAAATTGATCAGATAGTGTCATATTGGAGAGAAAGAGGTGCCTGGACAACAAAGCGCAGACTGGTGTCCTGGGGTGGTAAGTGTGATTCATACAGACAGGATAGATTCGAGAACCGAATCGCATGTGGATATGCAGTTGGAATACTGGCTATTACGTGGGATGGAAAGGCTGTTGTATGTGCCATGGATGTTGATGCAGAGAATATCTGCGGTGATGCAACAAAGGAATCAATCCAGGAGATCTGGAAGAGACGTAATGAGCAGTTCGTAAAGTTACATATGAATCATAAGTGGGATGAGATTCCAGAGATATGCAAAGGCTGTACGGACTGGAAGACTATTGGTGAAGAGCGATTTGATGAGGAAGGTAATTCAATTAATAAGAATTACGATAGTGATAAGTCAATGCTTTGAGGCGATTGATAGACATGAATAATTACGAATTTAAACAACTTAAGAAGGCGTGCAAGCTTGAGATAGATGGTAAGCTACGAAAGGTGGCTGTGCTTGGCAATGTGTCAACACAGTTCGTATCCAAGGCCGTGGAGGGTTATGGAAAGCTTTCAATGGTCAATATACAGGTATATGATGCAGAATATAATCAGATTGACCTTCAGCTACGAGATACGAATTCTGGTTTATATGCATTTGCTCCAGATTATATTCTTCTATATCTGTCAACAGAAAAGCTGTATGAAAAGTTCATGAGCCTTGACGAGTCTGCAAGGAAGATGTTCGCTGAGCTGAGTATGGAAGAGATTGAAGCATACTGGGATATCATTGATAAGAATCTTGGAGCAAGGATTATTCAGACGAATTTCACGGAAGTTGATGATCGGATTTTTGGTAATTATTCATGCAAGGTATCATCATCATTTATATTTCAGTTAAGAAAGCTTAACTATATGCTTGAAGAGCGCATGGAGGCGAGGAATAGCGTATTTCCGCTCGATTTGCTTTCGGTACAGATAGGACTTGGTGCGTCGGCATTTTTTGATGATAATCTGTATTATGATAGCAAGATGGCAATCTCACTAGATGCGTTGCCAGATGTAGCTAAGAATGTAATTGATATTATTAATTCCGCAGACGGTAAAATAAAAAAGTGTCTGATATTAGATCTGGATAATACACTTTGGGGTGGTATTATTGGCGATGATGGTATAGATGGTATTCAGATTGGCGAATATGGCATAGGTCATGTATATAGCAGTCTTCAGGCATATTATAAGCAATTAAAGGAGGCTGGCATTATCCTGTGTGTATGTAGCAAGAATGAGGAGAGCGTTGCCAGAGAGCCATTTGAGAAGCTTGATGACATGGTCCTTAAATTATCGGACTTTGCAGTGTTTATTGCAAACTGGAATGATAAAGCAGAGAATATTAAAGTGATTCAGGAGACGCTTAATATTGGATTTGATTCGATGGTGTTTGTTGATGACAGTCCCTTCGAGCGTGGAATTGTCAGAGAGAAGCTTCCACAGGTGGCGGTACCGGAGATGCCGGAGAATCCTGCAGAATATCTTCGATATCTTCAGTCTGAGAATTATTTTGAAACGGCTGGAATTAGTTCTGAGAATAAGAATAGGACGCAACAGTATCAGACTGAATACGAGCGTATAAGGGCAAAAAGAGAATATGGTTCAATAGATGATTATCTGATGGACTTAAAGATGGAAGCGCGTGCCCATGCGTTTGATCCGATGACATATAACAGAATTGCACAGCTCACACAGAGATCTAATCAGTTTAATCTTAGAACAATTCGATATACAGCTGATGATATTAAGAGAATTGCCGAAGATACGGACTATAAGACCATATATTTTGAATTAAGAGATAGATATGGTGATTATGGACTTATCTCTGTAATAATATTGAAGAAGATGGAAGAAGAAGAGTATTTCGTTGATACATGGCTCATGAGCTGTCGAGTGCTTAACAGAGGTGTAGAGGAATATGTTATGAACTATATAGCAGCGGCACTTCGTAGGGATGGTATAGCTAAGTTGGCGGCTGAGTATATTCCAACAACGAAAAATGTGCTTGTTAAGGATCTTTTGGATCGAATGGGATTCAGTAAATCAGACAGTGGACAATACGAATTACTGTTGTCAGAGTATAGAGATAAGGTAAATTATATAGCGGAGGTATTGGATTGAGTAGAGAAGAGATTTTGGCGAGAGCAGCCGAGATAATAAGAGACGAATTTGATGATGATAGTCTGGATATTACAGAGGATACAGTTGCAGCAGACGTAGAAGAATGGGATAGCCTGGCGCAGCTCAGTATCGTACATGAGGTGGAAAAAGTATTTCGTATACATTTTTCAATTGATGAGATTAAGTCATTTGGTAATGTGGGCGATATGATTAGTTGTATCTCAAAGCATATGGAGAATGCATAATATGAACTATTATAGTTTTTCTGATTGTTATATCGGACAGAAAGAAAACTTTGAGGTATTTGTCTCTGAAGATAAGATGAATATGTTCAGAGAGATAACTGGGGATGTCAATCCTCTTCATATGGATGAGGATTTTGCCAGAGAGCATAATTACAAGAGTAAAGTAGCCTTTGGTCTGTTGACATCTTCTTTCACAAGTACTCTCGCTGGTGTATATATTCCAGGAGAAAGATCTCTGATTCATGAGGTTTCATATAAGTATATGAAGCCTGTTTTTGTTAATGATACATTGCTTGTCGAGGGAGAAGTCACTGAACTTGATGATAGAAGTAATCAGATTACATTGAAAGTCAGAGTCAGACGTGTGGACGATGGGGTGCTTGTAGTCCGCGGAAAGATGATAGTAGGATTTATTGGAGATTAGATTGATGGAAGAGGTCATACTGATACTTGGCGCTTCGTCAGAAGTAGGATGCAGATATTTGAGAGAATATGGAGACAGATATTCGCTTATTTATGCACATTATAATCATATTAATGATGAACTGAGTGATATTGCTACCATGTACAAGGATAAAATGGTACTAATTCAGGCTGATTTGAATGATGTCGGTAATGAAGCAGCAATTACTGAAAAAATAGAAAAAACTGGAATATGGCCGAATCGTATACTTCACTGTGTATCGCCAAATGTAAAGAATGTCCGTTTTTCGAAAGTTGAATGGAATGAATTTGAAGATAATCTGAATGTTATGGTGGGATCATGTGTAAAACTGTTGCCACATATATTTAAGCAGATTATAAAGAATAAAAGTAATGGTCAATGTGTATTTGTATTGTCATCTTGTACAGAGGGATTACCGCCTAAGTTCGAGACGCCATATGTTACATCAAAGTATGCTATGTTAGGATTGATGAAGGCACTTTCTGTAGAATATGCAGCTCGTGGAATTATGATTAATGGAGTATCGCCAGGTATGATGGAGACAAAGTTCTTGGGTGAGATAATCGATCATGTAGTTGAGGAGAATGCTTTAAACAGTCCATTTGGCAGAAACCTTGAGGTTGGAGAGGTTACACCTATGATTGATTTTCTGTTATCAGAAAAGGCAAACAGAATTACTGGGCAGAATATTATTGTATCAGGGGGAATGAATAATGGCAATTGAACAAAAGGTTGAGGCATATTCGTCGGAATATAAGTATATAAACGATATAAAACTAATGATGGATTATTATCCTAATAGAATCGTTACGCTGGCGCGTGAAAAGAAATCGCTCGATGGACTGAAGTTTTTGGAACTGGGGTTAGGACATGGTAGCACGACTGAAGTCTTTAAGAAGTACTTTGATGATTATACAATAGTTGATGGTGATGAACAGATAATAGAGGCCTATAGAGCTTCGCATGACGATAATGTCAATCTGGTTCATTCATTTTTTGAAGATTTTAAGACAGATGAGAAGTATGATATTATCGTTGCAGGGTTCATTCTTGAACATGTTGATGACCCAGTTGAAGTGTTAAAAATCTTTAGAAATTACCTGAAGGATGATGGGTTAATGTATGTTGCAGTTCCTAATGGAGGCGCACTGAATCGTAGAGTTGGTCATGAGGCAGGACTGCTTGATGAACTAACCATGCTGTCGCAAAGTGATCTTGATCTTGGACATAAGAGATACTACATGCTTGATACAATTAAGGATGATTGTACAAAGGCTGGATTCAGTATTAATACTGTGGAAGGTATATATCTTAAGCCACTTACGACGGGGCAGATGACTCAACTCAATCTTTCGCAGGAGATAATGAAGGGCTTTTGCCAGGTTGGAAAGGATTACCCGGAATTGTGTGTTGGTATTCTATTGGAATTGCAGGACATATAACTTTGTGATTGAATTAGAATAATAAGCCTGGAGTAGATGTAATGCAGTTTACAAGCCTAACTTTTTTATTAGTTTTTTTACCAACATTGATGATTGCGTATTATGTTGCACCTGCAAAATGTAGAGATTTTATTCTGCTAATATTTAGTTTGGTTTTTTATTCATGTGGATCGAGTTCATTTTTATTAGTAATGTGTATTCTAACTATATTAAATGTTGGGGTGGCATGGCTGATTAGCAACAATCTGAACAGAAAGAATACTTTAGCCAAATTATGCTTAGTAGTGGGCATTCTTATGAATGTGTGTGTGTTGGGATATCACAAATATTGGGGTTTTTTTGTGAATATCTCTAATACTGTGCTTCGAACTGATATCGAAACTAAAAACATATTATTACCATTGGGTATTTCATTTTATACGTTTAAAGCATTGTCATATTTGATTGATGTGTATTCTAAAAAAATAGAAGATGTTTCGCCTCTCGAAGCAGCAGTATATTTATCTTTCTTTGCTCAAATGCAATCGGGTCCAATCGACAGATACAATAGTTTTTCAGATAATAGAAATTATACAGAGAAGTATATATCAGATGGTGTAGTCAGATTTATGACTGGATTTGTCAAGAAAGTGCTCATCGCAGATGTATTGAGCCAAATAGTTGCAGAGGTATTTGATTCTACGCAGAATCTATCTACCAGTTTGGCGTGGCTTGGAGCAATATGTTATAGTTTGCAATTATACTATGACTTTAGTGGCTATTCCGATATGGCAATTGGAATAGGAAAAATGTTAGGAATAGATTGTAAGCTGAATTTTGATTATCCATATACAACAAAGTCTATATCAGAGTTTTGGAGACGTTGGCATATTTCATTAGGCTCATGGTTTAGGGATTATGTTTATATTCCCTTAGGTGGGTCAAGAGTAAGTAGAGCTAGAGTTTATTGCAATCTTTTCATTGTATGGCTACTTACTGGATTGTGGCATGGCGCAGGGTGGCAATTTATTGTATGGGGAATAGGATATTTTGTTTTAATTTCCGTCGAAAAAACCTATGACTTGCCCAACAGGTTCAAAGCAAGAATTACCAAAATGGCGTATAGAATCATTACATTGTTGATTATCAATTTTCAATGGGTTATATTTCGTTCGGAAAGTTTAAGTGGTGGATTAAGGTATATAAAGAGAATGATAGTATATACTAATCCAGGAAGTGCAAATATGAGGGCAAGATTTTTAGTTGTTGATTATATTTGGTTTATTCTTGTCGCTATTATTTTTTCAATGCCGATTTGTATCAGAATAAGGGAAGGAATTACAAATAAAAAGATAAAGAATGTATATGAAATTGTTGAAGGAATTGTATTAGTGAGTTTATTCGTTATATCTGTATCTTTCATTGTCAGTGGTCAAAATAGTCCATTTCTCTACGGCAATTTTTAATATCGGGGGTAGAGTAGGATGAGAAATAAAATAATAGCGATTATATTTTTTGGGGTTATTCTTTTAACTGCAGTAGAACAGAAATTCTATCTTCAGTTTAGTGAGATCATACAAGGGGTAATATCATCACAGGTTACAATTCCAAATGAAGGCGAAACTAGGGCAGATACGAGTGATAGTATTATGAGTATGACAATGAATGGCATAGATGACACTGTTCTAGATTCTCTTCCGTATAAAACAAATCTTGTAAAAATAAACGGGACATTTTTGAAAAAAACAGGAGTTAGGAGTTTTTATAATAATACTATTGGAATGAACATAACGACAACGGGATATAGTGTTGGAAAGTATGATGAAACATCGACAGATTATGAAGTTGCCGAAATGATTTCTTTTAAAGAATATCTAGACGGGAAAGGTATACAATTACTATATGTCAGTGAACCGGCAAAATATATATCTGATGATTATTATAGGTCTCAGTTTGGAGGAGAATCATATATTAAGCGAAACACAGATAAATTTTTAAGTAGAATTGAAGAAGCAGGTATCAGTTATTTAGATCTGAGAGAAGACATTATAAGTGAGGGACTTGATTCAATGGAGATGTTTTATAAGACTGATCATCATTGGACTGTACCAGCGTCGGAGTGGGCTGCTTTAAAAATAGCAAATAGATTGAATGAAGATTATAACTATAGCATTGATCTTGCATTATATGATAAAGAGCAATTTAATGTTCAGGAATATAATAATTGCTGGCTAGGTGAACAAGGGAAAAAGGTGTCTGATAGTTATATTGGTCTAGATGACTATGTGATGATGGAACCATCGTATGATACCAGCTTCTCAATTATAGAAGATGATGGAAATATAAGTAATGAAGGAGCATTTGATATTTTCATTAAAAAAGAAGTTTACGACGAAGCAGAATCAGTAGATTATTATGATTCGCCATCATGGCATTATTCTTACGATGCATACAGGAACAATACTATTCAGAATAATAATGTTGATTATGGTAATGTTTTATTGATAGGTGATTCATACGAGAGTTCAATGGCTCCATTTTTGGCGTTAGGATTAAATAGATTAAAGGTAATTGTGCCACGAAGTATGGATGGTAGTGTTAGGGATGTGATTGAGAGTGGCGAATACGATACAGTAATAATTGCATATGCGCAATTTATGATAGGAGCTCATGATAACGAATCAAGCGCTAATTATAGAATGTTTATGTTTGATTGATTGGTCATATAATTTGTTTTTCTAGTACTAGTCAAATATATGGTACTGTAATTAATAGTATATACTATGCCAAAAAGCCTGGAGCATTATAGATATTGCTCCAGGTTTTTCTTATATGTCTGTGATGAAAAGTCGTTAGCTCTCACAGGTCCAACATCTCTATACTTGGCAAGAACCACTGGATCCCCCAGCAGATTCTTAATTGCTGTTGCCATAGTCGATTCACTTATATCAAGTATTACTCTGTGATTGTCATCCCAGTTAACGGTCATATCCTTATCAGGTGTTATAGCAGGGGTGAGAATTCCGTAATCACCATAGAAGATACCGGTAGAATTCTCAGCCTCATTCATGTCACTGTGAAGTATCTCGGCAGGACCAGTCTGACAGTTGACAGATACAATTGGAACTGACAGTGTCAGAGCCTCGACAAGTACATTAGGAAGTCCTTCGCTCACAGATGTCATAAGGAATACATCAGCACCTGCAAGATAAGGGAATGGATTAGACCTGTTGCCGGTAAAAATGACACGATTGTCAAGGTCTAAGTCAGAAGCAAGCTTCTTATATTCGGTGAAATCACCAGAGCCCAGTACGGCAAGTCTTACGTTAGGGATATCCTCATAGACACCTCTGAAGATCTTAAGCATATGCCAATAACCCTTAACATCATCCTCGCGTCCCATTGTAAGAAGAACAATATCATCCTTAGCAGAATATACATCAGTAACATCTATGGATGAGTCCTTGCTGGCGGACAGGATATTATCAGTCTCACATGGGTTCCATAGGGTATGCACCTGCTTAAGTCCATAATGTTCATTGGTATACTCCGTCATCTTCTCGGCGCAGCAGAATATTACATCAGCGCGCTTACCCATAAGTCGCATGTATGGGGCATTCTTAAGCTCTTCGAAAGAATGACATGCCATTAACTTGCGCACCCTCGAAGTAGTGAGACAACTGGCCTTATTGGCAGTTGTTCCGAAGCTGTATGTAACATCAATGTTAAGATCATGGATTACCTTATTAAGTGCATAGCGACGCCTGAAGATATTGATAATCTTCCCGATTTTGCCAGGAACGGCAGGAAGATTAAGGTTAACAACATTAAGGCCATCGATATTATATGCTATATCATCAAGGCTGAAGGTCGCAATTGTCACATTGTGGTCTTCGCTAAGAAGCCTCGCAGTGGATACACATATGCGCTCAAAGCCACCCTGATGAAGCATTGGAGTTATAAGTAATATATTCATAATCGCGATTCTCTTTCTAGTGCAATTTACTGTATTGTACCATATTTTGTGATATAATCCGAATAAAGAATATGATGTAAATGGATAGAATTATGAGTAACAGATTATACATTGTAATGCCTGCATACAATGAAGAAGAGAATATAGAGAAGACAGTGCGGGAGTGGCATGAGTGCCTTGCCATGGCAGATGAAGGTTCGAAGTTAATCATTGCGGACAGTGGTTCCATGGACAGAACTCACGAGATTCTTACCAGGCTGTGCGATGAATATGACGATATTGAGATTATGTCAGATACAGCACGTTTTCATGGTGCCAAGCTTATTGCACTGTATAAGTATGCAGTAGCCCAGGGGGCAGATTATATATTTCAGACGGATTCAGATGGTCAGACTAGTCCGGCAGAGTTCGGAGCATTCTGGAATGACAGAGAGGCTAATGATGCCATAGTGGGATGTCGTCCTGTCAGAGGAGACGGCATGGCACGTAAGCTGGTAGAGAGAGTTCTATGTGTACTGCTTTATATCTATTATGGAGTTCGCATACCTGATGCCAATGCACCATTCAGACTTATGAGCAGAAGCCTTCTGGAACAGTACATAGAACGTTTTGATGATGAGTATAACCTTCCTAATGTTATGCTCACCACATTCTGGGTATATGATTCCAGACAGATATGCTTTAGGGACATATCATTTGCACCACGGCAGGGAGGCGCAAGTTCCATCAATTTTACCAGGATAGCCTGTATAGGCTGGAAGTCACTTAGAGACTTTAAGAACTTCAAGAAGATGTACGGGTTAAGACGAACCAGATAAGTCAGATGGGATTATGCGAAGGATGTAGTAACACAAAGAGGCAGTAATGAATATATTATATATGGTTAGCTGGTACTTCTCTATTGAAGAGAAGGATCCGGTAGAGTCATTTCATACAATAGCAGCGCAGGATCTGGCCAGGCAGCCAGGTGTCAATGTTGCAATATATTACCCTTATGAGCGTAATCTGAAGGATTACATGAGTAAGAAGGAAGAACTGGGGATAGTGACATATCGCTCACGCTACAGACTGCAGGACAAGATTAAGAACAGGCTGTACATGTACAGAGCCATGAAGCAGATTGTCAGAGAGTTTAAGCCTGATCTAATTCATGCTCATGTTGCAACGGAAGCTGGGCGATTTGCAGTTTCGCTTGGAAAGATGTTTCATATTCCGGTAATTATTACAGAGCACAGTAGCGCAGATCTTTCGGGTGTAAGGTCATTTCCACATCATCAGTATGCATATATGTCGTATGGTGGAAGCAGGTACAATGCATGTGTATCTGACAAGTTGACTTCGGACCTTAAGGCCATATTCCCTAACTACGAGTTTCATACTGTATATAACGGCATCAGGGCAATTGATAATATAAGTGCAGATTATAGCGTTCGCATACATGGCAAGATTAATATGTGTCTTGTCGCAGGGATGTATGACCTGAATATCAAGGGCATTCCAGTGCTGCTAAGAGCGCTTAGACTTCTTGCTGACGATGGTATCAGTTATGTATGTCATTTTGTCGGAGATGGGGAGTACAGGCAGACTTTTGAGGATATGGCGTCAGAACTGGGACTTTGCGAGAATGTGATATTTCATGGAAGGAAGAGTCAGCCTGAGGTATATCAGATTGTCTCGCAGATGGATTTTTTGATGTCAACAAGCAGATTCGAGTCATTCGGCTGCACAATGGCAGAGGCGGCGATGATAGGTATTCCGATTCTTGCGACTAATTCGGGCGGTTCGGCTTCCATAGTGACGGATACGAATGGAATATTGCTGGAGGGTTATGATGCAGAGAGCATACGTGATGGCATTATAGAGATGATCGGAAGACTTGGTACATTCGATCATGATGCGATTAAGGATGAGGCTTTCAGTCGATTTGCTGTAGAGAGTATTACGGAAAAATATATGAGAATCTATGAATCTGTTCTGCATTCATAGGATACTATTTGCCGGGGAGTAACAATGATTAATAAGTTAAAGCTTAGTAATATAATACAGATTATAGTGGTGACACTGCTTGTTGTCGTGATGCTTGGTATATGGCCAACAGGCCTTATTCACAGGACATCGGTCAACAGGACCAGCGAACTTGCCGATGTGGTTGAGCCTGCTGAGATTAGTGATATATCACTTGCATCACAGCCATTTGTTACAGATGGAACGAGACTTAGATATGTTGATGTTATGTTAACCAATGTGACACCTGGGGCAGAATACGATTTCTCTCTTTATGATGACAAGTCTCGTCTTGTGTGTCATGTAATACGTACTATTCCAGAGGATTTCCAGGTTCCTGGATATATCAGGATTCCAACGCAGGTTAATGTAACCAGAGGCAGCTTCTATACTTACGAGATTAGCGGTGTTGATTCGCCCCTGATGATTGGATATGAGATGCATGCCAATACAGGTAATTCGTTCTGTTTTGCCGCAGTATACGATGGAGCAGAGCTTTCTGATTACAATACTTATGCAACGTATGCATATGGTATCTCATTTAATACCTGGCAGAATGTGGTCATCTTTATAATACTTGCAGTTCTGGGATTAGCATTATGCGCTATGATTAGGAGATATTTTGACTCTCACCTGGAAGCAGACGTCCAGTTTGATGTTCTGGTGTTAGAGAGACTGGTATTCACTCCGGTGATAGTGATACTTACCGGGATTCTGCTATTTATGGTATTTCCTGGCAGAGCATTTGGAACAGAGACTGCGGATATTATCCTGTACGATGCAGGAATAGCACTTCTTTCTGTATATCTGTTGTGGGTACTGTGGGGAAGGCGATCTGGAATAGGCAGTATTCATAGTGGTACTGCTATTGTTAGTGAACTGTCATCATGGTTACAGCCAGTATGCTTCGCAGGAGCGTTGTGGCAGTGCTATGAGTACTGGAATGGTCTGTATGATATTTTCCACGAATATGCAATGAGGAAGATGCTATGCTGGTTCCTATTAGCCATAATAGTTACCTTTAGCAGAAGAGAACTGTTCAATATAATTAACGCAATATATCTGGTTGCAGCGGCAGTGTTCGGATACTTCTATGCCAAGCCACATATAGGTGTCCAGGATGAGGATCTTATATACAAGCTTAATGCGCAGATAATTATTCTTGGTGGAATCGTTATTATAGGTATCATTCGAACTATGATTACTTCTATCAGGGAGAAGAAAGCAGGCAGAATCAGAATTCCGTATGCAGTCTGCACGGTGTTACTCTTTGTACTGATGAGCATATTCAGGAATGGATATGTATGGATTACAGTGACATGGGTAATGCTGCTAATACTTTCTCTTAGGATGCTTACCTGGGATAAGGCTGACACATTATCTGCCAATATATGTCATGGTGTAATATGCAACTATGTATTTACGGTGGGATACTGTCTTGTGCACAGACCTTACAGGGCTTTCTATTATTACAGATATGGAATGCTATATCATACAGTAACAGTTACAGCAGAGTATCTGACACTTGTGATTGCAGCAGCTCTTGTGCTGTTTATTCGCAGATACCATAAGATTAGAGTTCATAATGAGCAGGGGAGCGAAGCTCACAGAATATGTTACTTCACTGGAATGTGGAAGGAGATGTTGCTTCTTGGCTCTGCGCTATCTTATATGTTACTTACACTCTCAAGAACGGGCTTTTTTGCTGTAATTGCGATGTTAATTGTGACGCTGGGAATATATGCAATAGGAATGAGAACGGGAATTAAGGCAACTGTTGATGCTGTTAAGATGTTTGTACTTGCAATCGTATCCATAGTAATGATCGCAAGCGTATTTACATTTACAAGAATTGTTCCAGCAATATTCAATGAACCAGTATGTTCTGATATCGAGATTGACGGATGGGAGATTCAGGAGGGAACAGCATCTGATGATGTAAGATATATGAACCTCGACAGATTCATATACTGTGCAAGAGAGAAGCTTCTTGGAATCTCAGATGAGAACGGAACAGAGCCAGTGGAAGAGCAGCAGGAGGCAAGACTTGATATGTTTCCTGCAATTCAGGGAGCAGTACTGCTTACAGATGAGGTGAGTGACGAAGATGTTGAACAGGCATCCGAAGGAATTGAGCAGTTCAGTAACGGAAGAATAGATCTCTTTAAGAGATACATTGCCGCATGGAACCTTACGGGACATGATGAGATGGGGGTTCCAATGGCTGATGGAGAACTGGCTATTCATGCGCACAATTCATTCCTTCAGGCAATACATGACTTCGGAATGATTGCAGGATTCTATGTGATTATATTTGGAATCTGTTCATTGATAACTGGATGTCTGGTATTCAGAAAGGTATCAGGAAAGGATATGTATTCTCTGATTACTCCTGCTGTAATAATTGGATTCTCAGCAGCAGGAATGACAGAGTGGATGTTCCATATATGTAATCCGGTCGGATGGACATTGTTCATATGTGTTGTACCACTGCTTTTTGCAGATAGATCTGAATCGTAGAATAGGGCGCCATCACATGAGGATGGCCGCCGACACGATGGGGTGTGCCGACGGCCTGGGGTAAGGATGGGAATAACTTAGTAGAACACTAATCTATGCTTTCCAAAGCCCGTGTATATTGCAATACTCATACACTGCGATAACCTCTTCGTCCTTCTTGATTCTGAAGCAGGTACGAGGCTCATCGCCAGGCTTTAGTGGATGCCACTGTATGCCACAGCAGGTAACAAGACATATCCATTCAATGTAATGTTCTTCCGTCATTGGATGTGGCTGTTCGCCTATCTCGACTTCTACCTTGTGGCCATCAACATGATATACGGGTACATGCTTTTCATGAGCTCCATCGGTGCTACATGGGATCAGTTCCTTCATACTCTGACTGCAGCATGTAAGTGTTGGAGATGCTTCACCGATACAGGCCATCATCTGCCCGCACAGTTCACATCTGTAGAATCTTACATCTGTTTCATCGCACTTTTTGATAGTGCACTTCTCGTTGGAGTCACATTCTGTTTCGCCATTCATAAAATTCTTCTTCATATGACATACCTCCACTTGTAATATATGAAATGTTAATTACTATCAATTCATTTCAGAACTGGTTATTCTTTCAAACTTAGGTGCGGGTGAACTGCAGGTTGGACATATGTAATGTTCTGGAAGGGGATTACCGTCATATATGTAACCACATACTGTACAGCGCCATACGTACTGCTGATCATCGCTACCTGAACTGCTTTTGCTATTTGTGTTCATTGGATGCACCTCTCTTTCGTCTGCTTGTTATGGTGTAAGTATACGGGCTGTATGTGTCACATTCGAGACGGCATAAAGATAAAAACAAAAAAATAATCAGATAAAAAGTCTGTCACAACATACAGAGAACACATAGTGATTGAATTAAGAGTCTAAAAATAGTAATATTATAGGAGTTAAGTAGTGAATAATAACGAATGGAGAATGATATGTTCGAGAATATGACAGAAGCTCAGGCAAAAGAAAAGATTCTAAGTGATGTTAAGGAGTATTGTCAGAGATTTCATCTAGATAACAGGAAGCCATATGAAGAAGGAGACAGAATTCCATATGCTTCAAGAGTATATGATACAGAGGAGATGGTTAATCTTGTAGACAGTTCCCTGGAGTTCTGGCTTACATCTGGAAGATATACAGATCAGTTTGAGAAGCAGCTTGCTAATTACCTGGGGATAAAGTATTGTGCACTTGTCAATTCCGGTTCCTCAGCTAATCTTTGTGCATTCATGGCTCTTACATCGCCACTTCTTGGTGATAGGGCGATCAAGCGTGGGGACGAAGTTATTACAGTGGCAGCAGGATTTCCAACAACAGTAACACCAATTATTCAGTATGGAGCAGTTCCTGTGTTCATTGACGTGACTATTCCACAGTACAATATGGATGTTAATGTTCTCGAAGAAGCACTTTCAGATAAGACCAAGGCTGTTATGGCAGCTCATACACTTGGTAATCCATTTGACTTAAAGGTTCTCAGGGACTTCTGTGACAAGCATAATCTATGGCTTGTTGAGGACAACTGCGATGCTCTGGGTTCTAAGTATACAATAGATGGTGTGGAGAAGTTCACGGGTACAATAGGTGATATAGGAACATCAAGCTTCTATCCACCTCATCACATGACCATGGGAGAGGGTGGTGCCGTATATACAGATAATGCACTTCTGAACAAGTGTATACGTTCTTTCAGAGACTGGGGAAGAGACTGTGTCTGCGTGTCTGGTCAGGACAATATGTGTGGTCACAGATTTGACAGACAGTATGGAGAACTTCCACTTGGTTATGATCATAAGTATGTATATTCTCATTTCGGATATAACCTCAAGGCAACTGATATGCAGGCAGCAATTGGATGTGCTCAGCTTGAGAAGTTCCCAGGCTTTGTTGAGAGAAGAAAGGTTAACTGGGCAAGACTTCATAAGGCGCTCGAATGTGTGAGTGATAAGCTTATACTTCCTGAGGCAGCACCTAATTCGGATCCAAGCTGGTTTGGATTCATGATGACCTGCGCGGATGGCGTTGATCGTAATACTGTTGTTCCATATATAGAGAGTAAGAACATTCAGACCAGAATGCTTTTTGCTGGTAATCTTATTAAGCATCCTTGCTTTGATGAGATGCGAAGAACCGGAGAAGGTTACAGGGTAGTTGGAACACTTGATAATACAGACAGAATCATGAGAGATACGTTCTGGGTAGGTGTGTATCCTGGAATGACAGATGAGAAGATTGATTATATGGCCAAAGTGATTATCGAGGCTGTTAATATGTGATATAATACTATCGAGCCGGACCTTTTGGTTCGGCTCATTTTACTAATACAAAGAGTGGTAAGGACAGAGTATTGAGAAAGTGGATTGATAATAATATAAGAATAGTGTTATTGTGCGCAGCAATCGTCTATACGATGGTATTCTTCTTTGCAGGTCACAGACTTAACTTTGCAACGGATACATTTGCTACGTTCGACAGTGGTTATGCCAATACAACACTTCATATGGCACTTGACAATGGAAGGCTCGTGACAGCGGGATTATATATGCTGTTTGCGATGACAGGTGCTGCTGTGGATGTGACATTTTACATTCTATACTGGGGAGGTATGATTACACTCTGTGTGGCCATATATATTCTGGCGGAGCTGTTATACAGACATATTGGATATTGGTCGCTTCTGTTAGCACCGATGCTGCTTATCAATGTGTTTATTATTGATTACTTCCTTTTTCTGGAAGCTTTTGGCTTCTGTAGTGGTATTCTTTTTACTGTACTAGCTGTTAAGTTTTTTACAGACAGAATGGACGGAGGAAGTGTCAGGGATATTGTATGGAGTACGGTTTTTCTTTGCCTTGCACAGCTGTGCTATCAGGCAGTGCCAGGTGCATTTGTCGGAATACTGCTTCCACTCTTTATCTATTTTTCCAAGGGAAGCATACGCACACTTATAAGATTTAATGTTGAAGCCTGTATAGAATATGTATTTGTCAACGCGGCCTCATTCTTTATGATGGCATTCGCTTTTCATAGTGACAGAGTTGAACTGATGGGCGAGACACTTGGTGAATCGCTTAAGATTGCATTAACCGGAATGATTGATATTATGAAGGACACAGATGGAATTCTTGATGTTGTCATGCCGGCGCACGCATGGTGTGCCATTGTCGTAGTACTTGGATTACTTGCCTGTGTGCGTGCCGTACTGACAGCCAGACATGATGAGTCAGGGAGTGTGCTTCTTAATCTTGCATATGTAATATATATATTTGTGATAATAATGCTTCTTCAGTTCGTGCTATATGTGATTGGCAGGGCTGTTGCCAGAGTAAGTTATCCATTAGGCGTGCTCCCGGGGGCTGTTGTTCTGCATATGCTGCTTGGAGATGGGACTGTATCAGATAGTAAGTCAGGGGCATTTTTTGAACGAATAATTGGATATATAGCCTGTGCATGCGGTGTTGTACTGTTGCTGATGGAACTAATAAGCTTCACCGTAATATTCGGGCAGAGATATGAGAGCAACCAACTTGACAGAGATGAGGTCATCAGTATAGGGCGTGTGATAGATGAATATGAGCAGAACGCAGGGATACAGGTGCATGGCATCGTATTCTACTATGATGAGAACTCTTCGGATTACTGGGACTGTATAACATACTACTCGGATACATCCGTCAGGTCACTTAGAAGAATCTGGAGTCACTACACAAGTGTCAATTACTATCTTGGAAGGAACTTCTACATTCTTGACCAGGATCCAGAGATTAAGCAGAAGTTTGAATCGGAAGACTGGAATGAATTCGAAGAAGGTCAGGTTGTGATAGTTGGAGATGTGGCGCATATATGCGTCTACTAATCGGATATAAGGTGGATTAATGAAGTACTTTAAGAAGAGTGAAAGCCCCACAATTCAGTGGGTGATTGCAATGATTATAATTGCGGTCGCAACGTTACTTATGTTATTAAGCGTAAGTCCGGCGTCAATTCCCGATGATGGAGCTAATATACTCAATGATATCTTCCATCATGACAGATGGAGAGACTGGCATCCAATTACATATTATCTTTTCCTGAGGCTCTGTATGTGGAGATATGAGTCGCCGCGTGCAGTTATCTTCGTACAGGCGCTTATGTTTCTGGCGGCACAGTACCAGGTGGTCAGATATCTGGACAGATACGGACGCAGATGGATCTCAGTTATCTATGCTCTGCTGACACTCACGCTGGGGCTGTCAGGTTATGAGTATATTATAATATTCTACAAGGATTCACCCTATTCGATAGCTGTGCTTGGGGTTGTTGTATCGATTCTGTACTGTATACGTGAGAAGGGAAGTATACTGCGAATAGTTCAGCTGACAGTGTGGGGAATCATAGCTGCTATGATGCGTCATGCAGGGTGGCTGCCACTTGTGACGGGTATTGCAATACTTGCGGTGGTAATGCTTGTTAAGGGTTGGAAGGATCTGGGGGCAAAGCTTATCATCTCATGTGTAACCATGCTTGTGGTGTTCTTCTGTGTACGAGGCGCATTCCTGCACAGATATGAGCCAGAGGTTGTATCACCTGGCTATGTCACATATACTATGCCAATATATATGCTTGGTGCCTATTCAACTGCAGACTATGAGCTTGATGATTCGATTGTCGCTATGATGGAAAAAGTGGCGCCTCTTGAGGTATGGCAGGAAGCCTATGTTACTGATCCGTATTGGGCGGACAATGTATCCCGTACATGGGGAGTGATGGGAGACAGGATAGAACGTGTCGACAGCCTTGGACTTCATGGTGATATTATGAAGGCCAATGTAGTGTATTTTACAAGTCATCCGGTTGATTACATTAGGAAGCTGTTTAAGATGAATAATCTTGTATGGCGAATTAATACACCTGACGATGGTTATGTGTGGATAATGGGAACATATAGCAGCGGTCAGGAATTGATAAGGCAGTTTCCAGAATGGGAGGCAAGGACTACTGCTATTGGAGAATACACGGGCAGATTTCTTAATATGGCTAAGACTAATGCCTTGTGGAAGTGTGCAGCTTACAGGGGTGGCATCGCGCTATTGCTAATTGTTATCACAATGGTGTGTGTGTTTATTAATAAGCGGCGCTATGAAGCACTATCGTTTTTACCGGTAATACTGTTACAGGGAATGATGCTACTGTCAATTCCAGCTCAGGATCCAAGGTATATTCTTCCGGCAGTGATGGTATCGTGCCTTGGTGTATGCATTATCTGACGGATTGGAGAGGACGCCGAATGGAGAAGAAGGAATATAAAGTATATCTCGAACTGATTCGTATAGTAGCATGCTTTATGGTAGTGTTTAATCATACTGAAGAGAATGGTTTTCTGCTGTATACATCTACGGATTATCATAATGTGGCATACTGGATATATCACTTTATTGCAGTATTTGTTAAGGCCAATGTACCACTTTTTATTATGGTATCCGGTGCAATATTATTGGAGAAGAATGATTCTATCAAGAAGGTCTATAGCAAGAGGATACCGCGAATACTGGCAGTGTTGTTCATCTTCTCTCTCATCAGTTATATAGAGACTATACTCATCAATGGGGAAGGCTTTGATATCAGATATTTTCTGGTGACATTTATAAGCAGTGAGAGGCACAATTGGTCATACTGGTATCTGTACAGTTATATGGCAATGCTTGCGGCGGTTCCAATACTAGCCCTGATTGCGAAGAATATGAGCCATCAGATAGGGAAGTATCTCTTTGTGCTTATGTTTGTTATTAATGGATATACTGCAATACAGTATCTTCTGTTTCAGAGTAACTTTGCACTTTACAGTGCATTCTTTCCGCGCTGGCTGGCAGAACAGTTCGTTGTATGTCCGCTGTTGGGATATTATCTGAGCAGGGAGATTAAGTTTAACAGGAAAGAGGTCAGTATCTGGATAGTTGCGGATGTACTATTCATGGGGTTAGCCTGCTTTGCCAACTGGTATGTGTGCTCATATAAGGGAGCTGGATATACAGATACAAGAGAGGTATTCAACGATTCGTTCAATATCCTCAATGTGGTTACAATATTCATCGTACTAAGATGCGTGGGGGAACGCATTTCCAATGACAGAGTCCGGGAGTGGATTGTCAGAATAGGACAGAGTACGCTTGGAATATATCTTCTACATATTATTCTTATGAGACTTCCAATCATGAGATATGTGTGGAAGGCAAGGGATAAGTTCCATATTAACGGCATGCTTATGGGGATAGGATATGCCGCATTTATCTTCTGCGCAGGATTTGTTATAACGCAGATTCTTAAGAAGATACCAGGGATAAAGAAGTTGTTGTAATTATTGCCGGCCTGCAGGCCGTATGCAAGGGAAGAAGGGAAGTATATGCTTGAGGAGAAGAGATTAAAGGCTCTTTCTGCCAGGCTTACGTCAGAACCGGAAGATTATATGCATAGCTTTAGACGTAATGTTGGCATGTATGTAGAGCAGAAGGAAATTACGCTTCAGGAGGTAGCAGAACTTGCGGATATATCGCTTAGTACACTTAAGTCGTTTCTGTACAGTGATTCCAAGGACTGCACCTTATCGACGGCGATTAAGCTCGCTAAGGTATTTGGAGTTAGTGTAGATGAACTTGTTGGAAGTGGCACGATTGCGCCACAGACCTGCGAGTCGCTTCAGACAATGCGCCAGCTGCCTGAGAGCTTTACGCACTTTGTACGTTGGGCAATTCACTTTCATCGTGACAAGCTGGAATCTAAGGAAGTAAGCGAAAAAGCAGTTGAGATTATGAATGCTTCTGTCGGAGAGTGTGGTAATCTTAAGATGAACAACCGATTTGGTATCATCGATATATCAAGCCTGAATGATGATATCAGGCCGAAGATCTTCATGGGTATCAGACTGCCTAATAACATGTATGCGCCAGAGTATTTTGAGAACGATATACTGCTTCTTGCTAACGATCGAAGCCCGAGGAATGGCGAGCATATGGTGGTATGTGTCTCTGATAACATGTGGATTGTTGAATGCAGGTATGATAAGGATGAGCAGGGAGCCAGTGTGCTTATGCTTCATTCATTGAGAGACAGAGCAAGATGCAAGGAGCCAAAAGAAGAGATAATTGTAGGATATATTGTGAAGGTATATAGAAAAGATGAATAGACTTATACTAACTGGTGCTACCGGAGCAATTGGGATGGCACTAATTGAAAAGTGTATACAGGATGGAGTGGAAGTAATTACTCTTCTTAGGCCTGATTCTATGAGAAATGATCGAATTCCAGATAATGATCTTGTGAGGAAGATTGAATGTGATATGGATGAGATCTGGGAACTGGCGCTGTATCTAGGTAACAGTGGAGAGGATCTTGATGTGCCTGAAGACTGGAAAGAGTTGCTTATAGCAGCATCCGAATGGTCCGAGGATGACAGAAATAAGACGGCGTTCATCAATCTTGCATGGGCTGGAACAACTGGTGAAGACCGTAATGACACGATTATGCAGAATCAGAATGTAAGATATTCGCTTGATGCGGTTGAACTGGCTTCTGTGCTTGGATGCGGTACATTCATCGGAGCAGGTTCGCAGGCAGAGTATGGACGTGTAGAGGGTGTGCTCACACCTGATACGCCTGTGCATCCTGAGAATGCATACGGAATGGCTAAGTTGTGCGCGGGACAGATGACAAGATTAAGATGCAATCAACTGGGATTAAGACATATATGGGTAAGAATTCTAAGTGTATATGGTCCTTATGACACTGAGAATTCAATGATAATAAGCACAATACGTAAGATTCTTAGGGGAGATGTGCCGATGCTCACGGCTGGTAATCAGAAGTGGGACTATATATATAGTGAAGATGCGGCCAGTGCTCTCATTGCACTCGCCAATGCAGGCTGTGATGATTCCATGGCAGAATCAGTGAATGGAAAGGTATTCTGTATCGGTTCGGGTGAGGCCAGACCTCTTAAAGAATATATAATGGAATTGAGAGATGCAATTAATCCATATGCAGAACTTGGCCTTGGCAGAATAAAATACGGCCCGAACCAGATTATGTGGTTACAGGCCGATATATCAGAACTTAAGGAAAGCGTAGGGTTCAGTATCAACACATCTTTCACAAAGGGAATTCGTAAGACTATAGAGTGGTGCAGAACTAATCAACCCTTGTGATACATATTAATCAAGAACATCTAATAGTTCCATTGGCGAATTAATTGTAGCATATGGCTTATCAACTGTTCCAAAGCCGTATGCTGCAAATATTATAGGAACTCCGGCGTCAGCACAGGCGTTGGCATCCATCTGAGTATCTCCAACATATACGGCTGACTTAAGATTATAGTCTGAGCATATCTTGAGAATGTTGTCAGCCTTGAGCATTCCTGTGTCACCAGGGCACAGATGACCGTCAAAGTACTTCCCAAAGCCAGTTTTCTCGAGCATTAACTCAATATAGCCTGCCTGGCAGTTACTTACTATATACAGCGGATAATTGCCATGAAGAGCCTTAAGCATATCCTCCAGGCCTTCATATACAATACCTGATTCTGCTGTCAGATAATCATCCTCATATTTATAGCAGACAGGAGCGAACTCTGCGACCTGTTCATCAGTAGCCCATGGAAGTATATCCTTGATGATGTCCTCCATTGGGAGGCCGAAAAGACCCTGAAGTCTCTTAGCAGTTACTCTTTCTGAATAGCCAGCTGCCTCAAGCGCAGCGTTCCATGCGTTTTCTACCACTGGCGTGGAATTCCATATTGTTCCATCTACATCAAAAATTATTCCATCAAATCTTTTCATACATAATTCTCCGTTTCTATTGCACTTTTGTAATTATCACACATATTAAAAACAAGGGCAAGATTAGAATAAAAATAGGTAAAAAGTACTTGCCATTGTCTGGCATAATTAGATATACTTTAGATAGTTGTATATTCAGAAAAAAAGACGAATTATCAGAAAAATACACATTAACTGTATTAGATATTGAAGATATGGACGGATTGATGGGAAAGGAAGTATTCTATGAAGCTTAGAGGTAAGATGCAGCTTATGATAGGAGGAATTGTACTGGTAGCCATGGTTGCTGTCGGAGTGATTTCCTCCAAGTTCAGTTATTCAAGTACAATGAAGGTTGTCAGCGACAGTATGATGACATCTACTATGCTGGCAAGTGATGAGATATCATCAAGAATTGATGATTATAAGAATATTGCAAGTGCTACCGGTGTTGATGGAGTACTTACATCAAGCGCCTCAGCTGCGGCTAAGGGCGAGAGGATTGATAAGCTTGCCGAGATATACGGCTTTACAAGTGGTAACATTCTTGATGACAAGGGTATAAGCCTTAAGGATGGTACAGATTTTAGTGAGCGTGACTATGTTATTCAGGCAATGGCAGGCAATGTCAATGTATCAGATATTACATTGAGTAAGTATACCAATACATATGGATTTAGTGTTGCAGCGCCTGTTATTAATGATGCCGGTAAGACCATAGGCGTTGTGTACTATCGAATGGATGTCGATTTTATTAAGGCAATTACTTCATCCATTAATATCTCTGACCACAGTTATGCATATATAGTGGATGGAACCGGAACAGTTATTGTTCATCCAGATGAGACACTTATTACTGAGTTCAATATGGTGGATCAGAATGGTGCACTTGGCAGCATAGGCAGGAAGCTCGTGGCAGGTGAGACAGGTGAAGGAACCTATACATATAAGGGTGAATCAGTTATCTGTGGATATGCTCCTCTTGAAGGAACTAATGGCTGGAGTATTGTTATAGCAGCTCCAGAGTCTGACTTTACATCAGTTATTAATGCTTCTAACAACAAGCTGTATATGATTATTGCAGCATTAGCGGTAGTTGCTATGTTAGCAGGTGGCTTATATGCGGGATCAATCGCAGGAAGTGTTATAAGAGTCAAGGAGTCACTCGAGAAGGTTGCAGCAGGTGACTTCTCTGAGAAGCTTAGTAAGTCATCCAAGAAGGATGAGATAGGTATTCTTATTAACTCAACATATTCACTTCAGGAGACACTTAAGGGAATAATCGGAGAGACGGGCAGAATTCTTGGCGCAATGTCTGAGTACAATCTTACATCTGACAGTATGAAGGATTATCCGGGTGAGTTCGACAATCTCACACGTGCCGTTAATGATATTAATATTATATTAAGGCAGCTTATAGCTGAGGTTAGAGAATCAGCCAACTGTGTCGGAGTAGGTGCAAGAGAGCTTGCGGATGCTGCCGAGAGTCTTTCGCAGGGAACTGTTGCTCAGGCTAATTCGATTCAGACAGTTGCAGGAGAAGTGGATGATATTGCAGTAAGAATTGCCAATACATCAGGTAATGAGGCAACAGTTAATAAGAAGCTTCAGATATTAGATTCACAGATTAAGACGGGTAATGAGGAGATGACATCGCTTCTTAAGGCAGTTAAGGATGTTGAGTCGATGTCTAATGATATCCGCAAGATTGTTGCGACTATTGACTCTATTGCATTCCAGACTAATATTCTTGCGCTCAATGCAGCGGTTGAAGCTGCAAGTGCAGGTGAGCATGGCAAGGGATTTGCAGTTGTTGCAGATGAGATAGGTAATCTTGCCAATAAGTGTAGCGATTCTTCCAAGCAGACAGAAGAACTTATCAATAAGTGTATTGAGAAGATTGAGATGGCCAAGGCAAGTGCAGATACTACATTTGAGTGTCTTACAGGTGTTGTGAGCAATTCGGCTGAGATATCACAGGCATTTGTTCAGATTAATGAAGATACGAATGAGCTTACATCTGATTCGGCCAATATAAAGAGAGAAGTTAATACTATTGCAGATATAATTCAGAATAATACTGCAGCATCTGAGGAGACTGCAGCAGCATCAGAGACACTTTCTGAGCAGGCAGCTAATCTTAATGAACTTATTATGCAGTTTAGGCTGTAATAGTTGATATTAGTTGATTATGAGGTGAGGGCAGAGTACCTCACCTCTTTATCTATTTTATTGAAGGGAATTGGGTCCGGATCTAGGAGAAGCAGTCGGACTGTGTGTAACGTATGAAGGCAATTAAGAAGCGAATATTTGATATCATTGAGATAGGTAACAAGAATGACTGGATTAGTACCGGCTTTGACTTCTTTATAGTAATTGTTATCTTCCTTAACCTTTTTGCGACTCTTGCGTTTACATTTGATGAAGCCGCAGGTATGGTCAATCTGCTTAATACAATTGAACTGTTAACTGTTGTGATATTCACGATTGAGTATATTCTCAGACTGTGGACTGCTGAGTTTCTATATCCGGAACTGTCAGGATGGAGGGCAGTATTTAGATTTGTATTTTCCTTCTATGGACTAATAGATCTTTTTACTTTCTTCCCATATTATCTTCCATTCCTGTTTCCTATGGGACTTGTGGCATTCAGGCTGTTTCGCGTTATCAGAATCTTTAGACTTTTTAAGATTAATTCGCAATATGACGCGTTCAATGTTATTACTTCAGTACTTAAGGAGAAGTACAGCCAGATTATGTGGAGTATGTGCCTTATACTGATGCTTATGGTTGCAAGCAGTCTGTGCATGTATGGATTTGAACATGATGCCCAGCCAGAAGTATTCAGGAATGCATTCTCTGGAATATGGTGGTCAGTATCTACATTATTGACGGTAGGCTATGGTGATATATATCCAGTTACGGTTGCGGGTCGTATACTTGCAATTTTCACATCGTTCTTAGGTGTTGGAATGGTAGCTATCCCAACAGGTATTATCAGCGCGGGATTTGTTGAACAGTATACACTGGTTAAGGAGTCGTTAACTGATACGGTAGATGATGAATTTGAGTGTATCATCACAGACATAGGAATGAATCATAAGTGGCTGGGTAAGGCGGTAAGAGAGGTCGTTCTTCCTAAGAATCAGAACCTTGTGATGATTGTAAGAGATGAGGATTATATTATACCCCGTCATGATACATTGCTTAGGGATGGCGACAAGCTTGTAATATATATTGATGTTGACTAAGAATAGTCAATTTTAGATGGATATAAGTGTTCATTAAGTGTTATAATAATAGTTGGGTGGCATAATAATACTACATTATGTTTATAGGAGGTTACAGATATGAAAGTCTTGACAGCGATCGCAATTATCGAGGCATTAGTTATTGTTTTTCTGGCTCTATATTCTATAGTAAAGAACAGGATATTGAGAAGTATTCTGATGTATTCCAAGGAAGTGGCCAAGAAGAATCTCGAAGTAGAAGATATGGAGATTAAGGGTGGTGGCCTTGCATCGCAGGTAGCTTATCATCTCAATGTAATCAAGGATAATATGCTTGCGTTTGTAGAATCTACAAAGGGCAATGTAATAACCCTTACCGACTCTATAGAAGTGCTGTCCAATGCGACTAAGAATAATCAGTCTGCAACAGAGCAGACTTCAGATAACATCTCTACAGTTGCTGAGAAGGCATCAGAGCAGTTACAGCTTGCTAAGGATAACTTATCGATGATAGAAGCCAACAATGAGCAGCTTGCTTCTATTGATGAGTCGATGAACGAGATTGCAGCTAAGCTCAATCAGTCAGTAGACAGTTGTAATCAGGGAATCAGCAATCTTGAGTCATATGAGAATGACCTCAAGGTGGTTGAGCAGAATCTGGCAGACTGTATTGATATTTTACATCAGTTCAATAATCAGATTTCAGAAGTTAATTCTATTGGCGAGATGGTTGTAGATCTTAGTGATGAACTTAATCTTCTTGCGCTTAATGCTTCTATTGAGGCTGCCAGAGCAGGTGAGGCAGGTAAGGGATTTGCAGTAGTATCACATGAGATGAGTACCCTTGCAGCTCAGACTAAGGACAATATGACTGCAATCAATGATATCCTTGCCAAGGTTACTGAGAGTAGTAGATTTGTTAATGATGGCATTAATAAGTGTAGTACTACATTCACTCAGAGTGCCGTTCTTTTTACAGAGGTAAGCAATTCGTTTAGAACAATTAGCGATCAGTCTGTTGATATCAATTCGACAATGGGTGATATCTCGAAGAAGTATGAGAGAATAGCGGACAACTCAGATGTATCCAAGGATAAGGCAGAGAGCGTTATATCAGCATCTGAGGTTATCTCAGAGAGTACATGTGATATTCTTGCAATTTCTGAGGAGACAAGTGCAGATTCAGTTCAGATGAGCGAGAATGTTGCTTCACTTGAGAATATGCTTGTTGTTATAAGGAATCTTATCAAGCAGTTCAAGACGGGTGTTGTTCCAACTAACAAGAATAGGGCAACTACTGTTAGAATTGTAGTATTCAGTAAGCTTGATAACTTCTTCTGGTATAGCATCAGACGTGGTGTTCAGTATGCACAGAGAGAACTTAAGGGCAACAATGCCGAGATTATATATGTTCCATATAAGGATGATATAGAGGAGAAGAGATTCCCTGAAGATGTTAAGAAGTATACATCCGAAGGCGTTGATGCAATTATATTCCCTGGATTCATGAATCTTGCGGATAGGGAACTTGTTGAGGCAATTAGTAAGGGCGTTAAGGTCTTCACATATAACTGTGACTGCAATAGCAAGATTAAGAGAATATCATGTTATGAGCCGGATCAGGAAGAGGCAGGAATGCTTGCGGGCAAGTCGACAGTAAAGGCACTTGGAAAGTCTGGTAATGTTGCTATCATTCTTGGTGACAAGACACAGACAGTAAATATGCTTAGATATAATGCATATAAGAGTTACATTGCCAAGAATGGCAAGGGAATCAATATAGTAGATACGATAGAGGTTACATTTGATCCTGAGAAGACATACAAGCAGGTATGCGATCTTCTTAAGTCTCATCCTGAGATTGATATCCTGTATTCGACAACAGGTATGCAGCTGAAGGTTGCTCAGGCAATAATTGACTCAGGTAAGAAGGGCAAGGTTAAGGCAATTGTATTTGATCATAATGATGATATATTCAAGTACATTAGCAATGGAGTAATTGAAGCGGCAATCGACCATGATCCATTCGCACAGGGCCATGATTCAATTATCTATATGTATAATCATCTTGTGGACAATATGGTACTTCCTTCAGACAGGATTAAGTGTAAGGCAAGCGTTGTGGATTCAAGCAATATTGCTGACAGGTTCAGTAGCAACTAAGCAGAAATTATAGAGATTGATTAAGATGCAAAAGGAGCCATCGTATGATGGCGCCTTTTTACATATATCACGATACTATGGCAATTAGAAAAGTGATTGGTAATTGCGTAGTAATGTGGTTTTATTCTGATGTAACTGACAGGATTGCCTCTGCCGCCTTGACATCCTGAGATGTTACTGCGAAGTCCTTAAGCTTTGAGTAGTGACTTATATATTCTTCACGATACTTCCTGGCATATCTTGATTTAATCGGCTTATTGTTGCCAAGTATCAGTGCCAGAAGTGCAGCAATGGATCCCTTCTCGAGAACCATAGCCGATGCAATCGCATCATCCTGGCTGGCACCCACGCATATGGCACCACCAGATCCGATCAGCATTGCACTGTGGTCGGCAATCGTCTTGAACACAGAACGCATATTACGAATCTTGTGTAGAACTATACGGGGCTCCATACAGCGGATATCACTACCGATAATCTGTGCCTGGTCGTCTATATATGGGCGGAACCCCTTGCTACGTCTGCTCATAATGGTCGTATACATGTCTGTAGAATGTATCACATAGTTAACGTGCGGATCTCTGTACATTGCATCGTGCAGAGCAGCAGCATCCTTAAGCTGTCTTGGCATATTACCCCATGAAGCCTTGCCTGGATAGCCACATGGCCATATGGCTGTAAGTTCACCAACTGTTAAGACAATATTCTGCCCGTCTCTGTGACTTTGACCATAATCAACTGTAATATCAGTATTACAATTCTCTATATATGAATAACACATATAGTCATATCTGCTATGGCATACGTCTTCAAGCGCTATAGCAATAGCAAAAGCATCGTCATAATCATTGCCCATGCATAATATACCATGATTGCGCATAAGTAATGATCTGCTGTCAGGATACTTCTTAAGACATGCCCTGATATTTCTGGCTAATGTAGGTGTACCTGACATTCCATATCTGGCACATGGGATACAGTTGCCAAGGACTGCTTCATAATCCATATGTGTATCGGATGTTAGGTCATTGTAACTCGAGAGATCATCGATGACATCACCGCATGTACTCATAGCTGAAGCAAACATGGAATGGGCATGGATGACGAAACCAACCTCCGGTCTGGCCTTATACACTTCGGCATGAGTGCCACACTCACTTGAAGGTACAATTGTTCCTTCATACGAGCAGTCGGCAATGTTCATTATAACAATATCCTCCGGGCTCAGACTCTCATACGATCTTCCGCTTGGTGTAATGACACACTGAGTATCTGATATTCTGGCACTGACATTGCCCCATGTCCTGGCAATAAGTCCTAACCGTGTAAGCTCTAATCCTGCTTTTATTACCAGTTCCCTGGCCTCTTGTAAACTATAAATCATGTATACTCCAATCTGCACTTGATATGCGTTCTTTCAGCTTGAGTGTATTCTAACATATTTTATGTGCGCTGTGCTAGGCTTCGCCCTGCAGGGGCAGCGCTTGATTGTGGTGTCGCGCGTTGTTACGCTTGATTGTGGTGTCACGGGGACTGCACCTGATTCTCGTGTTGCAGAGGCGTAGGAGAAAAGTGCTGTTTTTGCCCTGCTAAATAATGCCCAGTGGGGCATATAGGAGAAAAGAGTTGATTTTGCCCTGCTAAAAAATGCCGGGTGAGGCATATAGAAGAAAAGAGTTGATTTTGCCCTGCTAAATAATGTCAAGTAGGGCATATAGGAGAAAAGAGTTGATTTTGCCCTGCTAAATAATGTCGAGTGGGGCATATATGAGAAAAGAGTTGATTTTACCCTGCTAAAAATGCCGAGAGGGGCATATAGAAGAAAAGAGTTGATTTTGCCCTGCTAAATAATGACGAGCGGGGCACGTAGAAGAAAAGAGTTGATTTTGCCCTGCTAAATAATGTCGAGTAGGGCATATAGGAGAAAAGAGTTGATTTTGCCCTGCTAAATAATGTCGGGTGGGGCATATAAGAGAAAACAGTTGATTTTGCCCTGCTAAATAATGTCGGGTGGGGCATATAGGAGAAAAGAGTTGATTTTGCCCTGCTAAATAATGCCGAGTGGGGCATATAAGAGAAAAGTGTTGATTTTGCCCTGCTAAATAATGTTGAGTGGGCATATAGAAGAAAAGTGTTGATTTTGCCCTGCTAAAAAATGTCAAGTGGGGCACATAGAAGAAAAGTGTTGATTTTGCCCTGCTAAATAATGTCGGGTGGGGCATATAAGAGAAAAGTGTTGTCGGTGCCCCATGGTTCAGGGAAAAATAGGGCATAGGAAATGGAACTGACATATATGCCCTAAGAAATCTGAGAAAATAGGGCATAGAAGGAGAAAAAGCCATATATGCCCTGAATATTGCAAGCGATAGGGCATAGGAAGAGATAATAGAAAATATGCCCTAAAAATAGGGCATAGAAAGAGAAACTGAAGTATATGCCCTTTAAAATTCAAAGAGCAAGCCTGGCCAAGGAGATATAGCAAATGTAGCCGAGAGTGAAGCTATGAAAGAAATGCGTGAAATAGCCAGAAAAGTGCAATTTTAACCATTTTGTAAGTTGTAGAAAGCAGCGCACAGGAGTATAATAAAGTGAATTGTTGCGCGTGGAATCGGATAAGAAGAATCTCTTACCGATACAATCGCGTTAGAAGACTATTACAGAAAGGTAATTGAGAAGATGAGAAGAGGGAGACTACTTAGTCTGATAGCTATGCTGCTTACCATCACGATGCTTGCATCTGATGTTTCGATAGCCGCAGAGCTTATTGGACCAGTTAATGGTAATCAGCCAGTAACTGAAGCAACGGAAGTGATGTCTGGACAGGATGAAGCTTCAAGCGAAGCTGAATCAGTGACGGATGAGTCTGTCGAAGAGACATCAGTTGAAGATGTAACAGAGGAGGTGTCTACAGAAGAGTCTACAGAAGCAGTTACTGCAGAGACTACTGAGGAAGAGACAACAGAAGCTGTTACACTTACTGAGGAGACAGAGGAGACAATGGAGTGTATGCTTCAGGCGGATATTATCGATTCAACGGTAATGCCTGATTCAGATTCATATGCTGCCAGAGTAGATGAGTGGGATGAATTCCTTAGTAATGATAGTCTCAGACCTGGAATAGATTATATCGACGGCGGATTTTTCTTTGAAGCTAATTCACAGGCTGAAGCAGAGAAGATAGCGAAGATTTACGGTGGTATATTGTTAAGCTATGCATATGGTGTAGGTGAGATAATATTCCCTGAGATGTCGACTGTTGATGTTATGAATAGCACAATGAGCGCTGTCAAGAGCGGAGTGGTAGCAGATGCTATGCTCCCATCAATATTCCCAACAATGATTCAGACACTCAATGGTGTTGATCCGGCTGAAGTGAGAGATATTGATGTTCCTAAGGTTGACTGGAGCGAAGTGGAATGGACTCCGGTTACTGAAGACGATGGAGAAGAAGTAGAGGCTAATGAGATTACTGAAGATGAGATTGAGTATCTTAAGAGCCTTGCAGATCAGCCCGAAGAGGATGTTGAAGTTCTCTTAACAAGAGATGCGGATGGTAATATATCTGTAATATCAGGTAAGAACGAGATTTCGGACATGGATTCAGTTATGGGAGAATCTGATGCAGATCTGGATAATGCATATCTGGGAGCTAATTACTGGCAGCACACTGCGAATGGTGATTATGCTGCATGGCAGAATGTTATCGGATCTGGAATTAAGGTTGCCGTAATTGATACTGGTGCGACCAAGACGCATCCTGATATATCATATGCTGGTACGTTTAATGCATGTAATAACTACGGTAGCTGGTTTTTGGCCTACTGGTTTGGCGGTTCTTATAATGGACCAAAGGATAATCATGGACATGGTACTCATTGTGCGGGAATTATCGGTGGACATGGCAAGATTGTGGGTGTAGCCCCAGGTGCCAAGATTATCTCTATTAAGGCTCTTGAGGAGTTTGGTGGTACTACACCTAATATTGTCAGAGCTATTAATATGGCTGTTGCCAAGGGAGCCCGCGTAGTAAGCATGAGCTTTGGTAGTTCTGTACCTCAGAGTATTGAGAGCAATGCCATTCAGAGAGGTATTAATAAGGGAGTAGTATTCGTGGCATCTGCTGGTAACGATGCTACTTATGGCAATCCACGTAATTATCCGGCAGCATTTAATGATCTATGTATTGGTGTTGCTGCGGCAAAGCAGAATGGAAGTGGCGAAGCCAGAGAGTCAAGAGACTATTACTCTAATTATGGAGATTATGTTGATATTCTTGCACCAGGTAGTGATATCTATTCTACATATCTAAGAAATGGATATACATATATGGACGGTACATCTATGGCATGTCCTATGGTATCAGGTGCATGTGCCCTCTACCTTGAGAAGAATCCCGGGCTGTTATCTGTAAAGAATGCTTCGGTTTCACGTACAATAACAGATGCAATAACAGGTTCTGCATATAATCCAGGAACAAGTACAAGATCTACAGGACGTATCAGTGATTATGTTGGATATGGATGCCTTAATACCCGTACACTTGTAAGCGACGAGATGGATACGCCTTCATTAGCTCCTAAGTTCTCGGTAAGAAGTGGATATATTCAGCAGGGCTATGAGATTAAGATCACAAGTACCCTTGGTAGGGAGAATATATATTACACAACAGATGGAAGTAGACCGACTGTAAATCGGGGCAAGCTTCACAGCTATGGAATGGCACAGCATCCAGCAGATGCTACAAAGGTAACCCTTAAGGCAAGGGCTATCAGTGGAACTACTAAAAGTGCAGTAACATCTGCAACGTATACTATTGCTCCATATGAGATTGATATTCCTGGGGTCAGCTTTACGCATAAGTACAATCTTCCTAGAACAGGACAGTTCGTTGCATATAGTCCGATA
>JAZUGT010000018.1:0-4107 GCA_045641365.1 Lachnospiraceae bacterium
CTTGCCATAGGTATGTGGGGATTTGTGTTGCTTGCAAAGGACATATTGGGTGAGAGATATGAAAAGTATCAGGCACTCGTAATTATATGTGCGGCAGCATTTTCTATGATTCCAGTATTCCCAACATATGGAATCGCTTTCGTGTCAGTTCCAATTATTATCTGGCTGGTCAGAAGACTATATCTGATGCCAGCTTTTAAGGCCCTATCAGCCAAGAAGCAGAAGGGTCAGAGGATACTTTTATATCTAGGAGTATTCTGCTATCCGATTCTGTCTTATTTTTCATACCACGGATTCTTTATATTGAGCTATATGTGCGTGGCAGTCATCATCCTTTGGATTAAGGATAAGAAGTTTCCGTTAAGCACGTTCGCCTCAGTTGTGGTGCTTGCCTTGGGTTATGTGGCATTCGAGTACAGGCTGTTCAAAGCTATGCTATTTGACGACACAGTGACCATCAGAACCACCATGGCGAGGGCTGATCTGTCGCTTGGAAGCGCTCTGAAGACCGGATTAGATGAGTTCATACGAGCTTCCTTCCACAGTCAGGACAGCCACACTTATGTGATTCTGCCAATCGTAATCATAGCTATTGTACTTATCAACATTAAGCTGATTAAGGCAAATAAGACTTCAGCCATACTTTCAGAGCCAGTCAACCTTGTGATGCTTTGGATTATATTCAACTGCCTGATATTTGGTTTGTGCTCATACATGCCATTTAGAACCTTGCTGGAGACAATCGTTCCACCACTCAAGGGATTTGATTTCTCAAGAACATCCTTCTTCAATCCATTCCTGTGGTATGTGGAGCTGTTGCTTGTAGGAATTAAGATGTATGATGTCGCGTTGGAAGCAGACGCGAATGGCAAGATAAAGAAAAGCCTTAGACCAGTAGCTAATGTAGTTACAAGCCTAGCTGTAGTCGTGGTTATGCTCTTGCCTCAGACATATAATGATTTTTATTATACAGTCTACAATCAGGCCTATAAGATACTAAAGCACAAAGAAACCAGCACTGTGAATTACAGAGAATTCTACTCCGAGGTCTTATTTGACCATATAAAGGAAGATATGGGATATGATGGAGAGTGGTCCGTAGCCTATGGAATTCACCCAGCGGTACTGGTGTATAACGGTATATCAACACTCGACGGATACCTGGGCATGTACGCACAGGATTACAAAGAAGCCTGGATAGATATCGAGAGGGAGGCCTTCGAGGGTTCGCCATCGTTTAAACAGTACTACGAGGAATGGGGTGCGAGAGTGTGCCTGTACTCGGGTTCAGATGAGAATACCTATGCACCGCTTAGGAATCTGGAGCTGGAGGATGAGAGACTTGTGGCAGATATAGATGGGCTAAAGGCGCTTGATTGCAAGTACATCTTCTCAAGAGTAGAATTTAGCAACGCGGATGAGCTAGGGGTAAAGCTAGCAGGTGTCTATAACGGGGACAATTCACCGTATACAATCTACGTATATGAGCTTCAATAGCCTTGAAGATTAGTAACTGCTATGATAGAGTATTTTCTAGGGACGAAGGGTTAGTTCAGTGCAGGAAAATGCATTGAAGTCATGTGTTTGGAGGAAAACATGAAGAAGATTATAGTCACTGGCTGTAATGGACAGCTGGGAAGAGAGATAAATAAGTTCTACGCTGATAAGAGAGGTCTTGAGTTCATCAATACTGATGTGGATGAGCTTGATATTACTGATATTGAAGCGGTTATGGAGCTGGTTACAGCTGAGAAGCCATATGCGATTATCAACTGTGCAGCATATACAGCTGTTGATGCATGTGAGACCAATCAGGACCTTGCATTTAAGATTAATACGCTTGGACCAAGAAACCTTGCAATTGCTGCAGATAAGGTTGGTGCAAAGTTAGTACATATATCAACAGACTACGTATTTGATGGTACAAAAGAGACTCCATATATGGAGTATGATAATCCAAATCCAAAGAGTGTGTATGGAGTAACTAAGGCAAGAGCCGAGGCTTTTGTAAGACACTTTGCTCACGAGTACTTTATACTTCGTACCGCATGGCTCTATGGTGATGGAAAGAACTTTGTAAAGACTATGCTTAAGCTCTCTGAGGATCATGATGAGCTTAGAGTAGTTGATGATCAGTTTGGTTCACCTACAAGCACAGCTGAGCTTGTTAAAGCAATTGACAGCCTTCTGTTCACTAACAACTATGGTACATATCATGCTACTTGTGAGGGAAGCTGTTCATGGGCTGACTTTGCAGAGGAGATATTCAGACTGGCTGGAAAGCAGACTAAGGTTATCAGAGTTACATCTGAGGAATACGGTGCACCAGCTAACAGACCTAAGCATTCAGTTCTTGAGAACTACATGCTTCGTATGACTAATGCATATCAGTTTGCTGACTGGCATGATGCAATAGTAGCCTATATGAAGGAACTTGGATATTAATTATACTTTTTTGAGCCCCAAGGACGTTCCTTGGGGCTCATTTTGGTGAGGAATCAAACTATGAAGGCGAAGACTTCAGGATTTGAAAAGTTTTATAAACCGATAGTGCTAATCGTAATAGTGCTCCAGGTGCTGGCAGCGCTCTATTTCTGTGCTCAGAAGCAGGGCTATCATTACGATGAGTACTACTCATATTACTCGAGCAACGTAACTTATGGCTTGGTGCCAACAGACAATGAGTGGATGGATACGCAGACCATCGCCGATGAATTCATGGTGACAGACGGCAAGGCCTTTGAGTACGGCATGGTTCGCCTCATGCAAACCTATGATGTACATCCACCTATGTACTACTTTGTACTGCACACAGTATGCTCCCTTACGCCTAATGTCTTTTCAAAGTGGCAGGGACTTACGGTTAACATAATGTTCTATGTGGCCAGTCTTTTTATGGTTCTACTACTGTCAGAGCTTCTTACTAAGGGAAATAAGGTCGTTTCCTTATTTTCACTTATATTATATGGCTTTTCACCTGCTATCTTCAGCGGGGTGACATTCATAAGAATGTATATGATGCTGACATTCCTTTGTATGTTAGGCCTTTATATACACCTTAAGGCCATAAAAAAGCAGGAATACACTTGGAAGAATCTTTATATTCCAGTATTTGTAACAACATATATTGGATTTATGACACATTACTACTATGTGGTATTCCTTTTCTTTGTAGCAGCGTTTATGAGCCTGTATCTTTTCATAAAGAAGGAGACAAGGACAAAATCATTCATCTATGCCGCAAGTGTAATCGGCGGCATGATTCTTGAATTTGTAACATATTCTGCATGTTTGAGACACATATTCAGGGGCTACAGGGGTACGGAAGCCATAGGTGCCTTCTTTGATATGGGCAACCTTATGGAAAGAGCCGGACTCTTTGTGGGACTGCTAGATGACTATGTACTTAGTGGAACATTTTATGCGCTGGTTCTCTTCATAATTCTGATTGGAATTACATATAGCTACATTAGTAAACGTAAGCTAAAGGAAATAGGGCAAGAAGCAGAAGCGAGCTTAGACATTGACGAGACATCTCTTACCAGAATCATGTATGGCATGGTTGCTTTTGTAACAGCAGGATACTTCTTAGTAGTACTGAAGACAGCATTGACTAATGCTGAAGAAGCCATCAGGTATGAGATGCCAATCTATGGGCTGTTAGTAATATTAATTACATCAGCAGTAGTTATGTTAACTACGCAAATCTTCAGCTTTGGAGGCGTGATAGCAATTATAGTATTACTAGTAGCAACTGTTGCACAGATAGTAGCCCTGGGACAGGATAAGGTCTTATTTCTCTATAAAGAGGATGCGGCAAGCTATGAATGGGCAAGGGAGCGAGCTGAGGACACAGTGGTATATATCTATAACCATGAAAATCAGTGGATGATTTGGGACGATGCCGAAGAACTGATGCAGTATGATAGAATCTTCTTCATCAATATGGACAATGAGGATGCGATTACGGACCCAGAGGTACTTAACTCTGATAGAATATATGTGTATGCAGTAAGAACGGATGCTGCAAAGGGCAAGTTAACAAGATTAATCGGTGATGCTAGTAGGGTGTCAAGCTCTGAGCTTGTAAGAGAAGTAAAGTATGCA
>JAZUGT010000019.1:0-19589 GCA_045641365.1 Lachnospiraceae bacterium
ATTTAATCTTACGCTTTCAAGAGATATACAGTCTTCAAATGCTGAGTTCTTAATTGTCTCTACACTTGATGGCACTTCAACTGTTCTTAGATTCTGCGCATCCTTGAATGCACTTGTTCCTATTGTCTTTACTGTTGATGCTATCTCTACAGCCTCTAGTCCGCCTGTTGGGCTTCCCTTTTCTCCTGCAAATGCTTCAACAAACAGACTTTCTGGTACTGATGCTATTCCTTCCATAAGCACTGCCTTCGTTAACTTTGGACAGTTCTTGAATATATATGATCCCGAGCCACTCTCTGTCATTGTCGATGGTATCTCGAGTCTTCCCACTACAAAAGAATTATTTCCTACTGATATCGACTCAAGCATACTACAGCCACGGAATGCATTGCCATGTATCTCCTTAAGTCCCTCATTCCATCTTACGCGTTCAAGAGTTGTACACCCACGAAATGCCCCAGAACCGATAACTGTTACACTCGCTGGTATCTCAACCGATACAAGGCCTACAACATCGTTAAATGCTCCATCTCCAATACGAGTAACTCCCGATGGAACCTGTAATGTCTCCTGAGACTTACCCGCTGCAGTCAGGCCAGTAAGCACTCCATCAGAAATAGTGAAGTACTCATCGCCTTCTACCTGAGCCATCTCCGTAGTCTCTTCCTCTTCCACTACTTCTACTGTAGTCTCAACTACTGTTTCCTCTGTAGCAGACTCACTTACTTCTTCACTTGTCAGTTCCTCTGTAGATTCTACAACTGATTCAACTTCCGAGATCTCCTCAGCTGCCGAACTCTCTTCAACAACAGAAGTCTCTTCAACTGTACTCTCTACTACAGTCTCTGCTTCTGTCGCAATCTCTGCCAGACTTCCCATATCAACGCCGGCTGCATATGCTATATCGCCAAGCGATGGTACATATGAAACAATCATTGTTGCTGAGATAATCACTGACAGAATTCTCTTGAATAGATTCATTCGATTACTCATTTTTCCCTCCAATTATCCTCATTACTATTGATAACGCGATAGTACTTTCATTATACTACAACCATTTACACAATACCATTTTTTTAGACATAAAAATATGCAAAAGCACTTGCCTATCTCATACGCATATGGTATACTTCTATCTATCGCAGAGCGTTCGCCTCTGCCTCTCATTTCTTTCCCAGGTCGGGAGAGTTTCAGTTTATTTATTTTTGTCATCACATACTAAGTGCCGGAGCGTCACTATGTATATATGTGGATTACGCTCCATATGGAGGAATAACTATGAAGGAATATGAAGAACTCACACTACGGGATCACTACATGTTCGGCAGAATATGCTCTAAAGAGAGCAACTGCCAGCTTATATTACAGTCCCTGCTTAATGAAGAAATCAATGTAACCAATACCGATATTGAAAAGTATTATAAGCAATTCAGAGATGGGAAATTCATCAGGCTTGACCTGTTAGCAGAGGAGGATGACAGAAGGGTTTTCAATGCTGAGCTTCAGCACAAATCTACTAATACCGAAAAGCAGAAGGAACTTCCCAAGCGCAGTCGCTATTACCAGGCGATTCTTGATTCGGAATCTCTAAAAAACGGTGTCATGTACAGGCAGCTTCCTGAGACATTCATAATATTCATCTGCACATTTGATCCGTTTGGTCTGGGCAAGGGACTATATACTTTCAACATGACCTGCAAGGAGGTAGACGTTCCCGAATTCAATGACGGCGTTCAGAGACTCTTTTTCAATACCACAGGCGACTTATCGAATCTTCCACAATGTACGCGAAATATGTTAGAATACATTCATACAGGAACGCCTGTAGATGAAGTAACACAGATTCTTGACCATGAGGTCAGGGAAGCCAGACTACATGAAGAATGGAGGCGTGATTATATGCTTACACTAACATATAGAAATGATGTATTTGAAGAAGGCCACTATGAGGGCTTTAAAGAGGGCCTTAACACCGGAATTCGTGCAGTTATGTCATTGTATATTAACCAGGATATTACTAAAGAAAAGGCTATGGACAGCCTGTCTATGTCCGAGGCAGACTTTGACAAGCTTGTTGAAGAATATGAGTCTAATCGCTAAAACCAATTATTATGAATAGCTAGCCTTATTTTCTATCTGCAACTATTACCGCATTATCAAATGTATAAAAGCCCAAAGTGTCAATTGCACTTTGGGCTTTCATTCTATTCCTTATATTTCGATTCCGATATTAGCAATATTCCACTTTCCAGTTCGACTACTGCTTTATCAGCACATACCTTGTTGCCATAGCCAAGCGGAAATGCATTCGTAAGCGTGACACCCTGCACATCATACTCTGTTCCGGTTATAGACAATCCATCGCAGACATCGGTAAGTGAGAAAAGTGACAGCGACTGACTATATCCATCCGTCCTTGTTGCACTACCACTACCTAAGATATCAACCTTCCCGGGTCCAGTCAGGGTTCTAAGATGCTCTGACTCACTTATTATCTCACATACACCACCATTATGAGCCACATAATGCATGCTCTGAATGTTAGCAAGTGTATGATCAAGTCTTCCACCTAATGCGCAGATAATCACAATGTGCATATATCCCTTGCTCAAAGCATGTTTTATAGCAAGCATTGTGTCGGTATCATCCTTTCTGACAGGAAATTGTACAACTTCGCACTCTGTCTCAGGAACTACAGCTGAATCAAAGTCTCCGATAATCACATTGGGAACAATACCCATATCCCTGGCATACAGATACCCTCTGTCACACGCTATTGCATAATCATATTCAATTGAAATATCCGAAGGAGAATACTCTCCTCCGGATATGATAAGTGCTGTCTTCATAAGCTACCACTTTTGTCAATTATGTCTGATGTCAAAGCATCCGACATGTCTGCTACTTACTCTTCAGTCAAAGTGTTCTGTGAGCCAATAATCTTAGGTGCTGTCTTAGCAAGAATTACTATTACAACTGTCATAATAATTGTATTAGGAAGCATATAAGATCCATTATATACAAGGCTGTATACTGCTGGAGCTGTTCCTTCTGGTGCATATGAACCCCAGAGAATCCAGCCTGACAGGAAACTGCATATGAATCTGATTACACCTGCCATAATTGTTCCAAATGTGTATCCTGCAAGCTTGTTATTCTTAAGCATTCCTGCAAACACTGGTGCAAGACCAAGAAGAGAGAATGCAAGAAGATAATCAAGAAGAATACATCCTATCTGCGCTAATAATGTAGAACAGTACAGAACATTAGAGAATCCAATAATCATCTGAAGGAGACCATGTGCAAGGCCTGTGATCAGTCCCCACTTTGTTCCATTTCTGTAAGCCATGATTACAAGCGGAATCATCTCAAGAGAGATTGAACCACCATGGAGCCATGTGAATTCGAACTTTGGAAAGTACGAAAGAATCGTTGCGAGTGCTATAAGCATTGCTCCTTCAACTAACACTCTTGTCTTTGAGTTTGACTGTGACATAAAAAAATCCTCCTTGTCTACAAGGAGGGCAACATCTCTAATATAGCCATACATTCATAATAGCTATATATCTGCTTCCTTACGCCGGCATTATCCGGTTCAAGTAGTGAGGGTCAGGATACTCCTGTCTCAGCGATGTGCGCCCCTAGCATTAATATAATAATATAAAGTTACACGGACTCACTAGTGAATCCGTGTAACATTGTAATATCTATATTGTGTAATGTCAACTAAGTTTCATTGTAAGTGCAATCCTCTTCTTGGCAACGTCAACACTTATTACCTGTACATCAACAATATCACCGATACTTACAGCATCTAACGGATGCTTTATGTACTTCTCAGATATCTGCGAGATGTGCACAAGACCATCCTGATGAACACCAATGTCAACAAATGCACCAAAGTCAATGACATTCCTGACAGTACCCTTAAGTCTCATTCCAGGTGTTAAATCTTCCATGCTAAGGACATCTGACTTAAGAATTGGCTTAGGCATATCCTCTCTTGGATCCCTTCCAGGCTTCTCAAGTTCCTTGAGAATATCAGTAAGTGTATACTCACCTATTTCAAGCTCTGCTGCCGTCTTCTTCACATCCTTGACCACCTTAGTCAACGCGCCAAGATCACTTATATCTGCCATACTCAGTCCAAGCTTATCAAGTAACTTCTTAGTCGCATCATAACTCTCAGGATGAACACTTGTAGCATCTAATGGATTCTCACCACCACGTATTCGTAAGAAACCTGCACACTGCTCATATGCCTTAGGTCCTAACTTGTCTACCTTAAGTAGCTGCTTTCTGGTCTTGAACTCCCCATTAGCCTCTCTGAACGCAACAATGTTCTTTGCAACTGGCTTGGATATTCCAGAGACATATTCAAGCAATGCTGCAGATGCAGTATTAAGATCGACACCCACTCTGTTAACACAGTCTTCAACAACGGCCTGTAGTGATTCACTAAGCTTCTTCTGGTTCATATCATGCTGATACTGACCTACGCCAATTGACTTTGGATCAATCTTAACAAGCTCCGCAAGCGGATCCTGAAGTCGTCGTGCAATAGATGCTGCGCTTCTCTGACCAACGTCAAACTGTGGAAACTCTTCTGTTGCAAGCTTACTTGCTGAGTATACAGAAGCTCCTGCTTCATTCACAATTACATACTGAAGCGGAGTATCCACTTCCTTAATAAGATCAACAATTACCTGCTCTGACTCTCTTGATGCTGTACCATTTCCGACAGATATTAGTGAAATATTATATTTTTTAATAAGCTTCTTAAGCTCCGCCTTAGATTCCTCGACCTTGTTCTGAGGCGCAGTTGGATATATTACCTTAGTATCAAGCACTTTTCCCGTCTCATCGACAACTGCAAGCTTACAGCCTGTTCTAAATGCAGGGTCCCAGCCAAGTACAATATGACCAGCAATTGGTGGCTGCATAAGAATCTGATTAAGATTCTTGCCAAATACATCGATTGCCCCATCTTCTGCGTTAGCAGTCAGTTCATTACGAATATCTCTCTCAATGGATGGAGCTATAAGTCTGTCATATGCGTCTGCGATAGTGTCTCTAAGTACCTGAGAAGTATATGCGTTGTCTGAAGTAATAATCTTCTTCTCAAGATATGCAATAATCTTCTCATCAGGCGCCTCAATCTTGACACTAAGTATCTTCTCATTCTCGCCACGGTTAAGTGCAAGTATTCTGTGTCCTACCACCTTGGCAACAGGCTCCGAATACTCATAATACATCTCATATACGCTCTCTGCTTCAGCATCCTTGGCACTGCTTACTATCATACCCTCATTCCAGGTAAGCTTTCTTATATATGTTCGATAGTCAGCTTCATCAGATATCTGTTCTGCAATAATGTCCATTGCACCAGCAATTGCCTCAGCCTCGGTCTCAACACCTTTCGATGAATCGACATATTCTGCTGCTGCCTTCTCAAGTGGCTCCTTCGCAGTCTGCAGCATAATATATGCAGCAAGTGGTTCAAGCCCCTTTTCCTTGGCTACTGTAGCCCTTGTCTTCTTCTTTGGACGATATGGCCTGTACAGATCATCAACTGCCACAAGTGTCTGCGCAGCCTCAATCTTAGCCTTAAGTTCATCCGTGAGCGCCCCCTGCTCCTCAATACTTGAGAGCACCTGTGCCTTCTTCTCCTCAAGTCCTCTAAGATATGTAAGTCTCTCATCCAGTGTTCTAAGCTGCTCATCGTTAAGTGCACCTGTTACTTCCTTACGATATCTGGCGATAAAAGGAATTGTATTGCCTTCATCTATAAGCTTAACAGCCGCCTCGACCTGGCCCTTACGAACACCCAGTTCTTCTGTAATCTTTGCAATAATATCCATTATAGTATTCCCTCAGTCTTATAGTTGTCTCATTGTCTCACAGGCCTAAACATCCATCATACTTTTGCCTCAAATCCCTGATAATTCTGGCTGCTATCCTCTGCGGGCTGCTCTGTCTCAGGTCCTCTGATATTGTCCATATAGAACTCTGTCTGCGTCATTCTTACATATGGAAGCACTAACATATGTGCAATTCCAAAGCTAAGCATCGACAGAATATACAATGGCAGGAAGCTTATCATTATATACAGGTAAGTTCCCTTTCTCCCCTTCATCAGTTCTCGGCTGCAGTTAACAATCTCACTTGCAGTGTAATCTGGGAAGTCAAGCAAAATAAACAGCATCTGGGACAATGTAATTCTTATGTATATCGAACCAATCAGGCCAATCATTACAGCAAGCATAAGTATCATTACAGAAATCGCATTGAAATCCAATGCAAACGCAACTCCCAGCGCTACAATTGAAGGAATGAACCAGACTCCTTCAAGAGCCAGTCTTATAAGACCAACTACGATAGCCTTATCAGGATGAAGCTTAAATCCCTTAAAAAGATCGCCGACCAAAGGCTTATCACCGCATGCAATCTTCATAAAGATAACAAGTTCTCCCACTTCAAATACCACTGAAATCAGTGAAACTACCATCATTATCAGACAGTAGAGTAACATGCCTTCGATGGTATTTCTGTCAACAACTCTTACTATAACCTGTCCTAGAATCGAAAAAATCAAAACTTCAAGGGCAAGCGCCCCGACTGTAACCCCATACTTGCCAAGTAGCTTGCCCCTCGCATATGCTTTTAATTCTGCTGATGTTCTATAATTCATAATTCTCCCATAGAAGACTATGCTCTTGCGTCGATATTCATTCCGCTAAGCAGTCCTCTGTCTGCATTCTTCATATTCTGTACATACGGATTCTTCTCATTTCCGTACTTAATTCTCGTAGTCGTTGTTCCACCTGACACATATGTACGTCCACACTCAGGACAGATTGCTGTATGTATCGCAACACTTGCCTGAAGCACCTTGCCACCATCCTTAGCGGCCTTCTTGTATGCATTAGATACATGCTGGCCTTCGTGCGCTCTGACTGCTGCACCTGCTGCCGATGGCGATACATGCTGTGCTGTCTGAAAGGATACATTAGATTCTTCAGAGCCATCCTGATACTTACGTTCCTTACATGTCTCACACTCTGCTGGCGATGACTTCTTACCTGGCTGAACCTTATCAGACTGTCCTGGATTAAGTACAGGCTTAACCCGTTCTTCACCATCCGCACCACTGATACCCTTCATTCCGGAGGCAAAAGCGCTTGATGCACCTTCCGCTCCCACACCGGTGGACATATTGTTATTCATTGTTAAGTTATAATTATAACCGTCCCAAGGGTTCCAACCTACTGGTACCATAAGTCCACCTCCTTATAGAATCGGCTGCCACTACATATTCATATATGGAAAGCTGTCTGTATCTATCTTATAGTCAAGATCCAGACTTCCATCCATGGCATCCTTAATCATATCATCAAATGTCTGACCATACATATCCTTGCAGGCCTCGTTCATCTGCTGCTTCACCGGTCCGTCACTGAATATCAGCGCAATCACCGCTGCTAACAGCGCAACACATAATACTATCGCACCTGTACCGAATCCAACACCAGTTGCTGCGCTTCCCTTAAGTCTGGTCTCATATCCTCTTGAAAGTATTCCGCATATTATCGCAAGACTGCCAAGAATCAATGTTGGATATATAGTAAAAGTAAATACACTTACCATAGCAATTATTCCAAGAACAAATGAAACTCTTGCCATTGTATTCTCATTACTCTTACGTGCCTTCGTATACATATCACTGCCGCTTTCCGGTCTCTCGAAATACGGCGTATTATAATTCATATCATCCATAACATATCACCTATGTATATTATACCATATTAAGAATTAACAGTCTCACCTGTGTTAATCCACTTCAGATATCCATTAATATAAGGATCAAGTGCACCATCCATAACCGCATCAACATTGCCGCTCTCTACACCTGTTCTTAAGTCCTTAACCAGCTTATATGGCTGAAAAACATAGGACCTTATCTGATTACCCCAGCCAATCTCAGTGACTTCGCCACGAATATCATCAAGTTTTTCTTTATTTTCCTCCATCTTAAGCATATACAGCTTAGCCTTCAGCATCTGCATAGCCTTCTCCTTGTTCTGATGCTGGCTACGCTCATTCTGACACTGCACTACTATTCCTGTAGGCTGATGAGTAATTCGGATTGCTGATGAAGTCTTATTGATATGCTGACCACCAGCACCTGAACTTCGATATGTGTCAATTCTAAGATCATCTTCATTAATCTCCACATCAAGATCTGCATTAATCTCAGGCATGACATCCAGTGATACAAATGAGGTCTGTCTCTTACCCTGTGCATTGAATGGAGAGATTCTTACAAGACGGTGAACGCCCTTCTCGCTCTTAAGATATCCGTATGCGTTGATACCGTTGACCTGGAACGTAACCGACTTTATTCCAGCCTCATCACCATCCAGATAATCCAGTACTTCGAGAGAATAGCCTTTCTTCTCAGCCCATCTTGTATACATACGATACAGCATCTGCGCCCAGTCACAGCTCTCTGTTCCGCCGGCTCCTGCATTGAGCTTAAGAATTGCATTATTAGCATCAAACTCACCAGATAACAGTGTTGATATACGAATACTATCAAGAGCCTCTATGAATGAGTCAAGTTCCTCTCTGGCCTCTGGAATAAGGCTCTCGTCATTCATCTCATATCCCATCTCAATAAGTGTCTCTATATCTGTATACTGAGTCTCCAGTCCTGTAATCGTCTCAACTATATCCTTCATTGCCTTAAGATCTTTCATCTTGGCATTGGATGCATCTGGATCATCCCAGAAACCTGGCGCCTCCATCTCTCTTTCCAGTTCTTCAATTCTTGCAAGCTTACTCTCAAGGCCAAGAGAACCCTTAACCTCCGAAAGTGTATCCTTATAGCCTGCAAGTTCAGTCTTCATCTGATCTAATTCAACCATATTCGTCCCTATATAACACTGCATCCGGTCAGAAACCGGATGCAGTAATCTAGTCTATTATCTTCTACCACAGCACTGCTTGTACTTCTTGCCACTTCCACATGGACATGGATCATTAGGATATACCTTACTCTCCATTCTCTTCACTGGCTGCTTAGCTACTGAATCGTCCTTGTTAGTTCCAGTAACCTTGGCTACCTGCTCACGCTCAACCTTCTCCTCAACTCTTACATGACACAGAAGCTTAACTGTATCTTCACGAATTGAGTCTGTCATTGCATCGAACATGTCATAACCGCTCATCTTATACTCTACAAGTGGATCTCTCTGACCATACGCCTGAAGACCAATTCCCTGACGCAACTGATCCATATCATCAATGTGATCCATCCACTTTCTGTCAATCATCTTAAGAAGAATTACTCTCTCAAGTTCTCTGATTGATTCTGGCTGAGGGAACTCAGCCTCCTTAGCCTCATAGAACTTAACTGCTTCTTCCTTAAGCTGCTGCTTAAGTGCTCCCTTATTGAGAGTCTTAATCCTGTCTAGCGTAATTGGCTCGAGTGGAATTATTGCAAGCAACTCAGTATTGATTGCTCTAAGATCCCATTCTTCAGGCTTATTATCCTCACCAATGATACTATCAACAGTTGATTCAACAATATCTGTAACCATCTTGTAGATTACATCACGCATGCTCTCACCATCAAGAACACGACGTCTCTCTGCATAGATAATCTCTCTCTGATCGTTGTTAACCTGATCATACTCAAGAAGATTCTTACGAATACCGAAGTTATTCATCTCTATCTTCTTCTGAGCGTTCTCAATGGCACCTGAAAGAGTCTTGTGCTCAATCTCCTGATTCTCAGGAATTCCGAGAGCATTAAACATATTAATGAGACGCTCTGAACCGAACAGTCTCATAAGATCATCTTCAAGCGAGATATAGAATCTGGACTCACCTGGATCTCCCTGTCTACCAGAACGACCTCTTAACTGATTGTCGATACGACGGCTCTCATGTCTCTCTGTACCGATAATTCTAAGTCCGCCTGCTTCCTTAGCCTGATCATCAAGCTTAATATCAGTACCTCGACCTGCCATGTTAGTTGCAATTGTAACCTTACCATGTATACCGGCCTCAGCTACAATCTCAGCCTCCATCTCATGGAACTTGGCATTAAGTACCTTGTGCTCGATTCCCTGCTTTCTAAGAAGAGCGCTTATCTCCTCACTGGCTTCAATTGTTATTGTACCAACAAGTACTGGCTGACCGTTATAATGAGCTTCCTTAACAGCTTCTACAATCGCATGAAGCTTCTCTTTCTTAGTCTTATATACAGCATCCTGATGGTCAATTCGTGCTACAGGTCTGTTAGTAGGAATCTCAATTACATCCATTCCATAGATATCTCTGAACTCCTTCTCCTCAGTAAGAGCAGTACCTGTCATACCAGCCTTCTTCTGGAACTTATTAAAGAAGTTCTGGAAAGTAATAGTAGCGAGAGTCTTACTCTCTCTCTTAACCTTTACATGCTCCTTAGCTTCAATTGCCTGATGAAGACCATCGCTGTAACGTCTACCTGGCATAATACGTCCGGTAAACTCATCTACAATAAGGACCTGATCATCCTTAACAACATAATCCTGATCCTTGAACATAAGATTATGCGCTCTAAGTGCAAGAATAATATTATGCTGAATCTCGATATTCTCTGGATCTGCAAGATTGTCTATATGGAAGAACTGCTCAACCTTGGCAACACCCTGCTCTGTAAGGTTAAGGTTCTTGTCCTTCTCGTTAACAATGAAGTCACCTGTCTCTTCCTGCTGGATACCCATAATTGCATCCATCTTGGACAGGTCCTCCATATCCTCACCACGCTGTAGCTGGCGTGCAAGTATATCACATGCTTCGTAAAGCTTGGTAGACTTACCGCTCTGTCCAGAGATAATAAGTGGCGTTCTCGCCTCATCAATAAGAACCGAGTCAACCTCATCAATGATGGCATATCCAAGGTTTCTAAGAACCAACTGTTCCTTGTAGATAACCATATTATCTCTAAGGTAATCAAATCCCAGTTCGTTATTAGTTACATATGTAATATCACAGCCGTAAGCGACCTGTCTCTCTTCCGGTGTCATACCATTAAGAACAACACCTACCGTAAGACCAAGGAACTCGTGCACCTGTCCCATCCACTCAGCATCTCGCTTTGCCAGATAGTCATTGACAGTAACGACAAATACACCTTCACCAGCTAATGCATTAAGATACGCTGGAAGTGTTGATACAAGAGTCTTACCTTCACCTGTACGCATCTCAGCAATACGTCCCTGATGAAGAATAATACCACCAATAATCTGCACCCTGTAATGCTCCATATTAAGCACTCTCTTTGCAGCCTCCCTGACAGTTGCAAATGCTTCTGGCAGAAGATCATCAAGTGTCTCTCCTGAGTTAAGTCTCTCTTTATATTCCTTAGTTTTTGCCTTTAGGTCATAGTCAGATAATGCTTCCATAGCCGGCTTATAACTCTCAACCTTATCTACAAGTGGCATTATTCTCTTAAGCTCACGCTCACTATGAGTACCAAATAACTTATCTACAATCTTGTTTGCCATATTCTTCCTCTATAACTACAATTAGGAAGTGACAGAACAGACTGCCACTTCCAACTTTATTCTCTAAAGCTTAGTATGTCTTAGCTTCTTCTTCCTTGTTCATTACTCTAAGTCCACCCTGAACAAGTGCTAAAAGTTCATCCTCACCTGGATAAACTGTAAATGGTGCAATCCACTCAGCACCTTCCTTAAGTCCTGCAACAACGCCCTTATCGTAAGCGATACCACCAGTAACGATAATCTGGTCAACCTTACCCTTAAGCACACATGCCATAGAACCCATATCCTTAGTTACCTGCATGATGAATGCATCTCTTACTTCCTTAGCCTTAGCATCACCATCATTAACCATCTTCTCAACGTCTCTCATATCATTGCTTCCAACGTATGCGTTGAATCCGCCGTTACCAACGAACTTCTTGTATACTTCCTGCTCTGTATACTTTCCAGAGAAGCACATCTTAATAAGAGCACCACTTGGAGCGCCACCAGCTCTCTCTGGAGAGAATGCGCCGTCACCATCAAGTGCATTAAATACATCTATTACTCGTCCGTCGCAGTGTGCACCAACTGATACACCACCACCCATATGAACTACAATAAGGTTAAGTGACTCATATGGCTTATTAATCTCCTTTGCATATCTCTTAGCAACAGCCTTCTGGTTAAGAGCATGGAAAACAGATGTACGTGGAAGCTCTGGAACACCAGAATATCTTGCGATATCACAAAGCTCATCAACTACAACAGGGTCAACAATAAAGCTTGGAACTCCAATTGAATCACCAATCTCTCTTGCAAGAATACCACCAAGGTTAGATGCATGCTGACCAGACTTTCCAATCTTAAGATCCTCTAACAGATCATCTGTAACTGCATAAGTACCACCTGGAATTGGCTTAACCATTCCGCCACGTCCTACGACCATTCCAAGCGAATTAATATCGAAGTCCTTCTCCTTAAGAAGTTCAAGAATGATGTTCTTACGAAAATCCTTCTGATCTGCAATATTAGCATACTGAGCAATCTCCTCTGTTGAATGACGGAGTGTCTCATCGAATAAAAGTGTCTCGTCTTCGAAAACACCAATCTTTGTACTTGTTGAACCAGGATTAATAATCAAACTCTTAATGCTCATAACTTCCTCCAAAACACTTAATAATAATTGATCTACAAATTCAGATTACTTGTTCATCTTCTCTGCTACCATTGATGCAAGAGCAATTGAATTAACCTTTACATCAACAGAGTCCGAACGAGATGTGAGAATAACTGGGCCCTTTGTTCCTGTTAAGATATTACCATTTTTACATGGAACCATATGAACAATTGACTTGTATACAAGGTTACCTGCGTGAATATCTGGGAATACAAGAATATCTGCATCACCAGCAACCTTTCTGTCAAGTGCACCCTTCTCTTCAGCTGCTTCCTTGTAAAGTGCGATGTCCATTGAAAGAGGACCATCAACGATACAGTTCTTAATCTCGCCTGCGTCATTCATTCTTGTAAGCTCCTGTGCATCAAGAGTACATGGCATCTTCTCATTAACAGTCTCAAGAGCTGCAAGTACTGCAACCTTAGGATTAGTAACACCACATGCTTCAGCAACTTCTACTGTATAATCAATCATACACTTCTTATCTTCAACATTAGGATATGGCATAAAAGCAACATCTGTGAAGAAAAGCAGTCTGTCCATCTCAGGGAGTTCAAATACACATACATGAGAAAGTGGCTTACCTGTACGAAGACCAACTTCCTTATTAAGTACGCTCTTAAGGAAGGTTCCTGTAGGAAGAAGTCCCTTCATATATACATCTGCCTTGCCATCATGAACAAGCGATACTGCCTTGAGTGAAGCCTCAACAACATCCTTCTCATCAATAACTTCGAAGTCTGCAAGATTCATCCCAAGTTCATCTGCAATCTTAGCTATCTCATCTGCATCACCTACAAGGATTGCATCTGCAATTCCGCGCTCCTTAGCAACCTTAACTGCCTCAAGTACTGCCTTGTCCTGTGCAACTGCAACAGAAAGCTTCTTCATGCTGTAATCGCTAAGTCCAGATAAAAGTTCATCAAAATTCTTTGCCATTTTCTCTCTCCTTATATTCGCGGCTACGCCGTATTATTTGTATTGTAACTATATTGTAAAATCTGTAGCTTTCTATTTTAATTCGGCTACTCTCCCAATATATAGTCAACCTTATACATTCTACCACTCATAGAATCACTTTTCAATGGTGGCTTGCTTCCTTGCAAATATCTCCTCAAAGGCTTCCCTGAAAGGAGCTCTTGCTATTCCAAACTCGGTAACTATACCGCTTATAAGATCATTGTCAGTCACATCGAATGCCGGATTGAACACCTTAACGCCTTCAGGTGCCATCCTCTCCTTATACCACATCTCAGACACTTCTTCAGGCTTACGTTCTTCTATCTTAATATCCGCACCTGTCTCAGTGCTCATATCTATTGTAGATGTCGGAGCACATACATAGAATGGAACTCCGTATCGCTTAGCAACTGTTGCCACAACACTTGTTCCAATCTTATTGGCTGTATCTCCGTTGGCGGCAACTCTGTCGCATCCAACAAATACAGCCTGTACCCATCCATTCTTCATTACCATTCCAGACATATTATCACATATGAGTGTGACATCCACTCCCGCCGACTGCAGTTCATATGCAGTCAGTCGTGCTCCCTGTAAAAGTGGCCTCGTCTCATCTGCGAACACCCTGAAGTTATATCCCTTCTCATGTCCAAGATATATAGGAGCTGTTGCAGTTCCATACTTACATGTTGCAAGCTGACCGGCATTACAGTGAGTGAGTATTCCATCACCAGGCTTCACAAGACTAAGACCATATTCTCCAATCTTCCTGCATACCTCAATGTCTTCTTCCTTTATTGCAATGCACTCCTTCTTAAGTGCTTCTTTAATATCAGCAATGCGTTCGTTTTTCATTGACTGAACCAGTCTATCCATCCGCATCAGAGCCCAGTGCAGATTGACCGCTGTAGGTCTGGCAGAATCGAGGAAATCACGCTGTTTAGCGAACTCTTCATAGAATGTGACATAAGTGTCAGAATCTATTTTTTCAGCCAGAATATACAATCCAATCGCCGCAGCGACTCCTATGGCCGGTGCACCTCTTACTTTAAGCAGATATATTGCATCCCATATCTCCTGTGCTTCCTTAAGCCGGATTATTTCTGTCGTACCTGGAAGCTTTGTCTGATCGATTATTACAAGTTCCTTCGAATCGAGGTCAATATCTACTGTCTCATAGTCAAGGATAGTCTTCTCACCCATAACTGCCTGTTCCTCATCTTTCATTATTACTGACTCTTTATGTCTGTTAATACAGATACCATCATGCGCCTAGCACATAAGGATTCCTGCTATAATCACTATAACTGCCACTGTTACAACCGCTGCATTACTTACATCTGTCTTCTTTCTTACTAGTCCGTAGCCAAATGATGAAAGTAAAAAAGTGCCAACAAGTATTACGATTCCTCCAACATAATTACCATTATCGGTAAGCTCTGTCATACCACCGAATAGGAAGAATGCACTGAACACCCACTTTATAATCTGCGATGATCTGCTTTCATACTTACATTGTTGGTGCTTCATGAACAATCCTGCTACCACAATATTCACAAGTTGTTCCGGTGACTTCTGCACCGCATGATTCACACTTCATATTACTTCTCCGCATTTATTCTATGGATTACAACGCTTACATGGCTGATAACCCATTGCAATAAGTTCGTCTCTTGTTATTGTTACATCCCATCTGTTCTTGGCTTTCATATCACTCACACTGCTGCATGATGGATAATGGAACTTGTGGGTATTAGTATTAGCTACATATGCGGTACCAGCAGCCGGTGCTACAACCGGATCTGGTTCTACTACCGGTTCAGGTGCTGCTAATGTAGGCGCAGTCTGCTGTTTTGATATGCTTTCCTGGGGCGCAGCTTCCGACTTCGATGTGTCAGTTTCGGCCTTTTTACCCGGAGTCCAGTTGTCTGTTGGTTCCTGATTGAACTTGATAGTCTTGCCATCACTTGTGGCAACGATGGTGCCCTGCACATCTGTTCTAAAAAGACTGACATTGCTTTCCTTCAGCCTGTTGAGGGCCTCCTCATGCGGATGTCCATACTCATTACCAGCTGCGCAGCTTATTACAGCATACTTAGGCTTTGCTGCACTAAGCAGTCTCGATGAAGAAGCATTGTGACTCCCATGATGCCCAACCTGATACACATCGCACCCAAGCGAATCATTATTGCGAACCATATCGCTCTCTGCATTCTGCTCAGCATCACCAGTAAAAAGGAAACGATTCTCACCGTGCTTTATAATCACACCTATTGATGAATCATTAGGATTATCATAGACCCTGCCAGGTGCTATTATTCTAATCACAGCGTCGCCCAGCTTATACTCATCGCCTACTTTAGGGATTGTATAGCCCTGTGACTTGTAATCAAGCTCATTAATAAGATTCTTATATACCTTATTAGTCTTCTCATATCCACACATGAAGACTTCATCAATTGGGACATTGGATACAACTGATGCAGCTCCGCCTATGTGATCGGCGTCGGGATGCGTAAGCAACAGATACCTGAGTTCACTTACACCCTGCTTCTTAAGATACAGCCTTACCGTAGTACCCTTGGTTGTATCTCCTGCATCTATGAGCATGGCCTGCTTTCCACACTTGATCAGTGTCGCATCTCCTTCTCCAATATCAATATAATGAACTTCAAGGGGTTCCTTTTTCCTCGAGGCTTCCCTAAGTTCCCACGCCTTCCTGCCTTCGGTACTATATCTGATAGCATATTCACGTGCAGATGCAGGCTGTCCCATAAAGCCCAAAAGCATTAACAGACATATTATATGTGATGAAATGAAAGCAATACGTCTTAGTATCTGCTTCATTATGGTCCCCCCAATCAGTAACTTCCCTCTATGTCGCCTAATCCTTAAGCGAAAGGGCAACTGTTAATACACCGCCACTGCATGCAGTTGTAATCACAAGTGGCTTATCATATGGATTTGCAAACTTAAGGTCAAGTGTAGTTCCTGATATTGTTGCGTCCATTCCCTCAGGAAGATACGTAACTGGCAGCGAATGTGGATGTCTCTCAAGCGCAGGAACTCCCACAGTAAGCATAGTTGCGTAAAGTGTTGATGATACCTGACATATTCCTCCGCCAACACCCTGGCTATGCTGCTTATTAACATACACTGGTGCTACCACAAAACCTCTTTCTATAGTTCTTGGGCCTACTGTATTCGTAAATGAGAATACCTCACCAGGCTTAAGTGTCTTACCATTGATAAGCATTGCTGCAAGTTCAACATTGGTTGCTCGGGCAATCCTGTTATTATACTTGGTTGAGTATGATCCAAGCAGCTTTCCAGCTGGTGTTGCCGGCTTAGGCTGACTGTTTCCTGCTGCCTGAGCGTTAGGCTTTCTTCCTTCCTTCTGGCCAAAAGCTACATAATGTTCAAAAAGCTTGTCTGGATTGCTGCCTACAGCCATTGCCACATCTGGATTGTTATCATAATAATACTTTGCATCGAATGATGCCTTCAAAGTTGCCATATTATTACTTGCCGCACTGGTCTCCAGAACAGGTGCGGATACGGTAACTACTGCAATCAGAATAATCGCTACAATTCTTCTTAATCTCCTCATTTTATCTCCCTCACTAATAGACATATAGATTCATTATAGCACAAAAAAGTGGAGACGCCAAAGCGTCTCCACTAAGTATACATTAATCTCTAATTCTAATTACTTATTAGCGATTGCTGTCTTAATAGCCTCTGTAAGAGCTGGAACAATCTTGTTGAGATCGCCAACAACACCATAATCAGCTACATCAAAGATTGGAGCATCCTCATCCTTGTTGATAGCTACGATGATGTCTGACTCTTCCATACCAGCAACGTGCTGAATAGCACCTGAAATACCAATTGCGAAGTAAAGGCTTGGTCTAACTGTCTTACCAGTCTGTCCAACCTGAAGCTCCTTTGGCTTCCAGCCTGAATCTACAACTGCACGTGAGCAAGAAATCTGTCCACCAAGAACTGCTGCAAGATCCTCAAGCATAGCGAAGTTCTCTGCAGAACCAACACCACGTCCACCAGATACAAGAACCTTTGCATCCATGATATCCTTAACGTCTGAAACAGCCTTAACGATTTCCTTGATTGTTACATACTTGTTGTTAGGTGTGAATCCAGGATTGAACTCAATTACCTCAGCCTTTGCGCCTGCAACTGGCTCAATCTTCTGCATAACACCTGGTCTAACTGTTGCCATCTGAGGACGGTTGTTAGGACAAGCGATTGTAGCGATTGTGTTACCACCAAATGCTGGACGAGTCATGAGAAGCTGATTGTGAAGCTGCTCATCTTCCTTACCAGGAATTGCAACAAGTGGGAAATCACCAATCTCAAGTACTGTACAGTCAGCTGTAAGTCCTGTCTGAACTCTTGCTGAAACTGTAGGACCAAGATCACGACCGATAGCTGTTGCACCAACTAATACGATCTCTGGCTTGAACTCATTGATTACAGAAGACAATGCATGTGCATATGGCTCTGTTCTGTACTCCTTAAGTTCAGGATCATCTACAACGATAACCTTATCAGCACCATATGATGCGAGCTCATCTACAAGTCCCTTTACATCAGAACCAATAAGAACAGCTGTAACATCTGCATTTAATGGAGCTGCTAATTCCTTAGCCTTGCCAAGTAACTCAAAGGCAATACCATTGACTTTATTATCTACCTGCTGAGCAAATACGTACACGCCTTTGTACTGCTCAATATCTGCACGATTCATATCCATTTTCGTTCACCAAAATCCTTTCTCTGAATTAAATTACATGCTTCTCTGTTAACTTACCAACGATGTAAGCAACTGCATCTTCAGGAGAGTCAGGAGTAACCTTCTCACCAGCACCCTTACGAACCTTATCAGATGCCTTAGCGATCTTGGTAGGTGAACCCTTAAGTCCAAGGTTGTCATCTTCAACATCCTTAAGATCTGCTCTGCCCCATGTTGTAATCTCTGCCTGACAAGCATCAAAGATTCCACCTGGAGTCATATATCTTGGAGTTCCAAGCTCTGAAAGAGCTGTAACAAGTACAGGCATCTTAGCCTCGATCATATGATATCTGTCATCATACTGTCTCTTAACTGTTACTGTCTTAGAAGCCTCGTCTACAGAAATCTCCTGTGCATATGAGATAACTGGAAGACCAAGGTGCTCAGCGATCTGAGGACCAACCTGAGCTGTATCACCATCGATAGCCTGACGACCTGTGATGATCATATCGTACTCGATATTTCTAAGAGCACCAGCGATAGTTGTAGATGTAGCCCAAGTATCAGCACCACCAAGAACTCTATCTGTTACAAGGATACCCTTGTCAGCGCCCATAGCGATAGCTTCACGAAGTACATCTGTTGCCTTTGGAAGACCCATTGTAAGTACAGTAACCTCTGCTCCATACTGATCCTTTAACTGAAGAGCTGCTTCAAGACCAGCCTTATCATCAGGGTTCATGATAGCAAGCATAGCACCTCTGTCGAGAGTACCATCGGGATTGAACTTTACGCCACCCTTTGTATCAGGAACCTGCTTAATACAAACAACAATTTTCATTTGTCTATTCTCCTTTGTTATTTTCTAAAAAATCGGCTATTACTATGCAAGGATATTAGCAGAGATAACCATACGCTGAACTTCTGATGTTCCCTCGTAGATCTCTGTAATCTTAGCATCACGCATCATACGCTCTACATCGTACTCCTTGATGTAACCATAACCACCATGAAGCTGTACACACTTTGTTGTAACTTCCATTGCAACTTCTGCAGCGTAAAGCTTAGCCATAGCAGCTTCTACTGAATAAGAAACCTTAGGATTTGTCTTGTACTCATCCTTCTTCTTAGCAGCCTTGTAAACAAGAAGCTTAGCAGCCTC
>JAZUGT010000020.1:0-26487 GCA_045641365.1 Lachnospiraceae bacterium
TATTGCACTTGCAATCTATACTGTACTTACTCTGCTTCTTCTTAGTGCATTCAATATAACACTTACACTTCCAGGTATTGCAGGTATTATTCTTTCAATCGGTATGGCAGTGGATGCAGACGTTATTATCTTTGCACGTATTAGAGAAGAGATTGCAGCTGGTAAGACTGTAGCTTCTGCAATTGATATTGGTTTTAAGAAGGCTCTTTCAGCTATCCTTGATGGTAATATAACAACTCTTATTGCTGCATTCGTTCTTGGTGCAAAGGGAACTGGATCGGTTAAGGGATTTGCTCAGACACTTGGACTTGGTATCGTAGTATCAATGTTCACAGCACTTATTATTACCAAGGTTATTCTTAAGGCTCTTTATGCACTTGGCCTTCAGAATGAGAAGCTTTATGGTAAGGTTAAGGAACGTAAGGTTGTTAACTTCGTAGCTAAGAGAAATGTATTCTTCGTTGTATCTGTTGCACTTATTGTTGCCGGCTTTGTTGGAATGGCAATGAACAAGAGCGCTAGCGGAGATATCCTTAATTACTCAATGGAGTTCAAGGGTGGTACATCTACTAATGTTACATTCAACGAGGATATGTCAATTGATGAGATCGAAGGCAAGATAGTTCCTGTTATAGCAGAAGTTATTGGTGATTCTGAGGTTCAGTTCCAGAAGGTTCAGGGTACTACAGAGATCGTATTCAAGACTAAGACTCTTGACGTAAGCCAGAGAGAGGCACTCAATGGTGCCATGGTTGATAACTTCGGTGTAGATGCTGAGAAGATTACGGCAGAGACAATTTCTTCTACAATCTCTAACGAGATGAGAAGTGATGCAGTAATAGCTATTATTGTTGCTACAGTATGTATGCTTTGCTATATCTGGTTCAGATTTAAGGATCTTAGATTTGCAGGAAGTTCAGTACTTTGTCTTCTTCATGATGTATTAGTAGTTCTTGCATTCTATGCATTTGCTAAGATTTCAGTTGGTAATACATTCATTGCATGTATGCTTACAATTGTAGGTTACTCAATCAATGCAACAATCGTTATCTTTGACAGAATCAGAGAGAATCTTCCTCTTATGAAGAGTAAGACAGACGAAGATCTCCAGGCAATTGCTGATAAGAGTATCAACCAGACAATGACAAGAAGTATCTTCACTTCATTGACAACATTCATCATGGTTGCTGCACTTTACGTTCTTGGTGTTACATCAATTAGAGAGTTCGCACTTCCACTTATGGTAGGTATTATCTGTGGTACATATTCTTCAGTATGTATTGCAAGTGCACTCTGGTATGTATTCCGTACTAAGATTGCTACAAAGGCTAGAAAGTAATATTAAGCTATTCAGGGCACCTTAGCGTAAGCTTTGGTGCCTTTCTTTTTTACTGATTGTTGGAGGAATTGATGAGCAAGTGGGTTGTATCTGCTAAAAAGGCAGATTTTAATGCTATAGCTGAACATTTTAATATTGATCCGGTGGTCGCCCGGGTTATGCGCAACCGGGACCTGATCACAATGGAAGATATGGAAGATTTTATCGGCTGTGATGAACGCAGTATGCATGATCCATTTCTGCTTAATGATATGGAAGCAGCAGTCGGTATCCTGCTGGCAAAGGTTGATGAAGGCAGAAAGATCAGGGTAATTGGCGACTACGATGTTGATGGAATCACTTCTACATATATTCTTCTTAAGGGTATAAGCAGCATTGGCGGTATAGTGGACTATGCAATCCCTAACCGAGTGACAGATGGATACGGTGTCAATGAAAGTCTTATTGAGGATGCCATTAAGTGTGGAATCGATACTATTGTGACATGTGATAACGGAATTGCTGCAGTAGATGCGATAAAGCGCGCTAAGGAAGCCGGAATGACGGTTATACTGACTGATCACCATGAAGTTCCATATGAAGAAGTAGGATTAGGCGAAGAAGGCTCATCGATTAAGGATGGAAGAAGGTATATATATCCGGATGCTGATGTGATAATTAATCCAAAGAGGCATGATTCAACATATCCATTCCCATATATCTGTGGAGCGATGGTTGCATATAAGCTTATGCAGGCTGTGTCCGCGAAGAGACCGCTTGATGCGGAGATTATGAGAGAGCTTCGCGAGATGGCCGGACTTGGAACTGTATGTGATGTCATGGAATTGAAGGGTGAGAACAGGGTGCTTGTAAGACTTGCTCTTAAGGATATGAATGACAGTCGCAATTATGGAATAAGAGCGCTTAGAAAGGTGTGTGAGATAGAGGACAAGGAAGTAAGTGTCTATCATCTGGGGTTCATCATCGGACCGTGCCTTAATGCAACAGGAAGACTTGATGATGCATCCATATCTATTGATCTGCTAAAAAGTGAGAGCATTAGGGATGCGATTGTGGCGGCAACTGAGCTGAAGCGCCTTAACGATCTGCGTAAGACGATGACAGAGCAGGGAACCAAGGAAGCCTTTGAATACATTGAGGGCAATAATCTCACTAATCAGAAGGTATTAGTGATATATCTTGATAAGCTGCATGAGAGTCTGGCAGGCATCGTAGCAGGACGCGTGAAGGAGCGGTATTACAGACCAACATTTGTTATCACATCTACGGAAGATGATGGCATTGTAAAGGGGTCAGGCAGGTCGATAGAAGGCTTTCATATGTATGATGAGATGAGTAAGTGTAAGGAACTCTTTACAAAGTATGGAGGGCATGCAATGGCCGCCGGTGTATCGATGCCGGTGGACAATCTGCAGAAGTTTACTCAGATAATCAATGATAATTGCCAGATGACTGATGAAGAGATGCAGGAGAAAGTGGTAATAGATGTTCCAATGCCGATGGGCTATGTATCTGAGAGACTTATTAGTGACCTTGAGATTCTTGAGCCATTTGGAACCGGCAATCCTAAGCCAGTGTTTGCACATAAGGATGCAGTAGTTGTAAGTGCGTCTGTTATGGGTAAAAACAGGGAGATTGTGAAGCTTATTATGTCGTCTGAGCAGGGAGGACGGTTCGAAGGAATTATGTTCTCAGGAGCATCCAGATTAAGGGAAGAACTTGCAGCCAGATACGGAGAGGGCAGGATTGATGCTCTGTTTGGTACTGGTAGTGTTAACAGCTTAGATGGTATGGAATCAGAACCGGTTAGGATTGATATTATCTATTATCCATCAATTAATGAATTCAGAGGCAGACGAAGCATTCAGTTTGTTATTAAGGATTACAAGTGCTAATAAGATTTTAATAATGATTTCTTTAGAAATTTTAGTTTCATTTTATGAAATGGACACATTTTAATCACATTTATAGTGTACTATAGGAGCATAGATAGTTGATTACTTACTATCTCCCCGCTCATAAGAACAGAGGCCTGGCCACAAGTGGTCAGGCCTTTGTGCGTTATACAGATCAGGCATCGGGTGTGTTATATTGATTTGCATATAAGGCTATAATTTGGTATTCTATAAGGTAGCATTTTAATGCGTATTTTTAGCTTTTATGAATAATATTGGATTGAAGCGTGGAGGCAATTATGAGACTAAGTGATCTGCTTAATGGGATTGAATATGAGGTTGTCAGAGGTGCAGAAGACAGAGAGATATCTGCACCGGTCTATAATTCAAATGATATAGAGAAGGATTCACTTTTTGTATGTATTGAAGGAGCAAGGTTTGATGGTCATACAGCTGTGCCTGAGGCTGTTGCAAAGCATGCAGGAGCTGTGGTTGTCTGTAAGGATGTTGAAGTTCCAGAGGATTCAGATATTACTGTTATAAAGGTTAGTGATACAAGATATGCTATGGCATTTATTGCAGCAGCAAGCCATGGTTATCCGGCTAACAAGCTTAAGACAATAGGAATTACAGGTACTAAGGGTAAGACAACTGTTACATATATGGTAAAGTCAATCCTTGAGAATGCCGGTCATAAGGTTGGACTTGTAGGTACAATCGAGACAATAATAGGCGATACACATATTCCATCTAAGAATACAACTCCCGATTCTTATCAGTTGCAGGAGTACTTTGCAAGGATGGTTGAAGAGGGCTGTGATACGGTCGTGATGGAGGTGTCAAGTCAGGGACTGATGCTTCACAGGACACAGGGCTTCACCTTCGATATAGGTATATTCACTAATCTTGAGAAGGACCATATTGGACCGAATGAGCATAGTGATATGGAAGACTACATGCGCTGTAAGGGGCTGCTTTTCAAGCAGTGCAAGGTCGGCATTGTCAATGGTGATGATGATCATGTTGACAGGGTTACTGAAGGACATACATGTAAGCTTCTTAAGTTCGGACTAAAGGAGGGGCTTGACTACAATGCTTACGACATGAGACTGACTCGCGGAAGCAGCAGGATTGGTGTTGACTTTAGAGTTCGCGGTATGGTGGATATGGAGGTTGCAGTATCAACTCCTGGAATTTTCAGTGTATATAACGCGCTTACAGCGATTGCAATATGTGATCAGTTTGGTGTCAGCGAGAGCGATGTAAGACGAGCTCTTCGTGAAGTAATGGTTAAGGGGCGAATTGAACATATTCATGTGTCAGATGATTTTACGTTGATGATTGATTATGCACATAATGCGATGGCACTTGAGAGTCTTCTTGGTACTCTTAAGGAATACAATCCACACAGACTTATATGTCTCTTTGGATGTGGTGGTAACAGAGATCGCAACAGAAGATTTGAGATGGGTGAGGTCAGCGGACGACTGGCTGACTTTACAATCATTACATCTGATAACCCAAGAGATGAAGAGCCATTAGATATAATTGACGATATTGTTACTGGTATTGAGAAGACATCCGGAATATACGTTAAGATTGCAGATCGTAAGGAAGCAATCAGATATGCCATTACGCATGGTGAGCCGGGCGATATTATAGTTCTTGCCGGTAAGGGTCACGAGGATTATCAGGAGATTAAGGGTGTAAAGTATCCAATGGATGAGAGAGTTCTTATTCAGGAGATTATGAGCGAACTGTCCAAGTAACAGGAGAATGGGAGAAAGCATTATGCGATATGCCAATATAATAATAGATATATCGCATGAAGCGGTAGACAGGCCATTTACATACATTATTCCCGAACAGCTGGAAGACAAGTGCTTTGTGGGCACCAGGGTTAAGGTGCCATTTGGTAATGGCAACAGCATGCGGCAGGGATATATAGTAGATATTACAGAACATCCAAGCGTACCAATTGCCAGACTTAAAGAGATTGAGTCGATAGTTCTTGAACAGGATGAGACAGAGAGCAGACTTGTTGAACTTGCCTATTATATCAAGGAAAGCTACGGTTCAACGATGATTAATGCTCTTAAGACAGTTCTTCCTACCAAGAAAGTATATAGGGCCAGGAAGAAGGCGGAAGTAGCCGTTAATGATGAGGATGCAGAGATTCCTGATATAGTTCTTAATGAAGAACAGCAGTCAGTTGCGGATGATTTTATACGGGAATATGACTCGGGAATAAGAAGAACATATCTCCTCAATGGTGTTACAGGAAGCGGTAAGACAGAGGTCTATATTGAACTCATCAGACATGTTGTTGATAGTGGCAGGGCATGCATTGTGCTTATTCCTGAGATAGGACTTACATATCAGACTGTAATGCGCTTCAGGAGATACTTTGGAGACAGGGTTGCCATCATGAACTCGATGCTTTCTGCAGGTACAAGGTATGAGCATTGTCAGAAGGCTAAGAAGGGTGAGATAGATGTCATAATCGGCCCAAGGTCGGCGCTTTTTACGCCATTTAAGAATGTGGGACTGATTGTTATAGATGAAGAGCATGAGAATACCTATAAGAGCGAGAATATGCCAAGGTATCATGCCAGAGAGGTTGCAAGACAGCTTGCCAGGATGCATGATGCGAGTGTGGTACTTGGCAGTGCTACTCCAAGCATAGACTCGTACTACAGGGCACTTAACGGAGAGTACAAGTTATATGAACTGAATAACCGCGCTGGAAAGGGAAGACTACCCCAGGTCGATATTGTTGATCTGAGAGAAGAACTTGTTCAGGGGAACAGGTCGATATTCAGCAGGAGATTACAGCAGCTTATTACGGACAGACTCGACAGGAAAGAACAGATTATGCTGTTCATCAACAGGCGAGGTTATGCCGGATTTGTCTCCTGCAGGGCATGTGGCGAGGTTATGAAGTGTCCACACTGTGATGTGTCGCTATCTGAACACAGAAATGTTGGCAGACTTGTCTGCCATTACTGTGGATATGAGACAGCTAAGCCAGCAAAGTGTCCGGCATGTGGTTCAAAGTATATATCATCGTTCAGAGCTGGAACGGAGCAGATTGAGGCTGAGATTAAGAAGATGTATCCGCAGGCCAGGACTCTTAGAATGGATGCAGATACAACAAAGCATAAGGACAGTTATGAGAAGATTCTTGGTTCGTTCAGAAGAAGGGAAGCAGACATTCTTATAGGAACCCAGATGATTGTAAAGGGACATGATTATCCAGGTGTGACGCTTGTTGGCGCAATAGCGGCTGACATCGGACTGGCAACTGGTGATTATGCAGCTGCGGAGAGGAACTTTGCCTTGCTTGCGCAGGCAGCAGGAAGAGCAGGCAGAGGAGATGCAGAAGGTGCTGTGGTTATACAGACATATCAGCCGGAGCATTATAGTATTGTCTATGCTGCCAATCACGACTATAAGGGGTTCTACGAAGAGGAGATTCTGTACAGACAGATATCCAAGTATCCACCAGTATGCAATATTATGGCAATAATGGTGGCTGGTAAGGATGATAATGAGACACATTCTCAGATAGATGATATGGCAGGAATCGTAAGAGGATACAATTCATCACTTAGTGTGATTGGTCCTGGAAGTGCCGGTATAGGCAAGGTTAATGATTACTACAGATATGTCTTCTATATAAGAAGCGAGGATATGAGCGAACTTATAGGCATTAAGGATATGCTTGAGAAGTGGCTTGAGGAAGTTAAGAGTGATACGGGTGTGTGGTTCGATATGAATCCAGTTAGTCCGTTTTGATATTAAATGTAAGGGAGAGGAATGCATTATGGCACTTAGACAGATCAGAATAAAGGGAGATCCAGTACTTGAGAAGGTATGCAAGGAAGTTAAGGATGTAACTCCACGTACTATCGAATTAATTAATGATATGCTTGATACAATGTATGAGGCAAATGGCGTAGGACTTGCAGCACCACAGGTTGGAATACTTAAGAGAATAGTTGTAATTGATGTTACAGGAGAGGATCCTATCGTAATGATTAATCCTAAGATTCTTGAGACAAGTGGCGAGCAGTCTGGCTACGAAGGATGTCTCAGTCTTCCAGGTAAAAGTGGTATGGTTACAAGACCTAACTATGTTAAGGCTATCTATCAGGATGAGCAGCTTAACAACAAGACAATCGAGGGAACAGAGCTACTTGCGAGAGCTATTCTCCATGAGGTGGATCATCTTGATGGACATATGTATACAGAGAAGGTCGAAGGTGATCTGATTAACAATGAGGATCTTGAGGCAACGGAAGAATAGTCATGGATGATTCTCCATGGGATATAGGAGTAGTTAATGAAGATATTATTTATGGGTTCGCCTGATTTTGCCGCATGTGCTCTACAGGCACTGGTTGATGCAGGACATGAGATTGTTCTTGCAGTTACGCAGCCAGACAGAGTTAAGGGCAGAAGCAAGGAGTTACAGTTCACACCGGTTAAGGAGTGCGCGCTTAAGAATGGAATAGAGGTCTTTCAGCCACTGAAGATTAAGACACCAGAGGCGGTTGCAGAGATTAAGAAGAAGGATGCAGACGTATATGTTGTTGCGGCATTTGGTCAGATTCTGTCGCAGGAGATACTGGACATTCCACGTCTGGGATGTATTAATATTCATGCATCACTTCTGCCTAAGTACAGAGGTGCAGCCCCTATTCAGTGGAGCATTCTGGATGGTGAGAAGGAGACTGGTGTCACAATTATGCAGATGAATGCCGGAATTGACACAGGTGACATTTTTATGCAGAAGAAGGTGGCAATAGAGGATACGGATACAGGTGAGTCTCTTTTTGACAAGCTTGCACAGCTGGGTGCTGAAGCAATCGTAGAGGCACTTCCATTAATTGAGAGTGGTGAACTCAAGGCAGTAAAGCAGGATGATGGCAGCAGTACATATGTAGGGATGCTTGGCAAAGAGATGGGCAATATAGACTGGTCCTGGGATGCAGCTAAGATTGAACGCTATGTAAGAGGTCTTAATTCATGGCCAAGTGCTTATACCAACCTTAATGGTAAGACTCTTAAGATATGGACATCATCGGTGTATGATGGCGAATCGACCGGAAAGCATGGAGAGGTTGTTGCCATTAATAAGGACAGTATTGATGTACAGTGTGGCACGGGCCTGTTACGCATAAGTGAACTGCAGCTGGAAGGTAAGAAGCGAATGGCAGTAAGTGATTTCCTTAGAGGTTATCAGTTAGAGGTTGGAGCAATTCTTACCAATAAGAAGTAGTACAGTATTGATGAAATGAAAAGTAACGGATTCAAAGATAGATGAGGAACTGTTGTGGGAGATAATCGGGTTAATATCAGAGAGCTTGTTGCAGAGATTCTGCTAAGTGTTGATAAGGGCGAAGAGCATAGTCATATTCTATTAAAGAATGTTCTTGATAAGTATGATTATCTTGCAAGGCAGGATAAAAGCTTTATTAAGCGTGTTACTGAAGGAACACTGGAATACAGGATTAAGATTGACTATATAATTAATAGTGTATCGAAGACTCCTGTGAATAAGATGAAGCCAATAATAAGGCAGATTATGAGAATGAGTGTATACCAGCTTCTGTATATGGACAAGGTTCCAGACAGAGCGGTGTGCGATGAGGCTGTGAAGCTTGCCGGTAAGAGAGGCTTTAAGGGTCTGCAGGGATTCGTCAATGGAGTACTTCGCAATATATCACGCAGTAAGGACAGCATTAAGATGCCTTCCATAGAGGACGGTGAGGTATATGCACTATCAGTCCGCTATTCATGTCCAGAGCTTATTGTGAGCTCGCTTATAGATGACTATGGTGTCAGTGTGGCAACTGATATTCTTAGTTCTTACCTCGAAAAAAGAAGACTCTTTGTAAGAATAGATGAGGCTCATGGTATTGATAAGCTGGATGCAATCATAGGAGAATGGGAAGAACACAATATAGCATATAAGGTTAGTGACGAACTTGATTATATGTATGAATTATCTAATCTTGATGGAATAGGTTCATTGGAATGCTTCTCGGATGGCCTGTATACAGTTCAGGACGTAAGTAGTGCCATGGTATGCGAGAGAGCTGGAATTAAGCCTGGTGATATTATACTTGATATGTGTGCTGCTCCAGGTGGTAAGACACTTCATGCAGCTGCAAAGCTTTCAGTTTTACCGAAGGAGGCTACAGGGCATGTCGACAGTCGCGATGTCTCTGAATATAAGACCATGCTGATTGATGAGAATGTGTCGCGCATGGGATATGAGGATGTTGTTGGTACGAGTGTTGTGGATGCAACCGTGTTCGACATAGATTCGGAGGACAAGTATGATGTGGTAATCTGCGATATACCATGTTCTGGCTTCGGCGTAATAGGAAAGAAGCCGGATATAAAGCTAAACGCATCTAAGGAAAGCTTGGATTCATTAGCAGAGCTGCAGCACAGGATTCTTGATAATGCTGTAAGATATGTAAAGCGTGGAGGGACTCTTATGTTCAGCACATGCACACTTCGTAAGGCTGAGAATGAGAGTAATGTAGATTATATATTGTCATCTGGAGACTACAGTCTGGCAGAATCTGAGACGATTATGCCGACGGATGGTCATGATGGATTCTTTATTGCGAAGTTGACGAGAATAGGTTAGTTATATGGATATTAAATCTTTATATATTGATGAGCTGACAGAACTGATGACAGATAAGAAGGTTCCAAAGTTCAGAGCTGGGCAGCTATATGACTGGATGCACTGTAAGCTTGTTAGAAGCTATGACGAGATGTTGAATCTTCCTGCTACAATGCGTACCGAGCTGGCTGCAGAATATCCGCTTAAGAAGGTTGAACTTGTTCAGGTTCAGGAATCAAAGGAGGATGGTACAAGAAAGTACCTCTTCGAACTTGATGATGGCAATCTTGTGGAAAGCGTGTTTATGAGGTATAAGCATGGCAACAGTGTGTGTATCTCATCTCAGGTTGGATGTAAGATGGGATGTCGGTTCTGTGCTTCTACACTCGATGGGTGGGAGCGTAATCTCACTGCTTCAGAGATGTTAGATCAGATATATGCAATTACACTTGATACAGGTGAGAGAGTTGCCAATGTTGTGGTTATGGGAACTGGAGAGCCAATGGATAATTATGACAACTTTGTCAGATTCTACAGACTGCTTACCAGTGACAAGGGTCTCAATATCTCTGGAAGAAATGTTACAGTATCGACGTGTGGCATAGTTCCTATGATGAGAAGACTTGCAGATGAGAAGTTAAGTCTTACCCTTGCATTATCATTACATTCAGTAACTGATGAGAAGAGAAGAACCTTAATGCCTATAGCCAACACATACTCAATTGATGAACTGATGGATGCATGTAAGTACTACTTTGATACCACAGGAAGACGAATAACTTTTGAGTACAGCCTGGTAGCAGGAGTTAATGATAGTATTGATGATGCAACAGGATTAACGGCGCTTGCAAAGAGGGTAGGAGCTCATGTTAATCTGATTCCTGTTAATCCAATTAAGGAAAGAGATTACAGGCGCAGCAATACGGAAGCAATTGCACGCTTCAAAAATAAACTTGAAAAAAACGGAATAAATGTTACTATTAGAAGGGAAATGGGTCAGGATATAGATGGGGCCTGTGGACAGTTAAGAAGACGCAGAATACACGATAAAGTTTCGACAGATTAGGACTAGGACAGATATGATTAAGACTTTTTCGATAACCGATATCGGAAGAAAGAGAAAACTGAATCAGGATTATGTGTACACCTCAGAGATGCCTATAGGTAATCTTAGCAATCTTTTTATGGTTGCTGATGGTATGGGAGGACACAATGCGGGAGATTATGCGTCCAGATGTGCAATCGAGACAATTGTTGACTATGCCATGAAGCTTGATGATGAGGAAGCCGTTACCATTCTTGAGAAGGCTATTCATCGTGCCAATGATGTGATAAGGGACAAGGCTGAATCAGACGAGAATCTTAGCGGAATGGGAACGACAATTGTGGCAGCTACAATCAATGGGAATAATCTGTGCGTTGCCAATGTGGGTGACAGCAGACTCTATGTAGTTGGTAATAGAGAGATCAGACAGATTACAAGAGATCACTCATATGTAGAAGAGATGGTTCGTCTTGGAGAGATTAAGAGAGAACAGGCTCGCAGTCATCCAGATAAGAATATTATCACGAGAGCTGTAGGAGCCATGGAGGAGATAGACATCGACTTTTTCAATGTAACTCTGGATAAGGATGATATTGTCCTTATGTGTTCAGATGGTCTGACTAACATGATTGAAGATGAAGAGATAAGGATGATTCTTCAGGGCCAGAGAGATATTGTTGAGAAGGCAGAGAGTCTTGTTAATGCGGCTAATAACAATGGCGGTAGAGATAATATTGCTGTTGTACTTATAGAGGTAGTAAATGATTAAGATTGGAATGATGATCGCGGATCGTTATGAGATCCTTGAGAAGATCGGTACCGGCGGTATGTCGGACGTATATAAAGCAAAAGATCACAAGCTTAACAGACATGTTGCAGTTAAGGTGTTAAAGCAGGAGTTTAGCGAGAATGCCAACTTTGTATCAAGATTTACAGTAGAGGCACAGGCGGCTGCTGGTATGATGCATCCTAACATTGTTAATGTGTATGATGTAGGCGAAGAAGCTGGAACACACTTTATTGTCATGGAGCTTGTTGAGGGAATAACTCTCAAGAAGTATATTGAGAAGAAGGCAAGACTTTCAGTTAAGGAAGCTGTTAGTATTGCTATTCAGGTATCCATGGGAATTGAGGCGGCTCATAATAATCATATTATTCATAGGGATATTAAGCCTCAGAATGTCATGATTTCCAAGGATGGTAAGGTAAAGGTTACTGATTTTGGTATTGCCAAGGCAGTATCAAGTAATACTATTACATCCAATGTTATGGGATCAGTACATTATACTTCACCTGAGCAGGCAAGAGGTGGTTACTCAGATGAGAAGAGTGATATATATTCGCTTGGTGTAACGCTCTTTGAGATGCTTACGGGAAGAGTGCCATTTAATGGCGAGACAACTGTTGCAATTGCAATTAAGCATATTCAGGAGCCAATGCCTTCTCCAAGAGAGTATATTCAGGAGATACCAATCAGCGTTGAGCAGATTGTACTTAAGTGTACACAGAAGAGTCCTGATAGAAGATACCAGAGTATGGGTGAACTTATAGATGATCTGAAGAGATCACTTATGACACCTGATGAGGATTTTGTTAAGATAATTGATCCTGATGAGGATGGCGCGACCAGAGCAATCACTGCTGACGAGATGCGTAAGCTCAATGAGTCAAGATACAGAGATGATTACGATAGCGATGTCAGAACTGAAGAAGGAAGATCTGGCAGAACACCAAGAAACGGCGACAGACCTGCAAGACAGGGCGGATCAGGTTCCAAGCCACCACGTAAGGATGGAAGAAATTCAGGACAGGATAATAGGCGTCCAAAGCGTACCAGGACAGATCGTCCTGCGCCTAAGCCGGAACCAGATTATGATGAGAGAGCAGAGAAGATCACAACAATATGTGCTGTAGTTGCAGCTATTGTTATTGGACTTCTTGTAATATTCATAGTTGGAAGACAGTTTGGACTGTTCACCTTTAGCAAGACTTCGGGCGAGGCAATGTCTACTACAGCTGTTGCCGAGTCAGAAGAGAATGGTACCACACATGTATCTCCGGAGAATGGCGTGTTCGTTCCGGATGTTCATGGATTATCATTTGCAGAAGCCGTAGCTACACTCAATAGAGAAGGCTTTGAAGTAGATAAGATTGAAGTACCGAGTGATACAGTTGATAAGGGTAATGTAGTAGACCAGTTACCAGCAGCGGGTGAGACAGCTGAGAGAGGCAGTATCGTAAAGCTTAGTATTAGTTCGGGTCCAAGTTCAACAGAGGTAAAAGTACCTAATCTTATTGGATTAGATCCAATCGATGCAACGGCTGTTCTTATTGAGAATGGTCTTCAGGCTGGAAGTATAGAGGAGACAACCAACGAGGATCTTACACTTATGGATAAGATCTGTTATCAGAGCTATGCTCCAGGAACAAGCGTTAATGCGGGTACTACAGTTGATATGAAGATTAGTATAGGTGTAGGTACTGTGTTGTACAGCTTTACTGGTAATATCGAGAGTCCGGCAGTTGAAGACGGAAGCTATGTGGCTGGTACTGAGGCAACTGTGATTCTCACAACTTCTACTGGTGTTGAGCTTAAGAGAGAGACAACATCATCATTCCCGGTTGCTATGAATATATCAGGAATTCCTGATTGCGATTCGGGTACAGTTAATATTATCTATACGGTAACGATTCCTGGCAGTACGATGACAGGCGATGATGGAGAGATTATTGATATTCCAACAACAACAGAGGAGAGAAATGTCTCAAGAACTGTTCAGTTCACCAAGGAATAGGTAGTATATGCAGGGTAAAATAATCAGAGGAATTGGTGGCTTCTATTATGTTCATAATGGAAGCCACATTTTTGAATGTAAAGCTAAGGGAGCATTTCGTAAGGAAGGTATTAAGCCTCTTGTAGGAGATGATGTTCTCTTCGACATAATTGATGACGAGGCGCTTAAGGGCAATATTATAGATATTCTTCCAAGGAAGAGTGAGATAATAAGGCCTGCAGTAGCTAACGTCGATCAGGCACTTATCATATTCGCAATAGCGAGGCCAGAACCTAACTTTAATCTGTTAGACAGATTCCTTATAATGATGCAGCAGAAGGAACTTCCCTGTATTATCTGCTTTAATAAGCAGGATATAGCTACAGAGGATGAGAAGGCTATGCTGGCAACAGCTTATGAGAAGTCTGGATGCAAGGTCCTCTTCGTAAGTGCGGAGAGTAAGGATGGACTGGATAATCTGAGAGAACTGCTTGTACATAAGACAACGACTGTCGCCGGTCCAAGCGGCGTTGGAAAGTCCAGCATTATTAACAGGCTTCAGGAAAATGTTGTTATGCAGACTGGTGAGATCAGTGTGAAGATAGAGAGAGGCAAGCATACAACAAGACATTCTGAGATGATTGCCATCAATGAGGACACATATATTCTTGATACACCAGGATTCAGTTCACTGGGACTATTTGATCTTGAGAAGGAAGAACTGAAGGATTATTATAATGAGTTCTATGAGTATCAGGATGAGTGTAAGTTCCTTAACTGCATTCATCAGAATGAGCCTGGGTGCGGTGTTAAGAATGCAGTATCAGATGGAAGAATAGAGAGATTAAGATATGACAATTATCTGTTGCTTTTAGAGGAACTCAGCAACAGACGAAAGTATTAAGCGGGGTATAAATATGAGTTCAGACTATATGTCAGAGGCGATTAGCGAGGCTTACGAGGGCATTAGAGCCAGACATGGTGGTCCATTTGGAAGTGTCGTAGTAAAAGATGGGAAGATTATTGGAAGAGGTCACAACAGAGTGCTTGTTGACCATGATCCGACCTGTCATGGCGAGATGGTGGCAATACGTAATGCCTGCGCCAATATAGGAAGTCACGATCTGTCAGGCTGTGAACTTTACACAACAGCAGCACCATGTCCTATGTGCAAGGGCGCAATTCTCTGGGCCAATATTAGTAATACTTACTATGGATGTACTGTTGATGATACAGATAAGATAGGCTTTAGGGATGAGGTCTTCTATGATAACTGGAACAACGGTGGAGACAATCTGGGGCAGGAATGTGACAGAGATGCATGTCTTAAGCTTTTTGATGATTATTCCAGTATGGACCATAATCTATACTAGTAGATGTATCAGAGTCTCGACTTTTTTGTAAGAGTGTGATAGAATCGCTAGGATGCAAGTGAGTTCGTAACCATCCTCACTATAAACAAAACTAAGGAGAACAAAATAATGAAAAAGATTTCAGCAAAGTCAATCTGTATGGCGGGTATTATTGCTGCGCTGTACGTCGTGCTTACTACTATTGCGACTGCACTTGGTCTTTCGAGCGGTGCAATACAGGTAAGATTCTCGGAGGCATTATGCATTCTTGCATGTTTCACTCCATATGCAATTCCAGGTCTATTCATAGGTTGTATAATTTCTAATGTACTTGCGGGTGCAATTATATGGGATGTTGTATTCGGAAGTATCGCAACGCTAATTGGCGGAATTGGTACATATCTGCTTAGAAAGAACAGATATCTTGCAGCTATTCCACCTATTGTCGCTAATATGATAATAGTTCCACTCGTGCTTATATATGCATATCATCTTGAGGATGCGTTCTGGTTCTTAGTTGTTACAGTAGGGATTGGAGAGGTTATCTCAATTGGTATACTTGGCGAGTTGCTGTATACATTAATTAAGCGTAACCATAAGGTTTTTGATGAACTGTTTAAGTAATTGTAATATAATATTTAGGATGGTTGTGACCTGGGAGACCAGGTCACTTGTATTTTATGAGGCAGAGTATGATAGAAGTAACATTCATAAGACACGGCCAGGTGCCAGGCAATGAACTGAAGCAATATATAGGCATAACAGATCAGGAGCTCTCTGAGACTGGAATCATGCAGGCTAAGAAGCTTCATAAGTATTATGAAGGCAGAGCCGGAGAATTCCATTATCCGTTAGGTAAGCTATATGTGAGTCCTCTTAGAAGGTGTATTCAGACAGCAGAGATAGTGTTCCCGCAGGAAAAGCAGATAATCTGTAATGATCTGCGCGAGATGGATTTTGGAATCTTTGAGGGAAAATCATATATAGATATGGAGAATGACGAAGAGTACCGTAACTGGGTTGATAATAAGTGTATGACACCAGTGCCAGGCGGAGAGAATACTTCGGACTTTTTAGATCGTTGCAGAAAGGCATTTCTTGAAATTGCTGATAATACACCAGATGGTGAGAAGATATGTGTGGTAGCTCATGGCGGAACGATTGCTGCAATTATATCCGAACTTGGAGAGCCTAAAAAGGAATTCTTCGAGATTTTCCTGGGAAACTGTGAAGTGCTGGCCTATGTGTATGAGGACGGAGCGCTTCGTAAGAAGAAGTATGATGAGAAGTTCTTCCAGAACAGGGACTGTAAGTACTTTCCCTGCCATGAAGGTGTAGATGCGGATCAGTTTAACTGTATGTTCTGCTATTGTCCGCTCTATTATAAGGGCGCTGAGTGTGGTGGAAAGTATAAGCTAAGCGATAGCGGTATTAAGAGTTGCGTGGATTGCGATATACCGCACCACATGGACTCGCATGAATATATAATTAAGCAACTTAAGGAACATTAGCAGAGGGTACTGACTGATGAGTGATGCATGTAGATATGCCTCACAATGTGGAGGCTGTGAGTATAGTGGAATTGAATATAAGGAACAGCTTAAGATTAAGCAGAAGTATCTTAACAGGCTTCTTGGTTCGTTCGGCAAGGTGAGTCCGGTTATAGGAATGGAGGATAGTGCCCACTACAGATGCAAGGTCAATGCGACATATGCATATACCAAGAGTGGAAGGTATATCTCTGGAGTATATGAGAAGAATAGTCACAGAGTGGTTGCGATTGAGAACTGCAATATTACGAGCGAAGTAGCTAACAGCATTATTCTGTCTATAAGGGATATGCTCAAGTCCTTTAAGATTAAGACATACAACGAAGATACAGGATATGGACTGCTCAGGCATGTTCAGGTCAGAGTGGGCTATTATACAGGAGAAGTAATGGTTATTCTTGTATGCAGCTCGCCGACGTTTCCTTCGAAGAATAACTTTGTTAAGGCGCTTCTAAAGGCACATCCAGAGATTACTACAATCGTACTTAATGTGAATAACAAGAAGACGAGTATGGTGATTGGAGAGCGTAACATTGTTCTGTATGGAAAGGGGTTCATTGAGGACAGGCTCTGTGGGCTCAACTTCAGAATATCTCCTGGAAGCTTCTACCAGGTCAATCCCGTGCAGACGGAGGTTCTGTATAATAAGGCTTTAGAATATGCAGCTCTTGGTAAAAATGATGTAGTTTTAGATGCATATAGTGGTACAGGTACGATAGGCCTGATAGCATCAAAGTATGTTAGTAATGTAATATCTGTAGAGCTTTCCAAAGATGCGCACAGGGATGCGATTGCCAATAGCAAGCGTAATAATATTAAAAACGTTCGATTTTACCAGGCAGATGCTACAGAATTCATTGAGCAGCTGGCGGCGGACGATGTGAAGGTGGACTGCGTAATTATGGATCCACCGAGGAGCGGTTCGACGAAGCGTTTCATCGACTCTGTAAGAAAGCTCGCACCTAAGAAGGTTGTATATATTTCCTGCGGACCAGAATCACTGGCCCGAGACCTGAAGGATTTTTGCAGAAGCGGATATGAAGTTAAGGTTATTCAGCCAGTGGACTTATTCGTGGACACGAAGCATGTGGAGACGTGTTGTCTACTCGTTAGGGAATGCGCACACGATGATGAGATGGTATCCATAAAGGTTGATTTACAAGGGATTCAGCTAAATCAAGGTGAATATATTTCTGAAGAAAAGCCGACCTATGGCAACATTAAGAAGTGGATTAAAGAGAAGTACGGCATAAATGTTACTAACCTTTATATTGGGCAGATTAAGGATAAGGTCGGTATGGAGAAGCGTAAGAGCTATAATATCGGTTCTGGAGATGGTAGAGTGCCTACCTGTCCACAGGAGAAGGAAGAAGCTATTATGGAAGCATTTAAGCATTTTGGATTGATATAGTTATAGTATAAATATAAGCCAGTGCTGAGTACAATTTTTTGGACATCTGATTTGCTATGCTTATTATCGTAGAAGAAATACTACGATTCTATACAGGAGGGAGACACAAATGAGAAAGATTATATCCGGGAAAGGGAAATCATTTTTAGCTGTGTTTTTTGCACTTTGTATGATATTATCGGCAGTTAATATATCGCCAATAAGTGCGAGTGCAAAAGATAAAACAGAATCGATTACAGGAAAGCTATATGAGTTTGAAAAAGGCAGCAAATATGAGTTTTCGTCTGCTTCATCAAGTAAGTCAACTACATCGGATTTTGGTAATTTCAAAATTACAGGAAATATGAAATCTATATCATCTGTTAATGGATTTACTGCTTATGAAGTTGCAGATGGTAATGTTGTAATTGATTATGTTCTTGGAAATAAGTACACAGGAGACAACAAGGAATCTTGGTATTTAATCGATGATAAGTCCAAGAAAGTTGATTCGGAGACTATTGAAGAAAATATTATGAAAGGAGCAATTATCCTTCAGACTTCATTAGATGGTAACTCTTGGGTTACAGACAAGGTATTAACAAATGTGGCTGCTGATACAGAATATAAGAGTAGTATTTATACATCAAAAGATATTCAGCAGGTGAATGGTTGCTACTACAGAGTAATCGTTGCTTATTCTCTTGAAAAGGTAGCAGGTACTTCTAAATATTTATTTGTAAGTGTTGATGACAAAGAGAATATGAAGTGTGCCGAGGTGTATCAGTTTTATTTGATAAATAGTTCTGAGAATATTTCTAATGGAACATCTGCTACAGCTACACCGAGAAAGGAATTAGGAGAAGTAGTTAACGCCGGAAAAGATACAGGTTTTGCTAATAAGGATGCTTTAACAAGCAAAGACCCTCATTATGGTTGGTCTATAGGTACATTCTTTGTAAATGGATATACAAGAGAAACAAAGGATAATACAACAGGTACGCCTATTTTCTTGAAGAATGTAGGTGACAGGGTTACCTTATGGTTTAACTTAAAGCAAGACATTAAGAATCTTAACGGAAAGAGCAACTTAGTAATAAATGAAGATAAGAACGGCTATGACCAGTATTTTCAGACAGAAAAAACTAATATGCGTCATGGAACACTTATCATCCGATACACCGATTATGAAGGCGTAAAGCATGACCCAATTATATACACAGATTATCTTGCTGCAAACGCAAGGACAGGTGCTAATACTAAGGTTGAATTATTCGAAGAGGGTGATTACGAAGTAGCGCTTGATTATGAAATAGCTGATACTTCTGGAATAGATTCATATACGAATTACAGAATATTCTTTAAGTTTTCAATCAGAAACGGAAACTGTATGGTATATCCATTTGACATTACAAGTGGGGCAGAACTTCAAGATAAAGCTATTACAGAAAATGGCTTTAAACTTGATATGGCAAAATCAAGATATCTAACAATAGATGTTTCCAGAACAGTTTTAGTGAATGGGACTAATGGGAGAACTGAGGATGTAAGATTCAACCGTCCAGCGAAGGATGGAGACCAGTATAAGGATGAAGGTATTTATAAGTTTAATGTGCATAACCTATTTACTGGGGAAGATACTACTAAAACTATTTATGTTGGAACGGATCCATTTTTAAGAGCAATGTCGGTGACTCATCTTTCGGTCAAGGAATTAGAAAGTAAATTGGCTGAAGGCTATACTATAGGAAATGACGGAAAGCTAATTGACCCTCCTATTATTGAGGAAGAAGAGGAAGAAGAGATAATTGTCGAAGAGGAAGAAACGACAGATGCCTCTAATAAAACGGACACTGCCAGTGAAGTGACAGAAAAGTCTGATGATAAAAATGTTAGCGAAAACAAAGCAGATACAACAGTTTCAACAGATGCTACGACCGACTCAAAGACTGAGGTTGCCGCATCTTCAGATGAGGCTGTGGCAGATGCAGAAACTGTTGAGAAAAATAGCAATTCAACAATTATAGTGTTAGTCGCAGTTATTATTGCTCTTGTCGGTGCTTTGCTTTTTATGAGTAAAAAGAATGGAGAGAAGAAACAGGCGCAACAGAATGCTAAAAAGAATGTTGAAACTCCAATTGATGAAGATGAAGGAGGAGATGCCGAATGAAAAAATTAGTCGCATTAATGATGGCAGGTGTACTCCTTTTGACAGGATGTGCATCAAATGCAACACCAGAAACCAATTCACCAAATGCTATAACGGAAATTACTACTACAGTTGTAAATGATACAAGTACTAATGCTGAAGAAAAAGTAGAGGAAGTAATAACCGAAGAAGTTGATGATGGACTCATTCATGTAGTTGTTGGAGATGATGATAAACCTGATGATTCAGAGTATGAGTATTCACCAGAGTTTTCAAGTTTGAATGACGCTCAACTTAAAACTTATGTGGAAGATGCGGTATACAATGAATTAGTGTCAACTCTTGATAGTGACAAGTATTATGTAGAAAATGTTAGTGCAGTTTATATTTCGCAGGAATATATTGATGAACTGACATATAATTCGCAAGCAAACGTATACTTTGGATATACCCTTGAAGAAATAGATGCTCAATTTCAGGGTACAAGATATGTCTTTACATTAGGTGAAGACGGAGATACGGTTGTTCAGCCGTTTGAAGCTTATGATGATACATATGAACAGATTATAAAGAATGTGGCTATTGGAACAGGTGTAATACTTATTTGTGTTACTGTTTCAGTTGTTACTGCAGGTGCAGGGGCTCCGGCTGTTAGCTTGATATTTGCTACAGCAGCAAAAACAGGAACAATTATGGCTTTATCTTCAGCAACGCTTGGTGGGGTATCTGCTGGTGTTGTAACAGGAGTAGAAACCGGGGATATGAGTCAAGCATTAAAGGCTGCTGAACTTGCTGCAAGTGACGGCTACAAGTGGGGAGCTATTACTGGAGTTATTACGGGTGGAGTTGGCGAAAGTATTAATTATGCTAATGCTATGAAAGCGCTAAAAGGTGTACCGTTGAATATAACTACACAAGAGGCGGCTGCTATCCAGATGCAGACAGGATATCCGGCAGAAGTAATAAGTCAGTTACATTCAATGGAAGAGTTCAAAGTTTTCCAAGACGCAGGCTTACAGGCTCAAATGATAAATGGAGAACTTGCATTAGTTCGTAAAGATATTGATTTATATAATATTGTCGACGAAATGGGACGTAACAATTTAGTTAGAATGCAGAAGGGATTATCTCCTATCGGCATAGATGATGCGGGAAATGTTTTTAAATATGAGTTACATCATATTGGACAGGAGGCAGATGCTACATTGGCTATTTTAACAACTGCTGAACATGACAATGCCGTATTGCATGGATTTAAGGCAGTTTCAGAAATAGACCGTGAAGCCTTCGATGTTGTAAGAAAGCATTTCTGGAAGACGATGGCTAAGTTTCTTACGGAAGGAGCAGTTTAATTATGTCGGATATTATTAAAGTGTTAAAGAAAATGGAAGATTTTGATTCGTTGGATGGGGCCTCAAAAGAGGAGATGGCATCGGCAGAATCAGATTTGAATTTGAGTTTTGCAACGGACTATAAGAAGTACCTATTGGAGTTTGGTTTAGCAAGTGCAGAAGGTCATGAATTTACAGGGTTAGTAAAATCTCCAAGACTTAATGTCGTTGATGTTACGGTTAAACTGAAGAAGAAGTTTAAGGATGCACCTGCTGATGCGTATGTTATAGAGGAACTTGGAGTTGATGATATCGTTATTTTTCAAACCTCTGACGGAAGCATATATAAAGCTGCACCAAGGACTCAGTTCATAAAGGTGGCAGATTCTTTTGCAGAGTATTTAGGAATGTAATACACATAATAGAGGATTAGGTTTTACTTAATCATCTGTTTTTCAATTGATCTTGAGCCAAACGATGGTATATGATAAAATATTAGTGGGTCATTGATCCATCATTCGATGGTGTTAACAATATTTTTTAGGCCCAAATAATAAGTGAGATGGCACTTTGATGCCAAGGAGGACTTTATATGGATAAGACGATTTGCGAGTTGTTCGCAGGCGTTGGAGGCTTTCGTTCGGGCTTCGAGCGTTTAGAAACAGGCTGGGAGACTACGTGGTTTTCACAGTGGGAACCTGGGAAAACAAAACAATGGGCACATGATTGCTATGTTTATCATTATGGTGATTGTGCTGATGTGAATGGTGAATATCATACGGGACAGGATATTAGTTTAATGAATAAAAACAATATTCCTAACCATAATTTATTAGTGGGAGGGTTTCCTTGCCAGGATTATTCAGTAGCTCATTCGTTATCTTCTTCAAAAGGAATTGAAGGAAAAAAGGGCGTTTTGTGGTGGCAGATTAGAGATATTCTTATTACAAAAAGACCACCATTTGTGTTATTAGAAAATGTTGATAGATTACTGAAATCTCCCGCAAACCAGAGAGGTCGCGACTTTGGAATAATCTTAACTTCATTTGCACAGTTAGGCTATCGTGTTGAGTGGAGAGTGATAAATGCCGCTGAATACGGAGGGGTGCAGAGACGAAGAAGAACATTCATATTTGCTTATAACGAAGAGACAAATTATGCAAATACCATGGATGCTGTAGATGCTTATGACATTATATCCAAAGAAGGTTTTATGGTTAATGCTTTTCCTATCTCAAATTGCGGTGTGAGTTTAGGCGTAGAAGTGTTGTGTACAGATGTAACACAGGTAGATAGACAAGTATTGCTTGATGAAGGTACAGAAGAGTCTAATAATGATTTGCTTGAAATGTCACAGAAGTTTGCATTTGGATTTTTGTCTGCTGGATTCATGAAAGATGGTGTGGTTACTACCGCTGACGTTACTCCGGAAGATATTGAACCTCAGTTGATGACTGATATAGTTCAACATTCTACAGATGAGTCACTATATATTAGTTTAGATGATATGGCAAGCTGGACTTATATGAAGGGAGCAAAAAAGATACCTCGTAAGTCAAAAAGCGGTCATGAGTATATCTTTTCAGAAGGACCAATTGCGTTTCCAGATCCTTTGGACAGACCGGCAAGAACAATGCTTACATCTGAAGGAACAAAGAACCGTTCAACTCATGTCATAGCAGACCCAAGGAATGGAAGACTTCGTATTCTTACACCAGTCGAAACAGAGAGAATACAGGGATTTGATGATGAGTGGACAAAGATTTCTTTGATGGATGGAAAAGAAGTCGAAATGCCAGACCGAATGAGAAGATTCTGTATGGGAAATGCTCTTGTTGTTCCTATGGTTACAAGGATGGGAAGAGTACTTGATGTAATAGTAGCAAATGAACCATAAGTAAAAAATAAGTCCCGGTGTGAAAACATCGGGACATTTTGCATTTATAAGTATTCAGTTTGTTCTAATAAATCAACGAGATAATCACCACGCACCCAAAAATTTTGGAATGTCATATGGACATCATTTATGCAAACTGGCTTGTATGTTGAATCACTACTGGTGCCTCTGAGAAAGACTTCTCCTTCTGATGACTTAGGAAAATTTGGAGCTGATTTGACAGTGCCACATGGGTTAATAATAGGACTACCATCTTTTCTGCGTTCTATAACATCCATCAACTCGTTGTACCAAATAAGGTGGCGAACTCGTTCCCAAGTTCTTCTTACTTCTATATCAACAAATCTGTCATCGAAGCTGATTCTCTTAAATCCCAAAAATTCACATTCAGTAAGAGGTACCTTTTTGCCGGGTTGAGGTTTATATGGCTCTCTAAAAACAGAGAATAAGAAGGTGCTGTTGTAAAAATGGTCATAGCAGGATGAATCTTCAAAAGATATTGTTTCATCTATTATTTCATCAAAATCAACAGGAATAAATTTGGCGTCTTCTGTTCTACGATAATTACAATTCAAAATAATGGTTTTGCTAATTAACCCCATTTTGCTGAAAAGTTCGATGTCAGCCATTTTTGATGAATTACCACCAAACATAGCTATAACCACTGGCTCCATCATACTTTTGCTAACTCGTTTGCTTGAAAAACCAACAGAATGCAAAATCTGTTCTCCTGTCATTTTACGATAGTATTCTGCAATGCGATGGCATTGGTCATCAAATTCACCATAGGTTACAACATCTATATCAAGTTGTTCATATTGCTTGCCGCAGCATTCTTCCCACAAGGTGGTTACAACTGACCTTTTCAGACGGAAACGAGGTGGATGAGGCCACTTGGGAGCAGTATCTATATATAACAATTCAGGACGGAGTTCACTTGAGATACGATGATATTGGCTTTCAGGGTTATCATATCTTTTTTGAAGCATATCTATAAAATCGCGAACAATTGTCCAATCGTTTCGTAATATTTCTTCATCTTCTTCATTAAATTCGTGAAAGTCAAAACCTTCAATAGGAAAATTAGCATACTCTGCAGCTGTTACTGTAGATTCTGAATCATAAAGGTAATATACAATTAATAGATGCTTCAACTTTTCCCAAAAGTGGGAATTATAAAACTCTTCATTTACAATCTGGTTTGGTGAAACGGCTGTAATAGACATAGGTTCTTTGGCTTCATATATCTTAGGATTAGAATTACTACGCTTGAGCCCGGTTACTTTAAGTTCTGTAGGAATGCCATCAACTATTAAATCAGGGCGCTGGTCGGAGTCAGCTGGATATCCTAAAATAGATTGCTCTACGACATCTCCAGCAATTCCAGTAATTTTGGGATGTTTGATTGTTCGGTCGAAAACGTGATTCACATCAGCTTCACCGAGAGTCATCCCTAAATAGGCGCTGAGTCTTCTATATAAATCACTTTTTCTATATGGGTGCATTTCTGCCATATAACACATCTCCAATCTTTAATGAAACCATTTCTTTTATGATAAATATATCAAAATAAATCCAATTAATTCAATCAAAATCGTAAGATTCTATCTGTTCCCGAGGCTACCTTATGAGGGCAGCAGAAGGAACCTCCTTATTTTCCCTAAAATATCAAACAATACTTTTGTTGTCCTCAAAATAATATGAGCCTGATTACGTATAAGGGCCGGTATTCATATCGATGTCACTTAACACAGTGATGAAGATATTTGTACTTGGTATAACTTTGCCCTTCTCTATGTAATCAGGCTTTTTATGTCTTGTAATACCGGCTCTTTCCGCAATCAGGCGGAAAGGATAGCAATGAAGACAGTAAGCTACAAAGATCCGTATGAGTCGATTCCTGTGGTTATCCAGATAGAGGATGACGATGAAGAAGGTTTTGAGAAGGCACTTGAGTTCCTTAATGAAAGCACAAGGCTTATAGAGAATGCGGATAGCAGGGAACGATACCACACGCCGTACCGTCTTGGAGGACTTCTGTATGAAGGGACAGAGTATGCAGCAAAAAAGGATGAGTATGAGGCAGCAGAACTTGAAGCGACAGAACGCATCATTGATGAATGGCTTCGACATAATCTGACAGAGATTCAGTACAGAAGATTCGTGCTTCTGATGGAAGGGATGTCTATTCGTGATGTGGCAAGGCATGAGGGTATTGATTACAGTTCTGCAAATGAATCTATTAACGCTGCAAGGAAAAAACTTAAAAAACTTTTGAAAAACACCCCATCAAAAGTCCCCCTTTTTCTCCGTATTAGGGAAGAGATTCTCAAAATTGAGGAAAGGAGGAAAAGCTAATGTACGAACATTTACCACAGGAACTTAAAGATTATCCATATTTCTGTGGTTGGAAGTATGAGCTGGTTAAAGGCAATAAAACCAAAGTGCCTAAATCTGTTAAAGGACATAATGCCGATACAAGGAACTTGAATGAATTCTGTACTCTTGGTGAGGCATTGGAGCATCTCGATGAGTTTGATGGCATTGGCGTTGCACTTGCGGGAGGTTTGGCAGCAATTGATATCGACCATTGTGTTTTAGATGGGAAATTATCTGATATGGCTGCGGACATTATTGCAATTGCAGACAGTTATACGGAAGTTAGTCCATCGGGAGAAGGCATCCGCATCGTCGGTAAGACAACAGATTTTACCTATGATAACGAAACCTACTACATCCATAATCAGAAGCTTGGACTTGAAGTTTATGCTGCAAGGGATAAAGGCTATGTGACTATAACCGGTAATGCCATAGGTGATAAGCCTGTGCGAGATATTACGGATGTGCTTCCGGAGATTCTTGAGAAATATATGCGCAGACCTGTACCTGTGCAGACAGAATCTCCTGTTGAAGCACCCGGGAGTTTTCTTACAGATGATGAAGTCATTGAAAGGGCTTCGAGATCCGTAAATGGTGAGAAGTTTTCAAGCCTGTACGACGGAGACATAAGCGGTTATCCATCACAGAGTGAAGCGGAACTTGCTTTTATGACGATGCTTGCATTCTGGTGTGGCGGTGATGAGGAACAGATGGAAAGAATCTATCTTGGCAGCAGGCTT
>JAZUGT010000021.1:0-30431 GCA_045641365.1 Lachnospiraceae bacterium
GCGAAGCATGTAACCGCATCAGGAGAACCAAGATCAATAAAGCAGAGGAGTGATGGACGTTGGGTTGGCGTATGTCCAGGCAAGTACAAGGTTTATGGACATACAAAAGAAGAGCTATACGATAACTTATACAACTATTACCGTAAGCTTGAAGAAAGCGATAGAAGTAATGCTTGTCTTTTAGACAATATGCTTCCAAAGGCAATGGAGTTTCGTGCACTTACAGGTCGTACAGGATCTAATTCTCTTAATCGCTATACTTCATCATATAAGTCATATATAAATGGCTACATTAATGGTAAAAGTGACATACGCGACATCACCAAGATTGACCTGCTCAAGCTTTTTGATTCACTTATTAAAAGAACACCTACACCTCTTGTATCTGAGTTTAGGAACCTTATCACCGCATTGAATGTTTTATATGACTACGCAATTGAAAAGAAATACGTAGAATTCAATCCGCTTGGTAATATTAATTTGAAAGCAATCGCGCTTGACTTCGATCAGACGCATACATTTACCGATGATGGTCTTCCTTATGAGAAGTTTTTCTCAGAAGAAGAAGTTGCTAAAATTCGAGAAGAATGTTGGAAGAGGATTCATGCTAAGAAATACAATGTATGTGCCTACGCCATACTAATTGCATCATACACAGGTGTCCGTATAGCAGAGATTCCACCTTTACATTGGGATGACATCAAGAATGACTCCATTCATATCCACCGCCAGTTACTTGAAGACAGAAACATAAAAGGCAAAGACAGATGGTATGAGGTGGCACACACAAAAGATGAGCGTAAAAAGCGTCATGGTGGTCGATATTACGAATTAAACGATAATATCTATACCGCACTAAACTTACTGCTTGCTGAGGAGAAGTGCCACGGAATCACTTCCGAGTATGTATTCAATAAAGCCAATGGTGCGCACATTACCGTTCAGGACTACAAGGAATCACTTTTAAAAATGTGTAAAAAACTTGGGGTCAGCTGCACAAACAACCATGCATTTAGAAAAGCCGTCAATATGCGGCTTGAAGGTGAGGGATACAATGTTGCAGAAAGAGCACTGATGCTTGGACATTCACCTAAAGTAAACTATGAGCATTATACGGTTGCAAACTCGCCATGTACTTCGAAGGCCAACACTCAAAAGTACGATACTTCCTGGGTTTGACCCCCAGAAAAGCTATTTTGACCCCCTAATGGTTATTTATAGCAAAAAGAAAATGGCTTGAAAGCCGCATATTTACTGCATTTTTCAAACCATTTTCTGTATGAGCCACGCGGGAATCGAACCCGCGACAACTTGATTAAAAGTCAAGTGCTCTACCGACTGAGCTAGTGGCCCCTATGTGATTTTAATATAAGTGTCGGTGTCACATAACCACTCGACCCTACGAAGCTAATGCCTCTAGCTGGGCCAACTGGATTCGAACCAGCGCATGCGAGGATCAAAACCTCGTGCCTTACCGCTTGGCGATGGCCCAATAACGACCAGTACACTGATAATAAAAAAGTCTTGAGTGTTAATCAAGACTCAAAGGTGGATACAGGGATTCGAACCCTGGGCCTCCAGAGCCACAATCTGGCGCGCTAACCAACTGCGCTATACCCACCATATGTTGTGTATAAAACACGAAACGTGCCCGAAGGGATTCGAACCCCCGACCCACGGCTTAGAAGGCCGTTGCTCTATCCAGCTGAGCTACGGACACGGATTAATAATCTTTTGAAATGCCTTTTGACATTTCAAAAGCGGGTGATGGGAATCGAACCCACGTATCTAGCTTGGAAGGCTAGTGTTCTACCATTGAACTACACCCGCATGTTATATCAATTATTCAATTGAAGTCGGGGTGACAGGATTCGAACCTGCGACCTCCTGGTCCCAAACCAGGCGCTCTAGCCAAGCTGAGCCACACCCCGATTATATCGGCCGCCCCGTTCATCTGTCTGTCTCTCACGTGACGCAAGTGTTATTATAAGGTAAGGTTAATACCTTGTCAATAACTTTTTGCAACTTTTTTCAAAATATATCCGCAGGCAGATTACTCTGCCTGCGAACAGATATTATTATACATAAAAGCTTAGAATAATTCCTTAACCTTCTTGTATACTCCTTCAGCATCAAGACCATACTTTGCTACAAGAGCTGATGCAGGACCTGACTCACCGAACTTATCATTCATACCAATCTTTGTAACTGGTGTAGGAAGATTCTCGCTAAGTACGTCACATACAACGCTTCCAAGACCACCAATAACCGAATGCTCTTCAACTGTAACTACTCGGCCAGTCTTCTTAGCAGACTCTAAGATGATATCCTTATCAATTGGCTTGATTGTATGGATATTGATTACATCTGCCTCAATACCATCATCTGCAAGCTTCTTAGCAGCGCCCATTGCACTGTCAACACATATACCTGTTGCTACAATAGTTACATCCTTACCATCGCGAAGCTTAACACCCTTGCCGATCTCAAACTTGTAATCTGCACCAGTATTGATTACAGGTACTGCTGCACGACCAAATCTAAGATATACAGGACCATCCATCTCAAGAGCAGCTCTAACTGCTGCCTTAGCCTCAATGTCATCGCTTGGTACGATCACTGTCATACCTGGGATAGTATTCATAAGTGCAATATCCTCATTACACTGATGTGTTGCACCATCTTCACCTACAGTAATGCCTGCATGTGTTGCACCGATCTTAACATTAAGATGTGGGTAACCAATTGAATTTCTAACCTGCTCAAAGTTTCTTCCTGCTGCAAACATTGCGAAAGAAGAAATAAAAGGTACCTTACCACAAGTAGCAAGACCTGCAGCAATACCTGTCATATTACACTCTGCAATACCACAGTCAATATGTCTGTCTGGATATGCCTTCATAAATACACCTGTTTTGGTAGCGCCTGCAAGGTCAGCATCCAAAACAACAAGATTAGGAAAGTCCTCAGCACATTCAACGAGTGCATTACCGTAACTCTCTCTGGTTGCAATCTTCTTAATCTCTTCCATGCTTAGGCCTCCTTTAACTGCTCATCGATCTTATTAAGATCATCCATAGCTACTTTATATTCGTCATCGTTAGGAGCCTTACCATGCCATCCAGCATTATCCTCCATATAAGATACGCCCTTACCCTTAACTGTCTTCATAACAATTGCTGTAGGCATACCCTTTGTATCTCTGGCATTCTTCATAGCAGAACGGATATCATCGAAGTTATGTCCGTCAATTGTAACTACATTGAAGTTAAATGCCTTGAACTTATCCTCTATAGGATATACAGAACATACATCTTCAACACGACCATCAATCTGAAGACCATTATTATCAACAATCACAACGAGATTATCAAGCTTGCGGGCACCAGCGAACATTGCCGCCTCCCATACCTGACCTTCCTGAATCTCACCATCTCCAAGAAGAGTATATACTCTGTAATCAGCACCATCGAGCTTAGCTGCAAGAGCCATTCCTACTGCTGCCGAAATACCCTGTCCAAGAGAACCTGAACTCATGTCCACACCTGGAGTCTCCTGCATACATGGATGTCCCTGAAGATAAGAACCAAGATGTCTAAGTGTCTTAAGGTCCTCAACTGGGAAGTATCCTCTGTTAGCAAGTGCAGAGTAAAGACCTGGGGCTGTATGTCCCTTGGATAATACGAATCTATCTCTGTCAGCCTTCTTAGGCTCCTTTGGATCAATGTTCATCTCTTCAAAGTACAAAAAAGTAAACATATCAGCTGCTGAAAGTGATCCGCCTGGATGACCAGCCTTTGCACTATAAACACCTGTTACAATACCTTTTCGAACTTCGTTAGCTGTCTTCTGAAGTTCTAAGTTGTTCATATGTTCCTCCTTACCGGTAAATTAATTATTCCACGTACCATTATAAACCATCAATATGTCATCTGCATTACAAAAAGCCACGATTTTAGTTAGAAAAATTGCTATTTTTACACATATTCTATCTTGAAAGTTGCCTCACCAGCCAGGTCGGTCTCCATAATTATATATGACGGCCTTCTTCCCTCCTGCCTTGGATATGTCAGACTTCCTGGATTAACTGCTATCAGATCCGATGATATATCAACAACCGGCCTGTGTGTATGTCCATACATTACAATATCTATACCACGGCTTCTCGCTTCATCCTTAATAATCTCGTTTCCCATCGATACATAGAAGTTATGTCCATGAAGAAGCCATACCTTATACTTTCCGATCTGAAACTCCTCTTCTCTGGGCAGTTCTGAAAAAAAGTCATTATTACCCGTTACCATATGTACCGGACATCCTGCAGCTTCAGCGATTGCATACTCGCTTCCCTCGACATCCCCACAGTGAATCACCATGTCAAGTGGCGCATACTTTCTGACTAACTGCATATAGATATCATTCTTTCTATGCGTATCACTTACAATAAGAACTCTCATCTTACCCTCACTCTGATTACATGCCTGCCTATAATACCGTTGCCAGAAGCTGTCTCATCTTACGCAAAGCCTTGCCCCTGTGACTAATCTCATTCTTTAACTCAGGATCCAGTTCAGCGCTGTAACAGCCTCTGTCAGGAAGATAGAATATAGGATCATAACCAAATCCATGCTCGCCCTTCTCCTCGTATCCGATTCTTCCCTCGTAAGTCTCTTCGGCCTCAAGTTCACCGCCGTCAGGAAGCACACATGCAATTGCACATACAAATCTTGCTGTTCTCTCTTCGTCAGGGACCCCTGCAAGCCTCTCGATAATATTGGCATTCTTAATTGTATATGAAGTATCCTCTCCCATGTATCGTGCAGAGTATATTCCAGGCTCACCGCCCAGCGCATCTACTACAAGGCCGGAATCATCAGCAAGAACGATATCTTCATATCCATTCTCCCTGCACTTCTTCGCAATGGCCCTTGCCTTAATGAAAGAATTCTCCATAAAAGTAGATCCGTCCTCTTCAACATCAACTTCTACGCCTGCTTCCTTCATTGAAAGCACTTCGACATCAAAGTCCTTAAGAATCTCCCTAATCTCTCTCATTTTTCCCATATTACCTGTTGCAAATATTATTCTGGGCATCTCGCACTCCTTCTGCTACTTATTATATCCATCTAACTTCTCACATGCTTCATATATTCCATCCAATATTCCAGCAGCAATATTATCGCAGTATGCATCCGACTGAAGCGCCATAAGTTCATCAGAATTGGATATATATCCACAACCTACGGCTATTGAAGCCTTCCCTGTCCCTGTGAGAAATGGATACTTCTCATCACTTACATTGTTAATTCCCGCGATTGCATTCTTCGCACTCATTGCCATTCCTCTGACGACTGTCTCTGCGAGTTCTTCATTAGTCAGATGGTAATCATAGAACATATCGCTGTAGTATGCATTAAATCCTGATGCTGATGACAACGTATCATTATCAATATGAACGTCGATTATCATATCTGAATCTGATGCACTGACTATATCAAGTCTCTGTGCCAGAGTAGGATTAACATCAACCTCCCTGGTAAGACATATTCTTATATCATCTCTTGTATTACGTTCCCTTACCTTCTTAGCAATACTTAACACAATATCCTTCTCTCGCACATCCCCGGCGCTTACACCGTAATCGCTTCCGCCATGCGATGGATTAATTGCAACCGTATATCTGTATTCCGTCCTGTCAGATACTATCGAATCCATAATTGTCTGATAGGCTTCATTCGTCATCTGAAGTTCTCTTACAGAGACTGCTTCTGGTGCACCATATACGTACTTGAGGTGATAGTACCCCACCCCGCTTACTACTGCCAGAAAAATCAACGTGACTAACGCTGCGACCTTCTTCATTACATATCCCTCTGCAAATCATTCCTCTTAGGAGGCTTTGGTCCCATAAACTGATAGAATCTTGTTAACATCATACCATTATAGATCTTGCGGTTCTTATCAGCCTTTCGCCCAATCATCTCTTCTGTTCCTTCATATGCTGTAATCATGTATAATGACCAGCTGTCCAGTTCCTTATAGCGACTGCCAATAGTCTTATATAGTTCACCGAGCTTGTCCTTATCATAGATTCGTTCACCATACGGTGGATTAGTTATGACAAAGCCATACTTTTTAGGATGGCTAAGCTCTTCCACTCCCCTTCGCTGAAAATGAATGAGATTCTCCACGCCGGCAAGTCGCGCATTTTCTCTTGCTATGCGAACCATATCATCATCAATATCGTATCCCTGTATATCAGGTCTGACACTCATATCAACCAAATCTCTCGCCTCATCATAGCAGCTTCTCCATTCGGAAGCAGGTATAATATTGTCCCATTCACATGCCAAGAACTCTCTATTCATTCCTGGTGCTATATTGGCAGCCATAAGCGCTGCCTCAATTGGAAATGTTCCGCTTCCACAGAATGGATCAACAAGTATTCTGTCCTTATTCCATGGTGTAAGCATAATCAGTGCTGCTGCCAGATTCTCCGCAATTGGCGCCTTTGCTGTCAGCTTACGATATCCTCTCTTATGCAGTGAATCACCGGTTGTATCAAGCCCTACTGTTACTTCATCCTTCTTGATAAACACACGCACTGGGTAGGAGTTGCCTGACTCTTCGAATCTCTCAACATGATATGTCTGGCGCATCCTGTCCACCATCGCCTTCTTCATAATCGACTGTATATCAGAAGGACTGAACAGCGCACTCTTAACACTTGCAGCCTTTGCAACCCAGAACTTACCATCCTCTGGAATATATTCCTCCCATGGAAGTGCCTTGGTTCCCTCAAACAATTCATCGAAAGTCTTTGCTTCAAATGAACCAACCTTTATAAGAACACGTTCAGCTGTACGCGAATTAATATTCATTCGACATACAGCCTCCTCATCACCGATGAAAGTAACCCTTCCATCCTCTACTTCAGTTATATCATATCCAAGATCTGTAATCTCTCTCTTAAGCACTGCTTCAAGCCCAAAATGGCAAGGTGCAATAAGTTCCATCCTACGCATATCTATGCCTCTTTCTCACCCCGGTTAGACCGTTTCTAAAAGTTCTCCCTGATAAATCTGTATATAAAGTATGCACCGGCTCCCACCAGTATAATAGGAAATAAAAAGCTTAAAAGCTTCAGTACCAATACTGCACCCACGACAACAACGACTCCACCAATCACCTTTGCGAGCCATGCAGGAACTACAATATTCTTACCATTGCGGGAATAGATAACACGTCTATCCTCAGAACGATCCGCTCCAGTCGTCTCTTCCGATGTCGCGCCATCGTCAATGACACTTTTGGATGCAAGGATAGACTTTGCGATAAGCTTGGGATCTCCAAGTTCGTTCATTATATCCACTTCACTTCTTCCCATACGAAGATTCTTCTCTATATAATCCTGATAGTATTCAACTGTTTCATTAACAAAGTTATAGTCATCAACTCCCGAGATACTTCTGCGAAGAGTATCTACAAATTCCTGCTTAGTCATATTCCTCACCCTGTTCTAGAATGCCTGATGCTTAACAACCTGATATTCATCATCAAGCTGATAATATGGACATGTATCATTATTGCCTGTAAGAAATCTCTGCATCTCATCCTCATCAAGATCTACATCGCAGACATAATATTCATAATCCTCATCATATGCATAATTAACACACGAATCACAACACGCCATAATATTATTCCTCCGCCTCAGCCAGTTCGCTTCTCCTGTTAGCTGCAGGAACCACGAGGATGAATATAAGCACAGCCGCCGCGAACATGAAAATACCAATAAACTGTGATGTAGACAGAATTCCTACATTGCCCCTGTAATCATTCCTTAAGAACTCTACGAAGAATCTTCCGAAGCTGTACAATGCAATATATACACATGTAGACTGACCTCTCTTCTTAAGTCTGCCCGCAAGTACAAAGAGAAGAGCTGCAATAATAAAGTCCCCTACAGACATGATTATCTGTGTTGGTATAAGTCTTACCCCGTTAGGTGCAAAGTCTGAATGCGTGAATACTATTCCCAGTGCACTCGTGGTCTCTCTTCCGTAGCAGCACCCTGCCAGCAGACATCCAAGTCTTCCGAATCCCTGAGCAAGCGCCACACATGGCACCATAGTGTCCAGATAATCCCATGGATTGAGCTTCTTAATCTTACAATAGCCCACTATTGCAAGAATACCGCCTATTATTCCACCAAACACAACGAATCCCGCACCCGTTATATATGCCATTGGATTCTTAATAAAATCGGACCACTCTGTGATAATGAACAGAATCCTCGCAACGAAGAATCCGATAACGACCGCACTAATTGTAATACCATATACCTGATCGCCATCAAGTCCTCTCTTAGTCGCACGCCGGTCACCAATAAGCAACGCCAGTGCCACTCCTATTCCTATCATGAGACCATATCCATGGATGGTAAATGGCCCAATACTAAGTATATTATTATACATATCTGTCTCCCATCTGTTATGCCAATCTTATCACACGCTTCATTCTGAATCTATTAAAAAAGAATTAATTTTGCCTGCGGTAATCCCATACCCAGAATGCTGCAAAGCACGCCACAAGAATAATACTTAGAATTGCTCCTGCAACAAGTCCCTGTGGCATGTACTTGAGTTCTATCACATGCTGTCCTGTTGTAAGTGGTATGGCCGTCATCATCTCCTCGAACAGTTCCGCCTCTACCTGCTTACCATCAACATATACGCTCCATCCTGGATCGAAAGGAATACTGAATATAGCATAGCCATCCTCGGTTGCCTCAATCGTTCCAGCTACGCGTGTAGACTCAAAACGGTCGATTTTGAATGTGCTCTGCGAAAGCATATCTATAAGTTCAGCATACGCATCCTCATTGAAGGAATATGCTGACAGCTTGAGATCTGCTCCATCCTCGTCACGAGCCGTTATTTGTTCACCTGCATACCTATATCCAAGGTCCACAATGTATGGATTCTTAAGCTGGCCAAATGTCTCATCTCCATCTGATGTAGTCACCTTGAGATTCTTGACCTTCTTGGTATTACAGTATAATACGACATATGAGTCAATCGGAACATCTATAGTTGCTTCAGAACCTGAGTGTCTGCCATCAATATATCTGTACAGGTCATCTGTTGCCCCAAGCTTGATTGCCAATTCATTCTGCCTCTCAACAGGATTCAGTCCTGAATCTGTGTCCTCAACATCACCACTAATGATTCCAAAGGCCGTCTGCTTGTCCTCGATCAACTGGTCAGTCGCCGCACTGGAATTATAAATCATATAGCCAAGAGGAAGACTTCTATTATAGGCATACAGCGATATATTATCCTCTGTCATGACTTTGGACAGATATGAATTCTCCTCATCATCATTCTTGGAATACAGATACTTGACAGACAGAAGTGCATCCATGAATGGAGTTGCACCATCACGACATGCAAACACCTTGCTGGTCCTCATTCCATAATTAGAATAGAAGGAACCAACCAAGCCATTGGATGTCGAAGAGAATATCGATGCAGACATATAATTCTGAAGCATTGCATCGTTGCTTGTCATTCTCTTGGTCTTGTCAAATCTGTAGAAGTTGCCTTCATCAAGCTCATTATATTCGTTGTAGATTCGGTTATATGTTCTGTAATTACTGAGATAGTTAGTTCTTGATACAGTTGGCACGCTGGTAAGCATTGTATTGAGCCCTGCCTCGAGCACAACAATCAGAACTGCTGCATACAGAATACCGTTACCACCCTTTTCACTACGCGCCATATAGAGAATCAGCGCATACGCGCACACGAACAGCGCTGACAACAGATAACTTCTTCCAGTAATTCCGTCATCAGTAATAAGCTTCTGACACATAATTATAAAGAAGATAACACCTGCCAATGTTCCCCAAATCTGATTCCATGAATACTCTCTGATATACATATATGCCTCATATGCCATAGTAAGAACAAGGAATATATACAGATACGACTGTCTGCATGGAAGCGAATCCGGATAATTGAATCCATGCCATATATATGTGAGCACATTAGACGAGAAGCTAATCAGGAAAAATGACATGATTAACACCTTGGTAATCTTCTCTCTGACATTAACCCTGCTGCACATAACATATAAAGGAATCAGTCCAAGTACTGCAACAGAACAATATATATTTGGCCAGTGATCAAGCCCTGTCTCAACTGCTACGTCAAACAGATGCCTTGACAGTACATCAAAAATGGAGAAATAAGTCTTAAATGACTTTGGGAATGATGACGCTGAAAACTTGGAAAGCTGAAGCGCCATAACCTCAGGTATAAGTAATACTGCTGCCATTCCTCCAGCCACAGCTGAAAAGCATGCGAATCTGACAGTTGCCTCAATCTTCTTCTTGGCTCCTGGCAGTAATACAGCAAAGAAGTAAATAGTCAGATAGATGCATAGCATAATGCAGATGTAATAGTTGGAAAGTATCGACAAAGCCAGTGTAACCGTATACAGTCTGTATCTACCTTCCCTGGCAAGTGCCTCAAGTCCAAGTATTACAAGGGGCATAAGCATAATCGGGTCAAGCCACATAACATCCCAGTTATATGCAGCCATATATCCACTTAATGCATAGAACATACCAAACAGGGCGACGCTTATATTCTTAGTATCAAAATGCTTTGAAAGATAATAAGCGCTGGTCAGTCCACAGATACCAATCTTAATAATTACGAAGTAACTCATGAACTCCATAAGCGACATCTCTGGAACAAGCAGACATAACATATTAAGAGGACTTGCCAGATAATATGTATATAGCGCAGTAAAGTTACTGCCAAGTCCGGCGTTCCAGGAATAGAATATTCCCGAGCCTTCCCCCGTACCCTTTAATGCATGATAGAAATCTACCAGAAATGGGAAGTACTGATGATACATATCTATATGAAGAAAGCTTCTGTCTCCAAATGGATATATCTTTGCAGTAAAAAATATGACAAACATGGTAAGAAATGGCATTACAAAAGAAAGGATATATACCTTGTTATCCTTAAGCCACTTCTCCCACTGTATTCTGTTGATTTTAGACTTTTTCTTTGTATTGCTCATGCCTTATATTATACAACCTCATTCTATTTATTGAAAAGATGATAGTACTGAAGAATCCTGTAATCCGAGAGTTCTTCTCTTGATTCAGATGGCACCGAAACGCTTCCATCGCTGTCTCTAACCTGCATAAGACTTATTGAATCATATCTGTCTCCAAGTTCGCACATAAATCTCTCATATGGTGTCATACTTACACCTGCCATCTGAAGCACTTTGGCCCCAAGAAGGTTAGGACTCATCGATACATCTGTGTCACTCATGGCAAGTTCTGTATTGGACCATACAACAAATGGAACCTTATATCTGTATGTCTCTTCTTCATCACTAAGACTGTACACATTTCTTCCATTAAGCTTATAGATTGGTGAAACCACTGAGTCTGTTGGCTGATGATCACCAAAAAATACAAGAATTACAGGTTCTGTCTGATTATCAAAGTAACTTATCAGTTCTTCAAGTGCCTCGTCAGACCTATGCATAAGTGACAGGTACTGGTTAGTTGCCTGACTCTTTATTCCTTCGACCTGCACCTCAGGATCAAAATCCTCAAACTCCTCAGTATACGGACTGTGATTCTGCATCGTAACATTAAATATAAATAATGGTTCTGACTCGTTACGATTCTCATATAGTTCAATTATCTTCTCATAATCTGCCTTGTCAGACACATACTTGCGAAGCGTCTGAGGATTTTCAAAATCTCCCACGCTGTAGAATCTGTCAAAGCCAAAGTAATCATAGACAGTATCCCTGCACCATCCCTTTGGCTTATATGGATGTATGGCTACTGTCGAATAACCATTCTGCTTTAATGTGGATGCCATTGACTCTGTCGGTCTATTGACATACTGCTGATACGGAACACTTCCCTGTGGAAGCCATGCCATACTGTCACCTGTTAAGAACTCAAACTCTGTATTTGCTGTATTTCCGCCAACAACAGACACATCAAGGTATCCACTGACACTATTGTCAGTTCCTCTAAGAAGTGATCTTACGAATGGCATTTCATCAATATTCGTTGAATAATCATCTAATATCTTCAGGTCTGAAAAAGCCTCATTCATTATTACAATAATATTAGGCTTTACTGATTCACCCTCTGAGTCAGTAGCATCAGCGTATTGACTAAGTAAGTCTTCAGCATTTTTCTTAGAGTATCCCTCTGGCTTCTCAACTCTCATATACTTAGCTTCTATAAGGAATGCAACAGGAGTTCCATCCTTATATGTCATTGTAAGAGGTGTAAACAACTTATCGTATATCTTAAACCTCTTAACGGTTGCATCAGATCCAACATTAAAGCCATATATTATTAAAGCGGCAACAGAGAGAACGATTGCTGCTCCTCTGATAGTTGCGGATCTTCTGCCAGTAATCTTCCATGTTGCCGGAGTCCACAATCTGAAGCTGCGCTTAAGAATTCGTGGCATGCGCATATTACAGAAGTATGCAATAGCACATATTAGTATCAGGCCAATGATACAGATCCATACATTCTTCTTAATAGAATAATCATATCCTGATGCAACGCTTGCAGCCACTCCAATACTTGCAAAGTCCCATGGCTGAATAGGTGCGCCCCTGAAGCTTATCACATAATAATTCGACAGACCTAGCAAAAATGCTACAAGGCATTCAAGCCAGATTGCAATCTTCAGCCTTCCAGATACACAGAATAATGCAATCAGTAAGAATTCCCAGAAGAAGATGTTAAGTATCTGAACTGACACCTTCATCTTTTCAAATGGATTTCTAATCATAAATTCCTGAAGATAGAAGACAATGACTGGTACTAAGAGCATTACAAGTGCATTAATCACTTTACCCCAGTTTATCTTTATCTGTCTTTTCTCTTTCTTCTTTTTCTTATTCTCTTTAATTAACTTATTACTCAAAATATCGCCTCTATATAATACTTTTTCACTCTGAAAAGTCTATCACATATTGGAATTAACTTCTAGGACAGATTGCACAAATATTAGTAATAATAAAGCGCAAAAGAACTTTCTCCTTTGCGCTTTAAAATCTCTCTATTCAGATGAGCATTAATTCTGTCCGTAATAAGCATTCGCACCATGCTTACGATAATAATGCTTGTCCTGAAGCTCCTGAGGAGCCATCTTAACCTCGCGGTTAATAAGCTCTGTTCTGTATGCCATCTTGGCAACTTCCTCAACAACTACAGCTGAATGAACAGAATCAACAGCGTTCTTACCCCAGGCAAATACTCCATGATTCTTACAAAGAACCGCTGGAACTGCGACAGGATCCTTGTCCATTGCAGCAAATTCATTAACAATAAGATGTCCTGTGTTCTCCTCATATGCAGTCTCAATCTCGTCCTTGTTAAGACATCTTACGCATGGAATCTCACCATAGAAGTAATCTGCATGTGTTGTTCCATAGCAAGGAATACCTCTTCCTGCCTGAGCCCATGATGTTGCATAAGATGAGTGAGTATGTACAACTCCACCAATCTCTGGCCATGCCTTATATATCTCAAGATGAGTTGCTGTGTCTGATGAAGGACGATACTTTCCTTCCACAACTTCCCCATCAAGGTTAAGTACTACCATATCCTCTGGCTTAAGCTCATCATACTCAACACCACTTGGCTTGATACACCAGAGTCCTGACTCTCTGTCGATACCACTTACATTACCCCATGTAAAGGTAATTAACTTATACTTTGGAAGAAGCATATTAGCTTCATATACCTGTTTCTTTAATTCTTCTAACATATCTATTCTCTCTATACTTTCTAATTCTATACACGAAACTACTTGCAACAAAGCATTCTCCTCGTTGCTATAACTAATTATAAAGCAGCAACAGCAGTTTCTTCTATCTTAAGACCAGCACGATATCTTGCCATGAACTTCTCAAAGCCATCGATATCCTCCTTAGTTGGCTCAACGCTGCTGCCATTCTGGCTGGCGAATACAACCTCATTAAGATAATCCTGAAGGTTCTGACCATCCCTCTTATTAACAAGATATGCTGCTAAAAGTGCACATCCCCAGGCACCACCTTCACCTGCTGTCTCCATAACAGATACAGGTGACTGAATTGCTGCTGCCGCAAAGCTCTGGCCAACTCCCTTTGTCTTGAAGTATCCGCCGTGTCCAAGCATTGAATCAACCTGTACACCCTCGTCCTTAAGCATGATATCAAGACCAATCTTAAGTGTTGCAAAAGCCGAATAAAGATGCATCCTCATAACGTTAGCAAGTGTGAAGTTGTCATCTGCCTTACGTACGAAGAGAGGCGCACCATCTGCGAAGCCAGTGACAGGCTCACCTGATACATAGTTGTATGATAACAGTCCGCCACAGTCTGCATCGCCCTCAAGTGCTACTGAATAGAGCTTTGTAAACAGTTCGTTCATATCTACAGGCTGTCCCATAAGAACTGAATACTCCTTGAACATGTTAACCCATGCGTTAATCTCAGAAGTACAGTTATTACAGTGAACCATACCAACAAGTGCTCCATCTGGAGTTGTTACAAGGTCAATCTCTGGATATACCTTCTTAAGCTCGTTCTCAAGTACAACCATTGCGAAGATTGATGTTCCGGCAGAGATATTACCTGTTCTCTTAGCTACACTGTTAGTTGCAACCATACCAGTTCCTGCATCACCTTCTGGTGGACACATTGGAATTCCTGACTCAAGATTACCGCTTGTATCAAGAAGCGCTGCTCCCTCAGCTGTAAGGCATCCTGCATCCTCACCAGCAGAAAGTACTGTAGGAAGTACGTCTCTAATCTTAAAGCTTACGCCCTTGGCACCGATAAGCTCATCAAACTTATCAAGCATATTGCCATTGTAATCTCCTGTATTAATATCTATTGGGAACATTCCTGATGCATCACCTACACCAAGAACCTTCTTTCCAGTTAATTTCCAGTGAACATAGCCTGCAAGTGTTGTGAAGAAAGCTATATCTGGTACATGAGGCTCCTTGTTAAGGATAGCCTGATAGAGATGTGCAATACTCCAACGCTGAGGTATGTTATAATTCAGCTCCTTTGTGAGTTCCTTTGAAGCATCTTCTGTGATTGTATTTCTCCATGTTCTGAATGGAACAAGAAGTTCATCACTGCTGTTAAAGGCAAGATATCCATGCATCATAGCCGAGAATCCAATTGATGCAAATCTCTTAACTGTAACACCATACTTATCATTAACATCCTTAAGAAGCGACTGATAACAATCCTGAAGACCACCCCAGATATCATCAAGTGTGTATGTCCATACACCATTCTCAAGTCTGTTCTCCCAACCGTGATCACCACTTGCAATTGGGCATCCGCTTTCATCAATTAATACAGCCTTAATTCTTGTTGAACCGAACTCGATTCCAAGAATACTCTTTCCACTTTCAATTAAAGTCTTATTATCCACGTTAACCTCCTATCTAAATCACCTACAGATTACCTGCTAAGCACCGTAACCGGATATGTTACATCGTTAACTGTAACCAGTTCCACGCTGTCAACACAGCTATAGATACTTTCATCAACATACTCATACTTATCTGGGGTCTCAGACTCCCTCAGACTCTCAATAATCTTAAGCACTCGTGGTCCATGAAGCGGATTACACTCACCTATACATGCAATCTTACCTTCCTTGGCAAGTTCAATCGCCTGTTCACTGATTCCATCAAATGAGACGACCATTATCTCTCCATTAGCTATATCATTACCGACTATAAGCCCCGCAGATTCTATAGCCTCAATTACACCGAATGCTTCGTTATCATTCTCACAGTAGACAACATCGATATCATCATGTCGCTTAATCATCTTAGACATCTCTTCTCTTGCCTTGGCCTGTGTATACTCGCCTTCGCCCTCATCAAGAAGCTGCCATCCATATCTTCTGACAGCGCTGTTAAGGCCACTCGTTCGACCAATCTGTGATGATGCACCTATTGTTCCCTGGATATTTATTATCTTAAGTTCACTCTCATCAAGTCCGCAGCTTACTGCATACTCATGAATCCATTCAGCAACCTTAAGACCTTCAAGCCCAAAGTCAGATCCAACCCAGCATGTGAAGAGATCCTTGCTCTCAACATCAACCATTCTGTCAACGACAATTACAGGTATCCCCGCTTCTCTCGCTTCACCAAGCACAGAGTCCCATCCGTTCTCTGTAACCGGGGCTAACACAATGAAGTCCACATCCTGCTGGATAAAAGTACGAATGGCTGTAATCTGATTAGTCTGCTTCTGCTGTGCATCATCAATAATCAACTCATAGCCGTTCTCTCTGGTGAATGTCTCAATCATTGATTCTGTATTAGCCTTTCTCCAGTCAGACTCTGCACCGACCTGGGAAAAACCGACCACAACTAACTCTTTCTTCTCCTGTGGCATATCTTCCGGCGTGTCGACCGCCTGTCCACCACATGCCATCAGTCCAAACGACATTATTAGTGCTGTAACTACTATAGTTATCTTCTTCATCATAATTTTAATCAATTCCTTTTCCTTCTCATATATATAATATGTTACAACATATCACACTAAAATGGAAAAGAATCTTCATTCACTTAAAGCCTGCACACATGCAGGCTTTAAGCAGTTATTACACTATGTAAGAATTACTTCTTTGCATTCTTCTTACGTGCCATTACAATACTCTGAATTACAAGGAACAGACAAAGCATTGCAGCAATTGTGATACCTGTCCACCAAGCCTGATCAAGACCAGCGCTTCGAACGATATCCTGAATTGTACTTAATGAAAGTACACCGAATAATGTTCCTATGATGTTAGCAACACCACCTGTAAACATTGTTCCACCGATAATTGATGAAGCAATCGCATTCATCTCTGCACCCTGTGCATGTGATGCCGCACCAGAACCTACATGGAGGAAGTATACATATCCACCAATTCCTGCAAGCATACTACAGATGATATGTGAAAGGAACTTTGTTCTCTTTACATTGATACCAAGCATAAGAGCACTCTGCTTGTTACCACCTACTGCGTAGAAGGCACGTCCAAGCTTTGTCCACTTAAGAAGTATAAACATAAGGATTACTACTGCTATTGCAACAATAACACCAATCTCTACATAAGCTGGAACATAGACACCCTTCTTGTTGAGTGATCCAAGTCCAGGGATGATTACTCGTGTCTCCTTAAGAGCTACGAAGTTAGGGTTAGCAACGTTAAATGGATTCGTATTAACGATTGTTGTCATACCTCTCGCAAAGAACATACCCGCCAACGTGACTATGAAAGGCTGGATATCAAGGTATGCAACTAAGAATCCCTGAACAAGTCCAAATGCAAGACCGATACCAAGAGCAATCAGCATTGAAACTGCTACGTTACCACCCTTGTAGTCAAGGTAAACTGCACAACACATACTAACAAGTGCTGTCATACCACCTACTGAAATATCAATTCCACCTGTGATCATTACCAATGAAAGACCACATGAAAGAATAATAAGTGCTGCATTAGTATTAAGAATATTAAAGAAAGCCTGTGGCTTCAAAAAGCCCTTTCCTTCGAATACAATTGCGCCTACATACATGAGCACAAATACAACTATTGTAATAGCAAGCAGAAGGTTGCTGTCAGTGATATTTTTAAGCTTTTTAGACATCTTATGCTACCTCCTTCTTAGAACTCTTCTTAATCTTCTTAGAAAGCTCTGCCATCTTCTCTCTTACAGTTGGAGCGCTAAATACAACAAGAAGGATTACTACTGTTGCCTTATATGCTGGAAGCGCATCTGACTGAACATTGAACTTGTACAGTGTTGTTGTAAGAAGCTGAATAACAAATGCTCCGATGATTGACGCCCACATATTGAACTTACCACCACTAAGTGCATTTCCACCAAGAGCTACTGCAAGGATTGCATCCATCTCTATATCCTTCGCAATTACTGAGTAATTGATTGAAGAAAGACGGCTAACCTTGATAAGTGCTGCTACAGCTACACATATACCAAGAATAACGAATGTAAGCCACTTAATAAATGTAGGATTAAGACCATTCAGTCTTGAAGAACTCTCATTAATACCAACAGCCTGAGTATAAAGTCCGAGGTTAGTGAACTTAAGTACCAGTGCGATAATGATTACGCACAATGCTGCTATAAAGCAAGGTGTTGGAATCGGAATACCTGGAATGTATCCTCCGTAATAAGCGAACTTAGGATCGCTTATGATAGGAAGCTCATTATTGTTAATCCATGCTGCAATTGAACGTCCTGCTGTATAGAGGATAAGTGTTGCAACCATTGGCTGAATCTTAAAGAATGCAACCAGAACACCGTTAAAGGCACCAAATGCCATTGCAACAAGAATACTTACAATAAATGCAACCCAGATAGGTGTTCTAAGAACCTCTGGTCTTGTATTAGTTCCACAGAGAACTCTAAGAAGAGTACTACCTGCTATCGCAATTCCTGCACCAACCGAAATATCCTGTCCACCTGATGCAGCAGTAACAAGAGTCATACCGATTGCAAGAATTGCAAGCTCTGATCCCATGTTAAGAACTGTCATCAGATATCCTGAAAGTACTGGATTACCTGCACTGTTATAACCAAGAGAAATCTTGAAAAATGCAGGATCTGCTATTAAGTTGAATATTAACAGTAAAAGTAATGCTGCTAATGGTATGAAAATCTGATTTCTCATCAGCTTGCCGAAGATATCTGAAGCTGACTTTGTCTTTGTATTTGTACTCATTATTTTGCTTCACCTCCAGCTATTGTATTCATAATCATTGTCTGGTTAAGATCGTCACCTGTCAGCTCTCCAACAACCTTACGATCTCTCATAACAATAAGTCTTGAACATGTACGAAGCATCTCATCAGTCTCTGCAGAAATGAATGTAATAGTCATTCCCTCACTTGCAAGGTTAAGTACTAACTTCTGAATATCTACCTTAGTTCCTACATCAATACCTCTTGTAGGCTCATCAAGGATAAGATACTCAGGATGTGTAAGCAGCCATCTTGCAAGAATACACTTCTGCTGATTACCACCTGACAATGACTTGATTGGTGTATCTGCTGATGCAGTCTTGATACTAAGTGCCTTAATATATTCATCAGCAAAAGCATTGGCTTCTGCCTTTGTGAAAGGCTTGAAGAATCCCTTCATAACCTGAAGAGCAAGAATAATATTCTCTCTTACTGAAAGATCACCGACAATTCCGTCAATCTTTCTATCTTCTGGAAGGTATCCAATGCCTGCCTTCATAGCATCGATTGGCTTGTTAATCTTAACTACCTTTCCATTCTTCTTGACTGTTCCAGTCATTACCTTGTCAGCACCAAAGATTGCTCTAACGCACTCACTTCTACCAGAACCAAGAAGTCCTGTAAATCCATTAACTTCTCCCTTTCTGATTGTGAAGTCAAATGGCTTGATCCCCGCATTACTTGAAAGGCCTTCTGCCTCGATTACTGGTACCGATGTATCAGAAACCTTAACTGAATCATCTGCTGACTTAATATCTGAAAGATCATCCAGTTCCTTACCAAGCATCTTAGATACTAACTGAACTCTTGGAAGATCTTTGATTTCATATTCACCAACAAGAGTACCATCTCTAAGAACAGTAATCTTGTCACATACTTCATATACCTGATCTAAGAAGTGAGTAACGAAGATGATTCCTACTCCCCTTGCCTTAAGATCTCTCATAAGCTTAAATAACTTCTGAACCTCATTATCATCAAGTGATGATGTTGGCTCATCAAGAATAAGCACTTTACAATCCATATCAACAGCTCTTGCAATTGCAACCATCTGCTGAACAGCTATTGAACAGCTACCAAGCTGCTGTGTTGGTTCTGCAGGAATATCAAGAGACTTAAGAATCTCTCCTGCTCCTGTATTCATTTTTTTCCAATTCTGTAATATGTCATCGTTTCTTCCGATATACATATTCTCTGCAACAGACAGATTAGGACAAAGTGTAATCTCCTGATACACTGTACTAATTCCAACGTGCTGTGCATCCTGTGGTGACTTAATGCTTACAGCGCCTTCATGACCATCCATGAAGATGTCACCTTCATCCTTTGTATATACACCAGTAAGTACCTTAATAAGTGTAGACTTACCAGCACCGTTTTCGCCCATAAGTGCGTGGATTTCTCCTTTACAGAGAGTGAAATCCACACCCTGTAAAGCCTTGACTCCCGGGAAACTCTTATGGATATTATGCAGTTCTAATACGGCATTATCTTTCATCAGTGGATCTCCTCCGTCAATTAATACATTGCGTATTTTCATAAAAAATGCGACGTAAGCAATCAGACCGGCTAACGCTTACGCCGCGCATTTAATTATTTGTTACCTATCAGTATGAATTAGATACCGAAGTTAGCTACGTCATCAGCTGTGATTGTTGTAGCATCGAATCCCTTCTCATCCATAACGATTGTCTTCTCAGCAACTGTACCACCTGACTGAAGTGTGTTGATTACATCGCTGATGTATGAAGACTGGAATGGGTTACACTGCTGATCAAAGTTCCAGTTCTGATCAAGAAGTTCCTGAAGTGCCCACTGGTTGCAGTCGAAACCGATAATGATTACGTCCTTGCCAACACCGTGTGTGATACCAGCTGCATCAAGAGGTGCTACAGCACCCTTAGCCATATCGTCGTTGTCTGCGTATACTACGTTGAATGGTGTACCAGCATCGATAACTGACTGTACGATCTGCTGTGCATTCTCTGCGTTCCACTCAGCTGTCTGCTGTGTAACGATGTTCCAGTTAGCTTCTGCTGCTACCTTAGCATCAAGAGCGCCTGAACGACCCTTCTGAGCTGCAGAACCCATAACACCCTGAATGTGGATGATGTTGTACTCATCAAGACCCTGTGAAGCAAGCCAAGCAACTGTGTTCTCGCCTTCCTTGTCCATATCAGATACGATTGAAGCTGCATATAAGCTTGGATCAGCATCGATTGTACGGTCGAAGAGGATTACATCAATACCTGCATCCTGTGCATCCTTAAGAACTGAATCCCAACCAGATGTATCTGCTGCAGAAAGAAGGAGGTAATCAACACCGTCCTGGATGAACTTCTGAGCTGCTGCGATCTGCTCGTCGTTCTTTAAGCTGTATGCGAATGATGCGTCATAACCATTAGCCTCACAGAATGTAGCCTTAAGATCCTTATCATTAGCTGTTCTGTAACCAGACTCGTTAGGATCATTGTTGATGATACCAACCTTGATAAGATCTCCTGATGGTGCTGCTGCATCAGCTGCTGGAGCCTCATCTACTGTTGCGTCTGCTGCTGGTGCCTCTGTAGAAGCTGCGCTTCCACAAGCTGTTAATCCAAATACCATTGTAGAGGCAAGGATTAATGCAAGAATTTTCTTCTTCATAGTTCATTCTCTCCTATTATTCATATGTTTTTCAAAGGCCTATTCCTTTGATAGTCCTATCATAATACCTGTAAATCTATTATAAAATGAAAATTATTCTCAATATGTTGTATTTTTTTACTATGCAAATGCGATATGTTTGATTTTTCTATTTCAAAGGTTGAATTTTTTCAAAAAAAGAAACACCCGGTCTATCTCTCGAGTGTTTCAAGTGGAAGCATCAGGCTTACCTTTGATCCTTCACCATATGTACTATCAACATGTATTCCATATCTGTTACCGAACTTCAGTCTTATTCTTTCATTAATATTACTTAATCCGAATACTTCATCGTCCTCGCTTTTACCGTAGTTAATCTTATCAGAGATCTGCTTAAGTCTCTCATCCGTGATGCCAATTCCATTGTCCTCTACATATAGAAGCATGTAGTTGGCAACCTTCTCTCCAGATATCCGTATATGACCCATGCCTCGCTTATTCTTGATTCCATGATACAGGGCATTCTCAACAAGCGGTTGGAGCGTAATCTTAGGAATACTGTACTCATACAGTTCCTCCGGCACTTCAATCGAATACTCAAGAATATCCTTGTACCTCACGCTCTGAATCTCCAGATAACTTCGCACATGTCTGATCTCATCCTTGATACTGACTACATCACGCCCCTGATTAAGCGTCGTTCTAAAGAAATCTGAAAGACTTCCAACCATCTCTACAACCTGATGCCGATCCCCTGCTTCAGCAAGCCATACGATAGTATCAAGCGTATTGTATAGGAAGTGAGGGTTAATCTGAGACTGTAAAAGTTCAAGCTCCGTCTTCCTTAACATTATCTGTTCTTCCTTGACCTGCCTAAGAAGTTCATTAATCCTGTCAATCATAAGATCAAGTGATCGGCCAAGCTTACCTATCTCATCGCCAGTCTCAAGATTAGATCTGACTGAAAGATCACCTCTTGCCACCTGCTCTGTTACACTTCCAAGCTTAGAGATAGACTTCGTGATACCCCTTGATATATTGTAGGCAACAGCAAATGCTATACCTGTAATAATACACGCGGCGGCTATCATTGTTGTTACCATCGTATCATACATGGAATTAATCTCATCATGCATGCTCTTCATCGCCTGCATCTCATTGTAGATAAACTGAATAATAGTCTCTCGGATAAGTGCGGTTACAATCTGAACATCATTCTCCCATATCTGAATATTCTCTTCATATCTGTTGCCAGTAGCAAGATTTTCTTCTATCTGGGCTGTGTAACCACGCAGGTTATCCAGATACTTGGCAATATCTCCCAGACGCTTGGCATTTTCCAGACTTATCTCCGAATTAATATCAAGTCCATTGACAACAGCCTCTGCTCTGTCTAACATTGCATACAGTTCTGACTCATCAAAAGTCTTACTCTCAACGATAACAAGATATGTCTCATAGTCGAAGTCCTTCTTAAAGTCCAGACTGAACTGGCTCGCATTACCAGCTGCATCAATTATCGCATTGTACCTCAGATTCTCCCTATAAAGCATTACAAGACTTATAGTAAGTATGACAATAATGGGAAGAATCAGAATTCCATAAGATACTGCAAGCTTTGTACCAATACGTGTACTTTTTATTTTTCTATTTATTTCACCTAATATATTACTCATTCGTCTCTTCTTTATCGCCGCTTCTATACTGCGTTGGTGTCATACCAGTGTTCTTCTTAAAGCAGTAGGAGAAATAATGTGGATCCTTATATCCCACCTCTGTACTTATATCTACACTCCTCTTGTTAGTACACTTCAGAAGTTCCTTTGCCTTGTTCATTCTAAAGTCTGTAAGATACTTTATAAAGCTCATTCCCGTCTGCTGGCTGAACAGCATACTCAGATGATTAGGAGAGAAGTTGACATACGAAGCAAGGAAATTAAGAGAGAGTTCTTCATCACCATAATGGGCCTCAATATACTCAATAACCATGTCTACAACATCATTATACTTCTTTCTCGCTGTATTATCTCTTAATTCAAGTGCCTTGGAAAGTATCTCAACAAGGTACTTTCTTGTACCTTCCACACTCTGGATATCTCCATCAGCAATGCTGAACTCCTTAATCTCATCCTTACTGAATCCAAGCTCTTCAACAAAGTATACGACATTGAAGTACATACCCATAACAATATACTGTCGGAACATATTGGACTTCATGCTGTTCTCACCAAGCTTGTTGAAATACTCGTCTACATAGTAGCCAACTTCCTCAATGCCTCCCTGCTTGAGAAATTCTACAATCTTACGCTGATCAACCTCTCGTGGATCTACACTCTTAATCGCAAAATCATCCTGTGCAACAGAATTATGGCCATCACTTACATCTCTGTAGTCCATAAATCTGCTCGTATCTTCCATATACCTATGGGCAAAGGCATGAGCCGCAGCCTCAAAAGAAACTGACAATTCTCCCAATCGGTTAACCGGCTTACCGATACCACCGAAATAGTGAATATGAGGATATTCCTCAAGGAGCTTAACAATTCCTTCTATAGCCATGTTCTGCACCTTCTCAAGTTCTTCAGCAGAATCAGCCTTAAAAAGAAGTGCTTTGCCTTCAGTATTGCGGTCAAACATAATTGTCGAAGATGAATCAATATAGTCAGCAACTCGCTCCTCAACTTCAACCTCGCTCTTGGAATACTCATCAGCCTCATGCCTGTCTGACTTAATCTTAAGAAGAACAATATTATAGCAGAGTGCTGATATATCCAGTTCGAGCCTTCCTGCCAGTTCAAGAAGATCCGACATCGACTTATCACCTGTAACCATATATCCAAAGAGCTTCTTTCTGTCCTCAGCAGTATTCTCTAACATATCACTAAGATACTTCTGTCTGAGTTCTCTGTCTTCCTTCTTGGCTTCGATAGACTCTGCAAGCTTGTTAATCTCCTCAAGAAGTGCAGCACCACTAATTGGCTTAGTCAGATAATGAGCCACTCCTATACTTATGGCTTCCTTGGCATAGTCAAATTCCGCATATCCTGACAGAATAATAATCTCTATCCATGGATATTCCTTCTTGATTAGTCTGCTGAGCTCCAGTCCATCCATAAATGGCATCTTAATATCAGTTATGACTATATCCGGCTTAAGCTTCTGTATCATCGGGAAAGCAAGTTCTCCATCTGATGCTTCGCCACAGAATTCGTATCCATGTGCAGCCCAGTCTACGTTATTCTTAATTCCTTCCCTAACTACAAATTCATCTTCTACCAGGAATACCTTAAGCATCCAAGCACCCTCTCTTTCAAAAAACGGCTTCCAAAAATGGAAGCCGTCAATATTAACTCTTCTAATATATTAGTCTGTTTCTTCCCTGTTCCTTACCCAAATACAGCTTATTGTCTGCATCCTTCAGATTCTGTGCAAGCGTAAGATTCGTATCATACTCTGTAAGTCCAAATGTAAGCGTTACACTTATCTCCTCGTCGCCAGAAGCAACCTTGCATTTACGAAGCTCGCTCTGTATCCTGTAGATCACATCACATGCAAAGTCTCCATTGAGCTGTGGGAATATCAGCATAAACTCCTCACCACCCCAGCGGGAAACAGTTCCAGACTCTCCAACCGCGCTTGTAAGCACACCTGCAACTACCTTAAGAACCTCATCTCCAACGTCATGACCATAGTTGTCATTAACCCGCTTAAAGAAGTCTATATCACAGATACACAGACTGAATATGTCCTCGTCAGCCCTTTCCACCAGTCTGTTAAGAACCTCCATTCCCTTGCCTCTGTTACAAAGTCCGGTAAGCGGATCTGTACTCGCCTTCTCTTCAAGCTTCCTATTATACTCAACAAGCTTGCTCTCCATCGCCTGTCTGTCATTACTAAACGTATAAGCTACTATAGATATACATATAATCAAAACAGCCATATAACTGACACGAAGAATCAATTGTTGATACTCTCCAAGAACAGTTCTTCCTTCTGTATGTGCAAATGCAAAATACAGATTCATATAGATAATGAATACACCTGTACTGAATACAATCTTGGCAATAACACGATTATATACCGAAAAATAATATATCAGGAGAACAAGTAGCAGGAACGTCTGTACGCCACAATACCAGCCGTACAACCACAAGGAGCCGATACTCCACGCGACAGCCGCCACAATAAATGACCATACCGTTGTCTCACGTCCAGAATGATACGTTATCCATAAGACAATCGAGAAAAGGAATAGGAACATAATACTACACGCCACACCATCCTTGAAGGAACTGACTGCACAAAAACACGTACCAAAAATCTGAAAAGCCATTATAAATATAACAAGCTTTCTAACAAGGACAGTCATCTTCTTTGACTCATTCTCTGCAATTGTATCCTTATTAATCAAATCAATTAACTTACTAACCAAAGTAATACGACCTCAAAAAAACAAACACTTCCCACAATTTCATAATACATAAATCAGTATACCACATTCATACACAGAAAGCATATATTTTAATATGAAAAAATACAATTTTGTCGAAACTTTCAGTCAGCCTGCTTAGTAATGACAATCTTCCCATCAATAACATCAACAAGAACTTTATTAGTATCTATTCCAGCCTGTTCCAGTACTTCTTCACTAAGCTGAATTCTCCTCGCTCTGTCTAGAACTATGTATTCGTTCTCTTCCTTGCGCTTTTCCGTGCTAATCTTTCCATCAGATATCATCACAGCACGGTCTACCTTCTTTGATAGCATAATATCATGCGTAACTATAATAATCGTTATCCCAAGTTCCTGATTAAGTGTTCTAAATAACTGTTGAATACTGTCTGAAGTCTTCGTATCCACAGCACCTGTAGGTTCATCTGCAAGTAATATCTCCGGATCATTGGCAAGCGCAATCGCAATTGCAACCCTCTGCTGCTCTCCTCCTGACATCTGGCTGGGATATGCGTCTGCCTTATGGCTCATCCCTACCATTTCAAGCAGCCTGTCCGCCTTGGCAATCTTATCATCACTGCTCATTCCGGTAAAATTGAGCGCATTTACAATATTCTCCCTTGATGTAAGATAATTCATCATATTGCGCGAACTCTTCTGCCATACAAAACCAACCTTACGCTTTCTGTAGGCAATCATTTCCTTTTCGCTCATATCCGAAAGATTCACACCATCAACGATAATCTTGCCAACTGTTGGCCTTTCAAGCCCACCGATAATGTTCATTAGCGTGGACTTTCCACTACCGCTCTTTCCTATGACCGCAACTATTTCTCCCCTGCCTATCTCAAGATCGAGTCCCTGCAATGCCATAACCTCAAGCTCATCCGTCTTATATATCTTCACCAGACCCTCACATGTAATATAGCCATTGTTATTATCCATATGCTATTCCCTCACAATATGATTGATAACAGCTCCATCAGAGAGCTCATATACAACATCACCAAGTTCCATAAGCCCCGGGTCATGTGTTGTCATTACAACCGTTATACCTTCCTTCTCAACCAGGTCCCTGAAAAGTCTCATAATCTTAAGTCCATTTCCTGTATCAAGAGCCGCCGTTGGCTCATCTGCAAAAAGCACAACAGGCTTATGTACAATAGCTCTGGCAATTGCGACTCTCTGCTGCTCTCCTCCTGACATCTGTCCTGGCATATGATTCATTCTCTCACCCATTCCAACCAGTTCGAGTACCTCTCTGATACGTTCTTCTCCGCCTCTGTGCATATTATTAAGACGCAGTGCAAATTCTACATTTTCATACGAACTCATTACCGGAATTAAGGCTACTGACTGAAAGACAAATCCTATCTTTTCCCTGCGAAGCCTCTCTTTATCAGCGTCTGACATATCCGTCAGTTTCTGCTGGTCAAAAATGACATCTCCGTCACTTGCTGTGTCAAGCGTACTCATTGTGTTAATCAGTGTAGTTTTTCCGCTTCCTGATCTGCCCTTTAGAATAACAAGCTTACCTCTGGGAATCTCCACTGACACATTGTTAAGTGCGTAGAAGTCGCCATCTCCAACTTTATAGATTTTGCACACTTTCTCAGTTCTAATAATTGAATCCATAATCCCTGCCTCTGCATCCCGGTGCGGCAATCTACTCCTCACCAAGCTTTAGTGCTGCCGTAATATTAAGTGTCCTCGTCTGTTGCCTGAGTATAATTGCACATGACAGAATCATTGTCACGATGACCACTGCAAGCTTAATAATATCTGACACACTATAGTACATATATATATCGAGATTGTGCTTCTGTGGCAGATAGATTGCACAGAAGACTTTCTGAAACAGCGTAGTTACGACAACTCCAAGTATTATTCCCGATATGCACGAGAACAATGTACTAAAGATATGCTCCGCGATTAACATCCGGTTAATATCTCCTACTGACATTCCCATTGCCCTGTACACACCAAACAGCAGTTCTCGCTGCTTAATTGATGTTATCCAGTATATTAAGAATCCTGCAGCACATACAATCAACGACACGATGAAGCCAAGCGAGAACATACCATTGACAATCTGTATATCAAGAATATTCTTCATATTCTCTATACTTCCCCTAAGATAATCGATTCTGGAAGCTTCGATATCATTCCTTGACAGATAATCCTCTATAACTTCTATACCTGCATCCTCTGAAAGTCTTGCCCATACTTCATAAGGAGATATCTCATATGCTGCGACTGATGTCTCAAAATTAACTACAGCAAGATATCTTTCTTTCAGTTCTAGAGATGTCTCACCCTTATCATTAACTTTTCTGTCATAATAATATCTCTCATATCCTGGAAAATCGTTGACAATTGCAACTACAATCACTCCTGCCGTTCCTCTGTCAACTGTCTTAAACTGTTCGAACTCACCATGTCTGTCAAGCGTGATTGGATCACCAACATTAACACCAAGTTCTTCAGCAAGATTAGATGATATAATTACTCCAAGCGAATTGGATGCAAGCGCATTAAGATAATTGTACCAGTGCACATTGTCATTTAACCCGTCCTTAAGAAATGCAGTCTCTCCAAACTCTTTTGTATTAATTCCATACATCAGACAGTTGTCAACAGACTTGTTACCTTTTACTGCACATGTTGAGTTATTGACTATCACACGTGTTGAGCTCACACAGATTCCTTCATCTGTAAGTCCACTATATCTTCCATATTCCGGCTCAATATAACGGTAATTACTATTCTTGTCGGGATCCTTATAAGTTACAATCCCCCAGTCCTCTGCTATTCTGAGATCCGTACCGATATTATATCCAAGTCTCTCTGATTTATTACTGTTGATGCTCCTTGCCGTATTGGAATAGAATACGCCAAGCGCAATTGTCAGAATAAGAAAGATTGATATAAGCTGCTGCTTTCTGTAGTTTCTGATTATATACAAGAATGCAGCATACTCTGAATGCTTCCATCTCTCGAATCCAACCTTATATATAAGCCTGATTAAGTATCTTAACAGTCTTATCAATACCATTCCTGCAGCAACCAGGAATATGCATGTGTCAAGAAAAATTAACGGATCTGCAACCTTCCCTGTTATTGCATCCAATCGTATTCCCTCAATATTCTTTAGGAAGTTATACAGCAGATACAAGGATAAAAGCAACAGCAGTATATCTATGAAGAATCTCTCCCAGATAGTCTTCTTACCATAATCATAAGAAGACTTTACCTGAACAATCGATACCCCAGAATGACCTATTACAGGAATAATTATGAATACTATTCCAGCTGCACATGCCGCCAGTCCGTATAGTAGCGACACCAGTGTGAATCTATAGTCACCGATATTTCTCATACTAAATGTAAGAAAATCCGTGGCACAGCCTGCAATTCTGCACATTATTACTCCAAGTGGAATTCCAAGCACAAGGCTTAACAGAGATAGAAGCAATGCCTGATACAGATAAGTCACTATTACCTGAATTCTCGTCATACCACGACTCTTCTGCATTGCAATCTCACTAATCTCTCCACCAACAATCTGATTGGAAATCATATATATGAAAGCAGCAATCATACCAAGCAACGGCAATTCCATAACCCACAGCGTTACGTCAATCGACTTCTTTGACTGATAATATTTATCAAGCTGGTACGTAAAAGTCTCATCAATATTGTACTGCTTTCCTATCTCACTAATACGATTTGAGATGTCATCTACATTCTGCGAATTAAGCTTCGTGTGGTCAAATATGCAATACTCACTGTACTTCACAGAAGTCAGCCTGTATAAATCAGATATCTCATTGAAATCATCTTTATTAAGAAAAATATGATAGCCAAGATCATATGGTGTCTTATAGAAGAAGATATCCTCGCGATCCGCTTCTTTGAAAACGCCAGTAATCATAATCTCAAGCACTTTTCCCGAATCATTCACAAGATCCGGAAACTGCAGAAGCTGCCCCACATACAACTTCTCTTTCTTCATTACATTAGGCGATACCATGCAGGAATAATACTTGTCCGAAGCCGTCGCTTCAGTGTAATCAAGCTTCTTGATATGTTCATCCAGGCCATCCATGTATGCAAGAATCACGTTAGTGTTGTTCGCATATTCATCCTCGGAAAAAGCAACCACCCCATTATCACACGGAAATCCTTTTTTGGCACGATACTTCCTGTCAGAATCAGCGATTCTCTGACTGCTGATCATTCCAAGCGTGCTTAGGCTGTCCGCAAACAGCGCCTTGCTACGATCATAATCCTCCGTAATCGAAGCATTGGTGGCCCCATCATCAAGCCGGAATATCTCTTCTCTTGCAATCACAAGCGGATACTTATTATTATCAGCAATATACTCATCAAAATTCCTGTGAATCACCCTGTTAAGCGAACCGAGCTTATACATTGGCTGACAGCTGATGGTCGCAACCAAAAGCATTAGTCCCAGTACCAGGCAGGCAGTCATTATTCT
>JAZUGT010000022.1:0-52109 GCA_045641365.1 Lachnospiraceae bacterium
TGCCATGAATAATCAAAGTATGCTGAAAAGCCGAGTTCCTTACATCTCTTATCGTATGCAGCCCTCCACTCCGGTTCAGTGATATCTTCAGGCTCATAATTCGCTGTATCAATATAATCAACCTTACACTCTACACATGCATCCATAATTGTAAGATCCTGATATGGAAGCGCAAGATTAAGAACTGCATCTGGCTTATATTCATTAATTAACTTAACCAGTTCGTCCTTATTATCTGCATCAACTGTTGCAGTTGTTATCTTAGTTGATGTCTTATTCTCGAGCTTTTCCTTGAGTGCAATACACTTGCTCTCAGTTCTGCTTGCAATCATAATCTCGCTAAATACATCACTATTCTGACAGCACTTATTAATCGCTACACTTGCTACGCCACCACATCCAATTATTAATACTCTTGCCATAATATCTCCTTTATATTAAATTCACTTTTTATTCTTATTAATCTTACCTTCTTCTTCTTCAAGAAGATCCTCAACATACTTTGGAAGCATAAATGCTCCGACATGAAGATTCGTAGTATAATACCATGTCTCAATATCAAGTTCCTTCCACTTTTCAGGATTGAAGTCATTAAGTGGATGATACTTCTTGGATGCAAATCCAAATAACCAGTACCCCGCCGGACACGTTGCGATATGTGCCTGATATACACGACTTACCGGGAATATTCTAAATACCTTTCGATGCATGCTTCTGCATGCCTCTTCATCACCATCATAAAATGGGCTTCCATGCTGATAAACCATAATTCCATCGTCTTTAAGTGCCTTATAGCAGCTTCCATAGAATTCCTTGGTAAATAGCCCTTCTTCATGTCCAAAAGGATCGTTAGAGTCGTTAACAATGATATCATACTGATCCTGAACACTTCTCAGGAAATGCAGGCCATCCTGGTAGTATATATGCACTCTTGGATCATCCAGACCTGCTGTCTGCTCGGGAAAGAACTTCTTACATGTCTCCACCATCACTTCATCAGGTTCAACAAGATCAATACACTCTATATCTGGGTACTTTGCAAAGCATGTTGCAACACCACCATCGCCACCACCAAATATCAATACTTTCTTAACATTAGGATGAACAGCCATTGGTACATGTGTTACCATCTCATCATAGATAAATTCGTCCGCTTCTGAGAATACTATCTCTCCATCTGAAACTAACATTTTACCGAACTCAGGCGTCTTAATCACATCAAATCTCTGATAATCGCTCTGTACAGAGTATAACTGCTGATCAGTTCTTATTGACAGCTTTACATCAGCTGTATGTAATTCAGAAAACCATAACTCCATCATTAACTCCTATTCAAATCAATAACATTAAGATAATCTGCATTGAGATCCTCAGTGCCCTGTAAAGAGCAGCCTTTCTCTCTGGCATAAATAATATATTCTATAATCTCTTCAGTAATAAGCTCACCTGGTGCTAGAATCGGAATTCCCGGTGGATAACACATAATAAACTCTCCACATATCATTCCTGCAGTCTCTCTTATAGCCATAGATATCTTATTACTATAAAAAGCATTCTGAGGCGAGATAACAACCTTAGGCTGTATATAATCACCTGTTATAACCGGCTGTTGCTGCTTTTCATATAATCTCTTAATATCTGCAAGTGCTCCAACCAGTCTCTCAATATCCCTTAATCTGTCTCCAATTGAGATATACGCAAGTATACTTCCTATATCACCAAATTCTATCTGAATATCATATTCATCTCTAAGTAGATCATATACCTCAATGCCGGTAAGTCCGATACCCTGAGTGAATACAGATAACTTTGTTACATCATAATCATATACACTCGATCCATTAACAAGTTCTTTACCATATGCATAAAATCCACCAATGGCATTAATCTCTTCACGGGCATATTCAGCCATCGATACAACCTTGCCAAAGGACTCCTTGCCTCTGAGTGCAAGATTACGTCTGCTTATATCCAGACTTGAAATAAGCAGATACGATGCACTGGTTGTCTGCGTCAGGTTAATAATCTGCCTTACATAATCGGCATTCATCCCATTATTAGTTAACAGTAAAGAACTCTGCGTCAGGCTGCCACCAGACTTATGCATTGATACCGCCGCCATATCCGCACCAGCCTCCATCGCATTCATCGGAAGATTCTCACCAAAATACAGGTGCGTGCCATGTGCCTCGTCAACAAGCATCTTCATTCCATACGAATGTGCCAGTTCAGTAAGAGCCTTCAGATCTGAACAAATGCCATAATAGGTCGGATTATTAATGAGCACCGCAACTGCATCCGGATTCTCACGCATAACCTGTTCCATAGCCTCAACTTCAACACCAAGCGCAATTCCAATATTAGCATCAGTCTTTGGCTCAACATAGACAGGAATAGCTCCACATAGTACAAGTGCATTGATAGCACTCTTATGAACATTTCTTGGTAGTATAATCTTCTCACCTGGCTTGCAGTTGGCAAGAATCATACTCTGAACCGATGACGTAGTTCCTCCTACCATAAGAAATGCATGTTCAGCCCCAAATGCCTCAGCTGCCAGTTCCTCAGCTTCCTTAATAACACTTACCGGATGACAAAGATTATCGAGCGGCTTCATTGAATTCACATCAAGGCCTACACATTTCTCGCCAAGAAGTTCAACAAGCTCTGGATTACCTCTGCCCCTCTTATGGCCTGGCACATCAAAGGGAACTACTCTCTTCTTTTTAAGTCTCTCAAGTGCTTCATACACTGGAGCACTTTTCTGCTTTTCAATATCCATACCCTTATTCATTATTCTTCTCGTATACTCCATAGAATGTAAGTACTATTCCAACTGCCGTAACAATACAGCTAATAATCAACATCATATGTGGTCCATATATATCCAGAATACGTCCACAGATTATACTGCTAAATACTCCTCCAAGAGTAATTCCGCAGTTAACAAATGCCTGTCCCTTAACCTGATCAAGTTCCTCCATTGCCTGATTAACAAAATATGCAGAAACTGGAATAAGAACAGCATATGCACCCATCTGAAATGCTTCACTAATATATACACCTATCATATTTGTTGCCAGTGTAAGTATGAGCGTCTTAATTAAGAACATAACTCCTGCAAACTTAAGCAGTGTGCTGCATTTAACTTTATCGATTATCTTTGTCACAATAGACATTGTAGGTAATTCCAGTAAGGCTGCAATAAAGATTGCATATCCCATCTGAGTCTCATTACCACCAAGTGGCGTTATAACCTGTATCAGATAATCATTAATAGCATTATGCGCAAAAAAGAAGCAGACTACACCAACAAGAAAAACAGAGAATCTTGGATAATATCGTACGAACTCTATCAGGCCATTATGTGCCTGACCACTACCACTTATCTCATCTTTTACTGAATCTGTCGAACCTTCAACAGCATCAGAACCATCAGGCTTAATGAAAGTAAAAAGTAAAATAAGCGCAATAGAAAGAACGATAATAGTACCAAACATCAGTGTATTTACGCCATTCTTAGCAACAACGCCACCAATTATCGCCGAGCATATCGCAAATCCGCATGAGCCCATTCCTCTTGCAAACCCAAAATTGATATTGCAGCCAGCCTTGGCATATTCAAAGTTCATAGCAATAATAAGTGGCTGATATGCCATCTGAACCATATATATCAAAGCATAGATAACAAAGACAGCGACAAAACTGTTCTCAAGTACAAGTAATAATCCTGCACCCACAATCATCAATGCAGTAGCAAATATACTGACATTTCTATTAGTCAATGCTCCTGGCTTATCAATCATTCCTGCAACTAACGGCTGTACGATAACAGAAATAATATTAGCTGTTGCAAGGCAGAATCCAATCTGAGTATTAGTAAATCCTTTATCTAAAAGGTATACTGATGAATATGCATGTATAAGACAGAATACTGCAAAGTATGTCATATTAATCAGCATATATCGCAAAGTCCAATTACCTTTTCTATTATTATTCATATCCACATATCCTTACATTAATCAATCATAATTGTATGCATTATAGAGACTTTCTAACTTATGACGACACTTAAGAAACTCTTCACATAATATGGGTTCAAAATGAGTTCCGCTTGATTCCTCAATTATCCTAAATGCCTCATCATAACTCATTCTTTCCTTATATACTCTCTTACTTACAAGAGCATCAAATACATCAGCAAGTGCCATTACTCTGGCTTCAAACGGAATATCATTACCACTAATTCCCTTAGGGTAACCATTACCATCCCATTTTTCATGATGATAGAAAGCCACATTGACTGCAATAATTCTGAAAAGATCATCATCAGAATTCTTAAGAATCTGCCTTACTACTTCTGCCCCCTTTTCTGAGTGCTTTTTCATAATCTGATATTCTTCATCTGTAAATCGTCCAGGCTTATTAAGAACCGAATCTGGAATTGCGATTTTACCAAAATCATGTAAAGGTGCGGCCTTTATGATGCACTCAGAAACTCTCGGAGTGAGTTCCTCAAAATTCCCGGTCTTAACAAGATGATCAACAAAAGTTCTTACAACATGACTTGTTCTGGCAACATGGCCTCCTGTACTGTGGTCTCTGTTATCTACAATATTCGCCATACTTATGACAATATCCATCTGTATATCACGAAGTTTCTTGGTCTTCTGTTCAACAGCACTTTCCAGATCCTCGTTATACTTCTCTATCAGCCTGGTATATTTATACTGGTCCGTCTCATCATGCAGTGCTATGCAGTTAACTTTGGCATGGCGACTGTCTCTTACTGCTGAATATGAACCTTCAATAATTCTGTCTCCACACTCAAAAGCGACTTTTTCAGTACTGAACTCATCAGTATGCCAGCGTGCAATCTGCCTTGTCAAAGGAGTATCAATATTCTTAATAACGCTGTCAACATGAACTCGTCTTAACTCAGGAAACCATTCGAATGTCTGTTCATTACATCCAAGAAAACGATTCTTGGAATCAATTACTATAAATCCAAATTCAGAACCACTTTTCATTGAGGATATCGAATAACCATCAACATCATACAGACGTATTCTAATAAGCAAAAGCAACAGTACGATCTGGGCTATGACAAGTGATATCGGTGTCAGGTCAACAGCCAGTCCAAAAATACGCTCATAAGAATATCCAACAATAATAATTGCACTAAGCGCTATAAGTGCAAGGCTGTGCTTCTGCGAGACGTCCTTACGTCTGAATGATCCAATTGAAATAACCAGGCACATAAGGAAAACTGTAAACATATAAAGTGGCCATAATGTATGAAGTGGACCATATTCATTAATAAGATGTGCTACTCCATTATCATTAATAAGCTTGGAACGCTTATAGTACAGCTGATGTCTGTCTATTGTCATTACAAGTCCCAGAATCAGTAATCCCCAACAAGCAATTGCTCTTCGTAAAAATGGGTTGATCTTAGTCTTACACAAATCTGCCACACACATAAGAAGGAATAGCGGAACAAAGGAAACACCAAGATATTCTATCTGCTTACCAAGTACCGCTTCCTGAATCGTTGTAGAGTTACGCAGTTCAAGACAACCAAATGTCCTGACAAATATTGCAACAAAAAGAAGAACATAATACTTACTCACCCTTGTGCTAAAACTTGTAACAAGAATAAATACACATGCCAAAGATACAATAAAGCATATCGTATATATATCAAAAGAATAACTATTAGCTGATAACATTCTCCCATCACCTCAGTTAGAAAAAATATCAAGAAAGTGGCACAACACATGTTCTGCCACTTAATCATACGAAGTATTAAATCCTTGTATCAGGAACAAAACTTCCAACAACCTTAACAGTCTCACATACACTCGATAAAGCGCTAAGCATCTCATCGCCTTCCTTGGAATCAATCTTACCCTCAATCTCCGTGTAGAAGTAATACTGCCAGTTCTTATCCTTAAGCGGTCTACTTCTGATTACTCTCATATTAAAACCATAAGATCCTATCATTGCAATAACTTTTGATAATGCCGAAACCTCGTTACGTACTGTAAACATCAGAATAAAAGTATTGTATGCATCATTATTCTGTCTCTCTACGCAGTTCTTGGACAAAACAGCAAATCTTGTAGTATTGCTACTGCTCTTATTAATATCATGATCAAGTACTTCAAGACCGTATAACTCCGCAGTCTCTCTGCTTGCAATTGCTGCAACATGAATATCCTTATTATCTGCCACTTCCTTGGCTGCTCTGGCTGTGTTAGTAGCCTGAACAACCTGGAAATTATGCTCATATATATATTCAGCACACTGCTCAAGAGCCTGTGGATGACTCTTTACTGTTGTAATCTCATCCACTCTGCTACCCTTTACGCCAAGCAGACACTGAACAACCTGCAATTCATATACGCCACTTATATAGAGGTCGCCAGACATTAGAAGATCTGTAACAGGTCCAACTTCACCAGCAAAGCTGTTCTCTATTGGAAGAACACATACATCACATTCACAGTTAACAACAGCATTATATGCATCCTGGAAATTCTTATATGATACTCTTTCAGCATCAGGAAATATCTTTGAAACACTTATTGCTGCAAACGAGCCTTCAATTCCACTGTATGCTACCTTATGTCCTGAAATTAACCTATGCTGATACTTCTTGGAAACATCAAGCATATTCTCAAAGAACTCACGGTAATATACTTCATAATCCTTATTCTCTATAAGCTTAACATTTCTCTCAATTAATGCTTTCTCCCTATTCTTATCAAGAATTGGAAGTCCATGGCTCATCTTATAATCAGCCACCATGCTCGAGCACTTCATCCTTCGCTCAAACAGAGCTATCATTCCCTTATCTATCTCTTCTATCTGTGCTCTTGCTTCTTCAATCTCATTCATTACCAGTTGCTCCTCAAAATTAATATATAACTTATAAAACCTTGTTAAGGAAATCTATTGTTCTCTTCTCCTTTGGATTGTTAATAATCTCATCAGGGGTACCTTCTTCTACAACATATCCTGAATCCATAAATACAATTCTATCTGCAACTTCTCTTGCGAATCCTATCTCATGTGTAACAACAATCATAGTCATTCCTGCCTGTGCAAGTTCCTTCATAACCTCAAGAACCTCACCAACCATCTCAGGATCAAGCGCTGAAGTCGGCTCATCAAATAGCATTAAATCTGGTGCCATCGCCAGAGATCTTGCAATAGCAACACGCTGCTTCTGACCTCCTGAAAGCGCGGCTGGATATACATCAGCCTTATCCTTAAGTCCAACTCTCTCAAGAAGTGACATAGCCTTCTCATGAGCAGCAGCCTTATCCATCTTCTTAAGAGTAACTGGCGCAAGTGTAATATTATCGTGCACAGTCTTGTTCTCAAAAAGATTAAAATGCTGAAATACCATACCAATATTCTCTCTTGCCTTATTAATATCAGTATGCTTATCAGTTATATCCACTCCATCAACAATTATGGTACCAGCAGTCGCTTCCTCTAATTGATTAATACAACGTAGGAATGTTGACTTACCACTACCTGAAGGACCAAGTAAAACTACTACTTCACCCTCCATAATATCCATATTGATGTCTCTTAAAACCTCGAGATCACCAAAGCTTTTCTTAAGATGTTCTACATGAACCATAACCGAACTGTCTGCGTTAACCATTACATAAATCCTTTCGTATATCAGAGCTTGAACTGCCCTAATAAATGACTGTTCAAACCTTACTTGCATAAAATGACCACAGTATAAGAATTATACCATATTCCATACGCTATTGCACTATCCAATAATACTTTCAATTTTACTGTATCCATTGGACTTCTTAACATTAATCTTAGAGGGTATTCTCTCCTGAAGAAGCTGCACATGTGATATTATTCCAACCATACCATTAGCAGCCTGTATACTGTTAAGTACATTCATTGCATCAACTATTGAATTCTCATCAAGCGAACCAAAGCCCTCGTCTATGAACAATGCTTCAATCTTAATACCTCCCTTACCGGCAATAGTTGACATTCCAATTGATAATGCTAACGAGATTAGAAACTTCTCTCCTCCCGAAAGAGTATTAACAAATCTTCCGTCTTCATCTGCACTATACTTGTCATAAACTTTAAGTTCGAGTCCTCTTTTATTGGAACCCTGAACCTTTTCATCTGATCTAAAAAGTCGATATCTTCCATCATGCACGAGTTCAAGCATCTTATTAGCTGCCCCGATCACTGATGAAAACATTATTCCAAGTACATATCTCTGTAAGCCCGTTCCAGTATCACCTCTTAGCTTCTTGGCAAACGCCATATCTTCTTCAGCAATATGAAGTTCATCTTCTATTCCCGAGCCTAATTCTCTCAGTCTGCCAAGCTTTTCCGAGAGTCTCTTGCATTCAGCACCTGCTGTTGCGACTTCCTCAGTATTCTTCCTGTATTCCTGACTGATTGTCTGCAACTGCTCTTCAACATCACTCTTATTGACATTTTCGATTCCTTCAAGTTCATTGCACAGTTCTTCTATATTCTTGTTAGCATTAATGACATCGGCGTCATATTTTGCCATCACTTCCACAAGGGCATCCATCTGCTCTTTGTCCAACAGATCTTTTCTAACAGCCTCAACGCTTTTGAAGCCTTTCTGCCGAACTACTTCATTAAGCTTATGCTCAGACTTTGTAAGCTTATCTTTTGCATTATTATATTCTTCTGTATATGTCTCAATTCGTGTACGATTTTCTGTTACGGTTTTACTTAAAGAATTCAGTAATTCGTCAAGATTCTTCTTCTCATCTTCAAATTTAGTTGTCATATCCTGAAGCTCATCAATCGTAGCCAACAGTTTATCAAGACTGCTAATACCTTCTATTAATCCGCATTTATTTTCATCAAGAAGTTTTCTGGCAGTATCTCTTGCCGCTCCAGTCGCTGAGACCTTTGCCTTCTGCTTATCCAGCCTGTTCTTTTGCGCTTCATGCGCCTTTATCGCTTCCTGCCATACCTCATACTGTTCATCAGCTTCGGCTTTCTTCTCATCAACATCCTCCAACGTATAACTGTCTTCAGACAGTGCCGCCTTGCATGGATGCGTCGTACTTCCACATACAGGACATGCCATACCATCTGTTAGCTTACTTGCAAGATAACCACTTATCCCATCGTTATACATCGCAAACATATGCGCATGCTCATTAATCAATTCATCATAAAGCTTTCGCGCATTTTCAACATTGTTAGCAGCTAACACTGTATTCTCTTCGCATATTGAAAGAGCGCTCACCATGTCAGTATATTCCTTATCACACTTAGTGAGCTCAGCCTCAAGTTCTACTGTCTTCTTATAAATCTCCTTCTTGCTGGTATACTCAACAATCAGCCTTTTTCTTTTCTCATTATCTTCTTCTGACTTATTATGCTCAGCTATTCTTTTCTCAGTCTCCTCAAGGCTTTTTGCCGCTTCAGTATTATTCTTGCGTTCATTATTGAGACGCTCTTCTCTTTGAGTTACTTCAGTCTTATCATCTTCATACTCTTTAATAGATGGAACAATTTCTTCTGCTATTCTTGCCTTTTTAAGCTTTTCTTCATGCTCGACACGAACAGACTTTCTGCCTAAAAGTTCATCTCTTCTGGCATAGGCATTTTTAAGATCTTCAAATCTCGCAGCTATAGTAAGCTTATCCTGTAACTCTTTTATTTTTTCGTCATAATTCTTTGCTACAATACTTTGCTCAAGTTCTTCATAATGTCTCTGCACCGCTTCAGTCTGTTCAGTCAGTTCGGCTATCGAACTACAGTCTTCCTCCATCAAGGCTGCTGTTATGGACACCATCTTATTCTTAAGAGTCTCCACCCTTGATGACGCCTCTGCATAAAAGTGTTCAGCGTATGCCTTCCATCTGTCTTCGCCAAAAATACTTGTAAGAATCTTCTCTTTTTCATCTGAACCAGATGTAAGCAATCTCTCAAACTGACCCTGCGGAAGTACAATTACCTGTCTAAACTGATTGTAATCAAGCCCAATGAGCTCCACCGCCAGATTATTCAGATCCTTCTCCTTAGGATTCTCAAAGAGCGGATTCCAATTGCCACTCTCATCTCGCTTCATCACATTATAGGACGCCGAAAGATTCTTGCGCTTACGCTCGAGCCTTCGCTCAAAATGATAGTATTCTCCATTATTCTCAAACACAAAAATCACAAAAGTTGTAATATCAAAATCTGCCCTTGTGCATCTCATTGCCGAAAAATCATCTCTAACATTGCCACTGCTCTTTCCAAAGAGAGCAAAAGTCATTGCATCAAGCAGCATTGTCTTGCCACTTCCAGTCTCACCACATATGAGAAATAATCCGTTGTCAGCCAGTCTGGCAAAATCAACAGATTCATATTCAGCATATGGTCCAAATGCCTGTAATTCCAATCTAATCGGCTTCATACGCTAATCCTCCTTCTCATATTCCTTCATCGCATTTCTAAATAGCTTAATAAAATGCTCACTTGGCTTGGCTTCAAGTATATCCTCACAATACCTGTTGAAAATTGTCTGCGGATCATTCGAAGCCTCATCAAGTTCATCAATCGTCATTGTAATCTTTGCATCCGCCTTTTCAAAGTTACGGCTGGATATCTCGAGCAGATTAGGAAACTTCTCTCTAAACAATGCAATAGAATCCAGACCTACATAACTATCTGTAACTTCGAGTCTGATAAAACCATTTCTAACTGAATCATCAATTCCCGAATTCATCAGTTCATCATACGTTCCGCTCAGTGTTACTCTGCTTCGAAGTGCCTTAACCGGAATAATCTCAACTGTATCAAGTGAAGTGTCATATATTGCAACGCTCTTAATCTGCTTCTCCTCCTTACCAAAGGAATATGCCATAGGTGAACCACAGTATACTATCCTGTCATTAACACTCTGCGGTCCATGAATATGTCCTAAAGCCACATAGTCGAATCCATCAAATACCCTGGATGCAATCATTGTAGCTCTACCCACTTCAGCCGCTCTGTCGCTTACACTTGTAACAGCATTGACAATAAAAGCATGTGAAACAAGAATGTTCTTATGTCCCTTTACAAAACCATCTCTGTACTTATCCAGAACAATCTGATAAGCATCCTCAAGACTTTCAACCTTATCAGCATCATCATGATATACACTCTTAACCTTATCAGTAGAAATCCACGGAAGCATATAGATATCAACATCACCATTGTTAACTACATACGGCTCATCAGTAAGCGATCCTGCAATATGCAGACCACTGGCTTCTAATAGTCTGCTACAGCTTGACAGTCTCTCTGCTCCATCATGATTACCCGCAACTATATATACAGGTATCCTGTTATCAACGCATATTCTTGTCATTGCATCATCATAAAGCTTAAGGCCTTCCCTGGATGCAATACTCTTATCGAAAATATCTCCAGCAATAATAATTCCATCCACCTTCTGTTCCAGAGCAATTCTCACAATCTCTTCAACAAAAAACTTCTGATCCTCATAATATGTAATTCCATTTCTTAACATCATTCCAAGATGCCAGTCTGAAGTATGTAAAAAACGCATCGATTATCTCTCCCAAAATAGTATTTATAAATACCATTATACAGCAAAAAAGCCACAGGATAACCTATGGCTTAATAACATTTCAATATAAGATTATGCTTTGAAAGTTGGCATCGGAAGAATCTTAAACTTATTAATCTCATGAAGGTGGTCTATCTTAGCTTTAATCTCAGCATCAGGTTCAATCCCTTCACGAATATAGAGATCCAACGTCTCATATGTAAATCCAAGATTCTCTTCGTCTGTCTTGCCACAAAGCCCATCAATTGGAACCTTATCAACAAGAACACCAGGAAGACCAAGTTCACGTCCGATTGCACGTACCTCAGTAACTGTAAGATTGGCTAATGGAGAGAAATCTCCAGCTCCGTCACCATATCTTGTAGCATATCCCACATAATCCTCAGAGAGATTACATGTATTGGCAACTCTGCCATTCACACATTGACTTACAGCATACAATGTTGCCATACGGATTCTAGGTGGCAGATTAATTCTTGCCTGACTGGTCATCTCACCTACAGCCTCAATACTCTTGGTTGCTGCCGCAACAGTGTCACCTACATTTATTACATATCTCTCAATTCCAAGATGGTCTACAAGTGTATATGACGCATCAATATCAGCCTGTTCACCACAAGGCATCAGTACACCAACTACTCTTTCCTTACCAAGGGCTGCTACACAAAGTGCTGCTACTACAGAGCTGTCCTTACCGCCAGAAATTCCGACAACGGCCTTACATCCCTTACCATTCTCCTCAAAGAACTCCTGAATCCACTTGATACAGTCCTGAGTTACCTTCTTAACGTCAAAATTGTAATCGCTCATATATACCTCACTTACTATACTGCATTCATTAATAATAATCCGATATCATAGACTGTTCATATGACAGTCAGATACACATCTGATTATAACAGTTATATGCCGATTATTCTATAGCACTATTACATTGTTAATATTCACCAATGTATTATTCCACATCGCCTTCACACACAGTTGCAGCTGGTCCAGTCATAATTACATTATGCTCGGCATCTACACTAATCGTGAGCACGCCTCCATCAAGAGTCACGCTTACATCATCACCAGCCTTACAATATCCCTTGCTAACAGCTGCCGATACCGAAGCACATGCACCTGTTCCACACGCCATGGTCACACCACTTCCGCGTTCCCATACTCTCATGCGCAGGCTGTTATCTGACAGAACCTGGACGAACTCAACATTAACTCCATCTGGAAAAAGCTCGTGTTTTTCAATCTTTGGCCCCGTTGTAGTAAGTGGTGCCTTCTCAATATCATCTACAAAAATTACAACATGCGGATTACCAACAGATACTGGCACTAATGTATATGTAACACCATCCACAGTAACACTCATATCCTCAGATACTTCAGACTTACCCATTCCAACAGTCACCTGTTCTACCTTGTTATTAGCATCTGTTGTAAGCTTAAGAGTCTTAATACCTGAAAGTGTCTCAATCTCAACTTCCTTCTTATCAGTGTAACCCTTATCATATACATACTTTCCGACACATCTTACACCATTGCCACACATCTTGGCTTCACTTCCATCGGCATTAAAAATTCGCATCTTAAAGTCTGCAATATCAGAATGACATATATATATCATTCCATCAGAACCAACTCCCGTATGACGATCCGACAGCTTAATTGAAAGTTCAACAATATCTGCTGGAACCTCGTCATAGACATAAAGATAATCGTTACCTAACCCATGCATTTTAGTAAAGTGCATAATTCTTTCCTCCTAATAAAAAATGCGCCACCGCTAGCTATGCTATCGATGACGCCTTTGTCATTACATGCTTTAGTTTAATGCTTTTAACCTATGATGTCAACCACTCAATCAGACCTCGCTCCTCAATTGCCTTAATACAGGTCTCACGGCCAAGTTCATATGCCTTACGAAGCTTCTGTGGATCATTCTCGGCACTGCTAAGTTCAAGCTTATGAGGTGGACATATTACATAGGTAAGTCCTGTCTTCTCCTGCTCTCTGACATACTCTATATTCCTGTTATATCTAATATGCCTGTTTGCAAACACCTCGACAAACTTTGGATACTTTCTATACATTAACCTCGCAATAAAAGTTGCCTTGTTCTTCTTCTTCCTGTAGTCTTCAGGCTGAGTGAGAATAACAAGATTCTTCTCATATCCAATCGACTGGAAGTATTCAAGCGGAACTGAATCTGCAATACCTCCATCAAGATACTTTCTACCATCAATCTCGACAATATGTGATACCAATGGTACTGAAGCTGAAGCCTTAACCCACTCAATATCAACTGAAGCATCACCATCACATCTGTGATATGCAGGCTTTCCAGTCTCAACATCAGATGCAACTACATAGAACTCCATTGGATTATTATAAAATGTCTCTGTATCCCATACATCCAGCTCAAATGGCAAAACATTGTAACAAAAGTCTACTTCATAGAAATCGCCAGTCTTAATAAAAGACTTAAATGAACCATATCTGTCATCAGTACAATACTTTGTATTATATCTTATAGGTCTTCCAATCTGCTTTGACTTATAATTACATCCAAATGTGGCACCGGCTGAAACACCAATGCCACCATCAAATTCTATATCATGTTCCATCAAAACATCAATTACTCCGGAAGTGAACATGCCTCGCATTGCTCCACCTTCCATAACAAGTCCTGTCTTCATCTATCCACCTGCTAGTATTCACCAAGGAATTCCCTGGTTCTTTCCATTCTTGGATTATCAAAAACCTGCGAGGGAGTCCCCTCTTCTACAATTACTCCGTTATCCATAAAGATAACCCTGCTTGCGACGTCCTTTGCAAAGCTCATCTCATGAGTTACAACTACCATTGTCGTTCCTTCTCCAGCTAACTTACGCATTACATCTAATACCTCACGCTTAAGTTCTGGATCAAGCGCCGAAGTAGGTTCATCAAATAGAATTACCTCTGGCGAAGGAGCAAGTGCTCTGGCAATAGCTACACGTTGCTGCTGTCCTCCTGACAACTCTCCGGGATAGTAATCCATTCTATCCTTAAGACCAACCTTCTCAAGCATACCTTCAGCAATCTCTCTTGCCTTAGTCTTATCCATATGTCTGGCAGTTGTCAGCCCTTCCATAACATTCTGAAGTGCAGTCATATTACCAAACAGATTGAAATTCTGAAATACAAATCCCATATCCATTCTGATTGCCTGAATGTCCTTACGTCCAGCACTTGCAAGTTCTACGCTGTTGTCACCAAGTGTAAGCTTACCCTTATCGGATGTCTCCAGAAAAGATATGCATCTAAGAAGTGTTGTCTTGCCTGAACCCGATGGTCCAAGTATGGCAACCACTTCACTCTTATCAACACTAAGACTTATTCCCTTTAATATCTCATTTGTCCCAAATGATTTGTGGAGGTTATCAACTCTTAACACTCTTAGCCTCCTTTCTTGCAAATACCAGTTTTTTCTCCAGATATCTCTGAAGCCAGGTAAGCGCAGTTGAGAATATCAGATATATAACGGCAGCCTCTAGATATAGGGCAAATGGCTCATATGTTCTTGCTGCAATCTGCTGTGCAACCGTAAAAAGCTCTACCACTGTAATACTTGCAGCAAGCGATGTATCCTTAAGCAGACTAATCAGGTTATTAAACAGATTAGGAAATGCCACCGGAAAAGACTGTGGCAGAATCACTCTGGTCATTGCCTTAGGATAACTAAGTCCAATTAGATATGCTGCCTCAAGCTGTCCCTTGGGTACAGAAGCAATTGCCGAACGAAACACTTCAGCATTGTAAGCAGCAAGATTAAGACCAAAGCCAAGTACTGCAGCCGGAAATGCCTTAAGAACAATTCCAACATTAGGCAGACCAAAGAAAATAATAAATAGCTGTACTATCAGTGGCGTGCCTCTGAATACCCATATATAGAACCTTGATACAGATCTTAATACCTTAATGTCAGCAACCTGAACCAGGGCAAGTGCTAAGCCAAGCACAAGGCTTAATGCAAATGAAGCCAGGGTTAAAGGTACCGTAACCTTTACCCCTGGAATCAGAATCTTTGTAAATGACGAAACAAGAATCTCTATTAATCTTTCGCTCATATTACTCTTCCATTGTTATATCGCTGCCAAAGTACTTCTCAGAAAGTGCACTTAATGTACCATCTGCTCTAAGTTCATCAATTGCCTTATTAACAGCTTCCATTAATGTCTTTGTCTCGTCACCCTTTCTAAGCGGAACAGAGACCTTCGATCCCTCTTCTGTCATAGCAACTATCTTAATTGGTGCATCTGGATGCTCCTTAAGATAATCATAGAAGGACACTTCTGCATTAAGTGTTGCATCTACTCTTCCGGATGTAATCATATCAATTGTCTCAGAAAGTGTATCAACATTCTGAACATCTGCACCATATTCGGCAGCAAGATCTGCATATGTTGATCCAAGTGAATTACTTGTAGACTTACCTGCAAGATCTTCAAAGTTATTAATTGTAGTATTATCTTCAGATACTACCAATGCTGTCTTAATGTAAGCGTAAGGAGTTGTAAAGTCATACTTCTGTGCTCTCTCATCTGTTATCTCGACACCGTTAATTATTGCATCATATCTTCCAGTATCAAGACCAGCGAAAAGACCATCCCACTCGCCTTCCACAAACTCAGCCTCAACTCCAAGCTTATCAGCAATTGCCTTGCCCACTTCTGTATCAAAGCCAACAAGTTCACCTGACTCATCGTGATAAGTCCATGGTGCCCACTGGCCCTCCATTGCAAATACAATCTTGCCGTTAGCCTGAATCTGTGCAAGAAGATCATCATTACCTGATGAACTAACATTACCACAGCCGGCAAGTAAAAGTGAGTTTGCTAATGCAAACGCCATAAGTAAACCAATAATTCTCTTTCTCATTACGTTATCCTCCTTAAGATAAATAATACTATTAATAAAGGATTGAATTCCACATTCGAAATTCAATCCCCCATAACATAATTTATAACTAATACTGATTAATTGCAACAAATAATACATCTAATCATTAATGATTATATTAATTATAATTTAACCATCTATTAATCCAAAGCTTCTTTTCTAACCACTTCGACCTTTTCCTCGAAGCACTCAAACATAGCATCCACGCCCTCAGTCTTCTTGGTAAATAAGCTCACAACTGGTATTATAATTAGTCCACCAACCATGGCAATTACGCCTGAATTGATAGATGACTTAAATATATATCCAAGAACAGGTCCCCATGTTGTTACATCAATCTTTGCAAGAGATACTACCAGCTGAAGAATAGCAACACTACAACCCCAGATGAAGCATACAACTACAGATGCCTTTGTAATACCCTTCCAGTAAAGGCCATACAAAAATGGAGCAAGGAATGCACCTGCTAAGGCTCCCCATGATACGCCCATCATCTGTGCAATAAAGGTTACGGATGGATTAGCATCCTTGAAAATTGCAATTACTGCTGAAACAAAAATAAAGAATACAATAAACAGTCTCATGATAAATACCTGCTTTTTGTCATCCATCTCTTTCTTAGATGCTGGCTTAATAACATCAAGTGTAAATGTAGCACTGGAAGTCAAAACGAGTGATGAAAGAGTTGACATCGATGCTGATAAAACAAGTACTATTACTACTGCAACTATTACTGCTGGGAGTGTTGAAAGCATAGATGGAATTATAGTATCAAACAAAGGATTGCCTGCATCATTATAACCTATCTTGTCTGCATATAATCTTCCAAAACCTCCAAGGAAATAACAGCCTCCTGCAACGATTACAGCGAAAACAGTTGAAATAATTGTTCCCTTCGATATATCCTTTTCACTCTTTATAGAATAAAACTTTCCTACCATCTGTGGAAGTCCCCATGTTCCAAGAGAAGTAAGTATAACCACAAAGAACAGTGCTAATGGATCTGGTCCTAAGAATGAGGTAAATGCTCCTCCTGTCCAGCCTGGATACTCAACAGCCGAAAGTGTCTGTGTTGCTGCTAACAATCCACCATTATCGTGAAGTACAGCTCCGATTACAGCACAGATACCAATCAGCATAATAATACCCTGAATAAAATCGTTAATTGCTGTTGCAACATATCCACCAAATATTACATATATACCAGTTAAAACTGCCATAACTGCAATAACAACCCAGTATGGTAAATCAAACACAAGACCAAACAGACTTGACAGACCATTATATAAAGATGCGGTATAAGGTATCAAGAAAACAAATACAATAATGGATGCTGCTATCTTAAGCGCTGTTGAACTAAATCTTTTTCCAAAGAAATCAGGCATAGTTTTCGCATCTAAGCTCTGAGTCATAATTCTGGTTCTTCTACCAAGAACATTCCAAGCCATCAGTGAACCAATAAATGCGTTACCAAGACCAGCCCATGTTGAAGCAAGTCCATACTTCCATCCAAACTGTCCTGCATAACCCACAAAAATTACAGCAGAAAAATAGGATGTACCAAAAGCAAAAGATGTAAGCCAGGGACCTACTGAACGTCCTCCTAGTACAAACCCATTAACATCTGTAGCATTCTTTCTTGTATAAAATCCCACACAAATCATGATAGAAAAAAATACAAGTAATAGAATTGAACTTAATACAACAGCCATAATAAATACTCTCCTTTACAATAGTTTCTTCGCATTTTCATAAAAAAGCTTATTAAGCACCTTATTCTCAAGCCCTGTTTCACAGAGCAAATGTATAGATTTTCGTCTATCCGCCCAGGGACTATCTGTTCCAAACAGAATCTTATCCTCACCATGCTTATCTACCAGTCGTAAAAACTGTGTCGTACTAAGCATATCATCTTTCATGTGCGGAAGATTTTCATCTAATACAACTAATTCATCAAGGCAAAATGAGGTATCAAAATATACATCTGCACCTGCCAGATCACTCTCGACATTATCCCACTGATTAAAGCCTCCCATGTGTGCCAAAACAACCTTCGCAGGTCTCACCTCATCTAACATCTTTATTATATATTTTACTGACGAAAACTCAGCCTCTGGATAACCAATATCATATCCTGCATGAATCACAGTAATCAAATCAAGTGTTGAGGCTATATCAATTAGCCTCAGGTAATTATGATCATCAATAAACTTTCCCTGATACACAGGGTGAAGCTTGATTCCCTTAAATCCTTCACGCTTAAGAGCCATAAGCCTGTCTTTTACATTCAAATCATCAGGATGAACCGCTCCAAAATATATAAGATGGTTGTCCTTAGTTTGGGAATTTGACATCACGCTATCTGCATTAATCTTATCTCCCTGTCCGACCTTCGTCGCAACTGGAAGTACTACAGACAGGTCAATTTGTTCATCTATATTAAGCTGAACCAGGTCTTTCTCGGTTCCTGCAGAATAATTCACAATATTAGCCACATGACCAAGCTTATCAATTGCTCTTTCTGCTATCTGTTCGCCAAATGTATGTGTGTGAAAATCAATTATTCTAAAATCCTTCATCATTAGGCGTTTTTTCCCAGTTCAAAGGCTCTTAAGTTGAGATCCAAAAACTTAGGTGGGACTATTTTTCTCATTGCATCAAGCCATGCAGTCTCAGGGATATCCTCAAAATAATTAGACAACTTACCCATAAGAGCAATATTCACAGCCTTGCTTGATCCCGCCTCATTGGCTATAGACAAAAAGTCTCTCGCTTCAACCTTTGCTCCTGCTTTTTCCATCTTGGACTCAATGTCTTCAGGATACTGCGCAGCTCCAATAATAACTGGCATAGGCTCCACTCTCTGAGTATTAACTATAATCTGTCCACCAGGCTTTAAATACTTTAGCCATCTGGCAGCTTCCAGTAATTCGAAGGAAAGAATAATGTCAGCTTCTCCTTCGTCGATAATAGGCGAATACACTTTGTCACCATATCTAACATATGTGACTACCGAACCACCCCTCTGACTCATTCCATGAACTTCTGACACTTTCACATCATAATTCTCTTCGAGCAAAACAGCTCCTAATAATTTACTGGCTAAGAGTGTTCCCTGACCACCAACTCCTACAATCATTATATTTTTTGTTTCCATCGCTATTCTCCTAACGCGTCAAGCTTACACATCTGTGTACAAACATTACAGCCTACACAAAGTGTTTCATCGATTGAGGCCTTGCCATCTCTTACGCTTATTGCCGGACAACCGATCTTCATACATTGCTTGCAGCCTACACACTTATCCTTTTTAACCGAAATAGGTGGCTTATGTACTGTACCCTTAATCATAACGCAAGGGCGACGGCTAATGATAATAGATGGTTCATCAATGGCAAGTTCCTCTTTTATAACTCTCTCCGTCTCAGCCAAATCATAAGGATCGACCACTGTCACACGATTATAGCCTAATGCCTTGCAAAGAGCTTCTAAGTTAACCTTTCCAGCCGGCTCGCCTCTAAGATTCTTTCCTGTGGTTGGATTCTGCTGATGTCCAGTCATTCCTGTAATAGAATTATCCAGTATAATAACTGTCGAATTAGTCATATTGTAAGAAATATCAGTGATACCAGTCATTCCAGAATGGATAAATGTTGAATCTCCAATAACTCCTACACTCTTTCTCTCTCCAGCCTCTCCCATAGCGAGATTAAAGCCGTGAAGACCTGAGCAGGAAGCTCCCATACATACATTAAGATCCATTGAATTAAGTGGTGCCACAGCTCCTAATGTATAGCAGCCAATATCACCATAAACCATACAATCAAGCTTCTTTAATGTGTAGAACACTCCTCTATGAGGGCAGCCAGCGCACATAACCGGTGGACGCATAGGAATCTCATCCTCAATTGCAGCAACATCATTAATACTTACATTGCTAAGTACACCTGGAAGCTTCTCACTTAAGCACTTAATAATAAGATTCTGTGTGAATTCTCCACATATTGGAAAAATATCCTTTCCGTATACCTTGAGTCCCTTACTTTTACAATAACTTTCAATAATTGGATCAAGTTCCTCTAGGACAATAATTGTATCTAAGTCCTTTGCAAAGTCCATAAGAAGCTTATCTGGCAATGGGAATACCATACCAAGCTTTAAAACATTAACACTGTCACCAAAAATCTCTTTTGCATACTGGTATGATGTGCTACTTGTGATAATTCCAATCTTACTATCTGCCTTTTCAACTATATTAATACCTGATGTATCAGCATACTCTGTAAGAGCAATGGTTCTCTCCTCCACTCTCACATGTGCATCCCTTGAGTTTTTAGTCATCATAACCTTTGTAGGATCCTTAACATAAGGAACCTGCTCTGGTTTATTTCGCTCTTCGAGTTCTACCACACTTTGAGAATGTGCCACTCTTGTGCACATTTTCACAAAGCAAGGTGTATTATATTTTTCAGAAATCTCAAAAGCAAGCTTTGTAAAACGTCTTGCCTCATCAGAATCAGAAGGCTCTAGCATCGGAACCTTCGCAGCAATAGCATAGTGTCTTGAATCCTGTTCATTCTGTGATGAATGCATTCCAGGATCATCTGCCACAAATATTACCAAGCCTGCATTTAAACCCTGATACGAAATAGTAAACAGTGGGTCTGCCGCTACATTTAGTCCAACATGCTTCATAGCTGAAGCAGCTCTTACTCCACCTAGGGTTGCACCGTGAGACACCTCAAGAGCCACCTTCTCATTAGGAGCCCATTCACAATATATCTCCTTGTAAGCAGCGGCCTCTTCTGTTATTTCCGTACTGGGGGTTCCAGGATAACTGGAAACTACCGAACAGCCTGCCTCATATAGACCTCTGGCAATAGCCTTATTGCCTAACATCAGTTCCTTCATAATATTTTTCTATCTCCGTTTAATTAGTTTTTCGTCTCTTTTTCTACCAGGTTAGTTGCCCCGAACATAGCTCGAAGCTTTGGTTTTTCTATCTTTCCTGTCGCATTTCTTGGAATGCTCATAAATATAATCTTCTTTGGTCTCTTGTATCTTGCCATTCCCATACAGAACTCATCTATCTCTTCCTCTGTAAGTGTCATTCCATCCTTAGGCTCAACAATAGCCGTTGTAATCTCACCCAGTCTCGAATCTGCAAGACCTATTACAGCAACGTCCTTGACCTTATCATGCTTTCTGATAAAATCCTCTATCTGCACTGGATATATATTCTCTCCACCACTAACAATAACATCCTTTTTACGGTCAACAAGATATATAAATCCATCCTCATCCTGCTTAGCCATATCTCCTGTATATAGCCAACCGTCCTTTATCGTCTCCTTAGTAGCCTCTTCATTATTGTAGTAGCAGGTCATCACACCTGGACCCTTTACTATCAACTCACCTACGTCGCCCTGCGCAACATCAGTTGTACCATCCTCGGCAACTATCCTGCATTCCCATCTATAGCCTGGAACACCAATAGCACCAACCTTATGAATATTCTCCATGCCCAGATGTACGCAGCCTGGTCCAGTCGATTCAGAAAGACCATAATTGGTATCATACTGATGCTCTGGGAAATAGCTTCTCCAACGCTTAATAAGCGATGGTGGCACCGGCTGAGCACCGATATGCATCAGTCTCCACTGGGATAAATGGTAATCATCAGGATTCAGATCTCCTCTGTCAAAAGCATCCAGAATATCCTGAGCCCATGGTACAAGAAGCCATACTATAGTACATCTCTCACTCGATACCGCTGAAAGAATTGTTTCTGGCTTTGCACCCTTTAACAGTACTGCCTTTGATCCAGCCACGAGCGAACCCATCCAGTGAAACTTTGCGCCGGTATGATATAGAGGTGGTATACACAGAAACACATCATCTCTTCCAGTTTCATGATGCTTTTGCTCCATTTGTGCTGCCTGAGTCAGGGAAAGATGCTTATGCAATATCGCCTTAGGGAATCCTGTTGTTCCTGATGAAAAATATATTGCGCCATAGTCTTCATCAGTTATCTCGATATTAGGTCTCTGGCTTGAACAATCCGCCACAAGTTCACGATAACTTTCAGCAAATAATGGACAGCCATCTCCTACATAAATAAGCAGCCTCTTCTTAGACAGTTCATCCGCATTTTGCTCTATTCTTCCAATAAACGCTGGATCAAATACGATAACGTCTACCTCTGCAAGGTTGGCACAATACAGAATTTCTTCAGCATCATATCTAAAATTGAATGGAACAGCAATTGCTCCAGTTTTTAAGATACCAAAATAAATTGGCAGCCACTCTAAGCAGTTATACATAATAATGGCAACCTTATCGCCCTTTTTGATACCTCTGCTAATAAGCATATTGGCGAATCGATTAGCTTTCTCATCGAAGACCTTCCAGGTTATTTCTCTTCTGTATGGTGTAAATCGATCAGACTCTATAAGTTCAAACTCCTTCCAGGTTATTCTTCTGTTATCATTCTCCTCTGGATTCAGTTCAATAAGTGCGATCTCATTCCCATAAAGGTCCGCATTTCTCTCTAAGTATTCTATTACTGGCATAGTACCTCTCCCCTATATTTTATTATCTATGAATTATTGTACCAATTATAATACTAGCTTTTCTTTAGTTCTTACTGCCAATAGAATCGATATCATAAGGCGTAGCCTGATATACGTAATAATTAAGCCAGTTATTATAGAGTAACTGCCCTGTACTTCTCCAGTTAACAACAGGCTTATTGTCAGGATTATCATCCGGGAAGTAATTAACAGGAATCTTAGGATTCATCCCCTTACCTAAGTCTCTAAAGTACTCATCAGAGAGTGTGTTGGCGTCATATTCCGGATGACAGCTTACGAAGAACTTACGCGAATCAGTAGTCTTAACAATAGCAACACCTGCCTCATCTGATTCAGCCATCAGTTCGAGTTCTGGAACGCTAAGTATCTTCTCTCTGGCAATACCCATAGCGCGCGAATGAGGTGCATAGAACACATCATCAAAGCCTCTGAATAGTGGAGATGTAGGCTTAAGTACTCTGTGTGCATATACTCCCGACAGCTTCTCTTCACGATCATATCTCTCAAGTCCATAATGATAGTAAAGACCTGCAAAGCATGCCCAGCACAGATAGAAAGTACAGTTAACATGAGTCTCAGCCCAGTCCATAATCGAACAGACCTCATTCCAATACTTAACATCTTCAAACTTAACGTAATCAAGCGGTGCACCTGTGATAATCATTCCATCGAACTTCTGATCCTTAACAGCTTCAAAAGTAGTATAGAAGCTCTCAAGGTGATTAGCATCAACGTGAGTTGGTGTATAGCTTGCTGTCTGTAACAATTCAACATTGACCTGCAAAGGTGAATTGGATAGCTTTCTAAGGAGCTGCGTCTCCGTAATCTCCTTGTTAGGCATAAGATTAAGAATCAGAACCTTAAGTGGTCTGATATCCTGATGCATAGCCCTATATTCAGTCATCACAAAAATATTCTCGTTCTCAAGTATAGCCTGCGCTGGAAGCGAGTCCTTAATCTTGATTGGCATAATTACTCTCCTCTATGTAGAAATTCTCTATTGAAGTCTTCTTCTGTAATAATTGGAACTCCAAGTTCCTTAGCCTTCTTGTTCTTGGACGAATTGGACATAATATCATTATTGATAAGTGCTGTAGTCTTACCCGTAACACTTCCAGTAACTTTACCGCCAAGGCTCTCAATAAGTGCCTTGAGTTCATCACGGTTATCATAAGTGTTAAGACTTCCTGTCACAACGAATATCTTATCACTAATCATGTCATTACTTCTGTCCACCTTAACTTCTTCAAGTGTCAACTCTTTCAGTATATCACACAATGCAGACTTGTTTTCTTCAATTTTAAAATAATCGCTGATAGCCGAAGCAAGCACTGGTCCAACACCCTCTATTGATGCAAGATCCTCAGAATCTGCCTCCATCAGCCTTGATGCATCATACTCATAGTATCTGCATAGAACCTTGGCGTTGGCAACTCCAATACCAGGAATTCCAAGCGCATATATTACCCTTGGCAGATTGCTTTCCCTGGAAAAATCAACAGCCTTGATAAGATTGTCATACGACTTTGCTCCCATGCCCTCCATTGCAACAATCTTATCCATATGTCTGTCCAGATGATACAGATCAGTAAAATCTCTGATAATACCCATAGCCAGAAACTTCTCAAGTGTTGATTCGCTGAGGCCATCTATATTCATTGCGTCTCTGCTCACAAATAAAGTGAATGCCTTTATTTTTTTCGCTGCGCAGTCTGAATTAGTACAATACAGAGATTCTGCAGATGCATCCTTACGTATCTGTGTCCTGCCACCACAGCAAGGACATGTATCCGGTATGACAAACGTGTCACTACAGGTAAGATTCTGTGCAATCTGAGGAATAATCATATTGGCCTTATATACAGTAATCGTATCTCCTATGCCAAGCTTAAGACCTCTGACAATGCTAATATTGTGTACACTCGCCCTGCTAACTGTTGTACCCTCAAGTTCAATTGGATCGAATATGGCAACCGGGTTAATCAGCCCAGTTCTGCTCGGGCTCCATTCAATCTCCCTAAGCACTGTCTCCTTAATCTCATCCTGCCACTTAAATGCTATGGCATCTCTTGGGAACTTCGCTGTACGTCCCAGACTTCTTCCATATGCAATATCATCATATATTAGGACAAGACCATCACTTGGCACATCAAAATCATTAATTACCCTTGCAAAGTACTCTATATTATCCAGAATGTTTTCGGATGATACCTTTCTATACTCAACAACATCAAATCCTAATGACTTTAGCCATACAAACTGTTCTTCACGGCTATCATCGTGACCCGTTGCCTCACCATTAACCAGGTTGAAAGCATAGAAAAATACACTTCTTTTTGCAGTAATCTCATTGTTAAGCTGACGCACGGATCCTGAACAAAGATTCCTTGGATTCTTGTACTTGGCATCTACATCATCTATCTCATTATTGATTCTTTCAAAATCCGAGTATTTGATTACCGCCTCTCCACGGATAATAAGTTCACCTTTATAGCTTATGCTATGAGGAATATTCTTAAAAACTCTTGCATTTGCAGTAATTACTTCTCCAATCTCACCATTGCCTCGTGTAACAGCCTTGGATAACTTGCCATCATTATATGTAAGAACAATTGTAAGGCCATCCAGTTTCCAGCTAAGAAGTCCCTGCTTGTCAATAAGCCATGCCTTCAGTTCTTCTCTGTCCTTAGTCTTAGAGAGAGAAAGCATCGGCTTATCATGACGTTCCTTAGGCAGTTCATCTACTGACTCGTATCCAACATTAACCGTCGGCGAATCAGACATTGTAATCCCGGTCTCTTCTTCAAGCTTTACCAGTTCGTCATACAATGCGTCGTATTCATAATTACTCATTATCTCCTTATCCTCAGCATAATATGCCTTGGATGCTTCATTAAGAAGATCAATAAGTTCTCTCATTCTATCCATATTAGTCACCGTACGCTTCCTTCACATGTTAACTCTCAATAACAACATATATACTTCTGTAATCTCTTCGTTATATATTAATTCTGACCAGTTACAAGAGCATATAGACTCTGCAGTTCCTCTCCCGTAATGCGTCTGTATGTTCCTGTCTTAAGCTTACCAATCTCTATATTCAGAACTCGGACCCTTCGAAGGCTAACCACTTTCAGTCCAAGTGCCTCACACATGCGCCTTATCTGTCGGTTGAGTCCCTGCGTAAGTATAATTCTAAATGTATATGGGCCAATAATCTCTACATTACAAGGCTTAGTCTTAACATTGAGTTCCTTAAGAAATATTCCATTCTCCATTTTGTCCCTAAAGTCAGCAGGCAATTCCTTATTGACCTTAACAATATATTCCTTCTCATGTCCATTTGAACCACGCATCATATTATTGATAAGATCACCATCATTAGACAGTAAAAGCAGCCCTTCTGAGTCCTTATCAAGTCTTCCTGCATAAGTTACCCTGACAGGATAATCAAGGACGTCCTTAATTGTTACCTCTGCATACTTATCCTTTTCCGTACACGTAACTCCAATGGGCTTATTATATGCAAGAACAACCTTGTCATCTCGCTTTGACAATCTCCTGCCATTGTAGTACACTTCATCGCCATTGCTAACTCGCATTCCCATATCAGCAATCTGACCATTAACTGTAATCTTACCACTGTCAATAAGCTTGTCAGCCTCTCTTCTGGAGCATATACCACATTCCGCTATGAACTTATTAAGTCTTACACTATTCTGTTCCATAACCAGGTCCCTATAATATACATGGAATTGACTGTTGTGCCATACTTTCCTTACCCAATTCCAGTTAACTCACATTCTTCTCTTTCTATCTCTAAGTCTATCGGTCTGTTCACGAAGACTCATTCCATCAGGTATATCTTCCGGAAGGCTTCTAAAATAATTAATTGTAAAAGGAATACATCCCAGACTGGCAATAACATCAGCAACCGCCTGAGACATCTCTATACCTTTCATTCCCCACAACCACGAAAATATAAATATAATCGGAATGAAGCATGCACCACTTCTAAGAGATGCCATTATTGATGCCTGAAGATTCTTACCTGTACTCTGAAACATCATATTATTACATACAGTAAATGGAATGAATAGCAATGAAACACACTGATATCTCATAGCAACTGCTCCAATGCTGATTACTGAAGCATCATCTCTAAAGCTTGCTACGATTGGTCTGGCAAATGCCATTGCTGTTAATGCACAGCTTCCAAGTAGTGCAGTAGCAAAAAGCCAGGTGAAAATGAATCCTTTTTTCACTCTTGAATACTTTCCGGCTCCGTAGTTGAATCCACAAACCGGCTGATAACCCTGACCAATTCCAAGACCAACACTAAATAAGAAGTTGGCAACTCTTGATACGATGCTCATAGCGGCAATAGCTGCATCTCCATATGGTGCACATGAATGGTTAAGTACCATTATTGATATACTTCCAAGACCCTGTCGAATCAGACTTGGAAGACCACCCTTGAGAATATTTGTAAACATCTTAATATCACGTCTAAAATATCTCGGAGCAATAATACTGGTGCACTTATGCATAATAAACATCGACGCAAGAACAATGCAGCTAATATACTGAGAAACTGCTGTTGCTATACCTGCTCCTTCGATTCCCATACCAAATCCTAATATAAACAAAGCATCTAACCCTATATTAATCAGACCACCGCTTACAAGTCCGATCATTGCGAAAGTTGCCTTGCCTTCAAACCTTAGAATATTATTAAATACACAGCTTATAAGCATTGCTGGCGCCGCAACAAGAATACATGCGGCATACTTTCTGGCATACGGAAGTATTGTTGGTGTACTACCAAGAAGGCGCATAAATGGTGTCAAAAACAGGAGGCCAAAGACCATAACCACAATTCCAGTTACCAGTGATGCAGCAAATCCCATAGTTGCATACTCGTTGGCGCTCTCATTATCACGACTTCCAAGCTTTCTTGCAATTGTAGTTGCCGCACCCTGTCCATACAGAAATCCCAGGGCCTGTAGTATAGCCATTAGTCCAAATACAACACCTGTTGCGCCACTTGCTGACGTTCCAAGCCTTCCTACAAAATATGTGTCAGCCATATTATACAGATTAGTAACAAGCATGCTAATGGTTGTAGGTACTCCCAAAGTCAAAATCAGCTTCGAGACAGGAGTCTTTGTCATCTTATCAAATTGAGACTCATATTTTACACTCATCACTATTCCTCATCTATAGACTCATCCATAACATTATCATCCTGTGTTGAATGAAATCTTTTTGATGCTGCTATTTCAGTTGGTGTAGCTTTTCCATAGGATACGGGTTCATTAACAACTATTTGAGGGAATGGTATGCCTATTCCATTCCTGTCAAAGGCAAGCTTAAGCTCTCTCATAAGATCACGCTGCATCTGGATCCTGTCTTCTTCCTTACATGTAACAAGCACTCTGATTGTGACACTACTGTCGCCCAATTCAACAATTCCCTTGTAGTATGGGCCTTCTATAATTCCAGTAAGACGCGATCTGATTCCCGGGAATTCTTTCTCTAGAACTGCTTCTACTCGTTCAATACTTTCACCATAATCAATCCCAATATCAGCCGATGCATAAGAGTACTGTCTTGTCATATTGATTACATCAACTATTCTGCTGTTATTAATAATCTTGACATCCTTGCCATCGCTCTCAAGCTTCGTTGTACGAACTCCAATCTCTGATACCGTTCCTCTGAATCCATCGATCATAACAATATCACCTAACTGGAATTCACCTTCCATTATTATGAATAAACCTGCAAGAATATCGCTGATTAATTCCTTGGCCCCAAGACCAATAACAAGCGAGAAGATTCCAGCTGATGCCAAAAGTGTCTGAGTATCAACTCCAAGCATACTCAGGCAATAATATATAATAATTAGTGCAATGAGATACTTAAAAAGCGAACTAAGCATCTTAAAGATAGTCTCACCTCTTGCACCCATTGTCTTAGCCATTGTCCTGAGAACTGACCTCACAATTGATGCAATTGTTGTACCAATACAGACGATAATCAGACACGCAGTAACAGAGAATACGTTAAGTCCTTTCTCCCACTGACCACTATATAGATAGTTAAGGACAGTTCCTTCCGGATTAAATTCTTCTCCACCAATTGCAACAAATAAAAGTACCAATGCAATTATAGCAAAGAGATATCTTAAGTATGATGCTACAACCATCTCAGCTGTAATGACATTAGGATCCTTCTTAACAAGTCTTCTGCTAAGATTGTCATTAATCAGACGTTCATCAGCAACTGTCTCAACAACAGGCACTCTTATTCCCTTAATCATAACCATATGAGTTATTACCATGGTGACAACAGAGGTTACGCATGCAACAAGAGTTAATATCATTCTTTTTATAGTGAAATGTTCAATCTGAATTACGCTGCTAAACGCCTGCCTTGGCAATGCAATAAGAGTCTGCACATAGAATGTCAGTGCAGCAGCAACAACAACTGACATCACCATATATATCTTAATCTTCTCCTTTATGACTGTCCTGCTGTCAGTATTTCTTTCACCAAGAAGGTGATACATATAGATTATAACAAGCCCTGATACAACAAGCTGAATTGCCACCATCCAGCCAACAGTATACAGATTCTTATAGTACAGATGCAGAAGTGTACTCATAACCACGTTAATTATAAGCATACATACAACGCTTACTGCAGCTTTCTTCTTCATAAAATATTCTCCCATAATATCAAAAAATAAAGTCCACGGAAAGAATTCCGTGGACCTTAACTCAACTATTATAAACTATTCCAGGAATTCACTCTTTACAAATCCCGTCTTACCTTCATACTTAACCTTTGTCCAGCCATCTGCTTGCTTCATCACAACCTCAACTGATGAACCAGCGTATAATAATGCAAGCTGATCAGATGAAGTACTTGCCGACTTTCTTAACTTAATAGTCTCCTTAGCTATAGCCTTTCCGGATGTAGGTGAATCCTTGGCTGCCTCTGAATTGTCAGTCTCATCTTCCTTAGCGGAGTCATCATTATCATTAGATGTCTCACCTGATGGCTCTGACTTCTCTTCCGAAACAACTTCAAGGAACTCAGTCTTAATGAATGCCTCATTACCTTCGAATTCAATCTTAGACCATCCATTAACCTTCTCTTCTAATAGCTTATACTCCTCGCCTTCCATAGCCTTACCGACCTTGTCAGCAGATTCGCTGTCAGATGCTCTGACATTAACTACTGTTGTAGCCTTAACTGTCTTGATAACCTCTGCAGTCTCCTCTACAGTTGTCTCTTCAACTGTCTCCTCAACTGTTGTCTCCTCAGTGCCAGCCTCAGCCTTGGCAAGCTCTTCACCTACTGAAGCCATAAGATTATCTGGAAGTTCCTCAAGGAACTGAGCCATATCTTCATTCTCAGCCAGAAGATCATTAAACTTAACATTAACAGTATTATTAAGATCAACTACATCATCCTGTACTGACAAAATCTTACAATAATTGGACAACTTCTCGTCCTGCTCATCGTCATCAATGTAAAGGTCACCTGAACCGTTACGACATACATACCATGCGTTAAGACCAGGAGCAGTCTCTTCAAAATCATTAAGCTTTACTTCATAATATGCGAATACCAGATAAGAATCATCTACAGGTCCCTTCTTGGTATAGCAGGTAACTACAGGATAATTCTCAATATACTCACTCTTCTTGGAGATTACTATCTCTTCCTTATCATCTACTGATGACTTGATTGACTTTACAGTCTCTACATCGCCTTCTGCTTCAGCCTGATAATATCTCTTCATAAGTTCATTAACTTCAGGATAAGCATCTACTTCAAGAGGATCCTCAGGAATCTGATATTCAACCTCTTCAACCTCTGCCGAATCAAGAACCGCATCAACATTCTGTGACTTCTTAGCAGCAATTGTAGAAATAGTAATTGCCCCAACAATAACAACCACAAACGAAAGGACTATAATTGTAATCCTCTTATTCTCTTTAATTAGCGCCCAAACATCCTTAAACCATTCAATCACTTCTGTTCGAATGGTATCCCATTTCTTCTTCAACTGATAAACTCCTTTGTAATTAACTATGTAACGTGCCCGACAGGAATCGAACCTGCATCAAAGGCGTCGGAGGCCTCCGTTCTATCCATTAAACTACGGGCACAAGATGCCTGTTTAATATGATACACTAATAGGCATATGTTACATTTTTGTTACAACTCTTCAATACTACCACATATTGAGATTATTGTCCACTTTTTGAATAAATGGTGTAGTATTCAGTAGCTGCTACGGGAACGAAGTTGTCTTCTATATAATCAAGCCTTGCATCCTCGTGACATACCCATACTGGCCATACAGCAGCTTCATACTTTTCATCACGAACATCTTCGCATACCATTACATAATTGGCATCTTCAAGTCCTGCCTCAACAGGCTCAACATCATAATAAAACTTTAGGACATACTTCTGAAAATCATCCATATAATATATGGTATCAATATTAGTTGGATCTATCTGCTCTAACACCTCTGCAATATCATTCTCTCTTCCTGCAAGCGGTGCCCTGTATGTTGGAGACAGTATGCATAGTATTCCGCAGACTATTGTTATTCCCAGCACTATATTAATAAGTCGTGAGGCTATTGCTCCGCCAAGCTTTTTAATAAGGATATTGATACCAAACATCATTCCAATATACAACGGAATCAAATAGAAGCCCAATACTCTCTTATACGGATGTACACTCTGAATACAAAGCACTAAAGGTGTCACAAATAGTGATAATGACACATACATACTTACAAAATAGACTTCTCTTTTCTCATGTCGATTCTTAAATGCATATATACAGGTAAAGATAATCAGCACAATATCGATGACAATAAATGCAATTCCACAATATGAATAACACATATCAAACAAATCTTTAAAGTACCCTGGCATCCCATGAATAGCATCAGCTCTGTCAATACTCTGAATATAAGGTGTTGCCAGCATATATTCTATACCTGTTCTAAACGACATCCACGGATTCCTGAGTATTATTAACGCCTGATGTATACCATAGTATAGGCTACCTTCATCCTTGCTTAGCAGATTGGCACCTATTGCAAGCCAGATAAGCAAATATAGAAAGAATGTTACTGCAGCTGCACATACGCCTGCAAGAACAAGTCCCTTCAAGGCATATATCCTTCTCTTAGTCAATAGATACAGACCTCCAATAATACATATTGGAACAACCCAGTAAAGTGAACTTGGTAATATATACAACCCAAGTGTTAAGGACACTATGAATAAAATATAGTTACTATAATCCTTGTTGCCCATACATATATTAAGAACAGCAATGATTGCTACAAGATAACATGTAATCGCAAGTGCATATCCTCTCCCCTGAAAGGCGAGACTGTATGTCAGATATGAACATACAAAAAGAAAAACAGTACATACAGCGAGTCTCTTATCCATAAATCGAATCGCCAATTTATAGATTAGTAAAATATTAGCTAACGATGCAATATATGAAACACCTCGGAGACTTATATATGGATTGCCAAATATGTTGAGAAATCCCGACAGAACCGAATATCCCACATGATTATTGGGAACCGGCCAGTGAATTGCTGAATATACAGGGCCACGGCTAATAAATGAATAATATGTATATAACTCATCATACCATGGCTTATTGCAGAACATATCCAGTGCATATACTACCGCCATGCCAAGCAGAATCATATAAATAATCACATTATCTTTAAATTTAAGCTTACTTAACGCGTTCTTCATATACCCTTATCCAATAACGTTCCAAAAGAAAGTCACTTACTTCGCTACTCTCAACACCAATTCCGTCCCAGTCTTCAACAATGTCTTCACGTGAATTAAAGCTTCCAAAGAAGTAGACATTATCGCTATCTCTGACTATACCATATACTTCGTCAGGCTCAATCCTGCTTCCATTCCCATTAAGCATCTGTGGAATAAGCCTGTCACAGTCACTATCATAAAGATATACAGAGCAGTTCTTCAGATAGTAACCACACACAGCAGCAACGTGGTCAAAGTTAGTTATAACAACACTACCATCAGGAATCGCCTCAAGTGCCTCAAAAGCATCTGACGAGCACTGCACCTTCTTATGCTCCTCATCAAATACACCCTTGGAAGAAATCACACAGCATACTAATAACCCACATGTAGCAGCTAACAGAACCTTTTCATTAAGAACTCTGCTCATCATAACCGCGATGGCAAGCCATAGTGCACCAAGGCAAGGTATCATATACCTGTACACAAAAATTGGCGTTCCTATAAGCGATAAGACAATTCCAGAGACAATGACAAGCAAAAGTGGTGAGAAACAAAGGCAGTATCCCAATATATTATTCCTAAAATCTCCACTCACAAGGCTCATACAAAATGTCAGAACACATACCATAATCACAAGCACTGTTGCAATATAATTCGCCATCTGACTGGTCGTTACCGGCATAATAATATACTTAATACATCCAGCAATACTTCTTAGTGTTAGAGGCTGAATCCAGTAACTGCCGCCTACCCTTGTAGCCTGACTAATAAACGATGGAAGCCAAGGTAAATATGACAACACTGACAGAACAGCGCATAGAACAAGTGCAATAATATTACGCTTAATATCAATTCGCTTAAGCAAAATTACTATTCCTAACGCACAGTAGACACCAGCAATTGCAACTAGCGCATAATACTGGGTATATGCAGTAATAATACCTGACAGAAACAGCATTACCCACTTAATTGGAGCGACACCAGCAGGTCTTTTATATATATCAAGTGCTATAAGCACTGCAACCGTAATCGTAAGCATCGCAAGCGAATACATTCTTATCTCTACATAATATGATGCAATCTGTGGCATTCCTGATATCAGAAGCATCCAGATACCCATAGTCAACTCGCCATATTCCTTACGAATATATATAAATGCAATAATGCACAGTAATAGCCATGGTAAAGCAGACGCTACCTTAAGAAACTGTATAAGACAGGCACCGTCAAGTATACTCGTTCCCACGGCATAGAACAGTTTCAGATATATATAATAAAAAGGCGGGTGGACATCCTGAATAGCAAGCAGAATCATATCCTTTAACGATCTGCTGGCAAATTCAACTGAAAACACCTCGTCATACCATATATCTGCAGTTCGAGCCTGCGCTATCAGAATCAACATCCATACAATAGCTATGAACGAACATACATATCCTACTATTCTCTTCAACTTACTTGAATCTGTACTCATGCGATTAGTATATCATTTGCCACACCTTATGTAAAATGCTATACTACTGTCATTATGAATAGACTAAAGAACATATTAAAAAACAAAAACTTTATAGTAATAATTGCTTCATTTGTTATAAGACTAATCTATATCTTTCAGACAACTGTGGGAGACAGACAGCACGATCTTGGTTATGCAACACTTTTAAGTGATGGTAAGATTAACCCTGGGCATCTTGGTTATGTTGAATATCTGGTTAAGTTCCATCATCTTCCGGATTTCGATCCATTTTCGATCTTTTCATATTACCATCCACCACTTCATCATATTATTGCGGCATTTTTTCTTGAAGCTGCTCATAAGTGTGGAATTAATGAACCCCAGGTATATGAAGCAATTCAGATTCCGACTTTCATATACAGCTGTGTTCTTGTAGTTATTACCTACTATATCCTTAGGCATTTCTGCAAAGATGAGAAGTATATTACCATTCCACTCGCATTAGTGGCTTTTCATCCTGGATTTATATATATGACTGGCTCTATCAACAATGATATGCTTGGCACTATGCTGTCTTTCCTTGCAATATATGTCTCGCTCCTGTGGATAGAATCACATAGCTTTAAGCATCTTATATATATGGCACTTACAATTGGCTTTGGTATCATAGCTAAGCCAAATGCAGGCGTTATTGCATTCCCAATGGGTATTGTAATGCTTATGTATCTGATAGATCAGTTCAAATCTTCAAGGAAAGCAGGCTTTAAGTGCATTCGTGACTATTTTGTATTTGCACTGATATCCCTGCCAATTGGTTTTTCATGGACAATTCGTAATCTGATTCTTTTCAGACAGACACCTGGTGTTCCATCATCTAATGAACTGTCCCACCAGTATCTATGGTCGTACCCAATCGGTGAGATATTTGGAATTCCTGCAAGAGCAAGCGTAAAGTTTCCATTCCACGCTGAGAACTCTATATATTGCCATAATGCATGGTCGATTCTATTCAAGACATCTCTGTTCACAGAGGTATGGCCAGAGAATATCTCATCAGGATGGTTACTGTTATGTCAGGTATTCTTTGTGCTTGCTGTAGTTATTGGTTTCTTATGCTTTATCTTATCAATAGTTCTGCCAATCATACGCATCAGATGCGGACAGAAAGAGATAGGCACCTTCCTGCTTTCCGGCTACATTGTTGTACTTGTAACATTTGTATTATTTGTAATCAAGTATCCTTTCACATGTAGTTGTGACTTCAGATATGTACCTACCTCAATTCTATTCGCCGCTATCTCACTTCTGCCTGTATCATCTAATTCCTATACAGACAGTGCTTCTGACAGCGTCCCGGTGGCATGACTGTAGATATAGATGCTATTGGAAAGAATATCCTGCTGTTCCAGCTGTGTAGAATTGATTTCCTTAACCATGTTCATCAATTCCCCTACAGACTGAGGACAGCCGCTGACAGGAATTGCTATAAGTTCATGTACTGAACTGGGAAGAATATAATAGTCCTCATTCATCTCGGTATATATACGTTCAAGCATATTATCATACAGAATCGCCGATGCTCCATAACACTTCTTATCATTTGACAGCACATACATCTTGTAGTCCGAATGACATTCCTTAGTAACTAATCCCGACTCATCAATGAAGCTTAAAATATTGCCAAATATATATGGATTCGTTGCATTCATATTCTTCTTTGCATCAGAAAAAATCTGATTAACAGATACTCCCCACATCTTGAGCAGTTCATTCTTTACAGTAATTATTCCGTCACTAAACCCATCATGGTCCATAGAAATCGTAAAGACTATTGCCAGATCCAAATACTGAATAAATGGCATATCCTCGATATATTCTTCATTCATCTTACGATTAATCAGCTTGAAGCCAAGACGATTAACAACGCCCTCGTATGTATTAATAAAGTTCATATCAACAGACTTACTGGTGCTGTATTTTCTATTAAGGGAAATAATTCTGTTACTTATCTCCTCTACTGTCTTCTCCTCATTGTACTCATCAAGAAAGCTTTCAATATAAAAAGTAGGGGCTATTGTCTGGTCCTTCTCCTTTATTGTGATACCATGAAGCTTAACACCGTTATTCTTGCAATAGATTCCATTTAATACATCTACCTCCTCCCCGTAGTAATTCTTCAATTCTCTTATAACCTTCTCGGTTAATTCATCAATGTGATAATAAAACATAGACCTGTATTCCTTTCATAGATGTGATATTTGATGGGCATAAATAGAAAATTAGAAAAAGAAAAGGCAATGAACTGAATGTTCATTGCCTTACATACATATAAATCAGTTAAATTATACTCTGGAAAGATACTCACCTGTACGTGTATCAATCTTGATTGTCTCTCCCTGATCAACAAAGAGAGGAACTGATACAGTTGCACCTGTCCCAACACTAGCTGGCTTTGTAGCACCAGTAGCTGTATCACCCTTGAATCCTGGCTCAGTCTCTGTAACAACAAGTTCTACGAAGAGAGGTGGCTCAATAGCAAATACGTTGCCGTTATGTGAGCAAACCTTACACATCTCATTCTCCTTAACGAACTTAAGAGAATCACCAATCGAATCAACACCGATTGCAATCTGATCATAGCTCTCTGTATCCATGAAATAGTACAGATCACCATCATTGTATAAATACTGCATATCTTTTCTATCAATACGAGCTGTTGGACACTTCTCAGTTGGTCTGAATGTCTTCTCAACTACACCACCAGAAATAATGTTCTTAAGCTTAGTTCTAACGAAAGCAGCTCCCTTACCTGGCTTAACATGCTGGAACTCGATGATCTGGAAAATGTTACCATCAACTTCGATAGTTACGCCATTTCTGAAATCGCCTGCTGAAATCATACCTATATTCCTCCTAAAACAATTAATGCGTTATAATTCCCTACAATTCTACACTATATATCAATACTTTTCAACCTGTTTTTGCTATTTTATCTATCCTCTAAGCATTTCATGTGACTTTAAGAACTCTCTGAGCACAAACCATTCAAGTCGCCTCTTGAGGATAATCTGAATCTCTTCTCTTGGATTCATATACTTAACCATTATAGCCTTCATACCCGACTTCTTGGCGCCCATAATATCTGTAAAAATCTGATCACCAATAAAAACAGTATTGTCTACATCTGTATTCATCATCTCGCAGGCCTTAAGATAGCCCTTAACGCCCGGCTTCCCGGCCTTATGAATTGTATTAACATTAACATCCTTATTAAACAGGGCTACCCTCTCTTCACCATTGTTAGACAATAATGTAATGGAAAAACCGATTGCCTTGAGTCTGTCAAAAAGTTCTATGCTTCTGGCATCTGCTGGAGCCCCATGAGGAACCAAAGTATTGTCTATATCAAATATGATTCCTCTGAAGCCCTCTTCATACAGGCGTTCAAAAGGAATCATATAAGTAGATTCATAATATTCATTAGGATAAAAATACTCAAACATTACTTAGCTAAAACAACTCCATCTTCTGACTGGAATACGTTATTGGAATTACCAACAAAGTACTGATACTCCTGAAGGATACTATCCTGCTTCATATCAGAGATAGCCTTCTCCATATCAAGACTTCCGATATCACTGTCTCTGCCAATATATGAGAAGTCTTCGCCTTTATTAAATGTAAGTGAGACTTCATTAGGGTCAATGCTTCTGGATCTGTTATCCAGTTCTTCTATATGATACTCATCAACCTTAACTGCCTCAGTTGCAGTCTCAACAGGCTTAACAGGAGTTACCTTCTCAACATCTGTTGCCTTAGGAATATTATTAATACGATAATCGCTCTGAAAAGCGCCATATCCGCCAAATCCTACATCATATATACCCATCGTCTCACCACCTTTCTATTATATATTATCTCTTCCATGAAATAATGTTATCATAACCAATTCCCTTCACGTATGATCTTTACATATACTATATCGGAACAAGGTCATAATCACTTAATACAAAAAAAGAAAAAAAGTTACCTACTAAAAGGTAACTTTAATTATAACGAATTATGTTAAGTAAATCAACATTTAATTTTATAGATTAACCTTAGGAATTGAATCGATAAGTCTCTTCGTGTATTCTTCCTTTGGATTATTAAAGATCTGGCTTGTTATACCTGCTTCAACAATTGCTCCATCCTTCATTACAATCACTCTTTCACATAACTGCCTAATAAGGCTAAGATCATGTGAAATGAATAGTATTGCCGTGTTATGTTCCTTATTAATTCGAATAAGAAGCTTAACAATCTCGGCCTGGACAGTTACATCAAGAGCTGTTGTTGGTTCATCAGCAATAAGCAGCTTTGGTGCATTAATCATTGCCGCTGCAATCATAACTCTTTGTCTCATACCACCTGAAAGCTGATGTGGATAGGAATTGTATACCCTCTCCGGATCAGGTAGTTCGACTTCTGATAACATCTCTATTGCCTTTGAATATCTTTCCTCTTTGCTTAAGCTCGTATGAATTCTAAGTGCCTCCTCAACCTGCCATCCAATCTTCTTAACAGGATTAAGACTTGTCATCGGCTCCTGAAATATAATACTTATATCATTACCCTGAAGCTTACGCAGTTCGTCTCGACCACAATTAAGTATATCTATATCTTCAAAAAGCACACTACCGTTTTTATTAACATCCTTTCTGTTAATAAGTCCAGCGATTGTCATTGCAGACACAGACTTACCTGATCCCGACTCACCTACAAGACCAACAATCTCGCCAGCCTCCATTGTAAGATCAAAATCATATACTGCTACTTCCGGTTCACCATGATCAACAAATTCAATTCTAAGATTCTCTACTTTTAACATACTCATACTATTCCTGCACTTTTAAGAAGGCTCCTGGTATATTCGTGTGAAGGATTACGATATACGTCATCCACTTTACCTTCCTCGACAATTATACCATTCTTCATAATCATAACTCTGTCACACAGCTGATATACAACTCTTAGATCATGTGAAATAAAGAGTATTGACAGCCCCAGATTCTCCTGCAGTTCATTAAGCAGCTTTAGAATCTGTGCCTGTATTGTTACATCAAGTGCAGATACTGGTTCGTCTGCAATAAGAAGCTTTGGCTCCATCATTAATGCTGCAGCTATACTTATTCGCTGACGCTGTCCGCCAGATAACTCGCCTGGCTTATGATTAAGATACTTTCTGTCGAGTCCGACCTTATCTAATATCTCCTCAGCCTTGCTCAGGCGCTCTTTCTCAGACATTTTCGTCAGATTCTTAAGTGGTTCTTCAAGTATAAAACGAACAGTCTTTGTAGGATTGAGACTTCCATATGGATCCTGAAATACCATCTGTGGATATTGGGAATGATGTACTATCTCGCCACTCTGATACTTTTCAAGACCAAGAATTGCCTTAGCAAGCGTTGACTTACCGCAACCACTCTCTCCGACAATTCCTACAATCTCTCCATCATACATATCAAAGGAGATTCCTTTTAATACCTCAATCTCTTTGCGTCGCGAGAACACATTCTGCTTCTCTTCCTTAAAGGACAGGTGAACATTATGAACTTCTAATATTTTCTTCATATCTGACGAATCCAATCTACTCTACCTCTTTACCAAGTAAGGAAACTCCCAATACCAAAAGAACAATAAACATACCAGGTATAAGCGCCATGCTGGGCTTATTAAACAGGTATGTCTGTGAATCACTCAACATACGTCCAAGACTTGCATTAGGTGGCTGAACACCAATACCTAAGAAGCTGAGTCCTGCCTCTGCAAGTACAGCATTATTAAAACCGATTAGAACTGAATTAACCAGTACGCCTAAGGTGTTCGGAAGAATATGCACGAACATTATTCGAAAATCTGATGCACCTGAAAGTCTCGCACTTTTTACAAAATCCATATTACGGAATCTAACAAATTCAGCCCTGATAATTCTCGCATAGCTTGGAATAAATGCGATAATGAGCGCCCACATTACTCTATATGTTCCAGGGCCTAATACCGCAACAAAAACTAGCGATAATAGGAGACTTGGAAATGATAACAGCACATCATTAATACGCATCAGAATATCATCTACTATCCCGCCATAGTATCCTGTAACCGCACCTGCTATTGTACCAATCAAAGCACCACCAATTACAGTTCCACTGGCAATAAGTATGGTTGTACTACTTCCGGACATAACTCTGCTAAGCATATCTCTTCCAAGATTATCACAGCCAAAAGGATGAAGAAATGTTGCATTAGAAAGCTTTAACGCTGAATTAATCGTCTCAGGATCAAATGGAGTCCAGAAAAGCCCCACTATTGAAGGAACTAGAACGAATAATGTCAGAATGCATCCCATTATTGAATTTGTATTCTTCTTAATTCTAATATTCATAATTCTTATCTCGTTCGTGGGTCTACAATTCTATACAAAGCATCAACTAAAAGGTTGGATACTATTACAAGTACAGCAATATATACGATAATTGCCTCAGCAACTGGATAATCTCTATTCTGTATCGATGTAAGAAGTATACGTCCCATTCCCGGAATTCCGAATACCTGCTCAATTACAATAGAACCTGCAATCATATCGGCAAGGGCCATTCCAAGAAAAGTAATAGCAGGAATTGCTGCGTTCTTCAGCATATGCTTATAGAATACGCTAAGAGTATCATTACCTCTGCTATATGCAGTTCTAACATAATCCTTCTTCTTCTCAGCCTTCAGACTTGAGTAAAGAAGATTAAAGCACATTGCAGCCTTGGGAAGTGCCACAGCAAGAGCCGGCCAGAACATATATGACATAAAGCGAACAGGATTGGCTGTATATGATACATATCCACCTGGCATAAACAGTTTCAGACCAAGTCCAAATACAAGCGTAATGAGTATACCAGCAAAAAATGGCGGAACTGCCATAATCACCTGATTATATATCTGCAAAGCCCTGTCAATCCAAGAAGCCTCATACCTTACAGCAGATATTGCCGGAATAACAGACAGCAGAATCATGATTACCATTGCATATAATGAAAGAATTATTGTAACAGGAAGCTTACCTGCGATAAGTGATGTCACAGGCACACTATAACTGTAAGATATACCAAAGTCTCCATGCATAATGCCAATTACCCAATTAAAAAATCTCTGATATAATGGCAAATTCAATCCCATGGATTCTCTAAGTGCATTCAACTTCTCCGGTGTAGCCTGCGTACCAAGCTTAGCAAGCGCCGGATCACCTGGAATAACACTAAAAGCCAGGAACACCATGCTGGAAACAATCAATATTGTTAATATTGAACTAATAATCTTTCTAATAATACTCATACCTTTTAATATGGGCGCTGCCTAAGACAGCGCCCTGAAATAAAACTATTTTGCTAACTTAATCTTACTCATATCCTGAGCATATAATGGATAGAACTCATATCCAGTAAACTTCTTATTGATTGCAACAAGCTCAGCAATATCCTGAATATATACATTGGCAGCCTGCTCAGAAAGAATTGTCTCACACTGCTTGAAATACTCTGTCTGCTGCTTGTCATCAGTACATGCAATTGCTGCTGCATATGCATTATCATAGTCAGCATTTGAGAAGTTGATAAAGTTATTATCAGCTGTAGACTCAAATCTTGCAAGTAATGCTCTTGGCGACAATGTCGAAGCATCTACACCAATAACTGTAGATTCAAACTCTCTGTTAGAATATACATCGCTAAGCCATGTATTCCACTCAACAAGGTTGATATTAGCTTCTACACCGATTGCCTTGAACTCTTCCTTAAGAACCTGTGCTGTGTCAACATGCTGTGTGTAGTTAGATGGAACAGTGATTGTAAATGAGAATCCATCTGCATAACCAGCCTCAGCAAGAAGTTCCTTCGCCTTATCAAGGTTCTGATTATATGTATCGTTAAGTTCAGGCATATAGTACTTTCCAAATGATGGGAACATACTACTTCCAATCTCAGTACCCTTACCATCCGATACAAAATCCATAATCTCCTGTGGCTCAATAGCATAGCAAAGTGCCTGACGAACCCTGATATCATCAAAAGGTGCAACTGCATTATTAAGGTACAGCGCCTGAACAAGGTTCATTGTGCCTTCTTCAATCTTAAAGTTATCAGAAAGCTGTGCTGCCTGTGCTGTTGTAACACGGGCAAACATATCAATTGAACCACCTTCAAGATTCATAACGATAGTATCAGGATTAGCAACAATCTTGAATACAACATTCCTGATATGTGCTGGCTCACCCCAGTATCCATCGTACTTCTCAAGCACAACGTTCTCCTGAGGACTTCTGCTTACAAACTTATATGGACCAGTTCCAACAGGATTGGCACCCATTGTATCAAGCTTATCTGCTGGCAGAATAGCTGTTGTCATATTAGTAAGGAAATCTGTATCTGCCTCAGTTAACTTAATAACTATTGTAGAGTCATCTGGTGTCTCAATGCTTGCAATATTAGTAAACGCCGATACCAGAAGTTCTCCCTCACCTGGCTCGGCGCATCTCTCAATTGAAGTCTTAACGTCCTCTACTGTAACGGCTGAACCATCATGGAATGTAACTCCATCTCTAAGTGTGAATGTGTACGTGCGGCCTTCATCGGCAACCTCATACGCACTTGCTACTGCAGGGACTAATTCTCCATCACTATTAGGCTTAACTAAGCCCTCGAATACATTGAATAATACCTCTCGTGTTCCTGCTCCCGTTGCATAATGGGGGTCAAGACTCTCATCAAGATCCTGAGGTATACCAACTGTAATCGTAGAATCATCTCCTGTCTTATCACCTGAACATGCGCTCAGTGCAATAGTCAGTGCGAATGTGAGGCCCACGATAAAGAGCCTCCTTAAAGTAAGTCTCTTCATTGTTATCCTCCTTCGTCTTCCACGACAATAAAATATGGTGATGAGCTTATGCTCACCACCATCATTATATCAATATAATTCTAAAAAGCAATACAAATAATGATTGTACTACAATAAAAGCAATCTTATGAATTGGTCATAACCTTCTTAAGCTCATCCATAAATGTATTGAGATCCTTGAACTCTCTATATACACTGGCAAATCTTACATATGCAACTTCATCAAGATTCTTAAGCTTAGTCATAAGAATCTCACCAATCTTCTCACTTGGAATCTCCTTGTCCTCCATATTGAAGATCTCAGTCTCAACCTCATCAATAAGTCCAGTAATCTGAGCTGCACTGACAGGTCTCTTATGACATGCTCTAAGTACACCACTCTCAATCTTAGCTCTGTCATATGCCTCTCTGTTATTATCCTTCTTAATAATGATTAATGGAATAGTCTCCACTTTCTCATATGTAGTAAATCTCTTACCACACTCATCACATACTCTACGGCGTCTGATAGAATTATTATCTTCGGCTGGTCGTGAATCAATAAGTCTGGTATTCTCATGATTACAAAATGGACACTTCATACTATCTCCTTAATATACAATATATTCTTCCACCCCTGGAAATCTCATCGATATATTGTATTATAAGTTAACAAAAAAATTATGTCAACTCCTGAATGATTTCAACAATCTGAAGCTCATGGTCAAGAATTAATATATCAGCCTTTTTACCTGCTTCTATACTCCCAACACTATCATATATACCAATTGCTTTTGCCGGATTGGCAGTTGCAGCCTTAATGGCCTGGCAACGTTCAACTCCCATCTTAATTGCCTGATGCATACAGTCAAAAAGATTAGTTGCGCTCCCAGCAATTGTCCCGTCATCAAGAAGTGCACATCTATTATTAACACTTACAGTCTGTCCACCAAGTTCATATACTCCGTCCGGCATTCCTGTAGCTTCCATACTATCACTGATAAGGACCACTCTGTCGCTACCAAATATCTTAAAAGTACTTCTTACTACAGCGGGATGTACATGTATTCCGTCGGCAATCAGTTCTACCATTACATTCTCATCGTCTGCAGCCGCTCCTATTATTCCAGGTAAGCGATGATTAAATCCATCCATAGCATTATACAGGTGAGTGACATGAGTAATACCAGCACCAAACGCACGCATTGCTTCGTCATAATCTGCCTTCGAATGAGCAATCGTAAACCTAAACTCATCCTCTGCCTGCTTTATAAAGTCAAATGCACCATTAACTTCGGGCGCAATAGCAACGAACTTAATCCTGTCATTAGCGCTTTCTCTAAGCCTTAAAAGCATATTATAATCAGGTTCAACTATATGCTCCTCAAGATGCGCTCCTCTTTTATCAGGATTAATGAATGGACCTTCAAGATATATTCCCTTAAGATTCTCATTGTTCACACCTGATATAATACTAAGTGCATGATGAAGCGAACTCTCATCAAGAGTCATAGTTGCCAGGCATATCGAAGTGATACCATGGTCTCTCTCATATTCAATAATTGACTGAATGTCTTCTGAACAAGAGCAGCATGCATCATGACCATTACAGCCATGCATATGTATATCAATTAATCCTGGAATAATATACAGATCACGCTCTTCCATAGTCAGTTCGCTCTCAGTGACATATACCACATCTTCTATTACATCACCTTCAATACTCACAATCCCTGGCTTAATCTCGCCTTCAGGAGTGAAAATCATACCTCTTCTAATTGCCAATTACATTCTCCTATCATTGTAAAAAAAGCATCATCCAGACAGGATAAATGCTTTCTATCAAAAATATAACTTATGGAGTGAAGCTGTAAGCCGGGTTATGTCTTTTAAGATGATCATCTATCTAGGACGACTGTCACCAGCCGCCTCAAGCGACCTACCCGGAGACGAGACGGGCCGCCTCATGGTCTCCATACTTGGTCTTGCTTCAAGTGGGGTTTACACGGCTACGACTGTTACCAGCCGCACGGTGGTCTCTTACACCGCCTTTTCACCCTTACCGACATAGTCGGCGGTAATTTTCTGTTGCACTAGCCTGGGAGTCACCTCCACCGGACGTTATCCGGCACCCTGCCCTGCGAAGCCCGGACTTTCCTCACCCGGATTGCTCCGGCCGCGATCATCCACTCCACTCCATTTAATTATCTATTTATCACTATTAAAGTATTTCTTAAGTTCCTCCAAGCTGTCTCCGAACTTTGCCGAAACCATCTTTGGATTACCCTTAATCATCGCTTTTCTAAGTACATCCTTTACATTCACAATTGAAGACAGACTATTCTTAACAGTGGACAGCTTGCCCTTGAATACTGCTATTTCCTCCTTAGTCTCATCTGAAATCCCGATTTTACCTTTAATAAAAGCAATCTTAGATTCCAAAGACTCAAGCATATCATCAATTCTTGCCTGTCCAGCTTCGATGTACTGACTCTTACCTTCACCTACAAATGCAAGTATAACATCCATTCGCTTCTGCATTCTTGATAGTTCACCCTTAACTGCTTCAATCTTAACAAGGACATCTTTAATATCAAGAGCTGTCTTGACAGATAGCGTAAGATCAATCAGGAATAGGGCTCCTACACCTATTACAATATAATGCAATGTCTTCTCAGGAATACTATACATAATAGTCTGCACATATACCTGAAGATATTTGGTAAGAACTATTGCCGCAACACCCCATCCTATAGAAGCAAACAGCCATATATGTCCCTTATAGTTGAACTTCTTCTCCGAATAGTCCCAATAGCGTACCTTAAAGATTGCTTCCATTACTACTCCGGTAACATATTCAAGAAGCGTTGCTCCTATCATTCCTGCTAAAAATGTCAAAACATAATTCTCACGAAATGGTAGCGTTACAAACAAAAGCACGACGGCGCCACATCCATATATTGGAATCATAGGTCCAAATAGAAATCCTCTGTTCTCAATCCTCTTCTCATCAATTGCTATAAAAAAACACTCCCAAACCCATCCTACGACGCAATAAAAGAAAAAGCAAAAAGCCCAATGCGTCAATGTATATCCACTCATCCACAACTCCTAAACTACAGATTAGAAAAATCAATCACAGGATTCTTAGGCTGCTTTACAGTTGTTACGCTCTGCGCATACAACACTGGACCTAAGCCCTGATACCCCTCAAATGGCTCAAGCTTAACAGTAGCTCTTACCCTGACCCATTCCTTCTGAGGAAGGCTGTCCGCACCCTGAAACTTGCATGCAAATCCCAGGAAGGCCATATCATCAGCACAGCATGTCATAGCCATTCTTCCAGGCACAAAGTAACCTGATGGAAAAGTCTCTGGCTTAAGTACATTACCAATGTACTCGATAGTCTTACCATCATACCTCTCCATATTGTCCATAATATCGATATACCATATAGCATATCCAGAATCATCAAGTTCAATTACATCAGCATTAATATCATATGGGAGTTCTTCATCGAGACTTACATTAAGTTCTCCTTCACTATCCTCAAAAATAATCTCAGCTGACGCATTGACAGCCTTAATATTTCTCTTATATGAAGCAAGATCATTGATATCATCACACCTGTTGAATATTATCATCTCAGATGCTCTTACATGTTCAGCAACAAGTGACTTCATATTGGTATAGAACATAGGGAAAGTGCTTGCATCAACAGTCGTTATCTGCTGCTCAACTCTCCAGTTTCTAGGAAGCTTAATGTCCTTTGGATTCCACATTCCATTAAACTCAATAATTATTCTGTCAGGCTTATGCTTCTTCTCAAGAACCTTAAGCATCTCCACATTAAAGTCCTCTTCCTCTTCAATAAGTTCAAGAACTGTACCGCTACCCTTGAGCACCACCTCGTCATACTCCTCTTCACCTTCTTCGCAGAGAATTAGAAGCGTTGTACCTTTTACCTGAAAATATGGCTGAGCCAAAGTATACTTGATAAACTCTGTCTTACCACTCTCTAAAAATCCATTAATCATATATACAGGAATCATGTATATATACCTCTCAATCTACATACTTATGCAAATAATTCTTCAAGATTAGCTTCATTAAGCTTAGAACCAATTACACATATCTTGCCAGTAACATCAGCCTTACCTCTTCTTACATTAGCCTCACCTGGAGTATAGTCAAAGTAGATCCACTCTGAAGTATCCTTATCCTGAACCATTCCCTTGCTTCTAAGTACCATTCCATACTTATCATCATCTTCAAGTTCTTCAAGAATCCTCTCAATATCGGCCTTAGTATACTTATTAGCCGTCTCCTTGCCCCAGCTTCCAAATACTTCATCAGCATGATGATGTCCATGATGATCATGGTCATGACAGCCACACGTACAGTCTTCTCCATGCTCATGATGATGCTCATGTTCATGCTCGTGCTCGTGATGATGTTCATGTTCGTGATCATGGTCATGACAGCCACATGTACAGTCTTCTCCATGCTCATGATGATGCTCATGCTCATGATGATGTTCCATAACCTCCTTCATAAGCTCTGCTTCAAGACTCTTTGCGCCTTCAATTGTCTCAAGGATAGCACTACCCTCAAGCTCATCCCAAGGTGTAGTAATTATTGTTGCCTTGGAATTATGCTCCCTAATTAACTCTATTGCCTTATTAAGCTTATCTTCACTTATATTGCCGGTTCTACTAAGAATAATAGTTCCTGCATGCTCAATCTGATTGACAAAGAACTCGCCAAAGTTCTTAATATACATCTTAGCCTTAGAAGCATCAACTACAGCTACTGCACTGTTAAGTTCAATTCCATCTGGCAGATTAGCATCATTAACAGCCTTCATTACATCTGAAAGCTTACCTACTCCTGATGGTTCAATAATAATACGCTGAGGATTATACTTCTCTACAACATCCTTAAGTGCAGCACCAAAATCACCAACAAGCGAGCAGCAGATACAACCAGAATTCATCTCAGTTATCTCGATTCCGGCATCCTTGAGGAATCCGCCATCAACACCTATCTCTCCAAATTCATTCTCAATAAGAACTACCTGTTCACCCTTAAGTGCCTCAGATAAAAGCTTTTTGATTAGTGTAGTCTTTCCTGCTCCTAAAAAGCCTGAAATTACATCAATTTTTGCCATTTTTAACTCCTTTTATATAACTATACAGGGAATATACTTCCACCGACAAACTCTCTTGCGATTGAATTATTAGGAAGAGAATCTGTTGGAATGCTTAAGAAGTACCCTAAGAACTTTAATAATCTTCTTGCCTCGTAGTATTCTGGATCAGATGGTTCAATATTATACAGAATCGGCTCTGCATACTGCTTAAGAGCAGCAAGCTCATATATAAGTACTGAATTGAACATTACATCTGCACTCTCCTGATATGGGAAGATATTCTCTTCTTCACCCTTTCTAACATTAGGCCACATCTGGATAGTCCTCTTAGCGCTTGCACCTCTCGTACGATAGTCTCGTACCATTCTGCGGAGAAGTCTTCCATCCGTTGTTGGAATTCTGTTATGACCATCAATATTAAGGGATGTGAGAGCACTAATATAGATCTTGAACTTACTATCAACAGGAAGTGCATAACTCATCTTGTCATTTAATCCATGGATTCCTTCAATTACCAGGATATCATCTGGCTTAAGCTGCATCTTCTTGCCATTATACTCTCTCTTGCCTGTCTTAAAATTGTATGTAGGCATCTCTACTTCCTTGCCTGCAAGAAGGTCAACCATATCCTTGTTGAACTGTTCAGTATCGATTGCTTCAATACATTCAAAATCAAAATCGCCATTAGGAAGTCTAGGCGTCTTATCTCTGTCAACAAAGTAATCATCAACAGCAATTGGATGTGGATTGAGTCCATGTGTACGAAGCTGTACTGACAATCTGTGCGAGAACGAAGTCTTTCCTGATGATGATGGACCAGCTATCATGATGAACTTAATTCCGCCCTTATTAACTATCTCACTGGCAATCTCACCAATTCTTCTCTCCTGAAGTGCTTCCTGAACAAGAATCGTATCCTCAAGTCTTCCTTCACAGATCATATTATTGAGATCACCTACTGTACCAATTCCCATCTCTACACCCCAATCAGTAGTCTGATTGAGCGCATTAAAGAGCTTATCAAGTGGCTCAAATGTTCCAAGCTTATCAGGTGTCTTTCTATCTGGAAGAAGAAGAATGAATCCATCTTCATAAGGCATCACCTGAAAATACTTAATATAGCCAGTACTTGGGAACATATGTCCATAATAGTAATCATAATAACCATCAAGGCAGTATACATTAACTGTTGCACTCTGTCTGTACTTGAAAAGCTTAACCTTATCTGTCATTCCCTGTTCCTCGAACAGCTTAACAGCTTCCTTAATTGGATAAGGACGCTTATATATTGGCAGGTTAGCTTCAACAAGCTCATTCATGCGCTTATTGACTGCATCAACAAGATCATCATCTACCTTGTAATCACCCTTAACAGATATATACTCACCATCACCGATTGCAAATTCAACCTTGGCCTTTCCCTTAATCTTGTCACCCACAACATCTGAAAGAGCCTTAACAAATATCATTGTTGCAGTTCTTTCATATGTCTTATGTCCCATTGCTTCATCGGTTAGAATAAACCTTATTGTCGCATCCTTTGTGGCTTTCTTATGTAATTCCTTAATCTCGCCATCCTCTAAGACAAGCGCAATCTTACCACCATACATATCCTGATATTCATCAGCGATTGCCTCATATCTGGTTCCCTCTGGATACTCTTTTGATACTTCATTAATTGTAAGTTTAACCATAGACGCCTCCATCCATATGCATGTACTGCATCACTCACCCCATGCATTAATTAACTGCCTGATAATTAGCAGCTTACCCTCTAGCTCCCTGATTCTGGTGTTATTCACTTCAGCACTGCCTGCGCCAGCGGACTTAATTCCACTTATTATTCTCTCCAGGCCCTGTGCAGTGAATTCCAGATACTCTCTTAGAATCTCATCTTTTCTTCTGTACATTATCCGGGAATATAATAATTCCCCTTCATTATATTCCTTAAGGTAAAAATCAACCGATTCTGACGTATCTGCGACACCTTCTGCTTCGACAAGACTGCGGGGAACAGCCTTAATCGCATTGTAATACTTGCCATCTTCATAGACCATGGCTTCATTAACTATAACAAACCCAAGTCTGCAAAGACTCTCTCTTACATATTCCAGTTCTGACTGCGCCTGAATCACAATTGCCCTTGTAGCTAAAAACTTATCAAGATTATTCTCAATAAGTCTTATGGCAAGTCTTCCTCCAATACCAGCCACCAGTATGATATCGACTTCAAGCTTACCATCTGTGAGTTCAAGTCTGTCAGCACCATCCGATAATCTGACATCAATGTCATTATTCAGTCCTGCTTCCGTTATGTGAGCAGTCGCACGTGACAGTGGCCCTGTAGCAACATCCATTGCAACCACATGTGATGCAATGTCATTCTCGATTAGATATATTGCCACAAGTCCATGATCACAACCAATATCTGCCACTTTACAGCCCCTGTCAATGAGACTTACGTTCATTAGCATTCTATTACTAAGTCGTGTATTCATAATTAGTCAAGATAATCTCTAAGCTTTCTGCTTCTTGTTGGATGACGAAGTTTTCTAAGAGCCTTAGCCTCAATCTGACGAATTCTCTCTCTTGTTACATTGAATTCTTTACCAACTTCTTCAAGAGTGCGACCTCTTCCATCTTCAAGACCAAATCTTAAGCTAAGTACCTTCTTCTCTCTCTCTGTAAGTGTATCGAGTACTTCCTCGAGCTGCTCCCTTAAAAGTGTATATGCAGCCGCATCAACTGGTACAGGCACATTGTCGTCCTGAATAAAGTCACCAAGATGACTGTCTCCCTCTTCACCAATTGGAGTCTCAAGTGATACTGGCTCCTGAGATATCTTAAGAATCTCACGAACTCTCTCAACTGGCATATTCATCTCCTCGGCAATCTCTTCCGGGGTTGGTTCACGACCAAGTTCCTGAAGTAACTGTCTTGAAACTCTGATAAGTTTGTTGATAGTCTCAACCATATGAACAGGAATTCTTATTGTTCTTGCCTGGTCTGCAATAGCACGTGTTATTGCTTGGCGAATCCACCATGTTGCATATGTTGAGAACTTATATCCTTTCTTATAATCGAACTTCTCAACAGCCTTAATAAGTCCTAAGTTACCTTCCTGAATAAGATCTAAGAATAACATGCCACGACCAACATATCTTTTAGCTATACTTACTACAAGACGAAGGTTTGCTTCAGCAAGTCTCTTCTTAGCCTCTTCACCTGCTTCTCCGCCGTCCTCCATAAGCTTAGCAAGCTCAATTTCTTCTTCGGCCGACAATAACGGAACCTTACCAATCTCTTTAAGATACATCCTTACCGGGTCTTCTATACTGATTCCGTCAGGTACCGATAAGTCTATATTTTCAACATCAACTTCATCCTCCTCAGAGAGAATTATTTCCTCATCATCGTCATCATCATCCCCTGTTATCGTAAGAACGTCTACACCGTTTTGCTCAAGGAATTCATTTACCTTATCAAGGGCGTCCTCCGTAAGCTCCATGTCGCTAAAGAACATAGCGACTTCGCTACTCTCAAGAACATTCTTTTTCTTTTTTGCCTTAGAAAGAAGTTCTTTTAATTTCTCGTCAAATTTTGCCTGAAGATTCTC
>JAZUGT010000023.1:0-30192 GCA_045641365.1 Lachnospiraceae bacterium
TCTACTCCAACGAATTCATTTAATAATATCTTTGTAATAAAGCTTCACAATACTATGTGGCAGATTTATTCTTCGTCCTTCCCCACCATCCAGCAGGTACTTAAGCTCCTTAACCGCATTTGATGATATATTGTAAAAATCCTGTCTTAAAGTATTCATCTGCTTTCCAACATATCCCATAAGGGTAATCCCATCAAAGCCGCACACTGGTCTAAATATATCCATTTCAGTAAGGGCATTCATGGCACCAATAGCCATAAGATCAGACTCACACACTACAACGTCTTTATTTTTCGCATACTTAAAAGCAATCTCCCTGGCCTTAAGCTCTGAATACTCACCATACCTGACAGTCATAGTCAGCCCTAAATCTTCCTTTAGCTTTTGCATTCCAGCCAAACGCTCTTCCGTCATATAACTATTTTTTCTACCGGCAATATACAAAACTCTCTTGCAAGTATTTTCAATAATTGTCTGCTTGGCGACTTCATATTGCGCCAATGAATTATCCACACCAATGCTACTTGTTACTTCATTCACGATTGGAGCATCTACAAGAACACATTTAAACTCCTTTGACTCAACAAGCTGTTTTAAGTATTCGTCATTCTTAGACATACCACATATTATGAGGCCTGATATATTTTGCGACTTAAAATATCGAGTAATTTCTTCGGGTGTCATATGAGAAATCATTGATTGAAAAAAAGTAATAATTTCTATATTTAACTCAAGCGCCATATTCAAAGCGCCTGACAGATACTGCATAGTAATCTCATCAATAGCCTGAGTTTTATCAGAAAGGCTTACTAAAATTGCCGCCCTTCCATTCTGCTTGGAAGAAAGCGCCGCAGCAACAGTGTTTGGCACATAGTTAAGCTCATGAATTGCCTTACGTACTTTAACCTTAGTTGCCTCCGACACGTATGGATAGTTATTTATTACTTTTGAAACTGTTGAAATAGCAACTCCTGCATAAGCTGCAACATCATTAATTGAAACCATTAGTGTATCTTCCTCTTCATAAATAAATGAATAATGCTGATTTCTACAACAAGAGAAATATGGGCGATCCACAATGAAAGAACTACACCATTTGACTTTAGCAAATACTCTGTAGGAAATCGTTTTCTGTAATAATTGTATTATATCAAACCATAATACTCCTCGTTGCAAAAGAACCGTCCCTACTTCTGTAGCAAAAGGACCGTCCCTACTTCAGTATCTTTACTGGAATGATTACGCATACTGGCTTGACATTAGTTCCATTGCCATCCGGAACAACATCGACCTTTACCTTGTAAGTTACTCCTGCCTTAAGCGGACTTCCGGAATTCGGAGCAAGCTTAATCTGAGCTGTCCTTCCGTCTGGCTCTATGTATGCTGCGAATCCTGATTGGAATACTTCCTTAATGGCAACAGAATTATCATCTGATAATCTCACCTGTCCTATCGTCACATCCACAGGCGTTGTCAGATTAATTGTGTCGATGTAGGTCCTGCCTTTCATTGATGCCTGGTACATTGTATATACCTTCGCATTCTGCCTTGCAACTTTGACATTTGACTGTACTGCCTTAACCTTTTGAATTGGTGACATTACTGTCACATTTGAATTACCGATTGCCTTATAGCAGAGGCTGTACTTATATACTCTGCCCTTCTCAAGTGCAGCATCACTCTTAGCTGTTACAATTGCAACAATCTGACCGGTTGCTGTTGTGCTATCATATGTTACTTCAAACTTATCCGCATCTTCGCCAGATAAGCTTACGACAGTATCAAGCTTATCTGAGATATTCTTAAGCTTTGTAGTCGTATAAGTAATACCATAATCTCTCTTAACAAGATCTATCTTACCCTTCGCTGATACTGTTACGGATCTGGCACCACCTAACACTTCAACGGTTACCACCTTTGCAGCTCCTCGCGTATTCGCTCCAATATATTCCGGATAATACGTAAACGCGTACTTACCTGCTTTTGGAAGATTAGTTGTATCAATAAAATCTGCTGTTATATAGCCATCCTGATAAGTCACATTCAGCTTAGCCGCTTCGGCAATCTTGGCTGGCTTGGTCTCAGCAATGCCAAGTTCCTGCGATGTATTCTTAAGCAGCGGAGCCATATTATTGCCCCCGGCCATTCTTACAAGTAATGCATCCTTGTTAGCTGCAAGATTAACCCTTGTTATTCCACATGCATTATCTGCTTCCTCGAGAATCTTCGTATTAACTGTCACGGAAGTTGGCAATGCCTGTGGAATTGCGGCATCCACCTTCACACTCACATTAACTGCATTAAGTTCGATGACACTACTATCCTTAAGAGTAAGCTTTGGCTTAACAATGTACTTGTATGTACCAGTCTTAGGTAGGTTATCCATATCATCAAATCTTGCACTAATCACGCCACCATAATATCCCACAACAATCTTCTGGGCCTCTGCATATGCCTCAACAGGCTTTCCTCGCTTATCAAACTCAGGATATGCTGATTCAACTTCGGCACTAACTGTTATCTCATCATCAGCAAGTACATTAGATGTTGAAATCTCGGCATCTGTATATGCTAGATAGGTCGCTGTCGGGAATACACGATTAAGTCGAAGCGTTCCCGTAGAAAGCTTCATCACTGGCCTATCTGCTCTGACCGTAACCTTTACATTGAAGTTAAGTGGCATACGCCAGTTGTTCTTTCTGATGCTGACCGTTGCCTTAGAGCTAGCAACAGAGTCAGATGATGTTGCATTTTTACTGAATAATCCATCTGAATTGAGATTCAGGTTGAGCATTACCCTTCCATCACCATCCACCAGCTTTGCACCTTCAAAGCTGTTCTCAACAGTCTGGCTGACTATTGAAGCCTCAAAGCCTTCACTGTCGCTTATATCAATATCTGTCTTAGACTTCTTATCGTATATTGTCACTGCTGCCTGATGCTTAGGAGTATCAGATGCCTTAAGAGCAGAGTAATAATTAATCTTATCGCTTCTTAATGCATAAGCAGGCTTGATTAGTGATGTTGCAAGCTTGATACTCTTCTCGACTGGTTCTATATAATCTTCAAGATATACTTTAAGAACAAGCTTGCTGTCCACTGACACGTCTGCATTCGTTGCTGCTTCATGCAATGAATTCCATGTGACACAAATGTCACCTGTCATACTATTGTATGCTATCTCATACGGACTGCTTTCTGCATCCTTAAGCTCAACATTTGCTATTGAAGCTCCCTTGGCTGCAACAGCGATTCTAGCCTCGGAATCTGAGTAAAACTGGTTGAACTTTGCTGCCTGACGCAATGTAATTTCCGGAATGGTATCAATAATCTTTACTGTTAATGGCAACTCATATATCGACTCATCTGTCTCAATCTGAATCTTAATATTGCGCGTACCCTTAGCAAGTAATGTCTCTGCCGATTCCTTCTCTATCGCGTAATTCTTTCCGCCCATACTGTCAGTAGAGACTTCTGTCAGCTTAAGTCCTGCTGCCGATTGTGATGCCTTGGTTCCTGCGTCTATTAAAGTAGCAGAGTGGATAGTATTGCCATATCCTGACATAATATCAATCAATGCCCCTGAAGACATCCTTGAATTAATGGCTACTGCACTAGTACTTAATCGTGGTGAGTAGTCACGTATCTGAATGCGAATTGAGTCAGATGCCCCGAATCTGTCATTAACAGTTGCCTTGACCTGCACCTCTCCAACACTTCCCTTTAGAATAGTCACCCGACTCTTCTTAGCGGATGCAACATATGTGGCTGTTGCAATCTTTGGATCAGATGTAGACCATACAGCAGGAACTGATAATGGAACTTCTGCATCTCCTTCCTTGACTTCGTATGTATTTACCTCAAATGTTAGTGGTGCACTGGCAATGGCGGCTCTGTCAACAACAAGCGTTCCATCTGCAAGTACTTCAATGCCTTCTCCGGTGACAGGTGCCACCCTGATTTTGTCTATCTGCGGTGGCACAGCGACCGCCACTACAGAAACTTTTCTATTACTTAAATCGTTGTATAGAGTTGCTGTAATTGTAGACTTCTTAGCCAGAGTATGATCGTTAGAGTCAAACATTCCTGTAAGAACACCACGATTGCTTACTGTAACCGCTTTGCCGTTAGATGATTCGAACTTAAAGTATGTGCTGCTAATCACCTTTCCATTGACATCATCAACGACCCTTAGCTGCACCTTCTCACCTGGCTGGATACCTCTTGCAATATCCTTATCAGCTTCTATTCTTAATCCATGTCCCTTTGTGACTGGGTATACCGATACAGTTACAGATACCTTCTTATTCTCTATCTCACCTGTAATAATGGCCTGACCATATCCATATGGAACAATCGTAATTTTACCTGTTCCATCTTCATTAAGCTCTGTCTGTGTCACACTTGCTATTGCAGGATTACTACTCTTCCAGCGAAGACATGACAGAGTCATCTCTCTAATAAATGAATCTTCTATTACCGGTGTAATCTCGAATGGATACTCTACCTTCGACCCTATACCCAGCTTATCAAAGTCTATATCAAAGGTTGTCTTATCATCCAGCTTAAAGCCGGTTATACTGGCACCTCTCTGCAATGCAGATGTATTGAATGTATAAGTAGTCGGTGAATACTTCGACTTTGCACCTGCAGTATCCATATCTAAGACAGCCTTGATATCTGAATAACTGCCTGTTACATCAAGAACTACATCTGCATATCCGCGTTTAAGAGCTTCCGCATCGAATTCCCTGATTAACTTCTCACCATTATGTATGTAACTTACCTTAAGTGTGGCGCCTGTGGATATCTTGGAAGCATTGACTGCAATTCTGTAGCCAAGATAGAATCTGTTGGCACCACTACCATGGCTAAGCACTGCCTTATTACCGTCCAGTGCGGATATAGGAAGTAATCCCACATCTCCACTGTTGCTTACTCTGACAGACGTCTTATTGATAGAATAATCGGCCTTCATTGATTCGGCTGCGGCACTATCCACAATTCCAAGCTCAGCCAGCTGCTCAGATGTAAGCGCTTTTACACTTGCAATCGCACTAGGTGTCTCCTCAATATATGTATAATCATTAACACTTACAGGGAAGTTCTCAACAAAGTCACCATAATGATATATTGGATAGAAATAGTCCGGATTATATCCTGAAGACTTGGTTCCTCTAAGTGCAAACGTACTTGCACCAGAGTCAATCACATACCATTTTCCCTGAATTCTTACAATATTGAAAGTATGCGCCGTTGCTGATCCACTCTTGGACTCGCCTGCCACTCCGACAACTCTGCATGGTACACCGGCTTCTCTTGCCAGACGATAGAACCATACTGCCTGTCCCTGACAACTGGCAACTCCTTTAATTGCAGCAGACCAGGCTGTATAGTAAAGCGAGTCTGTAAGCGCATTGCCCCACACAACATTTTTACTACAATATTCATAAATACGCTTGATCTTGTCGTAGTCACTTCCGGACTTTGCCGCTGCAAGCTCACCTCCTGCACCGAAAAGTGCCTTGACTTTCTGATCTACCTGCTTCTCATTCTGTCGAGTATCCTTACTATCACCCAAAGCGTATGGGAGCCTGTGAACCTTGACCGTGAGTCTGGGATATGCCTTATCCCTGTACCAGTAATAATCCACATTTGTATCTATCCTGCCCATAGTCTCATAATAGAGGTAATCGCCTTCTTTAGGTCGTGTATCGTCACTCCACTCATTGAAATCATACATTGCAAAATCATCACAGTCGGCTGTGTCGAAAGTAAATCGTCCAATTAACTCATCCAGTTTTCCGGAATGGTCATCAAAATCTTCCTCGTATGTATCAGGGTTATAGAAGAACTCATATTCCTTCTCAAAATCATATGTTGTAATGGCATCAAGTACACCTCTTCGCATCTCGGCTATAGAATTATATACTACCGGAACCTTCTTTGATGCCTCATAGTCTGCATCCTCTTCAGCAGGTACAATTGTCAGCGGAAGCAGTATGTAGTACTCATGCGATTCAAATTCTTCACTCTGTACACATACATACCACTGTTCAGTTGCATCAGCTGTTGATCTTTCGCCCTTTACTGACATTCCCTGTACAAATGCATAGTCTGACGCTGAAACTTGTGTTGGAGAATCACTGTTCTTCCATAAATAAATACTCTCTTTTGCATCAAATAAGTAGCTTGCCGTTCCCCAAAACTCCTTGCGCTTCAAATAACTAATTCCAGAATGAAGCTCTTTTCCATCCTTATATACCTTAACAAGGTGAAGCTTTGGACTTGTCTCTCCCTCACAGAGTTCAATCTCTGTAACTCTGGCGTTATTCTCATCTGCAACATAAGCATATAGGAATCCTTCCTGCTTATCATTGTAATTCCATTGATCTCCATTTGAAGTCATTTCATTGTAGTACATTCCATTGAGATTAATGATATTACTCTCTTGGGTGAGTATCGGCTCAGCCTCTGGATCTGATGTATTACTGAACTTTAGAACAAGCTTATATCTGAAGAAGCTTCTATTAAAGCTGATTGATTCCGGAGAATTATCTGTACACAGATATCCTGTGTAACTCTTACAGTTTGAGCCCGGTGTCAGCACAGTATAATCGTTAAAATATTCTTCGTATCCGAGCTCATTAACCGTTTCTATAAGTCTGAACTCGTCGATGGCTGTATCAGCTCGATAGATATCATAGCCTGTACATGTATATCCGGACACCTCAGGAAATGAGTCCTTCTCCACGAATAAACTTACCTTCTTATCAATCCTGATACTACTGTAATAATCAAGAAAAACCGTAGGAGTATATGACTTTATTGCTGAAGTTGCATCTCCGGCTTCTACATCTTCCATACTCTCATCCGAAGATTCTTCTAATTCCTCTGAATACATTTCATCTGTGGATTCGATCTGTAGCGCGTCTTCCGATGAAGTAACTTCCTCCATTGTCTCTACACTATCTGATTCATTCTCATCTGGTTCTGTAATCTCTTCAATCATCCCCTCCTGCACAACTGATGCGTTATCAACTAGTGGTACATCACTCACCATCGCATATGCATTCATCGGCATAGCCGTTGCCAGAATAATCAGACTGAGTGCCATTGCAACTATTCTCTTCATTCCTTACCTCCCCTGGTTAATATAACTGTTATACATGTGACAGAGGGACACTCCTCGTTGCAAAAGGACCGTCCCCAAGTAGACAGGCGCACTCTACATGAACCGTATGCGGAAACTGATCCACGGGTCTGACCTTCTTAAGCTCATAGCCTCCATCGCAAAGTATCTTAAGATCTCTTGCAAGTGTTGCCGAATCACAACTGACATATACAATTCGACTCGGTCTCATTCTAAGCATTGTATCAAGGCATGCCTCATCGCATCCCTTTCTTGGTGGATCAACAACTATTACATCCGGATGCAGCATGTCTTCATCGACACCTTCCTCTGACGCATAGTACGCTGGAAGGACTTCCTCGGCACGCCCAACATAGAATTCCGCATTAGTAATGTTGTTATTAAGGGCATTCTGCTTTGCGTCCTCAATTGCCTGAGGTATTATCTCCACACCAATAACCTTGCCTGCCCTTCCTGCAAGGAAAAGTGATATTGTTCCAATTCCACAATAGAGATCCCACACTGCCTCATTGCCTGTAAGATCAGCATAATCCAGTGCAAGACTGTATAGCTTCTCTGTCTGAACAGGATTGACCTGGTAAAATGACAGAGGCGAGATATTATACTTAATCCCAAATGCATCCTGGATCCTGTCCGAATCAAGAGCAGCCCCATTACTGTCTACATATGCGAAGTCATTGTTGACATCACGAAGATGTATTACATCCGAGATTGTATCATCGCCATATATCGTTACTATATCTGTACCCATAATCACGTTGGTCTTCTCGGAATTGAAGCTGACAGAGATTGACTTTACCGACTTATTCTTAGTAAGAGACTCTATAAGCTCAGCCTGATGCGGAAGTATGCTTTCATTCTTTGAAGACTTGCTTCTGCTAAGATTGGCCACAATACATACCATAAGTTCTCCGCTTGTAAAGCCCTTACGAATAAGCACGTGACGTATAAGCCCTTTGTGATGTTCCTCGTCATATGGCTGTATGTCGAACCTCTCCATCCACTCAAGCACATCTTCCAGAAGCTGCTTATTGTCTGCAACGCCCAGCGCACAATCTGTTCCGGCAATTATTGAATGGGTCCTTCCTGCATAGAAGCCACATACTGTCTTGCCTTCCTTATTCTTGCCAAAAGGGAACTGTGCCTTATTGCGGTACTCATACGGATTGTCCATCCCAACAATCGGCTGCATAACCGAATCAACCAACGCCTCATCGAAACCCCCAAGACGTATCAGATTATTTCTGACCTTATTGGCCTTATATCTCAACTGCGCATCATAATCAAGCGCCTGTATCTGACATCCGCCACATGGTCCTGCAAGCTCACACCTCGGAGTCACTCTGTCCTTTGAAGGCTCAATTATGCGCTGAAGTCTGGCGTATGCATAGTTCTTCTTAGCCTTCATTATCTTGACTTCCACGGTATCCCCGACAACTGCATCCTTAACAAAGAGCGTATATCCATCAACCTTTCCTATACCCTCTCCGTCTGTACCTATATCTGTAATTGTGACTGTTGTTATATCATTCTTGTTCATCATATGTCGCAATACGGCCTATCTTATCTAATCAATTATTGTCATTCTCACATTGGAATCTAACAGCCTGTTGAATCCAAGCCAGTCTGTTGTCTCATTGTTATCAAGCAGTTCGGTAAAAGTCTCCAACTTTGCATCGATATTATCAGCGAAGTTGAGCGCAACAGCCTCGACAATCGCCGGCTTCTTAGGCGATCCGTACTCAAACTCACCGTGATGAGACAGAATACAGTGCTTAAGCTCTGATGCAAGAACATGTGGAAATCCATCTATCTGACGAATCTTCTCACCTACCATCTCTGTTCCCATTACTATATGTCCAAGAAGATTTCCATCATCTGAGTAATCATTAGCCGGGAAAGGTGTAATCTCTCTGACTTTACCCATATCATGACAGATAGCTGCTGTGATGAGGAGATCTCTGTTAAGTACAGGATAATGACCTGCGAAATAATCACATAATCTGGCAACACTAAGCGTATGCTCTACAAGACCACCCACAAATCCATGATGAACTGTCTTGGCCGCTGAAGAGAACTTAAAGGCTTTAACAAAGGCTTCGTCCTCCTTAAAGAATGCACTAAGCAGACTCTTTAGATATGAATTACCAACTGAATCTATTATCGAAAGAATCTCATTATACATCTCATCAATATTCTTCTTACTCTTAGGAAGATAATCGCCCGGATCGTACTCTCCTTCGTGAGCTATTCTCGCTCTCTTAACGCTTATCTGAAGCATACCGTTGAAGCTTGATACATCACCAATAACCTCAATATAATCATTGCCATCAAAATCTTCTATTCCGGCACTGTTAGGCTCCCATACTTTGGCATCCATTGTGCCCGTTCTGTCCTGAAGAATCACATTCCAGTAATTCTTTCCGTTCTTAGTCACAGCTGCTGTCTTCTGCTTACACATATAGATATCAGCCACTCTGTCGCCTTCATGCAAATCCTTAAGATATCTCATTACTATTCCTCTACTTTCTATCTAACATTATTGGAAGAACCATCTCTGCGTATCCTTCACCATTTGATCGTAACACTGTTATGTCAACCGTTGATTCCGGTGTTGCATTGGTAATACTATCTGTAAGTTCTCTGTAATTCGAGATTGTCATAGTACCCATCTTAACGATTATATCTCCACCCTGTATGCCATAGTTCATGGCAGGAGATCCCATCTCTATCCTTGTAACATACGCGCCCTTTGGAACGCCAAGCTGGTCGTGTACCTCATCGGTAACATCTGTTCCTATCACACCAAGATACGCCCTCTCTCTTCCATTGGACATTCGTTCAATTGTCTTCTTCAGATCAGATACTCCTATTGCACAGATCAGATTAGGTGTGTCGGTATGATTGTATGACTGCTCTATAATTCCAATTACATTACCATTAGTATCAATTATTATTCCTGTTGCCTCTGCGCTTCCATATATGTCAGTCATCAGAATCTCATAATTATTATCTGGCAGATTCGAATACATATTCTTGGCAACAAGCATTCCCAGTGCTACAGATTCCGTATTGGCATATGGACGGCCCATTGCTATAACAGGCTTTCCAAGCAGACTTGATACTCTCGAATTGCCCAGTGTCGCAGGAACAATCTTTCCCATTGTCTCGTTAGGTATTCCCTCAGAATCTACTGCAATTATTCCAAGACCGGTGTTGAAATCCTGCTGCTTAATGGTTGCATCCATCGTGTATCCATCATTGAAGGTAACACTGATCTGCTCAGCAGATGACAGTACTGTCACATCTGCAAGAATCAGAAGCTCTTTATTGTTATTGGCCACATACAGTCCTGCCGTCTGACCTTCATTCTCAAATTCATTATCAAACCAGTCTACGTCCTGAGATACCCCACGGACAGTTACAACAGATGGCTTAATACTGTCTGCCAGTTCTGCAACCCGGTCATAGATATCACCATACCTGGACAATGGATCAGCATCGTCCTCCTTCGTGACCTCCTTGATGATTACCTCCGGCTCCTCCTGCAGTATCATATCCTCAGGAAGCATCTCATTGGTATCTTCAGGAATCTCAACCACTTCGGGCTCTTCTTCCGGATATAGAAAATTGCTGAAGACTGGCTGTAACACAAGAAATGTAAAGCATGCAAGCACACCAAATATCATCGCCATCGCAGCGGTAATAATTGTTCTTCTCATAAGCTTCTTACGATTAAGAGGTCTCTGCTTCACTCTTTCCTTAATATATTCAAATTCATTCTTCTGATTCATTTCATCCATGCTATATTCACCATAAGCCCCGCGTTGGCGGGGCTTATTCCATCAATCTTATTCTACTTCTGACTTCTGAGTCTCTCTACGAATCTCTGTAGTCTTCCAATTGCTTCTCTTAACTCCTCAATTGAGTAAGCATACGATATACGTAAGAATCCTTCTCCACTGTCTCCAAAGGCGGTTCCTGGTACAACAGCTACCTTCTCTTCCTCAAGGAACTTAAGAGCAAAATCATCGGATGTCATTCCAAACTCCTTGATACAAGGGAATACATAGAACGCACCAAATGGTTCAAAGCAAGGAAGTTCCATCTTCTTGAACTCACTTAACAGGAACTTTCTACGCTGATCGTATGACTCACACATCATACGAACATCTTCATCACCATTCTTAAGTGCCTCTATAGCTGCATACTGACTTGTTGTTGGTGCACACATAATAGCAAACTGATGAATCTTAGTCATCTGCGCTATTATATCTACGGGACCACACGCATATCCAAGTCTCCATCCTGTCATCGCAAATGCCTTGGAGAATCCGTTTATCACAATTGTTCTCTCAAGCATGCCTGGAATTGCAGCAATCGATACATGTCCTTCCTTCGTATAAGTAAGTTCAGAATAGATCTCATCTGAAAGAACATATATATCATTCTCAATTATAACCTTGGCAATCTCCTCAAGGTCCTTCCTCTCCATAACTGCACCGGTAGGATTGTTAGGAAATGGAAGAATCAGAAGCTTAGTCTTATCTGTTATTGCTTCCTTCAGTTCCTCAGCTGTAAGTCTGAAATCGTTCTCAGCCTTAAGATTAATGATAACTGGTGTTGCATTGGCAAGAATTGCACATGGCTCATATGACACATAGCTTGGCTCTGGAATGATTACCTCATCACCCGGATTAACCATTGCCCTGAGTGCCATATCAATTGCCTCCGAACCTCCAACCGTAATAAGAACCTGCTCCTTAGGCGTATACTTCAGATTATACTTTCTGTCCAGGTAATTGCAGATTTCCTCACGAAGTCCCATCAATCCGGAATTAGAGGTGTAAAATGTACGCCCTTTTTCCAGGGAATATATTCCTTCTTCTCTTATATGCCATGGTGTATCAAAGTCTGGCTCGCCAACACCAAGAGAAATTGCATCTGGCATCTCACTGACCACGTCGAAAAACTTTCTGATGCCCGATGGCTTAAGTGCTACTGTTCTGTCTGACAAAGGATTTCTCATAATACAAACTTCTCTCTTTCATCGTTATGCTTTGCCTCAAGGATTGTACCATGGTCCTTATACTTCTTGAGAACAAAGTGTGTTGCTGTGCTAAGTACTGAATCAAGTGTTGACAGCTTATCTGATACAAATGCTGACACTTCCTTCAATGACTTTCCTTCAATGTTAACAAGCAGATCATATCCACCAGAAATCAGGTACAGTGCATTGACCTCTGGATACTGATATATTCTCTCAGCAATATGATCGAATCCCTGTCCTCTCTGTGGTGTAACTCTTACCTCAATAAGAGCAGATACTGTCTCAATACTTGTCTTCTCCCAATCAATCAGCGTGTGATATCCGCAGATAACACCTTCTTCCTCTAACGCCTTAATCTGATTGGCTACGTCTATCTCGCTTGCGCCTAACATTGAGGCGAGCTCATCTATCGCTATTCTGCTATTCTTCTCTATTATTGATAAAATCTTCTCTCTCATGTCTAATCCTCCCAAATCATTAGAAATGGATACTTTACATTAACTTATATATTATATCATAACTATAATATGTTGTGAATTTCGTCCTGCCTTGGTTCTTCAAGAAATCTTCTCTCTTCTCCGGAGATCAGAACCCTGTCTGAACCTTCTGTTATACTTCCAATCACTGTGCCCTTGATATCAGCCTTCGCAAGATCCTCTATCAGTCCTTCTGCATCATCTGTCACAATAAGCATAGACCCATCAGATCTCAGCTTATATGGATTGATATCAAAGTACTCGCATACCTCAACGCTTTCCTGTCTGATTGGAATATCATGCAGATTAACCGTTAGTCCGACACCACCATACGATGCTAACTGCCAGAGAGCTGCGTATATCCCTCCGTCAGTCACATCATGCATAGCTGTAGCGCCGGAATTAATCGCGACTGCAGCCTCCGGTATTACACTATAGAACTGCTCAAGTTCCAGAACATCATTAAGAATGAACGCTGGTAGCCTCGTTGCCAGATCGTCTCTTCTCTCACGTACAAGATGCGCTGTTCCACTCATTGCAGCCCACTTGGTCATAACAATGCTCTGCCCCGGTCTTATCTCCTTCTTCATATGGCAATTGTTAACAAGTGGCTTCGTTGAGAACGCCGTGACACTCACTACAGGTCTGCTTACACCGGCAACTGTCTCACTGTGGCCATCTACAATACTTACACCTGCGTTCTTTGCGGCATCGTTCATCTGTCGAACAAGTTCCTTGAGCTTAATCTCGCGCCATTTCTCTGGTACAGATAACGTCACAGTAGCATATTCGCCCCTATAGCCATTAGCAGCCAGATTGTTCATCGCCCGGCAAAAAGCATGTGCACCTGACACTGTGTCCGCCTCATCTGCCACATAACCCGTGGCGACCGCTATCGGAAGCTTATTCTCTTTTTCCATGACAATGGCGCAGTCTGCCCCTGCAGCTGCGCCAACAATTACATTCTTATCTCTATCTATATTCTTAAGTACTGATCGCTTCAGTATATTCTCTGAAATCTTACCTATGTTCATGCCTTCTTACTGTCCGTCTGCCGATGCCGCTTCTGCCTGTGCTTCACTGGCCGTAGCTGCCACCTGCGCATTGACCGCTGCCCATGAAGCTGCTACACCACGGACATAATCAATACTTCCTGTTGCAATCGCCTCCGAAATCTGCTTTGCAGCTTCTGAATCAACCGTTGCAGTACCTACAACAGCGGTTCTTGGAACCATCTTGTAGTTACTCTCATTGACAACTTCTCTACTCTGCTCTGCGCCATCAACAGTTACTATCTTGTGAAGTCTGGCCTTATATCCAATGTGAGCGGACTGTACTGTGCAGTATCCAACCGGGAACTGTGATGATGGAATGATGTTCTCACAGTCGGGATGAATAGTCTCAAGTACTTCACTTACATACTTGACTTCTCTATTCGACGGACGTGTCTCCTTGCCGTATATATTAAATGTTATCTGCTTATCAGATGTTGTATATCCCTCTATGTAGATTGGACAATCCGTATTATTAACGAATCTGAAGTCCTTACCCGCGGACTCTGAGATCGCCGCATCTGCCGATGGATCTACATAGCTGACTATCATTGAATGGTTATTTCTCTCCACAACCTCAAGCTCTGCCTTAAGAACCGCATTGTACAGAGTAGTTGATACCTGACAGATACCTCCACCAAGGCTGTCAACAACCATACCATTAACGTATGATCCGGCCATTCTATATCCATTCTCAACTGAGAAAGGCTTAATCGTATTGTACATTGAGAACTCTTCTCCCGGATAAAGAAGTGTTCCATCTACAAGCCTGCATCCATTGGCCACATTCTGACTTCTGTCAGCACCTGATGTCTTATAGCTTGTTGTATATGTTCCAATAATATCTCTTACTTCTCTAAGCTGCTCCTCTGAACCCATAGGCGCTTCTTCCTTAACCGGAAGAGTTATCTCACAGCTTCTTCCATTCCAGTCGCTTACCAGATAATTGTACATGTAGTCTGTAGCCGCCGCGACGTCTATTACAACACCACTCTGACCACCTACCACATCAAATCCACCTTCGGTTCTCTCCAGCGAAAGGTTCTTGGCGTCTCTGTTATACTCTTCACTCTGCTGCTCTACAAATGCCTTAATCAGGTCCTTATTGAAGTCATATTGTAGTGCATAATTCATGCCACTCCTCATAAGATCCTTACGGGCCTTATAGCGTTCAACAACATTACCCCTCTTGCCTACGCCAACTACTTCTTCAGCAATATCCTGATTGGTCCACTTAATCCCAATGTCCTGTGGGCTTATCTCGGCCACTGAATCATCCACACAGTGAACCATAATGGTAGCCTGGTTCGCATCCTGAACCTGGTTCTTAACTATTTCATTAATCTCACTACTTGTCTTTCCGGATACATCCGTTCCACCAATTGTAACTCCGCTTAATGCAAGCTGCGCTGTTGCAGATACGCCCATCTTAGGCATAAGGCACAACACTATAATTGCTATATAAGCGGACAGAATTGTCTTCTTCATAATTGCTACCATTCCAGTCTAAAATATGTTAGAGTTGAGTTACAGGATTATCATCTAATTAATATACATTGATATCATTGGTAGAATCATTGCAATTACAAGCAATAATATTATTATCGATGATACAATCTTACGTGTTTTTTTATTGTTCATATTGAACATATTTGTCACCTTACCTTTAGTTAAAATACACATATATCTTTAATGAGGATTATATATGAAGATACTATCAATAGCAAGCAAATTCCCAATATTTACGACATTTGTCATCCTTTCCCTTATCCTCATGTATAACATTAAAAAGAATACCCGTCTTGGCAGAAAGAAGACTGAGGAATTCTGGGAGAGAGAACGACGTGCCAACAGCACAAGACGTATGCCTCTTGATACTGTAGAATATATTAAGATCCCAATCGAGGACTTTCCTCTTGAGACTGAGAAGGACGATTATATTATCGCAGACTGCATCAAGCAGATTATGGAGCTTAAGGATGAACCAATAGCCAACTTCACCGGCTTAACTAATACCGATCTTAAGCTTCAGTATGGTGCACCTAATATCAATCATCTCTCAAAGTGTGATAATGACTTTACTATTCTCGCACGTAATCTCAATGATTGGGCATCAAGACTTCATGAGCTTGGTCACGATGACGATGCAATCATTCTTCTTGAATTTGCAATTAAGAACCGCTCAGATATTAGCAGTGGTTACTATCTTGCTGCCTCAATATATATGGATCAGGAGAAGCTTAACAAGATTGCATGGCTTAAGCGCACCGCTGATACGCTCAATTCTGCAATGGCATCTTCTATCAGACGCACTCTTGATGAGCGTTATCCTACTATTTCAGCTTATTAATCTGTTCCTAATGTGTCATATTATCTTATATCTGTCGACCAGTATGACCTAACCTAGTATTTCGACTTATCTGAACAATGAAGAAGGGCACAATTCCCGAAGAAAGCAATTTGCACAATCTGGTCTTCCTGCCTTGCAGACAGTTCGTCCCAGCCTAATCAGATGAATATTCCAAAGTATCCATTGAGATTCGGGCAGTTTTTCCATCAGATCATACTCTATCTTCACAGGATCTGCCTCCGACGTCACACCAAGCAGGCGTGATATTCTCTTAACATGTGTATCTACCACAATGCTTGGAATGTGATATATATTGCCTCTTATTACATTAGCTGTCTTCCTTCCTACGCCTGGCAGTCTTGTCAGTAAGTCTATATCAGATGGAATCTCTCCGTTATATTCATCCCTAATTATCCTGCAGGCACCTATTATATTCTTCGCCTTGCTCTTCTGAAAACCTGTCGACTTGATAATAGATTCAAGCTCTGCCTCATCTGCATCCGCAAGCGAATCAACAGAAGGATATATTCTAAATAATTCTTTCGTCACTACATTAACCCTGGCATCCGTACACTGAGCACTTAGAATAGTGGCAATCAGCAATTGCCATGCACTGTCATGTACAAGATAACAGGTATACTCTGTACCATATTCATTATTAAATGCATCAATTATTCCGTTAAGTTCCATATTCTTTCCCGCTTATCTTTACTATATGTATTAGCCCTTTCGCTAATTAAAATACCCTCCCTTACACACGTAAGAGAGGGTAGTGAATTGCTAATATTAGATATGGAATATTCCAAGTGAAGCATTAAGCTTATCAGCAAGAACTGTAAGTCTGTCGGCACTAACAAGCAGATTGTCCATTGTATCGCTCATACTGTCAACAGTATCAATTGTCTGCTCTGCAGATGTAGCTGTCTTCTCAGAGATTCCTGCAAGCGTTGTAACTGACTCCTTGATATCATGACTTGACTCACGAAGATTATCAACCTTGCCGCTAATAGCATTAATTCCTTCAAGTGACTTATCAACACTTTCAGATACATGCTTAGACTGTGACTTGGTCTCTTCAAGCTTCTCCTGCTGCATATCCATGTCACGATACACTTCGTTCATAATCTTAACTGTATCTGAAGATATCTGCATAACGTCCTTGATTATGTTGCTAATCTCACCAGCTGAACCACTTGACTGATCAGCAAGCTTCTTAATCTGCTCAGCAACAACCGCGAATCCTCTTCCTGCCTCACCAGCTCTTGCAGCCTCGATGGAAGCATTAAGTGAAAGAAGATCTGTCTCGTCAGCAATATCTGTAATAAGTGTAATTGCCTTCTCAATTCCCTGAACTGACTTGTTCATTACATCAATCTGCTCAGATACACTATCGAGAGACTTTCTTGTATTGAGTGACTGTGCATTGAGTTCCTCAACAATTGCCTGACTCTTCTGCTCAGCATCTGCCATTGACTCTGCATAGCCTACAAGAACCTTCATATCATTCTTGATCGTCTTAATATCTTCATTCATATCTGTAACGCCATCAGATGTAACCTTAGCGTCAACAGCCTGACTACTTGCTCTCTCAGCAATCTGCTCTGTAGCATGAACAACTTCATGCACTGTTCCCTGGGTATTCTGAGCCATATCAGAAAGCTCAGATGCAGAAGTTGTAAGCGCTTCTGCTGCAAGAAGGATACTACTAACAATATCATACAGAGACTTCTGAAGATCTACAGATGTTCTGTAGATATCACCAAGCTCGTCCTTACGCTTCATTGTCTTATCATCAGGAGTAGCATCAAGCTCACCTTCCTTAACCTTACCAAGGAATTCCTTAATCTTCTTCATCGCCTTACCCATTCTACTAGAAATAAGTAATGCAAATGCTACTGCAATAAGCATGAAGATTACAGATACAATAAGAATCTGGATTGTCTGTGAACTTGTAAGTTCCTTAACATGAGCTGATGGTGTAGCGACCTCAATCGCACCAATTACGGAGCCGTCGGAGTTAATCAGAGGAGTATACATTACATAGTAATCTATATCTGATATCTCATAACCCTTTACGAAGAGTGGCTCTCCACCCTGAATTGCTTCATAATACTCATCTTCAATGTTAGTTCCGTTGATACGTCTACCAGCACCATTGTCCTTCTTGATAGTTGTAACAAGACGCATGTTACCGTACATCATAGATACCTGGAAGCCTGTCTTCTCATAAAGAGCGTCGATAAGCTTTGTATCCTTGGAAATAACTGTATCACCCTTTTTAACACGACCACCCTTATCCTTGGTGTAATCACCCTTGTAAAGGTTAGTATATGTCTCACCTACAGAAGCCGCTACGATATTAAGTGACTTCTCAATCTCCGACTCGATCGAATTAGTAAGTGTATTAACCGAAAGAGATATGATAACAACAGCAACTACGAGCATAGGAAGCGCACATACTGTGATAAGCTTGAAAGTAATTCCAAGGTTAACAGCCTTCTTAGCCTTCTTAGCCTTCTTGCCCTTCTTCTTGCCTTTCTTCTTGCCCTTGCCATCATCAGGTGTATCTGTGACGTCAGCATCACCCCCAGCTGATTCATCAGATACAATCACATCATCAGATGCAACAGCCTCTACTGACTCATTCTCAGAGCTGTTCTCCTCACTGTCAGCATCATGATTCTTATGTCTCTGCTTAAGAAGGCCAAATCTTCTCTTCTTCTCGTTCTTGATTCTCTCAGCCTTCTCTTCCTTATCCTCAACCTCTGCCGGTGCCTCAATTATAGCATCCATAGCATCAGCAAACTCAACATCATTAGCTTCCCCACCAGTTGATGAGAAATCAATAACGTCGATCTCGTTGTTCATTTCGTCCATTGAACTACCCCCAATCTGCAGTTTCAATTGTCAGTAAAATTGTAACCGTCCTTATAAAGAAACCACTCAAAATGATTATATCACTTTGAGTGGCTAATTTCTACATTTGATTAGTACTTTTATCCTAACATTATCTTATAAAAGCATTAACCCTTTACAGATCCAACTGCAACACCCTGTACAATACTTCTTGAAAGGAAGAGGTATACAACAATTACAGGTAAGATTGAAAGTGCAATTGTTACATAAACCTGACCCATATCAAACTTAAGGAAGTCTGCTGCTCTAAGCTGAGCAATAAGGATAGGCAGTGTCTTCTTTGTATCTGTATGAAGCACAAGCGCTGGAGTGAAGTAGTTATTCCAGTTTGTTACAAAGTTGAAAATAAGCTGTACAGCCATAGCTGGCTTCATAATTGGCATACTAATCTCATTAAATGTTCTCCACTCTGAAGAACCATCAATTCTTGCAGCCTCTACAATAGCATGTGGAAGTGCTGACTCCATATACTGCTTCATGTAGTAGAATACTGCTGGAGCAGCGATTGATGGAATAATAAGTGGAAGGAATGAATCATTCATTCCAAGATTGTTGATCAACTTGATGAAACCGAGTGCAGTAACCTGTGTAGGAATCATCATAACTCCAAGAATGAAAGCAAAGATAGCCTTCTTAAGCTTGAAGTCATATACATGAATTGCATAAGCTGTCATTGCAGAGAAATATGTACAGATAAGTGCACATGTTGTTGCAACAATCAAACTGTTAAGCATACCCCTCATGATAGGGATAGTACCATGCAATACATTGTTAAGGTTAATAAATAAATGTGAACTTGGAAGGAGTGTAAATCCTCTGTTCAACTCAGCATGTGATCTTGTCGAGTTAATAAAGAGCAAATAGAACCAGAACAAACACAATACTGTCAAAATAATAAGAACTACATATGAAATAACTCGTCTGGCAGCAATACCAAGGCCGCCTTCTACATCATTATATTCTTCGTTTGGCATTAGTGTACACCTCCTTAATCATCTTTCTGAGTTGTGAACTTGAATACTATCAAGCTAAGTATACCTGTAACGATGAACAGGAATACAGACCAAGCACCAGCCATACCATAATCCTTGCTGAACAGATACTTGTTGAGCTTCATAATCATTGTCATTGATGTTCTCATTGGGCTACCTTCACCATTTGTGAGGATCTGAGGAACATCGAACATCTGAAGACCACCGATAAGTGATGTAATCATAACATACAGAAGGATTGGTCTAAGCAGTGGCAGTGTAATCTTGAAGAATACCTGTGTTGATGTAGCACCATCAACCTGAGCAGCCTCGAAAAGCGCTCCATCGATACCCATCATACCTGCCATAAGAAGGATTGTTGTATTACCAAACCACATAAGGCAGTTCATAAATGCTACAAGGCCTCGAGCTGAGACAGTGTGGCTTAAGAACTTATATGGCGCACTGAATATTCCCATCTGAATAAACATTGAGTTGATAGGACCACCATCTGAGAACAATGTAAAGAATAACATTGCAAAAGCAGATGCCATGATCAGGTTAGGCATATAAATAACTGTCTTGAAAAAACCTGAACACTTAAGTCTAAGTCTTGTATCTGAGAACCAAGCGCCAAGTACTAATGAGATGACAATCTGTGGAATGAAACCGGCAATCCACATAATCATTGTGTTAGCAAAATACGTTGGCACACTATCGTTACCATTACCACTGAATATCTTTGCATAGTTAGCAAATCCAACCCAGTTAGGTCCCACCTGGATAAGACCCTGACGATAGTTCTCAAAGAAACTGTTGTAGATTGTTGTTACCAGTGGAATCATCTGAAAAATCAGATATACAACAACGAAAGGAATTAAGAAAATGTATCCCCATTTGTTGTACTTTACAACCTGACTGGTCTTCTTCTTCTCGTTAGCCATAGGAATGAGCCCCCTTATTGGAAATTTTCGTTTAGCATCAGAGCTAATAACTACTATCATAATTGATAGCACTTATCAGCTCTGACATTCATAGTACTATTATACCATACACCCATTAAAAATAGTAAAAAATAGTAAAAAAAATAGTAGAAAAATAGTGCCCGCCCGTAAGGACGGGCACATTTTATCTACTTTATAAGTTTACTAACTAATAATTAGTATGTAAGCTCTGGATACTTCTCTGTTACGCTTGTGTAGAAGAGATCAAGTGCCTCCTCGTATGTAGCGTTACCCTCGAAGTACTCCTTCATAGCCTGCTGGTATGACTCATTACATCCCTGATCGTAGTTTGTAAGGTTAGAAAGATCAATCTTTACAACACCTTCACAGTACATTGGGATTGGGTTCATGCCACCAAGTACAGCATCGCCGTAAGAAGCATCAGCTGCCATCTGGTCCATAGCTGTCTTGTTGTTAACGAAATCATTGTCAGCCTTAACGATGTCAACCATGATCTCAGCATTACCTGTAAGCTGCTTCATGATGTCACCAACGAGTGAAGCGTTATCTGTTCCGTTAGCACCACAGATCCATGTACCACCCCAGAAGAATCCCTGAGGTCCTGCAACTGCACCCCAGCCGCCCTGGCCAGCGATTGAAGCTGCGTCGTCAGCTGCCATACAGAAGTCGATGAGCCAAGCTGGTCCAAAGTAGCAGAATACCTTTCCTTCTGGATAGAAACCTGCTGACCAGTCATCTGACCAAAGGTCAGCTGTACCTGTCTCGCCTGCATCAACCATCTCCTTAGAGATGTCAACCCAGTTCTTGATGTTAGCATCAACGTTGATTGCACCGTTCTCTACCCACTTAGATGTTACGTTGTTAGAGAATACACGGAATGCATCGTTAGCTGTTGCTGTCATCTTGTAACCAGCGTCCTTCATTGTAGCTGCTGTAGCCTTGAATGTATCCCAATCCTTAACAGCTGCCTGAACTGTATCAGCGTCATCTGCGCCAAGTACTTCTGTAGCTGCTGCACGGTTGTAGATAAGAACACCAGGACATCCCTGCCATGAAACACCCTTAAGGTCTCCAGTAGAAGCAGTTACAACGTCCTTTGTGTACTGATACTGCTCTGCAAGATCAGCATCTGTTACACCAAGCTGTGAAACAGGGATTGTGTACTCTGTATCAACATACTTAAGTGCGTAGTCAGCCTCAACGAGGAAAAGGTCGATCTTGTCGTCTGCTGATGCATCCATCTGACCGAGAAGTGTCTCATCAAGGTTGTTCTGGTAAGCATTGTCATCAGAAGGTGTGATGTTCCAAACTACTGATACGTCACCGATTGTACCATGAGTTGCATCTACCTCTGTGTAACCTGGGTAATGATCTGTAAGTCTTGACTTGAACTCTTCATTCCAGCAATAGATGTTAAGTACTGTACCGTCATCTGTTGCTACCCAGTTAGCGTCAGCTGCTGGAGCAGCCTCCTCTGTTGCTGCAGCATCATCAGCTGGTGCTGCGTCGTCTGCTGGAGCCTCTACTGCTGCATCATCTGCTGCAGGAGCTTCAGTTGTTGCTGTGCTGCCACATCCTACTAATAAAGCAGAAACCATGGCAACGCTCAGTAATGCGCTGAGTAATTTCTTTTTCATTATAAAACCCTCCATTTTAATGAAAATAGTTTCTATTTTAACCACACTATGTGGCTAAAACCATATTAAGTTGTTATCTGATCTTCTTGACCGACTTGCCTGGCTGAAGTACACCTTCAATAACCACGTGCTCACATACCGCACTCTTAGGCTTCTCTATCATCTCAATCAGATTCTCGGCAGCTACCTTTCCAATCATTCTTGTATCCTGAACTATGGTGGTCAGCTTAGGCTCTATCTGAGCCGCTATATTACTTCCGTCATATCCTACAATAGATATGTCATCCGGAATACTCAATCCTCTTGCCTTAATCTCATTCATGCCACCGATTGCCGAATAATCGTCAGCATAGAATATGCAAGATGGTCTTGTCTTCAAATCTAACAATGCTGCTGTATTCTTAGCTGCATTGGGTATGTCTCTGTACTTGCCAGAAATCATACACTCTCTTCGAACCTTAAGTCCAAGGCTGCTTGCGAGTCTTCGAAACGTATCAATCCTTGCCTTGGTAACATCTGACTTCGCCTGTCCATATATATAGGCGACATCTCGATGTCCCTGCTCATAAACATAATTAAGAAGATCTCTTATCCCTTTGGAATTATCTGACATAACTGCCAGCTTATCATCATACGCATAATCAATCGTGACTACCGGTATGTCGCTCTGAGCTAATTCCATTACTTCTTCATCTTCAAAGTCGACACATGCTATCAGTACACCGTCAACTCCTCGGAATCTGCTGTGCTCCAGATATGAGAGCCTTCCCTTTCTTACCTTATTACAATTAATAAAGGTAATGTCATATCCTCTGGCCTCAACTGTTACCTTAAAGCTGTCAAGGATACTTGCGAAGTAATCATGTGTGAGTCCACTCTGTGGAGCTTCATCCACAAACAAAACTCCTATGTTGTAGCTTTTGTTAGTCTTCAGTGCTCTGGCGGAAGAATTAGGAAAGTATCCCATCTCCTTGGCTACCTGCCTGATCTTCTGCTTGGTCTCATCACTTATGTCCTTATGATCATTCAGTGCCTTGCTAACAGTTGCTACTGACACGCCACAAGCAGCTGAGATATCTTTCATAGATATCATCTGTGCCTCTCCTTCCCGGAAGAAACTGGCGTTTCAGGTGATTCCGTTCAAGGGTTTGTTTACTTAATCGTTTTCGTGATATTTATAATAATATACTTTTTATGCAAAAGCAATACTTTTTCGTTCAATATTTGTTCACATTTTATCTTTTTAGTAGTTTTTGACATATGTATATTAGCCATTTTGTGCAACATTCTCATTAACATAATGTTCATATTTATTTGTAATTTCTACTTTGACATCTGTTTTTTCTTATATATATGCTTACTAATTATTGCTCAGCAATTATTCAATTATTGCTAAGAATTCGATATTTCTTCCATATTTTACTTAAAAGCAACGAAACTCTGATTTTTGACATATCAGACTATATTCCTATATCTAGTAATCAAATGGTCCCTGATTACATCATATAGATGACGACTTAAAAGTATCAAAAAAGTTCTGTTTTCCAAGGGTTTTCTATTGATTTTTTAACGTATTTCTACTATACTCAATGTAAATTCTTTTTGAAGAATTTTCTTTTTTCTCCGTTTACTTAATCGTTTTCGAAAATAAGTGTTTCGTACTTATTTGTTTCCATTTTTCTTTATTATTATGCATGTTTGTCCATAACATATATGGACCAGGGGATAAACTATATTATAGCAAAGGAGCTTACTTATGAAATTTGGTTACTTCGACGACTCCAAGAGAGAGTACGTCATCACATCACCAAGAACACCTTATCCATGGATTAACTACCTTGGTACACAGGGATTCTTTTCACTGATCTCTAATACAGCAGGTGGTTACTCATTCTACAAGGATGCACGTCTTCGTAGAATCACACGTTATCGTTACAACAACGTTCCTATCGATATGGGTGGTCGTTACTTCTATATCAATGAGAATGGTACAATCTGGAATCCAGGATGGTCTCCAGTTAAGACTGAGCTTGATGCTTATGAGTGCCGTCATGGTATGGGTTACACTGTTATTACAGGTAAGAAGAATGATCTTAAGGCTGAGGTTACATTCTTTGTTCCTCAGAACTTCGACGGAGAGGTTCAGCAGGTTGTACTTACTAATGAAGGATCAGCTGCTAAGGAATTCTCACTTTTCTCTTTCGCTGAGTGGTGTCTCTGGGATGCTCAGGATGATAGCAACAACTTCCAGCGTAACTTCTCTACAGGTCGTGTAGAGGTTGAAGGTTCAGTTGTATATCACAAGACAGAGTACAGAGATCGTCGTAATCACTATGCATTCTATTCTGTTAATGATGATATTGACGGATATGATACAGACAGAGATTCATTCATCGGTCTTTACAATGGATTCAATAATCCAGAAGCTGTTATTGCTGGAAAGGCAACTAACTCTTTCGCTGATGGATGGGCTCCAATCGCTTCACATTATAAGAAGATTACTCTTGCTCCAGGCGAGACAAAGAAGCTCGTATTCGTACTTGGATACGTTGAGATGCCTGTTGAAGAGAAGTTCGAGGCAGATGGCAAGACAATCAATAAGGTTAAGGCTAAGGCAATGATCGATCAGTTCTCTACACCAGAGAAGTTCGAGGCTGGAATGGCTGACCTTAAGGCATACTGGGATAAGCTTCTTGGTATTCTTAATGTTAATACAGAAGATGACAAGGTTAACCGTATGGTTAATATCTGGAATCAGTATCAGTGTATGGTTACTTTCAACCTTTCACGTTCTGCTTCATACTTCGAGTCTGGTATCGGTCGTGGAATGGGATTCAGAGATTCCAACCAGGATGTACTTGGATTCGTTCATCAGATTCCAGATCGTGCAAGAGAAAGAATTATCGATATTGCTTCAACACAGTTCCCAGATGGCGGATGTTATCATCAGTATCAGCCACTTACTAAGAAGGGTAATGCTGATATCGGTGGAGACTTCTCGGATGATCCATTATGGTTAATCCTTTCAGTTTCCGCTTATATTAAGGAGACTGGCGACTGGTCAATCCTTGACGAGATGGTTCCTTATGACAATGATATGTCAATTGCACAGCCAATGCTCGATCACCTTAAGGTATCGTTCTACCACATCGTAGACAACCTTGGACCTCACGGACTTCCACTTGCAATGAGAGCTGACTGGAATGACTGTATTAACCTTTCATGCTTCTCTGATACACCAGGTGAGAGCTTCCAGACATACACTAACCCTAAGTTTGCTGCAGAAGGTGGCTACTCTAAGGTTGCTGAGTCTGCATTCGTTGCAGCACTCTTCACATATGCCGGACCTAACTATGTATCTATCCTTAAGCACTTAGGCAAGGATGATGAGGCAGCCAAGGCTCAGGCTGAGATTGACAAGATGATGAAGAACATGATGGAATCTGCATGGGATGGTGACTGGTTCCTTCGTGCATACGATGCTAACGGCAAGAAGATGGGTTCTAAGGAATGTGAAGAAGGACAGATCTTCATCGAGCCACAGGGATTCGCAATCATGTCAGGTCTTGATAAGGATATTACAGCTAAGACACTTAAGTCTATTGATGAGAGACTTAATACACAGCATGGTCTTGTACTTAACAATCCTGCATTTACAAAGTACTATGTAGAATACGGTGAGATCTCTACATATCCAGGTGGATACAAGGAGAACGCTGGTATCTTCACACATAACAATGCATGGATCATCTGTGCTGCTGCTTACGCAGGCGAAGGTGATCAGGCATTCAAGTACTACTCTGAGATTGCACCTGCATTCACAGAGGAGACATCAGATATCCATAAGACTGAGCCATATGTATATGGTCAGATGATTGGTGGTAAGGACGCTGGTGCTGATATCGGACAGACAGGCAAGAACTTCGGACAGGGCAAGAACTCATGGCTTACAGGTACAGCTGCTTGGAACATGGTAGCTATATCTCAGTACATCCTTGGTATCGCTGCTGACTTCGACGGACTCAGAGTTGATCCTTCAATTCCATCAGCTTGGAACGGATTTACAGCTAACCGTAAGTTCAGAGATGCTGAGTACGAGATCAAGATTAGCAACCCAGACCATGTATGCAAGGGTATCAAGAGTGTTACTGTTGATGGCAATGCTATCGAAGGTAACCTTATCCCAGCATTTGCAGATGGCAAGGTACATAAGGTTGATATCGTAATGGGCTAATCCCGATACTTCAGATGGCAAAATATATAATGCCGGTATCGTAATGGACTAATCCCTATACGGAATATAGAACTAATAAAACCCAGTAGCATATTGATATGCTGCTGGGTTTTTTGTTGGAATTACATGATTCCGACTGGATGTGATATCAGTTTTTTCAATATAAAAGCCCGACTGCATTCACAATCGGGCTCGTTGATTCGCTATATATGTCGTATACTTAAGCTAATCAAATCTGTAAAGGTCTTCCTTTTTCCGTTAGATGATTAGATGTTAAGCAGATCGCTGTATACCTTAAGTGCTCCGTCTGTCTCATGAGCAAGTACCTTCTTGGCAAGAACCTTACCAAGCTGTACGCCTTCCTGATCAAAGCTGTTGATATTCCAAGCAAATCCCTGGAACATAACCTTATTCTCAAAGTGTGAAAGAAGCGCACCCATTGTCTCTGGTGTAAGCTGATCGCCAATGATAATACTTGAAGGACGATTTCCAGCAAACTTCTTGTTGTTATTCTCATCATCCTTACCACAAGCAAATGCAACGATCTGAGCTGCAACGTTGGCACAAAGCTTCTGCTGGCTTGTAGAACCCTGAATGTCTACATCTGTACCAATCTGGCTGTTCTTGAAGCCGATGAACTGAAGCGGAACAATATCAGTTCCCTGATGAAGAAGCTGATAGAACGAATGCTGTCCGTTAGTTCCTGGCTCACCGTAGATGATTGGTCCTGTCACATAACTAATTGGTTCACCAAATCTGTTAACACTCTTACCATTAGACTCCATATCAAGCTGCTGAAGATGTGCAGGGAATCTTGAAAGAGCCTGTGAATAAGGGAGTACTGCTGTACAAGGATAGCCAAGTACATTGCGCTCATATACACCAATAAGTGCATCAAGCAGTGCAGGATTCTTCTTGATATCCTTGTTAGTTGCAAGCTTATCTTCCTTAGCTGCTCCATCGAGGAAGCTTGCAAATACTTCTGGACCAAAAGCAAGTGAAAGGATAGCTCCACCTACACCTGAACAAGAAGAGAAACGACCACCGATATAATCATCCATAAAGAAGGCTGCAAGATAATCACTACTCTTAGCAAGTGGTGATGTCTCACTTGTTACTGCAACCATATGCTTAGATGGATCAAGGCCGGCATTCTTAAGCGCATCCTTAACGAATGACTCATTAGTAAGTGTCTCAAGTGTTGTTCCTGACTTAGATACAAGAACGAAAATTGAGTGAGCAACATCTATAGAGTTAAGTACAGCTGCTGCATCATCTGGGTCAACATTGCTGATGAACTTTGCCTCCATCTTGAAGTTGCCAGTCTTTCTAGCCCAGTTCTCAAGTGCAATATAGATAGCTCTTGGACCAAGGTCAGATCCACCAATACCTATCTGAACGGCTGTTGTGAACTTCTCTCCAGCAGCATTGCAAATCTCACCGCTATGAACCTTAGCTGCAAACTCAGCAATCTTCTTCTGCTCACCAAGATAAAACTCACGCTTATCAACACCATCAGCTGTTACAGGATTACCAAGCTGTCCTCTTGTCATGTGATGCATAACAAGTCTCTTCTCACCTGTATTAACAACTTCGCCATTGTAAAGTGCCTCGAACTTGTCAACAAGTTCTGCCTCATCAGCAAGTGCTGCTAACTTAGCAAGAATGTCATCATCAACAGCCTTGGATGCATAATTAAATGCAAGTCCCTCAGCCATTGGTACACTATAATTCTTAACTCTGTTGGCGCCATTCTCTCCAGCCATAACCTCTGTAAGATCTACGGCCTTAGCACCCTTTAATTCATTGTAACTCTTAAGAGTATCAAGATTATTCCAGGAAACCATTGTTATATCCTCCATTTTTAATAAAATCACCGTCTTTAAGTATAGCAAGGTGATAGCGCTTTTTCAAGAAAAAATACCGCCAGTTTTGTTATGCTTTTGGAGCTGTTTCTGGCTTGATTCTTGGCTGCTTCACAGATGCTTCTTAGATAATTCTTTTTCTATATGCACTGGTGCATTGCTTGCTTGGGGGTATAGATTGAATTCTTTTGCTATATGCCCTGGCATAACTCGCTTCTCTGGGCATAGGTGATGACTTTTTTCATATTTGCCCCGGTGCATCGCTTGCTTGAGGGCATATATTGAATTTTTTTGCTATATGCCCCGGTGCACTGCTTGCTTCTGGGCATATATTGAATTTTCTTGCTATATGCCCTGGCATAACTTGCTTCTCTGGGCATAGGTGATGACTTTTTTCATATTTGCCCTGATATATTGCTTGCTTGAGGGCATATATTGAATTCTCTTGCTATATGCCCCGGTGTGTCGCTTGCTTCTGGGCATAGTGGATCATTTTTTCATATATGCCCTGGTGCGTCGCTTACTTGGGGGCATATATTGAATTTTCTTGCTATTTGCCCTGGTGCATTGCTTGCTTGGAGGCATAGATTGAATTCTTCTGCTATATGCCCTGGCATAACTCGCTTCTCTGGGCATAGGTGATGACTTTTTCATATTTGCCCCGGTGCACTGCTTGCTTCTGGGCATATATTGCATTCTTTCGCTATATGCCCTGGTATGACTCTCTTCTTAGGGCATAATGAATCATTTTTTCATATTTGCCCCGGTATGTCTTACATTATTGGGCACAGGTGATTACTTTTCTATATATGCCCTGACAATTGTATTTTCTAATAATTTGTTGGTGTTAATAATGTTGGCGATGATGGCTTGTTGGTAAAAATAGCGTTGGCGACGATGGCTTGTTGGTAAAAATAGTGTTGGTGATAGTGGTTTGTTGGTGACAATAGCATTTTCCTCGTTGCCATAACAAAAAACCACCGCAGGCGAACCTGCGGTGGCAAGATATTAATAATATGGGTTCATTATTAATTGTTAATCATTAGTGCTCATTAACTGAGTCTAATTTCTGTTAATCACTAGTACTCATTGGTTGAGTCTAGTATTTGTTAATCACTAGCTGCCAGAAGACAGCTAGTGAAAATTGCTACTTAGCAATTATGATATTGGCTTTACTAAGCCTGAGATATCATATACGTCTGTCTTAACAACCTTGTTGCCGATAAGAGTCTGAACAATGAGTGTCTTCTGTGTGAAGCCATTCTGGTCTTCTCCTGTCTCAGCATCAAGAGTTACTTCATAGCCAGCCGGATCAGTAACAAGAGTTGTCTTGTTAGCCTTGAATCCAACCTTGTACTTAACGTTCTCTGTTACATCAGATTCTAATGCAATCTTGATTGTACCCTTACCCTCAGTTACAGCAACTTCTCCTGAGATTGTCTTAGTGAGGTCGTTGATTGTTAACGATGGAGCCTCTGCTACCTCTGTTACCTTTGTTGTAGCCTTTGTGAAAGCGACTGTTA